>JBBRWX010000033.1:0-27357 GCA_038248935.1 Actinomycetales bacterium
GGCGGGGCTGGCTAGCGGCTCGGGTCCACCAACACAAAGGGCGGCCGTAGCCGCCCAAGGTTGGCGCGCACGAGGCGCTGTCAACATCACCTACGCTGGTCTCCGTTGTTGCGGAACTTCCGTCAATCCCAGTTACCTGGGGCCGACGACCGGCGGTCTTGGGCTCCACGAGCATACGCGATGGGGGCCAGCAACGCAAAGCGGCGACGAGACTCACGTAAAAGGTCCGGGAAGGGCTGCGTGTGCCTCATATAAAAATGTCCGCGTGGTGAATCGGGTTTCCTGGCTGTATGGACTGGGAGCTATCGATGGCCACGCGCCGTGATCTGACGAAGAAGTTTGCCCGCGAGTATGCGATCGCTGGCAAGGTGGACAAGGGTGTGATTCTCGACGCACTGGTCGTATCAACGGGGTGGACTCGGGATCATGCTCGCCGTGCGATTCGGACGGCCAGCGGGCGTAAGGGCGCGGCCCGTGATCAGCAACGCAAACCGCGGCCACGGAAGTTCTCCTACGACGCGCTCGTGGTGTTGCAGGAGGTGTGGCGGCTGTCCGGTCAGCCGTCGGGGAAGTACTTTGCAGCCGTGATGGACGACACTGTGGAACGACTGGTGAGGTTCCGTGAACTGGGCAAGGTCGCTCCACGGGTCACGGACACCGTGTTGGACGAACTGCGTGTCATGAGTGCTGCCACGATCGACCGGTATCTGAAACCGCATAGGGACGCCACATACCCGCTGGCACTGTCGGGCACGAGGCCGTCACTGATTCTGCGGTCCTCGATCCCGACACGCACCAGCATGGACACCCCTTTGACCAGTCCAGGGTTCCTGGAGTTGGATACCGTCGCACACTGCGGGCACACCCTCAAGGGTGAGTTCCTACGCACCATGACCGCCACCGACCCCGTCACCGGATGGACGATGCTGACAGCGATCCGTAACAACGCCCACGCCCACGTCCACGTCCACGGGGCCCTGGAATGGATACGGGGCCACGCACCCGTACCCATCGTAGGGATGGACTTCGACAACGGATCCGAGTTCATGAACTGGGGGGTCATCGCATGGGCCGACCGGCACGGGATACCCCTGACCCGTGCCCGGCCCTACAAGCACAACGACAACGCCCACGTCGAGCAGCGCAACGGTGACTGGGTCCGTAAACACGCGTTCCGTTACCGCTACGAAACTGAGACCGAGATGGTGCTCCTGAACGAGTTGTGGGCTCTCGTGATGGCCCGAAAAAACCACCTCCTGCCCTGCGTGAAAGCCGTCGCTTGGACCACCACCACAGCCGGCCACAAGAAGCGTGTCTACGACACGCCACGCACCCCTTACCAGCGGCTCCTAGACGCAGGAGCCCTCGACGCCCCGACCCGGGCACGCCTTGACCGTGAGCATGCAACCCTCAACCCCGCGAAGATCAGCCGCCGGATCAATCAGATCCAACATCAACTCATCGAACTCGCATCAGCCCGAACACTCACCACCCGCCCCGCCGCCTGACGCGGACATTTTATGTGAGGCACGCATCAAACCTTCCCGGACAATTTGACATGAGGCAAGACGAGCGGTTGCTGCGCGAAGACAAGGGCCCGGCCCCAACCTGGAGGGCTACTACTCGACGGAAAAGGTCCAGCCGAGCGACGGGCTCACCAACAGCTCGTCTGGCGCGCCCGTGTCCCCGCTCGCACGTTGAAAGAAGACAAATCCATCTGTGCACACCGCACCGGAGGTCGCGAACTTGTCGTAGCCGTCGTCTCCACGAGGCGACCGGTAAACCGCCTCGATCTCTCCGCCAGGACGCCACCTGCGTACCTCCGCCGTGGGCTTGTCGAGCCCCTCCATGTCCTTCAGCCAATAGAGGTAGTCGCCGCAAAAGAGCGCCGAACCCGAAACGGAGGATCCAAGTTCCACCTGAACACCGCCGCTCTCGACGAGGAGCGGCACATCAAACCAATTTGTCCCCAGCAGCGGATCGACGTCGGGACTCGTATTCCATACCGCGCTCGTAGCGGAGGCGGCTCCGCGCGACACACACTGTCCTTCGACCGCGGGACTTGGCTCGAGACTCCCTAGCTCAAGTCGAAGCAGGCGTGCACATTCGGCCTCAAAAGAGTCCGACTCCAGCCAGGACACCGCCCCATCGGGCGCCACCGTCAGCCACCACCAGATCTTCCCCTCTTCGCCACACGCCACGTCGGAGAAACCCCTTTCCGGATGGGCCAAATCGAGTGATCGAAGGCAGGCACTTTCGGCCGGGCTGCCCATCATGAGAAGAGAATGGCCCGCAAGCGCAATCTCCGGTTGTCCGGCGTCGAGCAAGGGCAACGAGATCAGGAGCTGCGGACCGTAACCGTGAACCAAACGGGTCACGTCAACCCGGCTCCAGTCGGAAGTACGGACCGCCAACACCGCATCACCATCGATGAGAGATGCTTCGAGAATGGCGGCATCCGGGTCTAGCACCATACTGTCCGAGGTGCCATCGCGACGAGCTACGCGGATTTCGGAGACCCAACCATCGGCGGTGGGCCCGCGCGCAACGAAGAGGACCGCGTCCCCACTGACGTAGGACGTTGACTCAAGGAGCTCCGCTGGGCCAGCCACGACCTCCCAATATAGGAGCCCTCCGCCCCCGGCCGAAATCGATGGGTCCACGCTCGACGGCCCCGACTCCGACACGCCGTTCACACTCGAGCCTGCGTGCGGGTCAGGAGCTGCGGTACACGAGGCGAGTACGACGGCCGACGCGAGAATCGCCATGCACGACCCGCCCCGGCGAGACGATCGCATTGGCGCACCCAGCCATGTGGCGGCCCCGTTCACCAGCCCACGTTCTGCAACGAGTTGGCGCGGGTGGCGTTCCACATGCGCGTGAAGCTGACGGACTGGTAGCCCCCCGAGGCGTAGCCTCCCGTGAGCCACGTTGCCTCATTGTATGGTTCAAGGAAGTACACAACATCGGCGCCGAGGTCATAGCCACGCCCTGTTTGGTAATGTCCACCGTGATCCCAGCGAATATGCGTGAAGTAACTCGTTCCGTCGCCCCTGACAAGTTTGGGGTGCTCAAGCACTGGAGCCGCCTGGACCCCAATATTCGTCGTGTGAATGTTTCTGAACCATGCCAGGTTCTTGCTACTCACGCTCTCGACGACGTATGTGCCGGCCTTCACGTCCCAATCAGTATCAGAGTTGATGAGGCGAACCATGTCGGCTATTGCGGTTGCACCCTGGCTCGTGGTCTTGAGTTTGGCATCAGTGGCCCAGTAGCCGGCCTGGGAATCAAGTGTGCCGTCGTCTGCCCAATCAATTGCCGCCATCGTGGCGGGTCCACAGTAGTAGTTCTTGTCCTGCGTCACGGAGTAGCCCGCCATGATCGTGCGAAAGTTCGGAATCCCTGTAACGACCATTCGACCGGTGCCCAACTGGCCAGGCGTAGCCGTCCCCCCTGACACCTCCAAGCTTCCATGGCCGGTGGCCGCTAACCTCAAGTTGCTGGCCTTAACCGACGACTCGTCAATTCTCAGTCCCTGATGTGCGGCGAAGAAGCCGTCCGGAATCGGCTCGCCGTTCATGAGATAGTCGCCGAGAAGGACCTTACCGACACCAAGCTTCGCCTCGGCGATTTGTTCCTTCTGCCTGGCAGCAAGTTCCGCAGGCGGAAGCGCCTCGAGCCGCGTCACCAACTGCGATAAGGCCATATCGCCGGTATCGGACGAGGCCTGGGCAAGCGCGGACGAAAGGTATGTCTTCCAGGAGCCGGAACCGGGCACGCGGTCCACAAAACCCAACTCGGTGCAGAAGTTCTTCTTTTCGATCACCACACATTTGATGACCTTCTCCGCGCGAACCACTTCTGGCTTCTGTTGCGAATCAGTGCCCGCCAGCGCGACACCGCTCATCGATAGCGACAGCGTCAACGCATATGCGCATGACAACGCGGCAACTCGTAAAGTTTTGGACTCGCCCATCGAAACCACACTCCCACGACCAAACTCCGCGACCTCTCAAGGCCTCGTGGCCCCCCCCGTGGGGCACATTTCGGACAATATTGCCGAAGTGCGACGCTCGCGCGGGACCAAAGTCACGATCGCCGCGTCCGGGGCGCCTTTGTGCGGTACGGGCGTCGATGACGCAAAGCGGGCTCCGCACACGGCAAAGGCCCTGCCCCTCGAAGAGGAACAGGGCCTTCGACCAAAAACGGGTGACCTAGACGTCGGCCTTCGCCAGCGCGTCGATCGGAATGCCGGGACCCTGAGTCGAAGAGATCGACGCCTTCAGGATATAACGACCCTTCGAGGCCGCGGGCTTGGAGCGAAGGACCTCGTCGAGCAGGGCCTGGAAGTTTTCCATGAGCTTGACGTCGCCGAACGATGCCTTGCCCAGCAGCGAGTGCAGGTTGCCGTGCTTGTCGACGCGGAACTCGATCTTTCCGCCCTTGATGTCCGTGACGGCCTTGGTGACATCCATCGTCACGGTGCCCGTCTTGGGGTTTGGCATGAGGCCACGCGGGCCGAGCACGCGGCCGAGGCGGCCAACCTTGCCCATGAGGTCCGGCGTCGCAACCACGGCGTCAAAGTCCTGGCGGCCGTTGGCCACCTCTTCGATGAGTTCGTCGCCACCGACGATGTCGGCGCCTGCGGCAAGCGCCGCCTCTGCCTTTTCGGCGTTGGCGAAGACCAGGACCCTGGCGGTCTTGCCGGTGCCGTTTGGCAGGATGACGGTGGAGCGGACCATCTGGTCAGCGTGACGGGGGTCGACACCCAACTTGAAGACGACATCGATGGTCGAGTCGGCCTTCTTGGAGGAGGTCTTCTGCGCGAGGCGCAACGCCTCGAGCGGGGTGTAGAACTGGTTCGCGTCGATCAGCATTGCCGAATCGCGATACGCCTTGGAGCGCTTCATGTCTGCTTCTTTCTCTGCAGTCGTGGTGCCGGGCCGCGCTGGCCCTCCCACTGGAGTGAGTCTTGTGGAGACGGTCTTACTTGACCGTGATACCCATCGAGCGGGCAGTACCAGCGATGATCTTCGCAGCGGCGTCGATGTCGTTGGCGTTGAGGTCTTCCATCTTGATCGTGGCGATCTCACGTACCTGTGCGTCAGTCAGCGAGCCGACCTTGTCAGTGTGAGGAACGCCTGAGCCCTTGGCCACGCCTGCGGCCTGCTTGATGAGCTCCGATGCCGGAGGGGTCTTGGTGATGAACGTGAAGCTGCGGTCCTCGTACACCGTGATTTCCACGGGAACGATGCTGCCCTTTTGCGACTCGGTGGCCGCGTTGTAGGCCTTGCAGAACTCCATGATGTTCACACCGTGCTGACCCAATGCGGGGCCAACCGGCGGAGCCGGGTTTGCGAGACCGGCCTTGATCTGAAGCTTGATCAGGCCGGCAACCTTCTTCTTCGGGGGTGCCATGTGTGTTTCGGGTCCTTCTGTGTCAGTGATGGCGACTTGCGTCACCGCTTGGTGTCATTCGCGTAGGTGCGTCCGCTTACGTGAGCTTCTGCACTTGCGCAAATGACAGCTCGACCGGAGTCTCCCGGCCGAAGATTGAAACGAGAACGTGGAGCTTCTGGCCCTCCACATTGATCTCGGAGATGCTTCCAGGCAGCGTGGCGAATGGACCGTCGATGACGGTGATCGCCTCTCCCACATGGAAGTCGATTTCGATCGGAATGCCGTTCGCAGTGGTCTTCTCATCGCCGGACGCGCCCGCGGGAGGAGCCGGAGCCAGCATGCTGTAGACCTCTTCGGCCGTGAGCGGCACAGGCTGGTGCGCGTGGCCAACGAAACCAGTGACGCCTGGCGTGTTGCGCACTGCGCCCCACGACTCGTCCGTGAGCTCCATGCGCACCAAGACGTAACCGGGCATCCGCACGCGGTTCACGGTCTTCTTCTGACCGTTCTTGTACTCGACGACATCCTCCATGGTCACCTCGACCTGGTAGATGAAGTCCTCCATGTTGAGGCTTACGACGCGGTGCTCGATGGCCTGCTTCACGCGCTTCTCGTGGCCGGAGTACGAGTGGATGACATACCAATCGCCGTCCTGCATGAGGAGCGACGCGCGGAACTCGACCATCGGGTCGACCGGCTCGTCCTCTGCATCGGCGTCTTCTTCAACGGCTACAGCCACGTCGTCGACGGCAATCTCCGTCTCGGTGTCGTCGGTGGTCAACGTCTCGTCGGCCGCCGCGGTGGGCTCCGAGGGCACGGTGTCGTCGTCGCTCTCGATGACCGCGTCTACGGGCGCGTCGCCGAAGCTCGCCTCGTCGACCGGAACAACGACGTCATCGGTCTCGTCGGCGTCGGCGTCGGCGTCGACAACGGTCGTTACCTCTTCGGCAACATCCTCGTCGATCGCGTCCACGACGTTCTGGTCTTCTTTCGTCACATCAGTCCTTTCGTCCCGCTACTTGCCGAAGACCCAGCTGGTCAGCGAGGTAAATCCGAGGTCCATGAAAAAGGTCAGCGCCATCATGACGCCCACGAAGCCGAGGACGACCCAGATGTAGTTGATGAGTTCATCCCGGGTGGGGGCCACCACGCGCTTGAGCTCCGAGATCACCTGGTGCCAAAACAGCGCGATCCGCGCGAAGATGCTGAGACCTTCGCGCGACTCGTGTCGCGGGTCCCTCTCTCCTGCGTCCGTCACAGCTGATTCGCTCACCGGGATGTCCTTTGATTATGGGGATGTACGTGCGTCTGTCTTGCGCAGGGCAGGCGGGACTCGAACCCACAACCGTCGGTTTTGGAGACCGATGCGCTACCAATTGCGCCACTGCCCTCCGAGGTGGTTGCCACCCCGCAGGTTCGACGGACCGAGCATGTCGCCCGCTGACGCGCTCCCGACGATCCGAATTTGGGCACGCGTCATCATGGCTGTTGTCAATCGCCGAAGTGACATGTTACGCGGTTGCCCGCCCGAACGCGAACCGAAGGGACGGGGCGAAGCCCTCGCGGTGGAACAATGGTCGCATGACCGCTCCCTCTCGCCGCGTCTCCGCCCGCCTCGCCGCCATTGCGCCATCCGCGACCCTCGCCGTCGACTCGAAAGCGAAGGCGCTCAAGGCCGCAGGCAGGCCCGTCATCGGCTTCGGCGCGGGCGAGCCCGACTTCCCCACTCCAGACGCAATCGTCGAGGCGGCGGTCGAGGCGGCCCGCGACCCGAAGAACCACCGCTATACCCCCGCCGCCGGGCTTCCCGAACTGAAACAAGCCATCGCGGCCAAGACTCTGCGGGACTCCGGCTACGAGATCGACCCCGCCTCGATCATCGTGACAAACGGCGGGAAGCAAGCCGTCTTCCAGGCCTTCGCCGCGATCGTCGATCCTGGTGACGAGGTCCTGCTTCCCGCTCCGTACTGGACCACCTACCCCGAGGCGATCACTCTTGCGGGAGGCACAGCCGTCGAGGTCTTCGCGGGCGTCGACCAGGGATACCTGGTGACGGTGGACCAACTCGAGGCCGCGCGCACCGACGCGACGAAGGCGCTCCTCTTCTGCTCGCCCTCGAACCCGACCGGCGCGGTCTACTCCCCCGAGCAAACCAAGGCGATCGGCGAGTGGTCCCTCGAGCACGGCATCTGGGTCATCACCGACGAAATCTACGAACACCTCACCTACGACGACGCTGAGTTCACGCCGATGTTGCGCGCGGTGCCCGAGCTTGCGGACCAGACCATCGTGCTTAACGGCGTCGCCAAGACCTACGCGATGACCGGTTGGCGTGTGGGATGGATGATCGCACCCGCCGACGTGATCAAGGCCGCATCCAACTTCCAGTCGCACCTGACGTCCAACGTCGCCAACGTGTCGCAGCGAGCCGCCATTGCGGCTCTCGAGGGCGGGCTTGAAGACGTGCACCTCATGCGTAAGGCGTTCGACCGCAGGCGCACCACCATGGTCGAGATGCTCCGCGAGATTGACGGCGTCGTCTGCCCCACACCGACGGGCGCGTTCTACGCCTACCCCTCAGTCGAGGGCCTCATCGGCAAGACGATCCGCGGCAAGGCCATCGGATCGAGCGCCGACCTCGCCGCCGTGATTCTCGAGGAGGTCGAGGTCGCGGTGGTGCCAGGCGAGGCATTTGGCCCAAGCGGCTTCTTGCGCCTCAGCTACGCGCTTGGCGACGACGACCTCGTGGAGGGCGTCGCACGGATCCAACGTCTGCTGGCCGAGGCGACGTAGGGTCGACGGGGTCGCAAGATCGTCCGTCCGGACGACGCGCGCGTCCGGCGTGGTGCCTATACGCTCGCACCCATGACCCCATCGGCCATCACTGTTTCAGGACTTACCAAGCACTACGGCGACAAGCACGCCGTCGACGGCCTCGACCTTGAGATCTTCACCGGCGAAGTGTTCGCCCTACTGGGACCAAACGGTGCGGGCAAGTCGACCACGGTCGAGATCCTGGAGGGATTCCGCAAGCGCACCGCGGGCGACGTGAGCGTGCTGGGCGTCGATCCCCAGCATGCGGGCAGCCATTGGCGGGAGCGCGTGGGCGTCATGCTGCAGGCCACCTCGATGCGCTCCCTGTTGAGCGCGCGAGAGGCACTTGTCCACGCCGCCTCCCAATACCCGAACCCGCGGGACGTCGATGAGACGCTCGAGGCTGTCGGCCTCACGGACAAGGCCAACTCCAAGCCACAGACGCTGTCCGGCGGGCAGCGGCGTCGGCTCGATGTAGCGCTCGCGGTCATCGGTAGCCCCGAGCTGCTGTTCCTGGATGAGCCCACCACCGGGTTTGATCCCGAGGCAAGGCGGCAGTTCTGGCGACTCATCGAGTCACTGCGCGGGGACGGCGCTACCATCCTGCTGACCACGCACTATTTGGACGAGGCGGACTACCTGGCCGACCGCATCGCGATCATCGCGGATGGCACCCTGGTCGCGCTTGATACCCCTGAGGGCCTGCGCGCCCTTGCCGCGCACGCACGAGTGAGCTGGGACGGTGCCGACGGCCCCCGCACCGTCGAGACGGACACCCCAAGCGCCGTGTTGCGGGATCTCTTGGCCGAGCATTCGGGCGAGGTACCAGGTCTGAACGTCGTGCGACCTTCTCTGGAGGACGTCT
Source organism: Actinomycetales bacterium (assembly GCA_038248935.1). Classification (GTDB taxonomy): domain Bacteria; phylum Actinomycetota; class Actinomycetes; order Actinomycetales; family Demequinaceae; genus Demequina. The sequence continues at coordinate 9,080 of JBBRWX010000033.1, forward strand.
ACCTGTCGCTCATTGGCCATGGCGGTCACGCTTTGGTTGAACCCGTCAACTCGGAGTCAGAATCGTGAGCGCCGCGACCGCCCCCGCTCGACCGTCATGGCTCGACATGACCCGCAGCCGCTTTGTCGTTGATCTCAAGGAGTTTGTGCGCAGTCGCGAACAGATGATCTTCATCTTCGCGTTCCCCATGATCTTTTTGGTGCTCTTCGGCTCGGTCTTCAGCGGCCAGCAGCTGAGCGGCACCGATGTGACCTTCCCGCAGTACTTTCTTGCGGGCATGATCGCCTCGGGCATCATCAACACCGGCTTCCAGTCACTCGCCATTTCGATCTCGATCGACAGGCAGGAAGACGTGCTCAAGCGGATCTACGCGACGCCGTTGCCCGCGACATCGTTCTTTGCCGCGAAGATCCTCCAGATGTTGATTGTGTCAATCATTCAGATCGCGATCCTGATCGCGCTTGGCGTCGCGCTGTACGGAGTCAGCCTGCCCACCGAGGCGTCCAAGTGGCTCACCTTCACATGGGTCTTCCTGCTCGGAACCGGCGCCTCGACGACGCTTGGCATCGCGATGTCTTCGCTGCTTCGCAACGGCAAGGCCGCATCCGCGATCCTCACGCCCATCGTTCTCGTGCTGCAGTTCACCTCGGGCGTGTTCTTCGTGTTCACCCAATTGCCGTCGTTCCTCCAGAGCTTTGCGGAGGTTTTCCCTCTCAAGTGGCTCGCACAAGGAATGCGGTCCGTCTTCTTGCCTGACTACTTCGCCACAGCCGAGGCGAACGGCACGTGGGAGCACCCTGCGACCGCGATCGTGATGGCCGTCTGGCTGGTGATCGGCCTGGCGGTCTCGGTGCGGACGTTCCGCTGGATGCGGCACGACGACAATTAGGCGGCACTGACCGCCCCCCGGTGGGCACGGCCCCGGGGCACGGATGCTCGCGCGGCCGCACCCGCCCGTGACGGGTCGCGTCCCTACTGACCGCGAATCGAGCTAGCAAGAGCCTCGTCGGTCTGTTGTAGGGAGTCCGCCGCCGAGCGCAAAAACTGCCCGAGCCCCTCGAGCGCCGAGACGGTTTGCCTGGCCGATGTGGTGAATGCCAGGTACTGGTCGTGGAACGCACCAGACGAAGCCGACGTGACATAGCCGCCCGACACGAGGGTGTCGATGTACCCCTGGAGGCTGCCAAGGCGATCGTCGATGTCCCCCTGACCGGACGCCAGTTGATCGGCGGCGGCGCGCAAGTCGTCGTATGTGACGGTGAGGTTTGCCATGAACTGCCCTTCGTTTGGATGCCGCCCGAGCGGCGGCACCACTGCAAACTAGCCAGCCGTGTAGTCCGCGTGTTCGCGCCCCTCATCGATCTGTGGATAACTCGCCATCCACCCATGGAACCTGCACAGGGAAAACCCTGCCCGCCTCGACCCAGACTCCTCGTCCAGGAGGCGCATCGGCCCTCTCCATGCGCGCCGACGCTACGGCGAAGATCATCTGGCAATCGCCCGGCTCTGGGGCAAGCAAGAGACCACGGCGAGCGGCCTTGAGCTCACCCACGAGCGGTCCACTGACCCAACCCTGGGTGTCCGCCTCGGCCACGACGAGGTGCCCATTGCGGCGCGCCTTCTTGATGGCTTGGACGAACGCGGCGTCCGCCATCGACGCCCCGAAGTCGTTGACGTTCTCGATGCAGACCACTACCTGGGCCTCCCCTTCGCCGGGCCCCTCCAGCGCGGCGCCCCACGCGTCGAGCATCTCCTCCCCTGCCCCCGGCCCGCCATAGGACGCCGTCCACGCTGGCAGTTCGGCAAGGGAGGTGCGGCGTTGGGTGAGGTGCACGATGGCTATCGCGGGTTTGCAGCGGCGAATCGAAGTGGCCAACCACGCCAACGCCGATGTCCTGCCCGTGCCCGCTTGGCCAGCGATGATGATCGAACGGTCCAGGTCGAAGCCTCGCGGGTGAAGGGTGCCGCAGTCGATGCCCAACACCGGCAGCCCTTCGACGTCGTCGGGCAGGCCCGCCGGATCGACCAGCAGTGGCATCCTGGGGATGGCCTCGGCCGCCCAGGGCCCCTCCCGCGGCGTCGTGGCCGCGAGCGCCTCGATGGCCCGTGACTGCTCATCGATGCGCGAACTATTGCCCAACACGGCAACTTGCAACTCCTTGCGCGTCGCGAGATCGATCCCCCTGCCCGCGGGCGACTGGGCCGTGAGTCCCGTGGCCCGCAGGCCGAGCATTCCGTATTGAGCATCGTCGTTGAGGCGCAGCACGATCGTCCGCGACAGGAGCGCCTGGATCGACGTGTGGAGCGCCCCTAACCTGTCGGCGGCGAGAACCACGGTGACGCCCACGGCACGTCCTTGAGCAAGCACCTCCTTGAAGGCGGCAAATACCTGCTGCCGGCCCGGCTCATTCATGTAGTCGTTCTGGAAGGACCCATAGCCGTCAACGAGCAGGATCACGCGCGGCATGGCCCGGTCCCCCGCGAGCTTCTTGAAATCGGCGAGGCTCGACGCTCGCGCCGCGGTAAACGCGCGTGACCGCTCCCTCACGATTCCAGCCACGCGGGTCATGAGCCTGCCGATCCGCTCTGAATCGCCACCATCGATCACGTCGGCCACTGCGGGAAGTACCCGCAACATGTCGAGTCCACCACCTGCCGCGTCGATGCCGTACACATGCGTTGGACCGACATCTGCGGCGAGAATCGCGGCCGATGCGATGGTGCGCAAGGCGGTCGATTTCCCTGCCCCTGCACCCCCCAGAACCAAGAGGTTGCCGTCGCTGTCGGGGTCGTACATCGCTCGGAACTGCGCTTGGTGCGAGGGGTCGTCGATGAGACCGAACGCGAACGCGTCGCCGTCACCTCGCGCACCGTCGCCTCGCGCACCGTCGCCTCGCGCACCGTCACATCCCGCACCGTCACCTCGCGCACCGTCACCCGCGCCAGTACTCCCCCGTGACAGACCGCGAAGGTCGTAACGGTCGGCGAGCTGATCAAGCCACGGCCGGCGGGGCGGTGGCGTTCCGCATGCGAGCGCGGCACGAACCAAGGCGCCCACCACCCTGGAGGCATCGGTGTCTTCACTCGGCGCAGTTCCCACGCGGACAATAGGCCCTTCGCGACCCACCCATTGCCTGCCCGCGCCCATCGCGAGTTCGCGTACGGCGACACGGACCCGAGCGCCCCCCTGCGTCGAATGAGACCCCGCATACGCGGATTGGAACGTCGCGAGGCGACCAGGTCCAGTGCGCGCGACCGCTCGACCGGGCAGCCCCGGGTCCACGTGAGCCGCCGCGGGCGAACCGAGAACGTCGACGGAATCGGCCTCGTCGGCCATCCTCAAGGCGACTCTTAAATTGGTGTTCGCCCTGAGATTGTCCTTGATCACTCCTGCAGGCCGCTGCGTCGCCATGATCAGGTGGAGCCCGAGCGACCGCCCCCTCTGTGCGATGTCAACCACCCCGTCCACAAACTCGGGCGCCTCTTGGGCCAGCGCCGCAAACTCGTCGATCACGATGACGAGGCTGGGAGGGGTGCCTGGGTCGCCGCGCGACGCGAGGGTCTCGAGGTCCTTCGCTCCCTTGACGGCCAAGAGGCGCTCACGGTGGTAAAGCTCGGCGCGCAAGGACGCCAACGCGCGCGCCACGAGGTGCGGGGTGAGGTCGGTGACCAGCCCGACGCAATGGGGCAGCCTCACGCAATCGGCGAAGGCGGAGCCCCCCTTGTAGTCCACAAACAGGAACGTGACCCGCTGCGGGCTGTGGGCCGAGGCCATGCCCAATACCCACGACTGCAAGAACTCGGACTTGCCAGCGCCGGTGGTGCCCCCGACGAGAGCGTGCGGTCCTTGAGTCTTGAGGTCCAGGTAGAACGGCTCGTCCCCAGCGCCGCCGACCAACGCACGCAAGGAGAAGGGTTGGAGCGGCCTTCCCTCCGCCGCGTCTTCCGCAGCCCAGCGCGCGGCATGATGACCAGAGTCGAGAGACTCGAAGCCGTGGGCGTCCAGGTAGCTCACCGCGGTGGGGACGTCGGCAGAATCGTCGACCACGACGCCCACATCCTCGATGCAGGCCATGCGCCTCGCAACTGTCATTGCGTCGGTGACCGACAGAGTCTCGAATACAACGGGCTCGTCGGAGCCTCCCCTGCGAACATGACCCACGGTTCCCTCGCGCCCCTCCGGTACCCCTGCGGCGGCAGACGCATCGACAAAGCTGCGACAGGCGGCAGGGAGTTCCGCAACAGCGTCGGCGATCCACACCACGTGCACGTTGACGTCTGGCCCCTTTTCCGCGAGCCGTATGAGGCGACTCCTGTCTGCGGGCGCCGCGTCCTCCACGAAAACAACGATGGCGGGAATCGTGGGCGCCGCTGCCTGGTCTGGCTCGCATGCCTCCGGTCCCCGCACGACGGGTCCGCGCGCCTCTGCCCCGCGCGCCCCTGCCCCGCGCGCCCCTGCCCCGCGCGCCTCGGGTCCGCGGAGCCCTGGCACGAGTCCACCGATGTCGCGGCCGGAGCGCTGAGCAACGACCTCCTCCAGGCCGACGAGCAGACGCTGCGCCGCGGCGCGATTTGCCGTCACGTGGTCCCCCTGAAATGGGGATGCGGGCGACGACGTGTGAGGCAACCACTCGAGCCACGACCAGTCGCGCGCCCGTGCCGAGGACACGAACGCCGCGATCACACACTCCATCGGTGAGTGCAAACCCGCGACCTGGACCACCACCGCGCGAGCGATGGCGCGCGCCGTATCCGCATGGCCCGCGACGCCAAGACCGCCCGCGGACCGAAGACTCGCTGTCACCGGCACACCACCGATGCTCGAGTAGGCATCACTCAACGTAACCACCCTCTCCCACGTCCCTTCCACCGCGTTGGTCAGCGGGGGCGCCTCGAGCACGAGCGAACTCGGCACCGTGCCAAGCCCTAGGCGGACGTTGAGAAACGACTCGTGCTCCGCGCGGTGCGTCCACAGTGTGGGCGTGAGAAACGCAACCGCTTCCTCGACGTCGGCTACCGAAGGCGACCTCGAGAGGCGAACCCTTCGCTCGCGACGGTGAGCCGCCTCAAGTTCCCTCTCGCTGAGCTCCAACGCGGCCTCAAAATCCTGGGCCCGCGCACGGGCTTGCGTGCGCTGCTGGTGACGATTGTCGAGAACACCGCCAATCATCATGAGCGGGCTCATGGCGACGAAGAGGAGCGACAGCACCCTGCCCGTCATGAGGAACATCGTCAGGCCGAGCATTGCGGGGGCCAGCAATGCCGTCCTTGGGAATGGTCGCGGCGCGGGCTGCTGTGGTGGATCGGGCAATGCAATCTGCCTGCGAGGCAACGGCGGCACCACGCGGGGCGAGCGCGTGAACGGCACCGTCGATGTCGAAGGCACCGGTTGGTCGACGGTGGCCTTCTTGGCGAAGGTGAGTTCGGTGCCTCCGATTCTGATCCGGTCTCCCGGCGCGAGCGTCGCGCGCGTGACAAACGCCCCGTCCAGCAGCACCCCGCTCGTGGAGCCCATGTCGACGATCTCGAGGGTCTCGCCGACGACGAGTCGCGCATGGCGCCTCGACAAGAGCGGATCGGCGAGCGAAACGGCGGCCTCCTGATCACGGCCGATGACGTGCGATCCTCCCCGCAACGAGACGACTTTGCCCAGCTCGGGGCCGCCGACGACCGTGACGACCGCCACGGTCGGGCTCCGCTCCGCGGCCAAAGGGACGGACCCTGCGACGATGTCCACGTGGTCGCCCGAACGGACGCCCGCCGATGCCAGTGCGGCGTCGCGCGGCGCGAGACGCGACGGCGCAACGCCTTGGGAGACGGGTGTCACGAGGAGCGTCGCCTCGGCGGGGAGGGCGATGCCCGCCCGCGTCGTGTCCGCGCGGAACAGGTATTCCGCGACATCCCCGACGGTGGCATCGGCCGTCGCGGTCACCGTCAGTGCCGCGACTGACCCGTCCCCCATCGTCATGCTCACCTTCAGACTCATGCGGCCCTCCCGCCGCCCATTGTGCGAGCCGAGAGAGGCGTGCCGACGCGTGCGCGTCACTTCTGTGGATAGCCACCATCCGCGCGGACGATGCGGCGCGACCGGCGCGCGGTCTAGCCTGGGCGCATGGAGTTCCTGAAGCGACGAGGCGGCGACCTAGGCATAGCCCTCGCCTTTTCCGCACTGTCGCTCGTGACCGCATTCACCGTGCAATCCCAGATACGGGTCACCCCCCGTGATTTCGACGTCTTTGGCTACATCCTGCTCGGTTGCCTTGCGCTGCCTCTGATCTGGCGCACCCGGGCTCCTGCGGTCGTGTTGTGGTCCGTCGCGCTGCTCTGGTCGGTCCTTTCCGGGCTTTCCTACTCGGCGGAAGCGGCAATCTTCCCCTTGCTTGTCGCCTTGTATACGGTGGGCGCGTACCTACCTAGGCGCAGGGCCTACTTACATGGGGGGCTCGTCGGCGCCCTGATCATCTCCTGGACGATCGTGGGAGTGTTTGCAACAGACGCCGTGCCGTGGACCGCGGTATTCACGATGATCCTCGGCGTGGCCCTGCCGATCCTCGTCGGCCTCGCCGACCGCAAGCGCCGCGACCGCCTGACCTACCTTGAGCTGAGTGCCGAACGCCGCAACCAGGCGCAACGCATCGCAGCGGTGGATGCGGTCCGCGCGGAGAGGGCCAGGATTGCCCGCGAACTTCACGACGTCGTCGCCCACGAAATGACGGTCATGACATTGCAAGCGGAGGGCGCGCGACGCAGGGCCAACGGCTCCGACCCCGCGATCGCTGACGCCCTCGCGACGATTGCGGACTCGGGCAGAAAGGGTCTGGCCGAGATGCAACGCATGATCGGGGTGCTACGCACCTCCGAACGCGAGGCTGCTGACGAGGCGGCGGAGCTCACGGGCAAGACCCGTGAGCCCGCGCTCGTGGGCTCGCACGACACCGACGCCTTTGCTCCGATGCCATCGCTGGCCGCCATTCCCTCGCTCGTGAGGCAAGTCGAGGACGCGGGGCTCCCCGTTCGCTTGGCGATCACCGGTACCAGTCACGTCCCCGCAGGGGTCGAGCTGAGCGCGTATCGCATCATCCAGGAATCACTGACGAACGCCCTGAAATACGCGGGGCAAGGCGCGACGGCCACCGTCACAGTGCGACGCAAGAGGGATGCGGTCACAGTGACCGTCGAGGACGACGGCAGGGGCGTGATCTCGGAGGTCGCCGCAACGTCAGGCGGACACGGGATTGCAGGCATGGGCGAGCGCGTCGCATCGCTCGGTGGCAGCATCGAGGCGGGCGCGCGCAAGGGCGGCGGCTTCCGCATCCACGCGGTCCTCCCCGTTTCGGACGACCAGGTGGCGGTCCGTCGTTCCGAGCCGAGCGGCAGCGCTCCTACACTTCCTGTGGAGGTGGACACGTGATTCGAGTAGGACTCGTTGACGACCAGGCAATGGTGCGTGTCGGCCTCAAGATGATCCTCGAATCCGAGGGCGACATCGAGGTGTGTTGCGAGGCCGCGAACGGAGAGGACGCCGTTGCCCTCGCCGCATTGCACTCCCCGGACGTGATCCTCATGGACATCCGCATGCCCGGCATGGACGGCCTTGCCGCAACCGTCGAGGTGCTCAAGGCGACACCGTTATCGCGCGTGGTCATCCTCACCACCTTTGACGACGACGAGTACCTCTACGGCGCCCTGCGCGCGGGAGCGTCAGGGTTTTTGCTGAAGAGCGCCGACGGGGACACACTGGTCAACGCCGTCCGCATCGTGGCCGCGGGTGAGGCTCTGCTTGCCCCCGAGGTCACCAGGCGCGTCATCGAGCACTTCGCCCGCAGCGCGCGAGACGAGGCCTCGAACCCTCCCGTGCGGTCTTCGGAACTCGTCCTTCAGGATGAGGCCGTCGCGCATACGCCGTCCCCCGAGGCGATTGGTGACTTGTCCGATCGCGAGGTCGAGGTGCTTCAGCTCTTGGCGCGCGGGCTGTCGAATCAAGAGATTGCGTCTGAACTCTTCGTGTCGAACACGACGGTCAAGACTCATGTGAGCCACATTCTCACCAAGCTGGGCGTCCGCGACAGGGTCCAGGCCGTGGTCGAGGCGTACGACTCGGGCATCGTCCTACCCCGCGGCTAATCGCCCGCAAGGATGCCCCCGGTTCCCCCTTCTAGGGGAAGAGCGTGGGGGATAACCCTGGCATCGTCCTCAAGAAGGAGACGCAAGAACCATCCATTCGGCCGATGCCTCCGCCGGGCGCGCCCGGCCACACTTGCGTTGTCGGGAATCGAAACACACGAAAGGGATCCCCCATGAGCACCACCCAGGTCGCCACCGCTCCAGCAGCGGCAACCATGACAGACGGCTACAAGGACTACGGAATGGGCGACATGGCAGTGCGCGCCCTCGACGGCATCAGCGTGTCCATGAATCGCGCGGAATTCACCGCGATCATGGGCCCCTCCGGCTCCGGAAAGTCCACTCTTCTCCACACCCTCGCGGGCCTCGACCACCTCACCGCGGGCCAGTCGACCATCTCGAATGTCACGATCACCGGCCTCAGCGAGACCCAGATCACCGACATCCGCCGCAACCACATTGGCTTCATTTTCCAGTCCTTCAACCTCATCCCCTCGCTCAACGCCAAGGAGAACATCACCTTGCCGATGGACATCGCGGGTACCAAGGTCGACCAGGCGTGGTTTGACGAGGTCATCTCGATTCTCGGTCTCGGCGACCGCCTCAAGCACCTGCCCGCGGAGCTCTCCGGCGGACAGCAGCAGCGCGTCGCAGTGGCCCGCGCCCTTGTCGCGCGCCCGGAAATCATCTTCGCCGACGAGCCGTCAGGAAACCTCGACTCGAAGGCGGGAGCCGAACTGCTCGGCTTCATGCGCCGCGCGGTCAAGGAGTTCCACCAGACGATCGTCATGGTGACCCACGACCCGACGGCCGCGTCGTATGCCGACCGCATCCTGTTCCTTGAGGACGGCAAGATCGTCGACGAGATGCTCGAACCAACCGCCGAGAAGGTCCTCGACCGCATGAAGCGGATGGGGCACTGATTCTCCATGTTGCGACTCGCACTCAAGACGGTTCGGCATAACCCGAAACGGCTCATCCTGACGGCAATAGCGGTGGCGCTCGGCGTTGCGCTCGTGTCGTCGGTCTTCACCTTCACCGCCGCGCTTTCCAAGGGCTTCGGCGACCTCTTCTCGACGATCTATTCGACTATCGATGTTGTCGTCGAGCCCGATCCGGCCGCCAATGTCGATCCCTTGTCCAAAGAGGGAATCTTCACCGCTGCCGACGTCGCTGCCATTGGCGCCCTTCCGGGCGTGAAGGCGGCAGAGGGCGCCGTTGCCTACGAGATGGGTAGCCTGCTCAACGCCGCAGGCGACGGACCGCTCGGTCAGGGCGCACCCTCGCTGCTGTACAACTGGACGGGCAACGCCGATCTCGACCGCGCCACGCTCATCGACGGCCGCGCTCCCGCTGCCGACAATGAGATCGTGATCGATGTCGATACCTTCAAGAAGTTGAAGATCGACCTGGGCGGCACCGCGAAGCTTGCCGCCGATACAGGGGTGCACGAACTCACAGTGGTGGGCACCGTGCGCTTTGGCGAGACCAACTCGCTGCAAACGGCGAGCCTCATGTACGCAAATGAGAACACCGTGCGTGCGATCGGCGGGGGTCTGACGAACTTCGCCGGCGTCGGGGTCCTCACGGCCGACGGGGTCAAGTCCTCGGATGTCGTCAACGAAATCACGCCCATCCTGCCCAAGGACGCGAGGGCCATTACGGCCGAAGACAAGGCCAAGGAACAGACAGCGGCCCTCGACGACGTCCTCAGGTACGTCAACATCTTCGCTGTGGTCTTTGGTCTGGTGGCCCTCTTCGTTGGCGCGTACATCATCGTCAACACGTTCAGGATCATCGTCACTCAGCGCACCAGGGAGTTCGGCTTGCTGCGCGCCATCGGTGCTCAAGGCAAGCAAATTCGCACGATGATTCTGCTTGAGGCCGCCGCGGTGGGAGTCCTCGCCTCGACGATCGGAATCCTGCTTGGCTGGGGTCTAGCGCTCGCGGGCGCCGCCATCATGGAATCCTTCTCGGGCGACCTGCTGGGAACGATCCTGCTTCCCCTTGACGGCATCCTGTGGGGCTATGGGCTGGGCGTGGCGATCACCGTAGTGGCGGCACTGTTGCCCGCGATCCACGCGTCGAACATCTCGCCGATGGAGGCCCTCCGTGAGGCGGGCACCGCGGGCAAGAAGTCGCTCACCATGCGCAACATCGTGGGTGGCGCCATGACGGTCGCCGGTGTCGCAGCTGTGCTCATCGGGCTCTACGTTTCGGTTCCCAAGCCTGCCTATTGGGTGGGTGCAGGCGCTGTGACGATCGTGCTGGGCGTCACGCTCTTGGCGGCTCAGGTGCTGGTGCCCATGGCATTCGGCCTGCGCGGGGTCCTGTCGAGGTTCTGGGGGGTGAACGGCACCCTAGCGGCCAACAACATCCGCAGGGAACCGCGTCGCTCCGCAAACACGGCGGCCGCGCTCATGATCGGCGTGATGCTCTTGGCTCTCGTTGCCACGTTCACGTCTTCCCTCAAGGACACGTTCACGTCTCAGTTCAAGACCACCACGGCGGATCTGTTCGTGCTCGCGCAGGCCGCACCCGTTCCTCAGGGTGCGATGGATGTGATCGCGGATGTCGACGGGGTCAAGGACGTGGTCCGTTTGGGCCAGACCGACGTGACGTTCGACGCGGTCAATTACACCGTCAGTTATGTCGACGGGGCTCACGCAAGTGACCTGTTCGACTTCCCGGCGGACCGTCCGCTGTCCGACCTCAACGGCGGGGTCTTCATCGACCCGACGATTCAGGCGCTCGGCTACACCGTCGGCGACCAGGTCACGCTCGAGGGCCCCGCTGGCACCGAGACCCTGACCGTCACCGGGCTGTACAAGAACGAGGGTGACCAGGCGTTCCTAATGGACTGGGCCGACGGCACGAAGCTCATCAAGGAACCCGTGATCTTCCAAGCCTTCGTAGGCTTCGACGACGAGGCAGATGTGGAAACCACCACGACTGCGGTGAACGACGCGCTCGCCACGGACTTCCCGTTGGTGCAGCCACAGTCGCCCGGCGAGTTGGAGAAGTTCTTCAACCAGTTGCTCGACACGCTCATCCTGGTGATCTCGGCGCTGCTGGGTGCCGCGTTGGTGATCGCCATCCTGGGTGTGGCCAACACGCTGCTGCTCTCGGTCACCGAGCGCACCCGCGAGATCGGCCTGCTGCGTGCGGTGGGCATCAAGCGAGGTGCAGTGTGGGGAATGATCACGCTCGAGTCGGTGGTCATGGCCCTGTTCGGAACCATTCTGGGCATCATCCTGGGCGTTGGCCTTGGGGCCGCGCTCGTGGATTCGCTCAAGGAGTACGGATTCGAGCGGGCGGTTGTCCCGTGGGCATTGATCGGTTTCTACACGGTTTCTTCCCTGATCGCGGGTGTGTTGGCGGCCATCTGGCCGGCCTACCGTGCCTCGCGTCTGGACATCCTCAAGGCCATCGCGGCCGACGGATAGTCTCGATTGACCACGAAGGGCCCCGACCTCTTGGTCGGGGCCCTTCGTGCTGTCGGAGGGGGCGCGGGGCCCAGCCAGAAAAATCGTCGCTCCCACCATCGGCGCAGGTGGACGACCTAGTTGACGCTTTCGAGCCCCAGTCGCAACCGAATTTCGTCCGAGGCTCTCCGGTCCAAGACGTCAATCGCGTCGTACGCGGCCCAAAATTCCTCTTCGCTGGTGGCGTTGACCAGGGCCAGGTACCAGGCAATGTCGGCGTCCTGTTGAGAGACGAATTCGTCAATCAACGGCATCAAGTCCGCAGGCCACGAGGCGGCGATCGCACCGTCCCTCAACGCGCGTTCTGCCTCGAGGCTCCGTGCCGCCAAGGCGGCCGTCTGCTGCCAGTCGTTTGCGTTGATCGCGTCTTCCCAAAGCTGTGAGGTTTCATCAATGAGATCGTTCGCGGGTTGCACAAGGTCGAGGTATTGCTTGGCGGCCTCTTCTTTGGTCATCTCAGCAACTGGGATTGGAGTCAGGCTCGGGGCTGACGTGACTTCGGCGACGGTGCCTGCGGTCAATGCCGCTGGAGGCGTGGCCTCGGCATTCGATGACGTACATCCGCCCAACAGGATTGCGGCCGCGATGCTGGCGACGGCGACGGGATTCTTCATGGTGACCCCACTACATGCAACGCGCGGTTGACGCGATCATTGAATACAGGGCATCAGAGGGGCCTGACGGAACGCCGACTGGGGCGGCGAAACAGCGCACTTTCAGTCTACTCACAGTCGGGGCTCCTGGCGGAAAAGGAGTCGAGAACTTGCTATGAGATGGCCATTCGGCTCGACTGACGGCCGCAGCGCTTAGAGAGCGGCGCCCACCATCACGGGCTCGGGCACGAGCTCGATCCCGAAGGCTCCTCGCACCCCGTTGCGCACCGCGCGGGCAAGGGCGAGCACGTCGGAGGCAGAGGCCGCTCCCCTATTCGTCAGCGCCAGCGTGTGCTTGGTCGACAGAGTCGCCGCGGCATCGGGCGTCACCGCAAAGCCCCGGCCGAAGCCCGCGTGTTCGATGAGCCAGGCCGCGCTCGTCTTGATCGCGCCTTCCGGAGCCCCGAGGCCCGCGGGGTATCGCGGAGCGTCAGCGGGGAGCCCGACAGCCGCGTCGGCCGATAGGACGGGATTGGTGAAGAACGATCCCGCGCTCCACGTGTCTTGGTCGCTTGGATCGAGAACCATTCCCTTGGAGCGACGCAGCGCCAGCACTGCAGCGCGCACCGCTGCCGTTGATGCAGCGCCTCCCACCTCGATGCCAAGAGCCTCGGCAAGCTGCGCGTAGCGCACGGGAGCCGAGCGCGTGCCGAAGCGCATCTGGAACGTCACGTCGAGGACCACAAATCGGGGCGTGGGTGACCACACCCTCTCGTTGCTTGCTGTCCCATCACTCGCCGCGCCTCGCTGCGAGCGCTTGAATAGCGAGTCCCTGTAGGCGAATCCGCAGTCAATCGCTGGGAGACTGCGCACCCGCGATTCGAGGCGGTCCCAGGTGCGCACCGAGGCGATCGTCTCTGCCACCTCGGAGCCATAGGCGCCGACGTTCTGCACCGGAGTCGCACCGGTCGAACCGGGGATACCCGACAGCGCCTCGAGGCCCACCCAGCCTTCTCGCACCGACCGCGCCACGACGTCGTCCCACGGAACGCCGGCCGCAACGGTGACGGATACCCCCCCGCACAGGCCATCGTCCTGAATTCTGACGTCGCTGTCGACGCTCTGCCTCGCATCGCGAATCACGAGGCCGTCGAACCCCGCATCGCCCACCAGCAGGTTGGAGCCTCCGCCGATGACGAGCACGGGTGTCTCCAACGCGTCGGCTTCACGAACCGCGGAGATCAACTCCGCGTCTGTGGTGGGCTCAACTAGCTCCCTCGCGGGGCCACCGACGCGCAGGGTGGTGAGCTCGGCGAGGAGTGTCATGCGCCCAGCGTAACGGCGCGCCCTACTTCTGTTGATGCATAGGGGTGGCTATTCCAGCGGCGTCGATCACATCTGCGGGGTCTCCCACCGGCTCCTTGCGTCGGCGCCCCAATGTGGCGGCGCCCACCATCTCGGCCTCCTTGCGCCGGGATGTGAAGATGCGGTTCTCGCCGCGCACCGACCTTGACATGACGAAGGAGGCGATCGAGCCGATGATCACAAGCAGCATCGCGTGACGGAGCGGAAACCACTCCGCGAGGCGTCCCACGGCTTGGGGCACCATGAGCCCGGCCACCGTCGAGAACGTCGACACCGCGGCGACACGAGCCGCCGCGTAGCGCGGGTCGTCGGCCGCGGCCGAGAAACCAATCGGGAAGTTGAGAGCGGCGCCCACGCCCCAGAGGATCGCGGCGACGGGCACGAGCCAGAACACCGGGGTGGTCGCGAAGATGACGACGCCAAGCACGACCAGGACGGCGGAGGCACGCAGTGTCACGACGCGTCCGAACCGGTCAATCACCGAGGTGCCGTTCATACGGACCGTAAACATCGCAGCGACGAATACCCAGTAAATGATGTCGCCCATGGCCTCACGCTTGCCAAAGTCGTCGACGATTGACAAAGGGAGCCACTGAGCGGCGACGTTCTCCGTCATGGCTGCTGCAAACACGATCGCGCCAAGAAGGAGGACTCGCGGATTGCGGAACTCGACGCCCGCCGTCGCGAACGGACCGCCGAGAGACTTACTCGCCACGCGCGGATCCGGCGTGCCGTCGATCACTGCGATGGGAATCATGACAACGCGCACCACGGTCGTGGCAAAGGCCACGATCACGAAGTGCCACACGGGCTCGACGTGCCAGTGGGACGCGGCCACTCCGATCGCAAGACCCAGGGCCATTCCCACGGAGAACGCGGCGTGGAACCGCGACATGATCGAGCGGCCGACTCGCCTCTCGATCTCGGCGGCCTCCGCATTGACGGGGACGTTTGCGAGGGCATACGAGACGCTGACAAAGAAGTACGCGGCCACAAACAGCATCGAGGACCCGAGCGCACTGGCGACGCCCACCCCCGAGAACGCGATGAGGTAGCCGAGGTTAGACCACCACAGGAGTGCACGGGTGCCGAACCGCGCGTTCGCCCACCCCGCGACGGTCAGCGCGACGAGCGCGCCCATGGCGCCCGAAAGCAGCAACATGGCAAGGCCCGCGGGCGTCACGTGCATGAGGTCGCGAAGTGACGGCATGCGGGACAGGAAGGTCGTGGCGAGAAGCCCCAGAATTCCAAACAGCACAAGAAGCGCGCGCCTGCCGGACTCTACGCGAGCGGCGTCGGGCGTCGTTGTCGACGCGCGGCCAAACGAGGGAACCATGGTGTCCTACCAACTGAGGGTCGCGGCACGCGCGTCACCCGCAAAAAATCGAAACGTTTCGACAGAATCGTAGCATGGGGCCGGTACGCTGATCATCACGCCTTAATCGGCCCGCAAGTGACCCACTCAAGGAGACAGCATGTGCGCTGAACGCCGACCGACGATGGCGGACGTCGCCGCCAAGGCGGGAGTCTCGCTGTCGACCGTATCGCTGACATATTCGGGGGCGGGCCCCATCTCGCCTGATATGAAGGCGAGGGTGGAGAAGGCCGCGAGTGACCTTGGCTACGCCGGGCCATCTCCTCAAGCGCGTGCATTGCGGTCCGGGCGGACGCATGTGGTGGGCCTCGTCATTCATGAGAGGCTGCAATTGGCGCTGAGGGACCCGCTCACCTTGCGCGTGCTCGACGGAGTCGTGGGGGACCTCGGGGACATGGGGCTAGGCGTGCTCCTCATCCCCTCGCCCACGACGGACAGCACCGAGCCAGGGTTGCTCGACACCGCGCCAATGGACGCGGCCGTGATCATGCGCACGCGCGATCACGACGAACCGGCGCTCGAGACCCTGGAGCGCAGGGGCCTCCCCGTGACCATCGTTGAGGGAACCGCCCCTGGCGCCGCCTCCGTAACGATCGATGACACCGCCGGCACGGCCCACCTGATTCGCCACTTGATCGAGCTTGGCCACACGCGCATCGCGACGGTGACCTTGCCCCGCAATTCCCTGCGCGAGACCGTCATCGTCGAAGGCGACATGCTGGCGGGACCCCTGTGGGCACCCACGTATCACCGGCTCCGGGCGTTCCGCGATGTTGGCGTCGAGCCGTGCGTCGTTGTCGAGACGCGGGGCTCCCTCATCGAGGAGGGCATTGCCGCAGGGCACCTGGCACTTTCCCATCCCTCACGGCCCACAGCGGTCGTGTGCCAGTCTGACCTGCTCGCGGGCGGGGTGGTGCTTGCCGCGAGGGAGCTAGGACTTCAGGTGCCGCGCGACGTGTCGGTGACGGGCTTCGACGGGCTCGACCTCGCATGGTTGGCGCCCATGGAGCTCACCACGATGACACAGGACGCCGCCCAAAAGGGGCACCTCATCGCGCAGTGCGTCAAGGCGTTGTTGGCAGGCGAGGAGCCCCCCGCGTTCGAGCTCTCCGTCGAATTCAAACGGGGCACAAGCGCAGCGGTCGCTCGCGAAAGGTAGCAACAGAGCCTGGAGCCCCAACCCATTTCTGCGAACTAATTCGGGACCCGACTCCCTGCGCCACTGTCCTCGGACGACGTGAAGGACGGCGAGTCGTCGGAGAGGTTGGTTCGGGCCGACGATGCCCTCGCCGTCAGTCAGGAACGCGAAAGGCGCCGCCCAGTCTTCCGGACGGCGCCTCTCTCGTTCCTTAAGAGATGTTGAACCAAGCCTTGAGGGCCGGAATCATGAAGTAGATGATGAATGCGATCGCGGTGACCCACATGAGGGGCTTCACCGACTTCAGCTTGCCCGTCGCGGCGTTGATCACCACGTAGGAGATCATGCCGACGCCAATGCCCGCCGCGATAGAGAAGCTGAACGGCATGACGACGATCGTGAGGAAGGCCGGGACCGCGATGCGGTAATCCTTCCAGTCGATGTCGACGGCCGCCGCGAGCATCATGAGGCCCACGATGACCAGGACGGGCGTTGCCGCCTCGTAGGGAACCAGCTTCGCGATCGGCGCCACGAACATCGTCACGAGGAACGCCACACCAGTGACGATCGAGGCGAGCCCGGTGCGGGCACCATCACCCACGCCAGAGGCGGACTCGATGTACGCGGTATTGGACGAGACGCCGCCCAAACCACCTGCGATGGCACCGATCGAGTCGACGATCAACACCTCCTGCGAGTGCTCGGGGATGCCCTCGGCGTCGTTAAGCCCCGCCTCTTCGCCAACCGCCGTCATCGTGCCCATCGTGTCGAAGAAGTCGACGACCAGGAGCGAGAAGACGAGCATGAGAGCGGAGATGACGCCAACGCCAGCGTCGCCGCTCGAGAAGGCGCCGAACAGGTCGACCTTAAAGAGAGTCGTGAACTGCAGCGGGTCAAATTCGAGGCCCTTGAACGTGGGCACGTTGAGGCCCCACACCTGCGGCCGAATGGCCTGGATGACGAACCCGAGCACCGTGGCACCCAGGATCGAGATGAGCAGCGCGCCCTTGACCTTCTTGACCATGAGGATTGCCGCAAGCAGCAGTCCCACGAAGAACACCACGATCGTCCACGACGTGATGTAGCCGCCCTGGCCGAACTCTGAAGGGGTGGGATCGAAGTCAGCCCCTGGGTCACGGACCACCTTGGCATCCCAGAAGGCGATGAAGGCGAGGAAGAGGCCGATGCCCGCCGCGATGGCCTTCTTGATCTCCTGCGGAATGGCACGCAGGAACGCGAGGCGTGCCTTTGTGAGCACCAGAATGAGCACGGCTGCACCCTCGAGAACGATGAGCCCCATCGCCTGCTCCCACGTGAGCATTCCGGAGCCGACCAGCCCGTAGGCCACGAAGCTATTGAGCCCGAGCCCGGCCGCCATGGCGATCGGGAAACGCGCCCAGGCGCCCATGAGAATCGTGATCAGGCCCGCGATGAGCGCCGTAGCCGTCGCGATGGCGACAAACCCGGAGCCCTCTTCGGTGCCGCCGCCAAGATAGTGGCCCGTGTTGTCGGGAACGTTCGAAAGAATGATCGGGTTAAGAACCACGATGTAGACCATCGTGAGGAAGGTCGTGAGTCCGCCGCGGACCTCTTGACCGAACGACGATCCCCTTGCAGAGATCGAGAAATATGTGTCGAGCTTCGTTGCGAAGCCCGTGCTCTCCTTTGATGCAGTTGCCATACCGGAATCCTGGCAGTGTCCGGGCGTGCCGCGCGGCCCCAGGTCGCTAAACCGCTCATCACATCATGAGAGGTTTCCTACAAACCGGGGCTCATCCCGGACAAAAGTCCTACTCGCCATGGGCGTGGGCACGCTCCCACGTGTCGACGCCGATGCGTCAACGCCGATGCGTCGACTCCGATGCGCCGCCCATCGGGCGTGCGGGTCGTCAGGTACGCGAGGATTAGCGCTTCCAGACCTCGGCGTGCTCGGCGGCCCACTGCTTCACCGTGATGGGAGCGACGCCCGTGACCTCCCTCACGTCGTCGGTGAGACCCGCGGCCTTACCCAAGCGCGCCACGGTATACAGGGCGGTCGTGACGCCCACCATCGCCCACGGGAGGCCAAGCACGCGGCGAGCGTGCGCCGCATAACGCCAGACGCCGGGTCGCGCATACGTGATGGTGCGACCCAGTGCCGCCGAGAGCGCGTCTGCGACCTCGTCGTAGGTGAGTGCCTCTGAGCCTGTGGGCGTCCA
>JBBRWX010000034.1:0-26923 GCA_038248935.1 Actinomycetales bacterium
ACCCCTCGGACTACGACGATTCGATCGCGAAGTGCGTCAACGCGGGCGTCGACATGGTGATGACTCCCTACGATGGCACTGCCTTCCAGGCGGCTCTCAACAAGGGCATGAATCGCGGCGCTATTTCGCAGGAACGGATCGACGAGGCGGTGAGCCGCATCCTTACGGTCAAGTTCGAGATGGGCGTGTTTGAGAGCCCGTATCCCGACCCCGCCGCCATGGGCATCGTGGGGAGCCCTGACCACAGGGCCATCGCGCGCGCTGCCGTCCAACAGTCCCAAGTTCTCCTGAAGAACGACGGGGCGCTGCCCATCCCCTCGACAACGCAGAGCATCGCGATCGTGGGCAATGCCAGGAACGACATGGGCATGCAGTCCGGCGGCTGGACCCAGTCGTGGCAGGGCGACCTCGGCACCGTCATTGCTGGAACCGAGATCGGTCCCGGCATCAAGGCGCGCGCAGGCGCGGGCGTCTCCGTCACGTTTGGCCTCCCCGACACAGGGACAGTCGACGTGTGTGTCGCCATCGTTGGCGAAAACCCTTACGCCGAGGGCCAGGGCGACTCCACCGATCTCGCCCTTCCCGGTCTGGATGTCCTGGACACCCTCAAGGACCGCTGCGCGAGCACGGTCCTCGTGGTGGTGTCCGGCAGGCCAGTGATGATCACCGAAGCGCTTGCGAAGGTTGACGCCATTGTCGCCGCCTGGCTACCTGGAACGGCGGGTGAAGGCGTCGCGGACACCTTGTTCGGTGACGTGCCCTTCACGGGCACGCTTCCCGACAATTGGCCTCGAAACATGAGCCAGGTGCCCTCAGCCCCCGTGGGCCAGGACTACCTGTTCCCCATCGGCTACGGACTCACCGACTAGAGGAACAACAACTAGATCAGACCTAGCACGCGGGCAGGGACGGTCGTCGCGGCGGCCAGCACCCGATCGGCGGGGATGCCGGAAGCCAAACACACCTCGATGGCCCTGTCCATCGTGAGCGTGGAGCCCGCGAGAGTGTCGGTGCCAGCGATCACCGCGCGGCCGTCGGCGACATCGACGTCGAGTCCGCCGAGGAGGTAGCGCCCCTCGGGTGCCGCGGCGGCGGCCATGGCATCCGTCATGAGCACCACGCGCCCCGGAGCCGCTCGAAACAGCATGGCGATCAGTGTGGGGTCCACGTGGATTCCGTCGGCGATCACCTCGAGCGTCACCCGCTCATCGGCGATTGCCGCGCCCACGGGGCCAGGCTCGCGGCCCGTGATACCTGGCATCGCATTGAAGGCGTGCGTGATGAGCGTGGCGCCGCGGTCGAAGGCCGCGCGCGCCATGTCGGCATCGGCCTGAGTATGTCCCACGGCCACGACGACTCCGGCCTCGACGAATCGCGAGATCGCGTCGAGCGCGTGGGGCAGCTCGGGGGCGATCGTAATCTGCCTGATAATTCCGTCAGCCGCTTCCAGCAGCGCCTCAACAGCATCGAGCGTGGGAATCGCGAGGGCGGTCGGGTCATGCGCGCCCTTACGCTTTGGGGCCAGGAAGGGCCCCTCAAGGTGAACACCCAGGATTGCGGCATCGATGGCCATGGCCTCCCTGATGACAGACATGGCGCGCGCCGTGCGGTCAAGGGGCTCGGAGACGAGCGAGCAGATGACGCGAGACGTGCCGTGCGCTCGGTGCGCTGCCAGCGCCGCGAGCGTGCCGTCGACGGTATCGCCAAAGGCGTGGCCGCCCCCGCCGTGACAGTGGATGTCGGTATACATGTCAGATGCCTTGCCAATCGGGTTTGTGGTCTTGAGCCCACCGGTAGTAGTCGCCAAAGCGCAACTCCGAAGCAGCGGCCTCGTCGAGCACCACCGTCACGTGGGGGTGAAGTTGGACGGAGGATCCAGGCATGCTGGCGGTCACGGGTCCCTCAAGGGCGGCCGCAATCGCAGCCGCCTTTCCCTCTCCGAACGCGAGCAACACCAGGTGACGGGCCCTGAGGATCGTGCCGAGGCCCTGTGTCACGCAGTGGATCGGCACATCGTCGGCCGACGCGAAGAAGCGCGCATTGTCGGCGCGGGTGCGCTCCGTGAGGGTCTTGACGCGGGTGAGCGAGCCAAAGCTCGAGCCCGGCTCATTGAACCCGATGTGACCCGTGGTGCCGATTCCGAGGAGCTGGAGGTCGACACCGCCGTGCGTGGTGAGTTCCGCCTCGTACCGCTGGCCCGCCGTCTCGATGTTTTCGTCGGAACCGTCCGGAACGTGGACCCTGTCGGGGTTAAGGCCAAGCGGCACGGTCAGGGCGCGCTCGATCACGGCCCTGTACCCCTGGGGATGATCGGCGGGAAGGCCCACGTATTCATCCAAAGCGAAGGCGAACATCGTCGAGAAGTCGACCCCGCGCGCCGCGAGAGTGTGCAGCGCTTCGTAGACGGGCAAGGGGGTCGAACCTGTGGCCACGCCCAGGGTGAAACTGTCCGCGACGCCGAGCGCGTGGACGATGTGGCCCGCAACAAAGGAGCCGGCGGCCTCGGCGCCGTCAAAGACCAACACCTCAGCCACGATGCTCCTCTAGCAGTGCCGACGTGGGCTTCGCCTCTTCCAGTGTCGCAGCACCCAGAGCAGCCACAGGAATGTCAGGGTCATCGAGCAGGCTCATGCGTCCAGCAAGGTCCAGAGACGCCAAAAAGCTGCTCGCCGAGGCCCACCCGTCAAGGACACTCGTGGCGCCCTCGATGAGCCTGTGGCCCTGTCCGGTGAGACCGCCGCCCACCACAATGCTCTCGACGTCGAGCGTCAGCACCAGCACCCTGACCGCGGAGGCGAGTCCGTAGAACAATCTGTCACGAATGGCCAGGGCACGCGCGTCGCCCGCGTCTGCGGCGTCGAGGACGTCACGAGCGGCAGCTCCCTCGATTCCCCACTGCCTCACCAGACCCCCACCGGAGGCATACACCTCAATCGCGCCTGGAAGGCCGTCAGCGTCGACGGGCCCCGCGGGATCGATGGAAATGTGCCCGATCTCCCCTGCCGCACCCCTGGCGCCGCGCCACAGTTTGCCATCGAGGATGATTCCGGAGGCAAGGCCGGTGCCAAGGTTGAGGTACGCGAGCGAGGAACCGCCCTTCCTCAGCGCCCACGCCCCGAGGGCGGCAGCGTTGACGTCGTTGTCGACCACAGGGCGTTTGCCCCACACCCTTTCCAACTCGCCTGCCAGGTCCAGCCGATCGATCCCAAGGTTGAGGGCATAGGACACGACGCCGTCGACCACTGAACCGGGGACGCCGACGCCCACCGACTCGACGTCGGGCCATTCGATCGCCGTCTCGTCCATCAGCGTGCGCACAGCCGCGACGGTCGAACCCACCACAGCCTCCGCGCCCCGCCCGGAGGCCGCCCGATGGCGCGCCACAATGGCGCCGCCGTGCACGGCGACCACATCTGTCTTGGTCCCCCCGATGTCTACCCCAAGCCGCACGAGTCACGTCCGATCAGTTCGATCAGCCCCTGCCCGACCAAGCGGGAGGCGCCGAAGGTGGCGATGTCAATGCCTTCAAAGTCTGGCAGCGGCCAGCCCATATCGACCACGAGGACTTCGCGCGTCGAACGCAGAGCCTCGATCGCCTCGCGCGCGAACGCGTGACGGTGAAGGTCCTTGCCGACGACCACGACGAGTCGGCCCTCGGCAATGGTGCTCAGTTCCGCGGCCGGGTCCACGCCCTGTGTGATGCGCGCGGCGGGGGCGACCCCCTCCGCAAACGGACCCCACGGCGCGTCGCCAACGGCCACGTTGGCAGGCGATTCGACCGCCACGAAGGCGACAGTTACAGCAGGAGCGCCAGCAGGAGCGCCAGCAGGAGCGCCAGCACGAGCGCGAGCGCCGTCGATCAGTGTCTGAGCCCGCGCCGACACGTGGAAGGCCCTGCGCACGTCGTCGGAGTCGACCCCACGGGCATCGTCCGCCCTGGCGGCCGTGGAGCGCGCGGCCGCTAGGTAGGTGCCGAGCGCCTCCACGCGCGCGATGGCATCGGCCAGGCGCTCGGCTGGCAGCGTTCCGTCCGCGACGGCCGCGTCGATGGCCGCGGCGATCTCGCCGATCTGCGCGTCGGTGTTGCGCGTGCCGATGCACAGGAGGTCGGCCCCTGCCGCGAGTGAGGCCACGGCCGCGGCCGGAATGCCCCTGTCGCCCGACGCCCCCACCATGTCGAGCGCGTCGGTGACGATGACGCCGTCGAAGCCGAGCTCATCGCGCAGCAATCCGGTCAGGATGCGACGGGAGAACGTCGCGGGATGATCGGGGTCGAGAGCGGGCACCACGATATGGCTGGTCATGATGGTGCGAGTGCCTGCCGCGATCGCGGCGCGAAAAGGCACCAACTCGCGCGAACGGAGCGTGGCCTCGTCGGCGCTCACCACGGGCAGCGCGACGTGGGAGTCCTGCGACGTGTCGCCGTGTCCAGGGAAGTGCTTGGCGCACGCGGCGACGCCCGTCGACTGCAGGCCCTCCGTCCAGGCCGCCGTGTGCAGAGCCACCGCGGCGGGGTCGGCACCGAAGCTGCGGACGCCGATCACGGGGTTGTCGGGGTTCGAGTTGACGTCGGCGTCGGGCGCGAGTGCGAGCCCCACCCCCGCGTCGCGAAGCTCGAGGCCCACAAGTTCGCCCACCCCGCGCGTCAGAGTCGCGTCTGCGAGGCGCCCCAGCACGGCGTTGCCAGGGAACGGCGACCCCTCGCGCTGGTGAAGGCGGCTCACATCCCCACCCTCCTCGTCCATCGAGACGATCGCGGAGGGGCGCGCCTCGTAGAGCGAAGATGTGAGACAGCGGACCTGGGGCGCGGAGGCAACGTTCTCGGCGAATAGGCACACGCCGCCCAACCCGTCGGCCAGTCGTGCGACCAGCCATTCGGGAGCCTCGGTCCCCACGAAGCCGGGCATCAACACGGTAAGCGGGTTCATCCCTTGACCGCCCCTCCGACCAGCCCTGCCGTCATGCGCCCCTGAACGAACAGGAAGAAGATGATGATGGGGACGGCCACGAGGGTCGAGGCCGCCATGACCTGTCCCCAGTCGGTTTCGCGGGTGGCCGACGCCTGAATGAAGCCTCGCAGCCACAGTGGCAGGGTGTGGCGGTCTTCGCTCGGCAGCAGCACAAGCGCAACGGTGAACTCGTTCCACGCCTGCAGGAACGCGTAGACGCCCGATGCGACCAAGCCAGGCGCGAGCAGCGGGAACGTGATTCGCATGAACGCACCCGTGCGGCTCAGTCCGTCGATCATTCCCGCCTCCTCGAGTTCCACGGGAACGCCCGCCACGAACCCGCGCAGCATCCACACGGTGAAGGGCACCACTGCGGCCGTGTAGATGACGCTCACGCCAATGACGCTATCGAGCTGGCCGAGACCCGCCATCATCTTGTACTGGGCGATGAACAACGCCTCGGCTGGCAGCATCTGGACCAGCAGCACTCCGATGACAAACGACTTACGACCGCGGAAGCGGAACCGCGAGATGGCGACGGCCGCCAGGAACGCGAACGCGATGCAGACAATGACGACGATGAGCGCGATCGACAGGCTCATGCCGAGCGCGGTCATGAACGAGCCGTCGGCAACGACGGCGTGGAAGTTGTCGAGGGACCCTCCGAAAGGCAGGAAGGTGGGGACGAATGACTGAAGGGTCCGGTTGGGAAGGAGTGCGGAGTTCGCCATCCAGTACACGGGGAACACCCAAATCAGCGCTATCAGAATCGCGAGCAGAGACAGGCTCAGGCGCGCCAGGCGACGGGGATTCATTACACATCCTCCTTGAGGAGACGGCGGACGTACCACCAGCTGATAGCGATCGTGAGGAGCAACACCAGGACGGACGCCGCCGAAGCCGTGCCGAAGTCCTGCGCGCCAGTGCCGACCTTGTAGATGAACGTGCCCAGAAGGTCGTACGACGTGCCGCTCGCCCCCGCGTCTTGAAGCATCGTGATCTGGGTGAAGACCCTGAGATCCCAGATGACCTGGAGCAGTGCCACGATCGCGATCACTGGGCGGATGATGGGCAGCACCACCAGGCGCAGCCGCTTGATGCCGGACGCGCCGTCGAGGGACGATGCCTCGAGCACCTCATCCGACACTTGCGAGAGGCCCGCGTAGATCGAGAACGCGACGAACGGCACCGACATCCACACCACGATGACGAGCGCAACGATGAAGAAGGTCCACGGGCTCGCGAGCCAGTCGAAGCGGTACATGTGCACGCCAGGGATCATGTCGAGCAGATAGTTGATGGCGCCGCGCCTGCGGTCGAACAGCCACGTCCACACGGTCATGGCCGCGACGACAGGCATGGCCCACGCGAGCAACAGAGAGATTTGGAGCGTGAGCCGCGCGAAGGTGCTGATTTGCTGCATCAGCACCGCCAGTCCGAGCCCGATCAACAGGGTGATCGTGGCCGCTGTGCCACAAAACGCGAGCGACCGGCCGATGACTCCCCAAAACGCACTGTCCGTCAGGAGCGACACGTAGTTGTCGGTACCGACGAATTGCGCTGGCTGGCCGAACTGCTGCTTGAGGCCGTACTCCTTGAGGGATGTGACGAGCTGCCACACCGTCGGATAACCGGTTCCCACGACCAAGATGAGGATTGAAGGGATGACCAGGAGGTACGGCACCTTGCTGCGGCTCTTGTTGCGGCGCGTGGTGCGCTTCGCTACGGATACGTCGCTACGCGAGGCGGTGGTGGCGGTCACGACGACGGCCTCCTTTCTGCGGGTGGGCATGACAAAGACAACGGTGGTGAGTGAAGGGTCTCGCGGATCGGGCCGCGGCGCAGTGCTGACTGCCGTTTTTCATGGCAGTTTTGCGCTGCAGTGCCGCGACCCGATCGTGCGAGCTGTGACTTCCGAGCTGTTGTTTCCGTGCGGTGGCTAGGGTCAGCCGTTGAGCATCGGGGTGATCTTGGCGTCGTACTCGGCGGCGAGCGCGGTGACATCGCCACCCGCAGCTACCTTGCCAAAGAACTCCTCGAGCACCTGAGCGCCCTCGACTGCTGCCCAACCTGGAGCGGCAGGGGTGAGCTTCGAGTTGGCGGCCGATGCCACGAGCGCCTTGGCGAACTGGTCGTCACCGAGCGATGACGCGTAGTCCATGTTGGCAGGGCCCAGACCGTTCTCGCCGAGCATCTTCTGGTACTCAGGAGAGAAGATGATCTTCAGCAGTGCGCGAGCACCGTCCTGGTTCTTGGATGCCGCCGAGATGGCGATGTTCGAGCCGCCCGCAAACACGGGGGCGGCGCCTCCGTCAACACCGGGAAGCACGAACGCTCCGAACGTGTCGTCGTTCCACGTGACCGTGGCGTCGGCGGCAGCGTCACCGATCGACCAGTGCGCCCAACCTGGGGCGATGATCGTGGCGGCCTCTGGCTTGCCTGTCGACTCGTTGTTGTTGATGTTCACCCACGGTGTGGAGTCGAACTCGCCCACCGGCGCGTGAGACGCCGTGGTGAACAGGTCCTGGAACATCGTGAGCCCCGTCATGGACTTCGGGTCAGACAGGGTCGAGACCCACTTGCCGTCTTCCTTCTTGGCAAGGTCTCCGCCGTTGGCGAAGATCCACGAGATGGCGTTGCGCCAGTCGGAACCACCGATGTAGAAGCCGGAGGTGTCGGCCGTGGTGAGCGCCTTGGCCGTATCGCTGAACTCCTGCAGCGTGGTGGGCACCGTGACGCCTGCTGCGGCGTACAGGTCCTTGCGGTAGAAGTTGTAGCGCGAGCCAAAGTAGTACGGAAGCGCGTACTGCGCGCCGTCAACTTCGCCGACCGCCACGAACGAGGGCAGCAACTTGTCGCCGCCCAGTTCTTGGTACATGTCGGAAAGGTCCGAGAACGCTCCGACGTTGGTGAAGGTCGGCGACCACGTGTTGCCGATCTCGGTGACGTCGGGGGTATTCTCGGAGTCGGGCAACTGGGTAGTGAGCTTGTTCAGGGCATCTCCCCAGGCCTGTTCCTCGATAGTGAGGGTGCCTCCGGTTGCCTCTGCGTATTGCGTAGTCAGATACTCGCGCAGGGCATCCGGGGTGTCACCGCCCATCAGCCAGAACGTGATGTTCTGAGGGGCGGCTACAGCAACGTCGGTGGTCGCCGACGTGCTGGGCTCGGAACCGGACGACGTACATCCGGACAGAGCGAGTGCACCGGCCGCCAGGATGGCGACGGAGCCAAGCATCGTCTTCTTCATTCGGTGTTCCTTCTCCTTATGTATGTCGTCCGTGACCACAAGCGGTCACGTCGTTGAGGGGGCTTACGAAACCCCCAGCTGGCCGGTGAGGACCATGACCGCCGCGCCGAGCACGATGATGTCGCGCCCAAGCGTGGTCATCCGCAGCGCAAGATTGCCGTGAAAATCGGCCATCGTGCGAGAGCGGAGCGTCTCGGCGGTGCTGCTGAGCAGCGTGCCGCCAAGAAGTTCTGAGGGGCCGGAGATGACGACCTCGGCCAAGTTGAGGGCTCCCACGACGGGTGCGAGTGCGATTCCAAGGCGCTCCCCCGATTCGGCGAGCACCACGTCCCTGTCGGCGCCTTCCGCGGCCAGGCGGGCCTCGAGTCGCGGGATGGCTAGCCAGGTCTCGAGGCAACCGTCCTTGCCGCAAGCGCACCGTTGCCCGCCGTCGGTGCCAACGACCACGTGCCCGATCTCGCCGGCGGCGGATCGCGCTCCCTGCACGGGAACCCCGCCCACCACAAGGCCTGAACCGAGGCCCCGACCAACGCGAATGAGCATCATGTCGTCCTGGCCCTGACCAAAGGTGCGCTCGGCCAGCGCGGCCACGTTGGCGTCGTTTGCCACCTGAACTGGCAGGCCCGTGTGTGCGGCGAGAAGGGCCTGGAGCGGGAGGTCGTTCCAACCGAAGTTGGGGGCGCTGAGGATGGTGCCTTCCGCATCGACGACGCCCGGGGAGCCGACGCCAATGCCGAGCACCGGGGTGGACGCCTCCGCAAGAAGCCTGTCCAGAAGTTCGCGAATCGCCTCAAAGGCCGCGTCCCCCGTGAGCCCCTTCGCCTCGACCTGCTCACGGTGGAGCACGTTGCCGTCGAGGTCCATCAGCGCCCCGCGGAACATGGCGGCGTACGACAAGTCGATGCCGACAATGGTGAATCCGGAGCGGTTGACGTCGAGCACTGTGGCCGGCTTGCCTGGCCTCGCGTCGGAACGCACGCCGAGCTCGATGACGAGGCCCTCGTCGATGAGGTCGGCCACGAGGTCGGAAATGGTGACGCGTGTGAGTCCAACCTCGCGAGCGACATCGGCGCGGCTAAGGCCCGACGTCCGATACAGCGATTGCAAGACGAGCGCCCTGTTGTGGCTACGTGCGTGTCCCGGCTGAATCCGTGCGCCGGGCCGGACGGCAGCGGCGCGCTTCTCACGCGGCTTCACTGCCTGGGTGTCGCCTCGCGGCGTGGACTGCATCGTCATGTTTGTTAGTAAAGATTACAAACAAACAAAAAGCAAGCCCTACGGCCTAAGGATGCGAAAATGTTACCTACGCGAAACGGGAGGCCTAGAGCAACCCGAGCTCAGTGACGGCGTCGCGTTCCTCAACCAGCTCGGCCACAGAGACATCGATCTTCTCGCGGGCGTACGCGTCGATGTCAAGGCCCTGAACGATTTCCCAGGCTCCGTTCTTGGACATCGCTGGGAATCCGCACACCAGGCCCGCCGGTACGCCGTAGGAGCCGTCCGAGGGCATGGCCACGGAGGTCCAGATGCCGTCGGCGGTGCCATTGACCCAGTCGTTCACATGTTCCATCGCGGCGTTCGCCGCAGAGGCCGCAGAGGACGCGCCACGCGCATCGATGACCGCCGCGCCACGCTTGGCGACGGTCGGCACAAAGGTGTCGCGCACCCACGCCTCATCCTTGATGATGTCCGTCGCCCGCTTGCCATCGACCACCGCGTGAGCGATGTCAGGGTATTGCTTGGCCGAGTGGTTTCCCCAAATGATGACGTTGTCGATGTCGCGCACCGGCACGCCGGTTTTGATGGCCAACTGAGCCAGGGCGCGGTTGTGGTCGAGCCGCATCATCGCGTTGAAGCGCTCTGCGGGGACGTCGGGCGCGTGCGCGGATGCGATGAGGGCGTTCGTGTTGGCGGGGTTACCCACCACCAAGATGCGCACGTCGTCGGCAGCGCCCGCATTGATGGCCGCGCCCTGCGGCCCGAAGATGCCACCGTTCGCCGCGAGCAGGTCGCCGCGCTCCATACCGGGTCCGCGTGGACGCGCACCCACCAAGAGGCCCACGTTAACGCCATCGAACGCCATCATCGCATCGTCGTAAATGTCGATTCCAGCAAGCAGCGGGAACGCGCAATCCTCAAGTTCCATGGCAGTGCCTTCGGCAGCCTTCATGCCCTGCGGGATCTCCAGCAGACGCAGACGCACGGGGACGTCGGGGCCAAGAAGCTGGCCCGACGCGACGCGGAAGAGCAGCGCGTAGCCGATCTGTCCTGCGGCTCCAGTAACGGTGACATTGACGGGGACGGTCATGGTCATTGCCTTCCTTCTGGCGACGATGCCAGGGATGAGGGGGGTGGATGGTTAGGCGAGTCGTGCGGCCAGGTTCTGGTCGAGCGCCTCAAGGAATGCCTCGGTGGTGAGCCAGGCCTGGTCGGGCCCAATCAGCGCGGCGAGGTCCTTGGTCATCTTGCCCGATTCGACCGTCTTGATGACGACATCCTCAAGGGTCTCGGCGAAGCCGGTGACCTCGGGGGTGCCGTCGAGCTTGCCCCGGTGCTTGAGGCCGCCCGTCCACGCGAAGATCGACGCGATCGGGTTGGTCGAGGTGGGCTTGCCCGCCTGGTGCTGGCGGTAGTGGCGCGTCACGGTACCGTGCGCCGCCTCCGCCTCGACGGTCTGGCCGTCTGGGGTCATGAGCACGCTCGTCATGAGGCCCAAGGAGCCGAACCCCTGTGCGACAGTGTCCGACTGGACGTCGCCGTCGTAGTTCTTACACGCCCAAACGTAGCCGCCCTCCCACTTCATCGCGGCGGCGACCATATCGTCGATGAGTCGGTGCTCGTAGGTGAGGCCCTTCGCGGCGAACTTCTCGGCGAACTCGGCCTCGAACACCTCGGCGAAGATGTCCTTGAACTGGCCGTCGTAGGCCTTGAGGATCGTGTTCTTGGTCGACAGGTAGACCGGGTAGCCGCGCTGTAGCCCGTAGGCGAAGGACGCGCGCGCGAAGTCCCTGATGGAGTCGTTGAAGTTGTACATCCCCATCGCGACGCCGCCGCCCTCGGGATAGGTGACGACCTCCTGGTGGATCGGCTCGGAGCCGTCCGTCGGCGTGAAGGTCATGGTGAGGGTGCCAGCACCTGGGACCTTAAAGTTGGTGGCGCGATACTGGTCGCCGAAGGCGTGCCTGCCGATGATGATCGGCTTGTTCCAGCCGGGGACGAGGCGCGGGATGTTGCTGATGATGATCGGCTCGCGGAAGACCACCCCGCCGAGAATGTTGCGGATGGTCCCGTTGGGCGAGACCCACATCTGCTTGAGGCCAAACTCCTCGACGCGCGCCTCATCTGGCGTGATCGTGGCGCACTTGACGCCCACGCCGTGCTTCTTGATGGCGTTGGCAGCATCGATCGTGATCTGGTCGTTTGTCGCGTCCCTCGACTCGATCGAGAGGTCGTAATACTCGATGTCCACATCGAGGTAGGGGTGAATCAGGCGGTCCTTGATGAACTGCCACATGATTCTGGTCATTTCGTCGCCATCGAGCTCGACAACGGTGCCTTCTACCTTGATCTTCGCCATGCGGCGGCTCTCCTCAACAACGCGGCGTGGGGGACGAGTCAAGGCTAGTCCACGTCGGGGGCTCGGCGATTCCTGCCCGCGCACAACGAATCCGTGCCACGATTCCATCGAGCGCACTGTTGCGCGTCAACAAAAGGAGAGTCATGGCAGACGAAGCATTCCACACCGAACCGGTCGAACTCGAAGGCGACCTCGAGGCACACACCGTCGTCACCGAGCCCTCGGGGCCCAGCCTGCTCGCCAGGGTCGGTGCGGAGGTCGCGGGCACGTTCATTCTGGTGATTCTTGGCGTCGGCACCGCGCTTCTCCTCAGCGTCACCAACAACGGCACCGTGGTGGTCGGCCTCGGCTTCGGCCTCGGCGCGATGATCGCGATCATCGCCTTCGGCCGCATTTCGGGTGCACACCTCAACCCTGCGGTGACGGTCGGCGCGTGGATGGCGGGCCGTCTCTCTGGCCTCGACGTCGTGCCCTACATCCTTGGTCAAGTGGTCGGCGGCATCCTCGCCGGCCTTTTCTTGAGCCTCGGCATCGGATCGCTTGATGGAGTCGGCAAGTCGCAAGTCAGAGGGCTCATGGGCACCGCGTCGATTGGGTTCAGCGATCACGCGCCGTTCGCGAGCGCCGGCCTCGGCTGGGGTGTCTTTGTCGCGCTCGCCGTCGAAATGCTGGCGACTGGGCTACTGGTGCTCGTCGTACTGAGCGCAACGGCCAAGAAGGCCCACCCGTCGATCGCACCCTTCGCCATCGGCCTGGCGCTGGCCGCGCTCGTGACGTGGACCATCCCGTTCACCAACGCGGCGCTCAACCCTGCTCGCGCGACCGCCACCGCGCTCTTCGCCGACAATTGGGCTCTCAACCAGTTGTGGGCATGGTGGCTCGCCCCCATCGTTGGAGCCGCGATCGTCGGGCTTGCCTTCCGCATCTTTGGACCCGCGGAGGACCTCGTCGCCGTGCCGTCTGCGGACATCGAGTAGCAACACGTCGCCGCGCTCTCTCGCGAAACTCCTCACGGGAGCCAGCGAGGGGCGCGGCTTCTTCGTGTCACGGCCTAGGCGCGCACGGCGCCCCGCACGGCCTCATCGGCGCCTTCTTGGCGACGAACCGATGCGCACAGCCAGCGCATTTCGCCCGTCAGGCGGTCGCCATGTCCACTGGTGCGACACCGAGTTCGTCGAGCAGGGTGAGGACGCGGCCGCGGATCTCGTCGCGGATCGGGCGCACCGAGACGATGCCCTGGCCCGCCGGGTCTTCCAGAGCCCAGTCCTCGTACCGCTTGCCTGGGAAGACGGGACACACATCGCCGCAGCCCATGGTGATCACCACGTCAGACGCCTGAACCGCGTCGGTCGTGAGCACCTTGGGAGCCTCGGCGCGGATGTCGATGCCAACCTCGAGCATCGCCTCGACGGCGGTCGGGTTGATCTGGTCGGCGGGCATCGAACCGGCCGAGCGCACCTCGACCGACCCGCCGGACAGAACGCGCAGGAAGCCCGCAGCCATCTGGGAGCGGCCAGCGTTGTGGACGCACACGAACAGGACAGACTTCGTGGCGGCGGTGTTCTCAGTCATGATTTCTCCAGGGTTCCGGGCGGGCGGGGATGCGAGGCGGGTGTGTTGGGCGGATGTGTTGGGCGGGTGTGTTGGGCGGATGTGTTGGGCGGATGTGTCAGTCGGATGAGTCAGGCCGGCAGGTTGAGGCCCGGCAGAAGGTCGGCAAGGAGCGCACGCACGTGGACGTCAAGCTCGTCGCGGATCGCGGCGACACCCGCAGGGGAGGCCAGTGCAGGGTCGCCCACGAGCCAGTCCTCGTACCGGATGCCGGGAAGGATGGGGCACACGTCGCCGCAACCCATCGTGATCACGACGTCGGCGGCTCGGACAGCGTCGTCCGTGAGCGGCTTTGGGAAGACTTCGTCGCCGGCTCCGAGCTCGGCGAGGACGGGGCGCACACCGGGATGGACGTCGGCGGCGGGCGTCGAGCCCGCGGAACGGACAACAATCTGATCGCCCGCATAGCGGCGAACCAGGGCGGCGGCGAGCTGGGACCGGCCGGCGTTCGCGACGCACACGAACAGCACCTGCGGCTTGGCGTCGGCAGGTCGGGTCGTGTCGGCGAGGCGCTCACGAGCGAACCGTTCGGTCAGGGTCAGCAGGTGCACTGATACCTTTGCCGATCGGGCCAATGCGGTGTACGACTCGCGCACTATCCGGCGCACGACGTCCGTTCGCACGTCAGGGAAGCGCAAGGCGAGGCTCTCGGAAAGGCGGTCAAGGGAAGCGTCGGCGTCCGTGAGCCCGGTCAGGTGATGGGGCTCGGCGACGGACGCAAGAGCGGCGGGGGCGAACGACTCGAGCAGCGTCGACACCGCACCTTTAAAGCCAGGAGCGATCCGGTACCAGACCCATGTCCCTCGCCGCTGGGACGTCAGCACACCCACGTCGCGCAGGACCTTGAGGTGGTGCGAGACCGTCGGCTGGGACACGTCCGTCAGCGTGGCGAGGTCACACACGCAGGCCTCCCCCGCCGGGGCGGTCGCGATGAAGGACAGCATCCGTAGACGCAGCGGCTCGGCGAGAGCCTTGAGCGTGGTCGCGACGGCACCGGCGACCTTGCTGTCGATCGCGTGCGACTCGACCCGCCCAGTGCACGTCAAGTCGGCGTCAAATCGAGGGGGCGTCGTGGCCGTCACGATCTCGCCTCGTCCAGAGCTTTCGGAGCCGTCACGCCGGTGTAGGGATCAACGGCGAACCAGCGGCGTGCGAACCACAAGGAGACGTAGACGAGCCCGACCAGCACGGGCACCTCGATGAGGGGCCCAACGACCCCCGCCAACGCCTGGCCGGAGGCCGCTCCAAACGTGCCGATCGCGACCGCAATCGCGAGTTCAAAGTTGTTGCCGGCCGCGGTGAAGGCCAGCGTCGCCGAACGCGCGTAGCCGAGGCCAAGCCCCTTACCGAGAACCATCCCAAGCCCCCACATGACCGCGAAGTAGACCAGGAGCGGGAGCGCGATGCGCACCACGTCGAGCGGGTGGGAGGCCACGGCATTGCCCTGGAGCGCGAACAGCAGCACGATCGTGAACAGCAGTCCATAGAGGGCCCAAGGGCCGATACGCGGGAGGAACGTCGACTCGTACCAGTCGCGACCCTTGGCCCGTTGTCCAATCCACCGTGATGCGAACCCCGCGATCAGCGGGATTCCGAGGAAGACGAGGACGTTGAGCGCGATCTGTCCGATCGACACCTCGAGGCCTTGAGTGTCCAGACCGAGCCAACCGGGGAGCACCGTGAGGTAGAAGTACCCAAGGAAGGAGAACGCGACGACTTGGAACACCGAATTGATCGCGACCAGCACCGCCGCGGCTTCGCGGTCGCCGCACGCGAGGTCGTTCCAGATGACGACCATGGCGATGCACCTGGCGAGGCCCACGATGATCAGTCCCGTGCGGTACTCGGGCAGGTCAGGAAGGAACGCCCATGCGAGCGAGAACATCAGCGCGGGGCCAACGATCCAGTTCAGCACCAGGGAAGAGACGAGGAGTCTCTTGTCGCCTGTGATCGCGGCGACCTTGTCGTAGCGGACCTTCGCCAGGACCGGATACATCATCACGAGG
This sequence comes from Actinomycetales bacterium, assembly GCA_038248935.1. Taxonomy (GTDB): domain Bacteria; phylum Actinomycetota; class Actinomycetes; order Actinomycetales; family Demequinaceae; genus Demequina. The sequence goes on from JBBRWX010000034.1 coordinate 15,391, forward strand.
AGGCCGATGGCGATCGGCACGGAGACTCCGCCAACCTCCATCGAGGCCAGCAAGTCCGAGACGCCGGGGATGAAGCGCCCGAGCGCGACGCCGCCGACCATGGCCAGCCCGATCCACAAGGGGAGCCAACGATCGAGCGTCGAGAGCCGGCCGTGAGTGTCGGCGGTGGCGAGGTCGCTCACGCGAGGGCCTTCCCAATCTCGCGCGTCAGCGCTCGCTTGGCTTGTGCGCGCACGATGACCGGATCACTTGCTTGTATCGACATGTCTCTATATTGACATGTTTCGATCCAGGTGGCAACCGCCCGCACTCAGCCCAGCGGCGTCGTCAGCCCCAAATAGGCCAGGACCCCACCCAAGACCACGAGCACACTGACGTCCACGAGCCTGCGTCTCACAACGAACGCCCTGCCAAGCGGAGCGAAAGCGCGCGCGGCCGCCCCCGCGAGCGCAAATACGGCAAGCGACAGGATCGAAACCTGCGCCGACACCAACACCGCGAGCGACACGAGCACCACTGTGGCAGCGAGCACGGCAACCGCGACGCGCCACGACGTGAGCTCCTGCTCTTTCATCGGCATCAGTGGAAGAAGTGCCTGGTGCCGGTGTGAAACAGGGCGATTCCCGCGGCCTCTGCGGCGGCAATGACCTCGCCGTCCCTCACGGACCCCCCCGGGGACACCACGGCTTGAACGCCCGCGTCGATCAGCACCTGTAGTCCGTCGGCGAAGGGGAAGAATGCGTCGGAGGCCGCGACGGAACCGAGCGCTCGATCCGCGCCCGCCCGCTCGACGGCGAGGCGGCACGAGTCGACGCGATTCACCTGTCCCATGCCGATGCCAACGGCCGCGCCGTCCTTTGCAAGCAGGATCGCGTTCGACTTCACGGAGCGGCAGGCCTTCCACGCAAAGCCCAGATCGTCGAGAGCCGCGGTGGAAACGGGGACTCCCGCCACCTGGGTCCACGTCGAGGGCTCATCCCCAGCGGCGTCGATCGCATCGGAAACCTGAACCAGAACCCCCCCAGAGATGCGACGCCATTCGGTGGCAAGCGGCACGTGCGTCACCTCCAGCAGCCTGAGGTTCTTCTTGACGGACAGGATCTCGATCGCCTCAGGCGAGTACGCGGGCGCTGCAACGACCTCGGTGAAGATGTCGGCAATCTGGTGAGCCGCCTCGGCCGTGATTGTGCCGTTCGACGCGATCACGCCGCCGTAAGCGGAGATTGGATCCGTCGCGTGCGCCTTGCGATGCGCCTCGGCGATCGTCGCACCCACCGCGATGCCGCACGGGTTGGCGTGCTTGATGACCGCCACGGCCGGGCCGGTCTGGTCATACGCGGCGCGCACGGCGGCGTCGGCGTCGACGTAGTTGTTGTAGCTCATCTCCTTGCCATGGAGCTGGCGCGCGTGTGCGAGCCCTCCTGGCACGAGCGGGTCGCCATAGACGGCCGCGCGCTGATGGGGGTTCTCGCCATAGCGCAGCGTCCCCAGCTTCTCGAACGACGCACCCATCCACGACGGGAATCCAGTGCCCTCGTCATCGGGCGCGACGACGCTTCCCATCCACGAAGCGACGTGCAGGTCATAGTCGGCCGTGTGCCTGAACGCCTGAGCGGCAAGGGAGCGCCTCTCGTCGAGCGTCGTACCGCCCTGTGCGACGGCTGCGGCGATCGCGCCGTATGAAGCGGGGTCGACGACGACGACGACCGAAGGGTGGTTCTTGGCTGCGGCACGCACCATCGAGGGGCCGCCGATGTCGATCTGCTCGATCACGTCGTCCGGTGCGGCACCCGAGGCGACCGTCGCGGCGAACGGGTACAGGTTGACGACCACGAGGTCGAAGGGTTCGATGCCAAGATCCTCGAGCTGCGCACGGTGCGATTCGAGGCGCCTGTCGGCGAGAATCCCCGCGTGAACGCGAGGGTGCAACGTCTTGACCCTGCCATCGAGGCATTCCGGGAAGCCCGTCAGGTCCTCCACAGAGATCACAGCCACACCCGCCGCGGCGATGCGGGATGCGGTCGAGCCCGTCGACACGATCTCGACGCCTGCCGCGCTGAGGGCGCGAGCGAACTCCTCGATTCCCGTCTTGTCATACACGGATATCAAAGCCCGTCGCACAGGCTGGCGCTCACTCATGCCGTCTTTCCTTCCATCGTTCCCACTCGGGCGATCTTGCCCTCGATCGTCCATCCCGACCGCACCATCGTGCCGATCGTGTCGACCACCAGTTCCCGCTCGGCGGCCTTGATCCGCTCATGAAGAGAGGCCTCGGTGTCATCCTCGCGCACCGCAACCGCTCTTTGGGCAAGAATGGGCCCCGTGTCGACGCCCTCGTCAACGATCATGACCGTACAGCCGGTCACCTTCACGCCCGCGGCCAACGCCTCCTTGACGGCATACGCCCCTGGAAAGGCGGGCAGCAGGGCGGGATGCGTGTTGACGATGTGGCCTGGGAAGGCCAGCAGCACCGGCTCGCCCAGCAGCCTCATGAAGCCCGCGCACACCACCAGGTCGGGGTCAAACGCCGCCGCAGTGCGCGCGATGGCCGCATCCCATGTCACGCGGTCTAAAAAGTCACGTGGAGAGACGATCGCGGTGGGTATCCCCGCGCTGGAAGCCAATTCGAGGCCCCGCGCATCGGCTCGATCCGCGATCACCGCGGCGATCGTCGCCCTGTACTCGGGGTCCTCGCAAGCCGACGCGAGGGCCGCCATAATCGACCCCGCGCCCGAAATCAGCACCACGATGCGGGCGAGCCGGTTTGTCACAGTCAGACCCTATAGGCATGCTGGGACAGTGACCCACTGGAATTCTCGATGACGCCCGCCCCCGCGCCTCCCACTTCCGCGCCCGAACTCGTCAAAGTTCGGCGCTATTCGCGCCTCTTCGTGTGGACGATGGTTGCGGCGTGGTTGCTCAGTTTCGCGCCCATGGTCTATCGGCTTGGGACGCTCCCGCTCGCGCTGCTCGCCGTCGTCCTCGGGGTCTTGGCGTTCTGGTCCACGTTTGGCGTTCCCCACATGGGCAGCATGCGGATCATGCTTGGTTTGGGAGGAGTAGGCGCCGGCGCGTTTGTCCTCATGGGAATCGGGTGGCTCGCCATTGCGCCGGACATCCTGAAGCTCGACTCGTGCACCCGTACCTCGCTTACCCCGCAGGGGCAACTGGTATGTCAGCAGGAGTTTCACGACTCGGTGAAGGCTCGGTACGGGATCGAGCTTCCTTAGCCGGACGGCGCATCAGTGCGGCGAGCGCCATCAGCGTCACCGCCACGACCGCGCCGAGGCCCAGTTCTAGGCCGACCATGACTCCCGCGATGAGGGGCTCTGGACCCACAACGGCGAGCGTGCCAGGGCCGATCGCGCCGCGTGAGACTCGCGAAGCGGCCCCGACCGCCACGGCGACAAGAGCAATCGCGATGCCGATGGTTGGCAATGCGCGCACGCCATGCCCCATTCGCTTGCGCAGGAGCACCGTGATGAGAACCCCCACTGCGCCGATGACAAGGGGGCTCAAAGCAAGCGCCCCTCCGGCAGCGTGCGGCAGTGTGGCCAGAAGAGGCACTGCGGGGATCGTGTCGGACGGCACCTCCGCGGACGAGGAAATGACTCCGCCGAGGACATAGCCTGCCCCGCTCAGCCACGACATGGTCCACACGACCAGCGTTGGCGCGTACAAGGTCTCGAGGAAGGCCAGGGCCACGCCGCCAGCCGCGTCGATGCCGAGAGAGGTCGCCGATTGCGCCACCAGGTGCCGAGCTGCCACTGTGGAGACGACGAGTGTGATCGCCGCCAAGGCGACCGTGCCTGACCCCATGGCGACCGCCAGGCGGACTCCCGATCTCACCGCCTCCGGCACGCGCTCGAGCCACGTCAGCGCCGCACCTCTTTGGCGCAGCAGACCCCATGCGACCGCGGGAGTTCCAAGACCGAGCGCGACAACGGCGGCCCTGACCACCCTGGTCTGAGAGTCCTCGGCACCGCCCCACGCGAGCGACGCGGACAGACCCACCGTGGCGACGAACGCCGTGACCGCGGCGACACCCGCGGTCCATGTGGGCGAGGCGAAGCGCCTGGCAAGTTGCACGAGCATGAGAAAAGTGAGCGAGGCGACGCCGAGCGGCACCAGGGTCACTGGTACCCCGTCCACGGCCCACGGCACTCCGAAGCCTGTGAGCCATACGCGCGCGGCAACCCCCGTCGCTTTGCCCCAACTGATCTGAGCATCGGCCGCCGATGCGGCGATGACCCACAGGGGAATGAGCACGAGCGCGAAAGAGAAGGCCGCGGCCTGAAGACCTGCGAGCGCCCCGCCCAGCCAGCCGGGAGCCTCGCGTCTCACCTTGGAGACCGCCTCCGTGACCGCCTCGGTCACCGCGTCCGTGGCCGCCCGTGCAGCTCCCGCCACTCGCCCAGTAGACGTGGGAGGTTTCGTGTCGGGGTGCACTGTCATGCCGCTATGGTCGCCCGGGGCGACGCTGTCATCCGGGACCGGCGCGCGCTAGCCGCCGCTTGGTTTATGGGTGGAGGATGTCGCGCATGAGCTGCGCCGTCTCGGAGGGAGTCTTGCCCACCTTCACTCCCGCAGCCTCCAGTGCCTCCTTCTTGGCCTGCGCAGTCCCTGCTGAACCAGACACGATCGCGCCAGCGTGTCCCATCGTCTTGCCCTCGGGCGCTTCGAATCCGGCGACGTAGCCGACGACCGGCTTGGTGACGTGCGCCTTGATGTACGCGGCGGCGCGCTCCTCGGCGTCTCCCCCGATCTCGCCGATCATGACGATCGCGACGGTCTCTGGGTCGTTCTGGAACGCCTCGAGGCAATCGATGTGGGTGGTGCCCACGATCGGGTCGCCGCCGATGCCCACCGCGGTGGTGAAGCCGATGTCGCGCAGTTCAAAGAGCATCTGATACGTGAGGGTGCCCGACTTCGACACGAGCCCGATCCTGCCGGGTCCCGTGATCGTGGCGGGGGTAATGCCCACGTTTGACTGGCCGGGAGTGATGAGGCCAGGGCAGTTGGGGCCGATGAGACGCGTGCCCTTGGCCTGGGCGTGAGCGAAGAACTCTGCGGTGTCCTTGACGGGAACGCCTTCGGTGATGATCACCACGAGCGGCATTCCTGCGTCGATCGCCTCGACAACGGCGGCCTTGGTGAAGGCAGGCGGTACGAAGACCACCGAGACGTCGGCACCCGTGGCCGTCATCGCGTCGGCGACGGTGCCAAAGACCGGGATGGTGACGCCGTCGAAGTCGACCTGCTCGCCCGCCTTGCGCGGGTTGACGCCGCCCACGATCTTGGTGCCGGAGGCGAGCATGCGCGCGGTGTGCTTCATGCCCTCTGCGCCGGTCATGCCCTGGACGATGACCTTGGATGCTGCGGTGAGAAAGATGGCCATGGTGTCTCCTTAGGCGGCCGTGGCGGCGAGCTCGGCGGCCTTGGCCGCGGCGCCGTCCATGGTGGCTTCGATGGTCACGAGCGGGTGGTTGGCCGCCGCCAAGATGGCGCGGCCCTCGTCGACGTAGTTGCCGTCGAGGCGCACGACGAGGGGCTTGGTCGCCGTCGCCCCCAGGGTCTCAAGCGCGCCGACGATCCCGTTGGCCACCTCGATGCATGAGGTGATGCCCCCGAACACGTTGACGAACACGCTCTTGACCTGAGGGTCATGGAGAATCACGTCGAGGCCGTTCGCCATGACGGCCGCCGAGGCGCCCCCACCGATGTCGAGGAAGTTCGCTGGCTTGACGCCGCCAAACTGCTCCCCTGCATACGCGACGACGTCGAGGGTCGACATGACAAGTCCTGCACCGTTGCCGATGATTCCCACGGCCCCGTCGAGCTTCACATAGTTGAGGCCCAGCGCCTTGGCCTTCGCCTCGAGTGGATCGGCCGCGGCCGCGTCCTCGAGCGCCTCGTGGTCAAGGTGGCGGAAGCCCGCGTTCTCATCGAGAGTGACCTTGCCATCGAGGGCGACGATCTTGCCGTCCTCGGTCAGCACGAGCGGGTTCACCTCGACCAGGGTGGCGTCCTCTTCGCTGTACACCGTCCATAGCTTCTGGATCACGTCGGCCACTGGTCCGGCGAGCTCGGCGGGGAAACCCGCGGTCGCGACGATTTCTGCGGCCTTCGCCGCGTCGATGCCAACGATAGGGTCCACCGCGACGCGCGCGAGAGCCTCGGGCCGCTCCACAGCCAGATCCTCGATCTCCATGCCGCCCTCGACCGAGCACATCGCGAGGCAGCGACGCTCGGAGCGGTCGAGCAACACCGAGAAGTAGAACTCCTGCGCGATCTTGGCGCCTGCGGCGATCATCACCTTGTGCACCGTGTGGCCCTTGATGTCCATCCCAAGGATCTGCGCCGCCGCCGCTTCGGCATCGGCCGGATTGTGCACCACCTTGACGCCGCCCGCCTTGCCGCGCCCCCCCGTCTTGACTTGAGCCTTGACGACGACGGTGCCGCCTCCGAGGCTCTCCGCCGCGGCGCGTGCCTCGGCGGGGGTGGTGGCGACGATGCCTGCCAGCACGGGGACGCCGTGCTTCTCAAACATGTCTCGTGCTTGGTATTCGAAGAGGTCCATCGGATTCCTTGACACATTGGGGCACGCGGATTGCGCGGCCTGGGGGACGATGGACCCAGCCTAGCCGCGAGGCCGGTTACGGTTGCGCGCTGGCGCCCGGGGACACGAAGCCGCTCTCGTACGCGGCGATGACGGCCTGCGTGCGATCCCGGACCCCAAGCTTCATGAGGATCGAGGCCACGTGTGACTTCACCGTCTCGACGGACACGAAGAGCTTTGCGGCGATCTCGCCGTTCGACATCCCCGTGGCCAGCAGACGTAACACGTCTTCCTCCCTTTCGGTGAGGTCCGGAAGTGCCGCGTCGCTCTTGGGGCCCGCAAAGCGCTCGATGACGGACCGGGTGGACGCGGGGAACAACAGCGACTCCCCTGCGGCGACGATGCGCACGGCTTCGATCAATTCGGCGGGGGGCACTCGCTTGAGTACAAAGCCCGATGCTCCCGCGCGCATCGCCTCGAACACGTACTCGTCAACCTCGAAGGTGGTGAGGACCAGCACCTTTGCGCCGCTGTCTCCCGCCGTGATTTCGCGAGTGGCGGCCAACCCGTCCAAGTGCGGCATGCGCACGTCCATGAGCACGATGTCCGGCCGATGCTCGGCGACCACCGCGAGCGCTTGGCGGCCGTCTCCCGCCTCGGCGACGACTTCCCATTCGGGTTCCGATCCAACGATCGCCCTGAGGCCCATCCGCACCAACGGGTCGTCGTCCACGATCACGATTCTCACGAAGACACCTTCTCACGCAGGGACGCCCATCGCGAGGCATCGGGACCTTCGGGGGCGAGGGTCGCGTCGAGTGGCAGGAGCGCGCGCACCGCGAACCGGCCCGCCACTGGCCCCACTTGTGAGCGACCGCCAAGCAGCGCAACCCTGTCCCTGATGCCTGTCAGCCCACTACGGCTCGCAGTGCCAGCATTGACCGGCGGCGTCCGTTGGGCATCGTTAACCACCTCAATCGCGATCGCGTCGCCATCCTTTTCGACGGTGACGCTGACCACCGCTCCAGGCGCGTGCCGTGCGGCATTCGTGAGCGCTTCCCTCACGATCGTGAAGGCCGCGCGCCCCACCGCCGCAGCCACTGGTGGCGCATCGAGGTGGGCGTCAATCATCATGCCCGCAGCGCGCGATTCCTCGACGAGTCGCTCGAGGTCATCGATGCCGGCAAGGGGCTCCCGTGTCTCGTGACGGTCTCCCCTAATCGCGGCGATGATGCGATCGAGCTCGCCCATCGCCGCCCTGCCCCTATCCTCGATGTTCTTCAGAGCCTGGCGCGCGAATTCTGGGTCGGTGTCGAACACGTGCGCCCCCGCTCCCGCTTGGATGATGTTCATCGTGATCATGTGGCCGATCGAGTCGTGAAGCTCTTGGTCGATGCGCAACTGCTCCTCGGCGAGGCTCGCGCGCTGATTCGCGGCAGCCACTTCGGTGTCCTTGGACGACCCGAGCGCCCACCGCCCAAAGAGCCTGTGCACGTAGGCGGTGCCCCTCGACGCCCACGCGAATCCGGGCGCGATCATCAGAATCGCCGGCGTTCCCACCGCGGTCCAGAACGTGGACACCTCCGTCGCGTGGACCGCGGCGGCGTCGTTCACGTCGATGCCGATCCACCCCGCAAGTCCGAACTGATACAGGATCGCCTGGATGCAGGCGGCGACGAGGACCACCGGCATGATCGCCCCCAACAACGCCACGGTGAACCCCACTCCGCCAAGGACTCCCCTGGCGGAAACCCACAGCAGCACGCGCCACACGCTGGAATCGCGCAACAGCTCGTCGAGCCAGCGCCGCATGTCCGCGAACGTGCGCGCTCTGCCGCCCGTGCGACGCGAGACGGATCCGACGGGCGCCGACACGTTCTCACCAAGCAGGCTGTTGAACATGCCCCTCTCGAAGGCCCCAATTGCGCGCATCGACCAGTGCGTGAAGACCAGGAGCGGCACCCCCACCCAGATGATTACGAGGCTGATTCCCGTCGCGTACATCGTGATGGCGTACACGAACCACACGATTCCGATGGGAAGCCCGAGCATGAGGTACACGATCTCTTTCCACGTGCGGATGCTCCAGGTGGCGGCGAAATAGCGGCGAAGTGATGTCATGCCGCCATCGTGCCCTTATTGCCTCCGCTCGCACCACACTCGCACGCCCGAATCTTGCCTCCCCCAGGCGGGTGACGCCTTGGCACGTGTCACCCGGAAGGGCCAGTCGCGAACCCCCCGCGCGCGGGCCACCAACCCCTCCTCAGCGTGCAGACGGCACCCGGCCTCCCTCCGTAGCGTCGTCGGTGTCCCCGGACCTCGCTTCGGCGGTCCGAATTCTCAAGGAGAACACCATGAATATCGGCTTCACTGGCCGGGTCGCAAAGGCATCGGCCGCACGACCGTGGCTCACCATCGGCGCTTGGGCCGTCGGACTCGCGATCGCCGTCTTCGCGGCGGGTTCGCTTGGCGACTCGCTCGTTCAAGAAGGCAAGGCGCTCGTCCCCACCGAATCCGGGACGGCAGACGACATCAACAAGGCCGTTCAAGGCGACAAGGCGCAGGCCCCCACCGAAACGATCGTCGTCACATCGCACACCTACCAATTCGCGGACGCGAGCTTCCAAGCCGCCATCGCGAAGACGACCGCTGCGCTCGTGGCGCTCGACGGCGTGACAAGCGTCCAGGGCCCCACTCTCGACCAACCCTCTCCCGTCTCCGACGCTGGCAATAGCGCGCTGCTCACCGCAACCCTGTCGCGCGACCATCCCGATGGGCTCGGAGCACTTCTCAATGACACCGTGGAAGGGATGGGCCTTCCTGGATTCACCGTGTACACCTACGGCGAGGCCAGCGCTGGAGCAGCATTCGACAAACTCGCTTCGGAAGGCCTCATGCGCGGCGAGATGATCGGCATCGGCGCGGCCATCGTGATCCTCGTGATCGTGTTCGGCGCTCTCGCGGCTGCTGGACTGCCGCTTCTGGTTGCCCTCGTGTCGATCGTCGCGGCTTTGGGAGCGACGGCTGTGGTCGGACGCGCATTCGATCTGTCGTTCTTCATCTTGAACATGATCACGATGATGGGGCTCGCGCTCGGCATCGACTACTCGCTCGTCATCGTTCAGCGGTTCCGCGAAGAGCTCGCCCACGGGCGCAGCGCGAGCGATGCCGTGACCCTCGCCGGTAACACCGCGAGCCGCGCCGTGCTGTTCTCCGGAGCGACGGTCCTCATCTCGCTTGCGGGACTCCTGATCGTCCCTTCGAACATCATGGTCAGCCTCGGCTCCGGCGCGATGTTGGCCGCCGTCTTCTCTGTCATCTCCGCACTCACGCTGTTGCCAGCCGTGCTGAAGCTGCTCGGAAGCAGAGTCAACAAGGGCAAGCTGCGCATCGCTCACCCTGGCGCGGAGCCGCGCCTGTGGGCGGCCATCGCCAGGGGCGTCATACGCCGTCCCCTCGTGGGCGCCGTGGTTGGCCTCACGATCCTGCTTGCGCTCGCGATCCCCGCGCTCTCCATGCGCCTCACGTTCGCTGGCACAGAGGCGCTGCCTGATGACCTTCCGTACAAGCAGGCCACCGAGGTACTCGTGAGCGACTTCGGTTACGGCCAGGCATCCACGCTCGTGGTGGTCGACAACGCGGGCTCCGCACGCACGCAGGTCGAGGCCCTCACCGCCGCCATCGAGGCCGAGCCCGCCTTTGCGGAAACGACGCTCACGTGGAGGGGCGACGTCGCGCTCATCAACACGAAGGACATGTACGACGCGGCCGACGTGCGGGCAGAGCAGGCGATCAAGGACCTGAGAAAGAACGTGATCCCCACCTACGTCGACGGCACGGGCGCGAAGGCTTACGTGACGGGAGGCCAGGCGGGAACGATCGACTTCACCAAGCTCATCACGGACTCGGCCCCATGGGTCGCGCTCATCGTGCTCGGTGCGTCGATGGTGTTGCTTCTGGTGACGTTCCGCTCCGTCACGATCGCGGTGACGGCCATCGTGCTCAACATTCTCTCGACGGGAGCGGCGTACGGGGTACTCGTGGCGGTGTTCCAGTTCGGCTGGGCGGCCGATCTGCTCGGGATGCCAAAGGTCGACGGCATCGCGCCGTGGATCCCCTTGTTTCTGTTCGCTGTGCTGTTTGGCCTGTCGATGGACTATCACGTGTTCCTGCTGAGCCGCATCAAGGAGCGCCACGCCGCGACGGGCGACACGAAGGACGCCATCGCGTTTGGCCTCTCCCGCACGGGGGCCCTCATCACGGGCGCCGCGCTCATCATGGTGGCCGTGTTCGCCGGATTCGCGTTGGGGGACCTCGTGGAGTTCAGCCAGATGGGCCTCGGTCTCGCCGTGGCCGTCATTCTCGACGCGACCGTGGTGAGGACCCTGCTGGTGCCCTCGCTCATGGCGATGCTCGGCGAGGCGAACTGGTACCTGCCCACGTGGCTCGCGTGGCTTCCCAAGTTGCAGGTCGAAGGAGATTCCGCCCAGTACCTCGAGCCCGAGCACGCCAGTGTGGCGGCGCACTAATGGTTCTGGCTTATGACGTTGGTGGCGCGACGGCCCGCTGTTTGGTGTTTCCGAGCGGGCGCGGTTGGCGCAAGGGGTTGGCGCGCGGGGGCGGCTGCCGAGCGGGCGCGATTGGCGCGCGGGGGTGACTGCCGAGCGGGCGCGGTTGTCTCGCGGGGTGTCGTGCCCAGGGCGTCTCTTCGTGGACTGTCCACAGAGCATCGTGCCTGATCAGTGGATGTCTGATCCTTCTGGTTGACTGGTTTCATGGTCATCGACGCGGCACAGATTTCTAGGGTGAGTGCCCTCGTGGGTGACCTTGCGCGTCGTGACGTGTCGGGTCTGTCTCACGGATCGCTAATGGAGGCGCACGACGCTGTGGCGCGGCTTGGGCGGTTGGCTGGCACGTTGCAGGCGCGCTTCGCGGGGGAAATCGCCCGACGCTCGACGCCCGACCTTCCTGGCG
>JBBRWX010000035.1:0-26044 GCA_038248935.1 Actinomycetales bacterium
CACCGAGGCGATCAACGGCCGCCTCGAACACCTCCGCGGATCCGCCCTCGGCTTCCGAAACCTCGCCAACTACATCACCCGCAGCCTGCTCGAAACCGGCGGCTTCAGACAAGCACTACACCCTTAAATGTGAAGAGCCGCTTTCAGGGATTCCCCTGCGAATGGAGGGGACACGTCTCGACTCCCTACGCCGGTGCGAGCCGGATCAGGTTCGAGGGTCTACGGCTTCTCAGCGCCCTCACCGTGAGTCAAGGCGCTCCCCTGTCGAGTGGAACTACCGTTGCGCGGTCAAAGAGGCGAAGTATCTGCGCGATTGCCAGGCCGACTCGACCATCTGTTCGAGGGAGCGTGTGGCCACCCAACCGGTCGCTTGCCTCATGCGGTCAACGTTGGCAACCACGTTCGCGGGATCGCCTGCACGCCTAGTTCTTACGACCGGATCAAAGTCGCTTCCTGACGTGCGAAGGATCGCGGAGACCATCTCACGCACGGTCGTCCCTGCACCCGTGCCAATGTTGAAGGTCGAGCAGGACGGTGATGTCGGCAGCGTGTCGAGCACAGCCAGGTGTGCCTCCGCCACATCGAGGACGTGGACGTAGTCGCGCACGCAGGTGCCGTCCGCCGTGGGGTAGTCGTCGCCAAAGATCTCCGGCGGTGCCCCGGCAGCGATGCGATCAAAGGCCATCGAGACGAGGTTCAGCGACATCGTGTCACCAAGTTCTGGCTGACCGGCTCCGGCGACGTTGAAGTATCGCAGGCTTGATGCACTAAGCCCCCAAGCGCGGGAAGAGAACTGCACGAGTTGCTCTCCCGCAAGTTTGGTGGCTCCGTAGGGGTTAATAGGCGAGGTTGGGAAGTCTTCGGTGATGACACCGTTAGCCTCGCCGTACACGGCGGCAGACGACGAAAACACCAGGCGCGACGTCCCCGCATCCTGCATGGCCATGAGCAACTGAGCGAGGCCGCCAACATTCTGCTGGTAATACCATGCAGGCTTTGAGACTGACTCAGCGACCTGTTTGCGCGCAGCGAAGTGGACGACCGCGTCGACTTCATGCTCTCGCAACAGCGAAGTGAGAGCGCCTTGCGAGCCAGTCTGGGCAAGATCCATTGTCTCCAAGGCCATACCCGCAACTCGGTCGGATGACCCCGTGACGCCATCGTCAACCACGATGACCTGATCTCCGCGCTCCTTGAGCAACCGGGCGGTGTGAGCGCCGATATAGCCGGTGCCACCGGTGACCATGACCTTCATAGGAACCCACTGTAGACGCCCGACGGGCACGGCGACCCTTCGCTGGGGCGAGGTCAACTTGCTGTGGACACCTGTGACGTCCCGTTGCGCGAGGGGACCAAAGTCGTCTCGGGCGCCGCGCTCGGCTTAGGTATGCTGAGGCGCATGCGTACGTCCAGGGAAGTGCGCGCTCAACCGACGCTATTGGAGTGTGTCACGCATGATTTCAGCAGCCAAGCCGGAGATCGGGGCAGAAGAACGCGAGGCTGTCGACCGCGTCATGCGGTCTGGAATGCTCGCACAAGGTCCCGAGGTTGCCGCGTTTGAAGCTGAGTTTGCATCGATAGTCGATGGCCGTCACGCGGTGGCGGTCAACTCGGGCACCTCGGCCCTTCACCTCGCTTTCCTCGCCGCTGGCGTTGGCCCAGGCGATGAGGTGATTGTTCCTTCTTTTTCCTTTGCAGCAACCGCGAACGCAGTCGCTCTTGCAGGGGCGACTCCAGTGTTTGTCGATATCGAGCCTGACTATTTTGCGGTTGACCCCACAGCGGTCGAAGCAGCCATTACCTCCCGGACCAAGGCGATTATGCCGGTTCACCTTTACGGTCACCCCGCAGACATGGTCGCGATTGCCGCCATCGCGGACAAGCACGGCTTGCTGGTGCTCGAAGACGCCGCCCAGGCTCACATGGCGTCGCTCAACGGCGTCCCTGTCGGAGCGTGGGGTTTGGCTGGGTCCTTCTCGTTCTACCCCACCAAGAACATGACGTCTGGCGAAGGCGGCATGGTGACCACGGCTTCCGCCGACCTTGCGCGGATGGTGAAGTTGCTCCGCAATCAAGGTATGGAGCGGCGCTACGAGAACGAGGTAGTGGGCTTCAACACCCGCATGACGGACATCCACGCGGCCATCGGGCGCGTGCAGCTCGGAAAGCTTGCGGCTTGGACAGCGAAGCGGCAGGCAAACGCCCAGTTCCTTTCCGCCAACATCGAGGGTGTCGTGACTCCACCCATCGCGCCAGGCGCCGTGCATGTGTTCCACCAGTACACGGTGAGAATCGTCGGACATGACCGCGATGCGTTTGCAAAGGAACTGGCTGCACGCGGAGTGGGCAGCGGTGTGTATTACCCAACACCCATTCACGAGCTTCCCTCATTCGGACTCACGCTCGACCTGCCAGCGACGGCCCAGGTCGCTACGGAGGTGTTGTCGCTTCCCATTTACCCATTGCTCAGTCAAGACGAGTTGGACAGCATCGTCTCCGCTGTCAACGACGTTGCAAAGGCGGGAAGCTAATGACGCTCCGCGCTGGCGTTCTCGGCCTTGGGGTGATGGGGCGCCACCATAGTCGCGTCCTCAACAACCTTGCGGGCGTCGAGTTTCTAGGCGTCTACGACCCGTCTGACACGGTTGCTCCCATGATTGAGGGCAAGCCCGTGACAAAGGAACTTGACCAGTTTCTCGATCTTGGATTCGACTACTGCGTGGTTGCAGCCCCGACGATCCACCACCTGGACATCGGCAGGGCGCTCGCCGAGCGTGGTATCCACGCTCTCATCGAGAAGCCCGTTGCCTCGACTTTTGTCGCTGCTCTCGAGCTTGACGCGCTGTTCAAGGCGAAGGGTCTGATCGGCGGAGTGGGTCATATCGAGCGGTACAACCCTGCGCTTCAAAGCGCGAGGGTTCGCATCGAGGATGGGCTGATCGGCGACATTTACCAGATCGCGACGCGCCGTCAGGGGCCCTTCCCCGGCCGGATCGCTGATGTTGGAGTCATCAAGGACCTCGCCACGCACGACATCGATCTCACTGCTTGGGTGAGCCAGCAGGAGTATTTGACCGTCAATGCGCGCACCGCTCATCGGAGCGGACGCGACCACGAAGACATGGTGATCGCGGTGGGCACCCTGAGCAAGGGCACGATCGTGTCGCACACCGTCAACTGGATGACACCGTTCAAGGAACGCACCACCATCATCACGGGAGAGAAGGGCGTGCTCGTCGTCGACACCCTCACCGCCGACCTCACTCACTATCAGAACGGTGTGATCGAGAGTCCATGGGAGCAGTTGTCGTCCTTCAGGGGTGTGTCCGAGGGCGACATCACCAAGTTTGCGCTCGTACGTAAGGAGCCGCTGCTTGCCGAACATGAGGCGTTCCGTGATGCTGTGCTCTCAGGTGTCCCCGCCGGGATTGTCACGCTCGAAGAGGGCGCAAAGGTGGTTAAGATTGCCGAAGACCTCGCACTCGACGGACTGAATCACAAGTTGCCCTAGTGGTATCGGACCCAATCGGACAAGAGTTCTCTCGCAGTTGCCGTGTCGCTCGGAGCATCCCATGAGAATCGTCTGGTCGACCCTGCGCGAGTTGCTGCCGCTCCTGCCTCCTGGAGCTAGGCGGTTCTTTATCCGCTACATGGTGGTTACCAGCCTGATTACGGTGCTCGACGTCGTGGCGATGGCTCTGCTGGCAGTTTTGATTGCGCCCATTATCAGTGGGGGGCCCATTCACGTGCCGCTCGTGGGGGAGCTTCCACGTGAGGCAACCTCTTGGATGGTCCTCATCGCTTGCTTCCTCATCATTCTCAAGAGCGCGCTGTCGGTGTTTTTCCATTGGGTGGCCACCCGTCGCTTTGCCCAATATGAGCTTGAGATTGGCCAGCGACTCTTTAGCGCCTACGTGCGATCCTCGTGGGAGGAACGCTCGAAGCGGAGCGTCGCTGAGATCACTCGTATTGCGGACGCAGGAATCGCTAACACGGTGATGGGATTCTTGCTTCCGCTTTCCAGTATCCCCAGGTCCGTGATGACTTTTGTGCTTATTCTTGGCGTGCTTGTCGTTGCAGATCCGGTCACCTCCACAATCGCTCTGGTCTATCTTTCGTTCGTTGCCTTTCTTGTGAATAAGGTGGTGACAAAGCGCGCCCTAGAAGCGAGTCAAGTCAATCTCAGCTACAGCTACCGGGTCGCAGTTCTCATGACGGAGATGGTGGATGCGCTTAAGGAGTTGAGCCTGCGCAACAGGCTCGACCAGGTGGCCGAAGTGGTGTCGCGCAATCGAGTACATGCGGTCCGGGCGAGGGCAAATACGTCGTTCCTCGGTGTGATTCCCGTGTACGCATTCGAGGCGGCGCTGGTCGGGGGCTTCTTGCTCGTTGGAGCGGCCGCCTACCTCACCGGGGGGATCGATGGCGCTACCGCAGCAATTGCCCTCTTTGCGGCCACTGGCTTCAGACTCATCCCAGCAATCAACGGAATGCAGGGAAGCTATATTCAGGCCACCGCCAGCGTGCCCTCCGCCAAGGACGTGATCGGCGACCTCATCGGTGCCGAGTTGAGCGCCAATAGGATTGCGCCGCGTGTCGACACCGCCGTTCTTGCGCCGAGTCCCAAAGCTCTGCAACTCCGCGCAGTGAGATTTCGGTATCCAAATACGGAAATCGATGTGCTGCGCGGACTCGATCTTGATATCCCACTCGGAAGTTCTCTGGGAATTGTCGGGCCATCCGGGGCAGGAAAGTCGACGCTCGTAGACATCCTTCTGGGCCTCAGCATGCCGACGTCGGGCGAGATCGAAATTGACGGAGAGCCGCTGATCAATGTCACTAACGAGTGGCGGAAGCGAGTTGGCTATGTGCCTCAGCGTGTCGCACTCTTTGATGGCAGCATCGCGCAGAATGTCGCCCTGACCTGGGATGACGATTTTGACCGCGATCGCGTTGAAAACTGTCTTGAGCGGGCTCAGCTGAACTCACTTGTCTCGACACGGGTCCGAGGCATCGATGCCCACATTGGTGAGCGCGGCGTTTCCCTATCAGGTGGTCAACAACAGCGGCTTGGTATTGCTCGCGCGCTGTATGCCGACCCGCTGGTGCTGGTGCTTGACGAGGCGACCAGTTCGCTCGACACCAAGACAGAAGATGATGTGAGCCAGGCGATACGCAGGCTTCAAGGGGAGATCACCCTCATCTCTGTGGCCCACAGGCTCTCGACCATCAAGGACTACGACCAGATCTGCTACCTGGAAGACGGCCACATCGTAGCCAAGGGTCCGTTTTACGATGTGGCACGATCACTCCCGGCGTTCCGCGAGCAGGTCGAGCTTGCCGGGCTCGCTGAACGCGGCGCGCGACGAGGTATTCGCGATGGGACTGCCGAATAGGAAAGGGGCTTGTGGCGCATGCGCGGATCCAGTACCGCCGGGTGCACGCCGTGATTCGTCGCGCGGCTGCGAGCGTCATGCGACGGCGAAATCGCTTTCCCGGCTGGATCAACGCGGCCATCGACTATGTGGCCGACCACCCGCAAGGCATGTTGGGAAAGATCGCCGCGCGCCGAATGGGTGTGCCTGATGTTCGTGAGCCACTCGCGGTGTCCACGGTAGCGAATCGCCGATTTCGGCTGCTGATCGCACCTATGAACTATTCGGGCCAGGGACGGCTATGGTCGTCAGCTCTCGAGGAGAGCAGCACTTCGATTGCGGCCTGCAACATGGCTGTTGCCGTTCCAGGGGGTTTCTCGTTTCCCGCAGATCTGGTCGTTCCTGTTGCCACATATCACAACTCGCGCGATTGGCAGGTCGCTCAAAGCGAAGCGCTGGCTGTATTCACACACGTCCTAGTCGAGGCAGAAGAGCCGCTCTTGGGGCGCCTGTTCCAGCGCGATGTCGGACGGGAGATCGAGTGGCTCTCCGCGCGCGGCGTCCACGTGGCGTTCATGTGCCACGGCACAGACATCCGCCTTCCCAGTAGGCATCGGGAGTTGACGGAGTGGTCGCCGTACCGTGACCCGACGATGTACACGGCGAGGCTCGAAAGGCTGGCCTTGGCGCATCGCGAGTTAATCGACCGCAGTGGACTGCCGGTGTTCGTATCCACCCCTGACCTCCTGGCTGACGTTCCGCAGGCCAAGTGGTGTCCCGTTGTCGTGTCGCTCGCGAGATGGCAGTTGCCTGCAAGAGTCCGTTCCGCTGGCGATCCGCTCATTGTCAGCCATGTTCCTACTTCTCGTCAGATCAAGGGCAGCGATCTCATCGAACCGACGCTCACGTCCCTAGACAATGAAGGCATCATCGATTACCGGCCGGCCGGGGGGGTGGCGTCTGCCTTGATGCCCAACGTGTACGCGCGCACGGACGTGGTTCTGGATCAGTTTCGGCTGGGTTCATACGGCGCGTCAGCGTGCGAGGCCATGGCAGCGGGGCGGGTGGTAGTGGGGCATGTTCTTCCCCAAGTGCGCGAGGCGGTGCGCAGGCTAACCGGACTGGATTTGCCCGTGATCGAGGCTACTCCCTCGACTTTGAACAACGTACTCAGGCGTCTTGCACGTGACGATAGTGAGTTGAGCGAGTCCTCAGCCAGGGGCCTCGCGTATGTGGGTGCCGTCCATGACGGCGTTCTCAGCGCGCACGTGTTGCGGGAGCATTGGCTCGACCCCACAATGCCAGGTTCGCTCTAGGAGGACTATGCGGATCACCATTGTCAGCAGGATCTATGCGCCGGAGCCCGCCGCCGCATCGTCAATGCTGAGCGCCATCGCCAAGGCATGCGCAGCGGCGGGCCACGACGTCACCGTGGTCACGACGACTGTCAAGTTCGGTGACGCTGAGCCGCCGCGCGACGGTGTCGTGGTCAAGCGGTTCCCTGTAAAAAGGGATGCAACCGGTTACGTGCGTGGGTACGTGTCTTATGCGACCTTCGATGTTCCGCTCTTGTTCCGGCTCCTCTTCGCTCGCAGGCCAGACGTATACATCGTGGAGCCGCCTCCTACCACGGGTGCCGTCGTGCGGATCGTGTCCTTCTTGAAGCGGAGACCCTATTTGTATGACGCGGCGGATATCTGGTCCGACGCCGCTCGGCTCGCGACGCCGTCGGGCCTGGTGCTGGCGATGCTACGCCGGCTGGAGAAGTTTGCCATGCGCGGCGCGGCGCATGCATTCGCTGTGTCGCAAGGGGTGGTGGACCGTATGCGAGAAATCGGGGTGGAAACCCCTGCGACGGTCATTGGCTTCGGGGTCGACACTGACGTCTTTGACTACCAAGGTCCCGTAGATGCGGGAGAACACGAAAGGCCGTACTTCGTTTACGCGGGAACACACTCGGAATGGCACGGCGCAGGAATCTTCATCACCGCGTTTGAGCAATTCGCCATCGGACATCCGGAGTTTGAGTTGTTGTTCATCGGCAACGGGTCGGAACGTGCGGAACTTGAACGGCGAAGTCGCGCGCGCGAACTCACGTCTGTCCGCTTTGCCGACCCGGTCGATGGCGCAACGCTGGCGCCCGTTCTGGGGCGCGCGCGCGCATCTCTCGCCAGCCTCAAGCCTGGCCAGGGATACGACTACGCCTTCACCACAAAGATCTACTCATATATCGCGACCGGCTGCCCTGTGCTGTTCGCGGGCGGGGGACCGACCGTTTCTTTCATTGAACGGGCTGCAGCCCACCGAATTGGCGTGGCGGTTCCCTACGAAGTCGACGCCGTCGTCGCGGCACTTGAGTCATACGCGGACGACCCTATTGCCGATGTCGATCGTCGCGCCTTGAGTGCTTGGGCGAGGTCGAACTACTCCCTTGATGCCATAGGGGCGGTAGTCGAACGCTTAGCGGTTGCCTCAGTGCGCCGGGACAAGTGATGGGGGCACTCTCGCGGTGGGTGACTGGGATACTTGGTGACGTCGTGCGCCACCGCGATCATTTGCCCACGCCGATCAATCGCGTGATTTACTCGGTCGCGAGGAACCCGGACGGAATCGCGGGGCGCATAGCCTCGGCGCTGATGGGAGGAGCCCGCGGCGCGGCTGTTCCCAACCCGACGATCGTTCCCACCGAACCTCTTCGCGTCTACATAGGCTCCACGAACTACGCTGGCCAAGGTTTTCTCTGGGCCGAAGCGCTTCGCCAATCCGGTGGTGGCATTGGCGCGACCAACATGGCGGTGGAGCTCCCGGGCGGCTTCGCCTTCCCCGCAGGGAGGGTGGTGCCCATCGGTGTGTACAACAGGTCGAAAGAGTGGCAACGTGCGGAACTCGCTGCTGTCGAACGATTTACTCACGTCTTGTTCGAGGCCGAGCGGCCACTTTTTGGATCTCTGTTTGGCCGGGACGTAGCGACGGAGGTCCGCGAGTTGCGGCAAAGAGGGCTCTCGTGCGCGTTCCTCTGTCACGGCACTGACATCAGGTCACCGCGCGATCATATCGCGCGTCATCGGTGGTCTCCATATGTCGATGACGCTGCACACACGGCGATCCTTCAACGAGACTCGGACAACAACCTGGAACTTCTCCGTGCTCATCACCTGCCAGTTTTTGTGTCGACTCCAGATCTCCTTTTGGATGTTCCCGAGGCGGTGTGGTGCCCAGTTGTAGTCGACCCATCGCAGTGGAGCGGGGGGCGCGCAGTGGGGAAGTCGCGTGTGCCGATCGTGCTCCACGTGCCGAGCAGTAATGCAACAAAAGGGACCCACCTCATCGAACCGACGTTGACAAAACTGCATGACGCGGGCGCAATCGAATATCGCTGCGTCGCGGGGGTTGCAGCGAGCCGCATGCCCGCACTTGTTGGAGAAGCGGATATCGTGCTCGATCAATTTCGCATTGGCTCGTACGGAGTCGCGGCCTGTGAGGCAATGGCTGCGGGCCGTGTGGTGCTCGGAGCCGTTGAGCCGGCAGTGCGTAAGGCGGTGAGCGACATGACTGGGCTACAACTACCGGTTGTCGAGGCTGACCCAGACACGATCGAGGGTGTGTTAGAACGTCTCATCTCGACACCAGAAGAGATGGGCGAAGCCGGTAGAGCGGGCATGGCATTCGTGGACAAGGTCCACTCTGGTGCGGCGAGTGCTGCCGCTCTTCGCGAGCATTGGATTGACCGCACCTAGTGGATCGAGCCCATGACTTCCCAGCCCCTAGCAATCCGTGAGCCTCCCAGCCAACTACCGGCGCCGTTGCCTCGGTAGAGTCACAGCCCGCCGTTGGCGTCGCGCGCGAGGTCGTCAGTCTTGCTGTCGCCGTTGAAGTCCCCTAGGCGTACCGCGACGGTCGATGGAAAGGTCAAAAGTATCGTTGCAAGAGCGATTCGCGCTCACGCATCGCGAACCATCGATCGAACGGTGGACCGACGTGCTCGGGCCTCATTTTGCAGTTAATCGACGGCGAATTCTTGAGTCCTTCCAGGAGCGCATCCGCGCCTCCGCTGGCTTCTCCACCCAGTGATGCAGCGCGCTGGCCGCGCCGACGGCAACTAAGCAAAGCGCTACGTACCAGACGAGGTTGAACCAGGACGGTGATCTCACACCTAGGGCGGCCAACACGAAGTAGACAATCGTGGCGTGTACCAAGTAGAAGGCGTATGAGTATTCACCTAGCCGTACCTGTAACGCGGTGGCAAAAACGGACTTCTTGCCCTGGAGCGAGGCTGTGGCAATCGCAAGAATTGCGACGGCACAGGCCACTCCCACAATTTCTCCGCTGAAATCGGAGAGTAACCGCGAGGCGAGCGAGCCGGGGGCCCTGCGTGGTACCACCACGATCGCTACCGAGACCGTTGCCGCGAGGAATAACGCCGCTGGTACTGAGAGTTTCGGGCGCCAACCCGTACGCAGGGCCCATGCCAGCGCCATGCCAGCCGCGAATTCCGAGATGCGGACGGGGGGCAGAGGAAGATGAGCTAAAGGGCTCGTCGGAAAGCCGTATGCGAAGGCTCGATAGGCGAAAGCGAAGCCGCCGACGGCGATAGCCAAGCCGGCCGCGCCCTTGCCGTTGAATCGATAGAGCACGCGAGAGAGGAAGGGGTGCATCGCGTAAAAGAATGCCTCGCACGTGAGCGTCCACGCGGCGGGGTTCCCGGAGAACAGAATCACGGGGTCTAGTGACCATCCCTGAAGCAGAAAAAAGGAAAGCGCGATAATCCCGATGTCGAACGGCTTGACCCACGTCTGGCTGGGGTCCGGCGACATACTGTAGAACACCGGGATTGCGAGTAGCAGCGCCACAAAATGCGAGGGGTAGATGCGGGCGAACCGGCGCCAATAGAACGTCGAAGTTGACACCGTGGGCGAGGCCGACCACGTCAACACAAACCCTGACAGGACGAAGAAGAACGTCACACCGAAGTACCCGTACTGCAAGAAAGCCGCTGCGATGGAAGGCAGGGGAGCAAAGACGAGCATGTGATAGCAAAACACGAGGAAGGCGGCCCACCACCTCAAGCCTGTAAGGGCGTCGAGCCGAGGCATGCGTTGATTGAGCGCCGCAGGTGTGGCCGTCACGAGAGCCAGTCTTGTCGCATCAGGTGGTAAACCGTCCGTTCATACAGGAACCGGATGCTCCACCGTGAAGCGGGGACTTCTTTTCGCGAATCATCCGTAGAGTGCACATGATCCCACAGGTGCACGCCCACGGACGTTTGGCTACGCCAGGCGGAGGTCGCGCCCTCCGTCCGTTTATGGGAAACTTGGCGCGTGGCACGCACCTGGGTAGTGGTCCCGATGTACAACGAGGCACAGGTCGTCGGTGATGTGATTCGCGGCGTTCTGGCCCTGTTCCCCTTTGTTGTCTGCGTGGATGACGGAAGCAACGACGAGACGGTCAACGCTGCCCTGCAAGCGGGCGCCCACGTAGTGAAACACCCGATCAATCTGGGTCAAGGTGCGAGCCTCCAGACCGGTTTGGACTTCGCGATGCTCGACCCGGCCATGACCGAAGTGGTGACGTTTGATGCCGATGGCCAGCACCAGGTCGCCGACGCAATGGCGATGGTTGAGAAGCTCCGATCGGAAGAGCTGGGAGTAGTCTTCGGTTCGCGCTTCCTTGACGAGCGCACGACCTTGAGCAAGGCAAAACGCCTCACACTTCGGAGCGCCGCGTGGTATTCACGCATGACCACAGGAATGGCGTTGACCGACGCGCACAATGGCTTGCGTGTGCTCGATCGCTCGGTGATCGCTCGGGTGAGAATCACGCAGAATCGCATGGCGCACGCGTCGGAGCTTGTGGATCTCATCGGCGGGCTCGACATCCGGTGGGCGGAGCATCCAACGCACATCATCTATACCGAGTATTCAAGAGCCAAGGGTCAGTCGCTCCTGAATGGTGTGAACATTCTTGTCGAACTATTGATTAGGTGACAGAAGTGACAATCGTCTTTCAGGTGCTGGTCGTTGTGGCGATCATGACCGCCGCATGGTTGTTGTTGCGCGGCCGTGGAGCCCGCCATCAAGCGATTCGTCGGGTAGGCATGCTGCTCTTCATGGCGGCGGTGGCGTCGTCAGTCTTCTTCCCCAGCACCTGGACATGGGTGGCGAATAGGCTGGGCATCGGCCGTGGCACCGACCTTTTGTTGTATTTGCTTGTGGTGACGTTTGTAGGTTTCGTGGCGACAACATACCGGCGCTTCCGCCAGGTAGAAGCCGAAATCACGGATTTGGCTCGCCAGCTTGCGCTCGCGTCAGAGGTCACACTCCCTCACGAGGAAGTGAACTAGGCACCTCAGCCGTTTTGAACCGCGTAGCCCGCGAAGAGCGTCCGGAACGGTGCTTGGCGGTGAAGAGCATATAGCGGGTTGCGTGGCAACAGCGTCAGCGGGTGGCCATAGCGCCCGCGCGCTTCCATAAGTCGCGCGATCTCGCCTGCTGCCGTCCTTGGTGCGAGGGCGGCGTCGAGTAAGTGACGGTCGGCGATCGAGAGAAACCTCCGTGCGTGGGGCGACCACTGCTCGATGCGGGCGACGACTTCGGCAAAGGCCTCACGCTCCGCTGCCGACCACGGCAGCAGAGGCATGCGATTCAGAATGGCGTCAAAAAGGTGGGCCCGCATCAACTTGACGGCGAGTGCCTGTCGCTGTGCTCGGCGTCGCCGTGAGACCCAGCCGTCCACATCGATGAAGTCAAGGAAGGCGAAGTCTTGCGTGATCGATTTGGGGGCCAGCGTGATGCGGTCGCCCGCGTCGTCATGGATGCGGTAGCAGGGGCCCTTCCTGTCGAATGCGATTTTCGCGCCCGAGAACCACAAGTGCGTGGTGAACGCGAGGTCCTCGCCCGAGGCAAGGCCCGGGCTGAATCTGAGGGGGCCGACTGCCTCGCGCGAGAAAATACCCAAGGGGGAGCTGCGATACGCGAGCCGATCCTTGACGGGATCGAGATCCGCCCATCGCTTGCGCCTCACGGGCGGATCGGCTACCGCGCGGCCGCTGTCGTGGCGCAGAACGGGGATTACCACATCGGCACCAGTCTCTCTGGCGACCGCGAGCCATGAGTCGAGGGCGCCAGCTTCCAGCTCGTCATCGGAACCCATGACCGAAACCCATGGAGCGGTAGCGAGGTCTAAACCGTGATTGAGTGGTCCTGCGGGGCTGAATACACCATCGGAAAGCGGTACGACCCGAACGGACGGGTTGTCGGTGAGGTCGCCAAGGTTCGCGGAAATGAGGACGGGATCAATGTTGTGAGCGACGACGGTAACCCGCACTGGAGCACGTGTGCCGTCAATGACAGAAGTGACAGCGCGCCGGATCGGTCGCAAGGCCGTGTGAACAGGAATGGTGACGTCTACGAGCGCCGCCGTGCTTTCAAGTCCAGGTTGCGGAATTGTGGCCCCGTTTAAGTTCGACGAATCTGCAACCACGACCGCTTCCTCCGAGCACTCCGAGGCCAGCAGAATGCGTGACCTTGCTGTAGCGCACATCGTACGGGGCGCGTCACGGAACCGGCGCGCAGCGGTTCCCTAGCTATTATTCGGACGAACCCGCAAGAGGAGAGTGAGACCCAGGTGAGTGGCGTGCTGATGGCGATGTGGGGGGCGACTCCCAAGTGGCTCCAAGACTTCATTGCGATGTCCGTAGACCGCGTGCAAGGCGGCGTCACGCCACCGCCGCCACATCCCGATGTGTCGAAGCATTTCCGGGTGCTAGTGGGGCCCGTCAATTACGCGGGCCAGGGATTCCAGTGGTCGCGCGCTCTCGAGGTCACCGGCGAGGTGAGTGCCGTTAACTTTGTGCACGTCGAGAATAATCCGCTGAGGTACCAGGTGGACTACGAGGCGCGGTGGCGCACGTCAGAGCACTCACGAAAATGGCAGCGCGGCCTGCTGAACGCATTGGGCACCGACTTCACCCACGTGCTCGTCGAGGCGTCCGTTCCACTGGTGGGAGGCGCGTTCAAATCCGACATGATCAAGCAGGTTCGCGCCATGGAGCAGCGTGGTGCGAAGGTGGCTTTGATCGCGCACGGGACCGAGGCTCGGCTGCCATCCCGCCACGCGGCCGGCGAGCCCTGGTCGCACCTCGTGGGCGACATGTGGACCGACATTCCTAACCTTGAGCGAACCGTCGAGCGGAACCTGCGAATCATCGAGGACTTAAACCTCCCCACGTTCGTGGCGACAGCAGGGCTGCTGCTTGACCTGCCACACGCGCATTTCCTGGGCGTCATCGTCGATCCCGCAAAGTGGGCAACCGACTCGCGAGCGCTCGTTCGCCGCACCCCGCTGGTGGTCCACGCGCCCACCCAATCCCACGTCAAAGGGACAACTCTTATCGAGCCGAGGCTCACGCGGCTCATCGACTCGGGAGTGCTTAAGTACCGCCGCATCGATGGCAAGGCGAACTCCGAGATGCCACGCATCCTCGCGGAGGCGGACATTCTGCTCGATCAGTTCCGCATCGGGGACTACGGAGTTGCTGCGTGTGAGGCGATGGCGGCGCAGCGGCTCGTCATTGGCCACGTGAGCGACCAGGTTCGGCTCGAGGTGGAGCGCCATGCTGGCGTGCCTCTTCCGATTGTTGAGGCCAACCCTGAGAACGTTGACGAGGTCCTCGAGCAGGTACTCGCAGACCGTCCACGGTTCGCCCAGATCGCCGCCACCGGGCCTGAGTTCGTTCGGAGTCTTCACGACGGGCGGTTCTCTCAGCGCGTCCTCATGGACCGATTCCTCCGCGCATAGAGGGCTTCGACCGCCCGTTCGCGTCGCCGCTACAGTAAGACCGTGAGCAGAACGTCAGATGTGGTGGTGTCCGTCGCGCTGTGCACCTACCAGGGCGAGCGCTTCATCCGCGAGCAACTGCACAGCATCATCAATCAGACCAGGCCGGTCGACGAGGTCATTGTGTGCGATGACGGCTCAACGGACACCACGGTTGGCATTGTCAGAGAAGTCGCGGCGTCGGTCCGGGGGCAGACTCGCGTCATCATCGCCGCGACCGACCGGGTGGGAGGCGTCAGCCCCAATTTTGCAAGAGCGCTCGCCGCTTGCTCGGGCGACGTGATTGCGCTCAGCGATCAAGACGACGTATGGCATCCACACCGTATCGAGACCGCCCTCGCGGCTCTGGGGCGAACCGACGAGGTGGCGCTCGCCTTCTCAGACGCGAGGCTGATCGATGCAGACGGTGCCGCACTGGGAGCGAATCTCCATGCGGGCCTTCATCTTCGCAGTGCAGAGAGGTTGGCGTTGGCCCAAGGCAAAGCATTCCGAGTTCTCATTCGTCGCAACGTGGTGACGGGCGCCACCACGATGGTCACGCGGGCCTTGGTGGATCGGGCGGCACCCTTCCCCGCCGAGTGGGTTCATGACGAGTGGCTGGCAATCATCGCCGCGGTGAGCGGCCGAATGGTCTTGATTCCCGACCAGCTCATCGACTACAGGTTGCACGGTGGCAACCAGATCGGGGTCGAGGATCCATCGCTGGCGGGTGGAGTTCGCCGCATGCTCTCGCCACGGGCGGATCGGCTGGTGCTTTTGAGCGAGAGAACCCGCGTCCTCGAGGCGCGACTTCTGGAGTTGGGTGTCGATCCCGAGATCGTGGCCCTCGCGCATCGGAAAGCGGAGTTCGAGTGTGCTCGTGCCGCATACCCGAAGTCGAGGATCACCAGGGTGCCCGCGGTTGTGGGCCAATGGGCACGTGGTCGGTACGGACCACTTTCCAGCCAAGGAGTGCTCGACGTGGCGAGGGACCTGCTTCAACCCAACTAAAGCTACTTGGCGGCCAGCGGGAACGGAGTCTGGGCGGGGGCAAGGATCCCGTCGGTCTCGGTGTAGAGCTTGTCGGTCTGAGGGCAACGCCACGACCCGTTGCCCTCGTCCTTGAGTGGATAGCCGGTTTCCCCGACCCACCCGACGCGGCGAGCGGGTACACCCATCACGAGGCCATAGTCGGGCACGTCCCGCGTCACCACAGCACCTGCGGCGACGGTTGCCCACCGCCCCACAGTGATTGGCGCGACACACACTGCGCGCGCACCGATCGACGAACCCTCGCGGAGGGTCACGCCGACGGCGTGCCAGTCAGCGGCGGACTTAGGCGTGCCGTCAGGATTGATCGCCCGCGGAAACTCATCATTTGTCAGCACCGCGGCGGGACCGACGAAGACTCCATTTTCGAGCACTGCCGGCTCGTAGACAAGGGCATAGTTCTGGACCTTGCAGCCGTCGCCCATCTGGACCCCCGTCCCGATGTACGCGCCGCGACCCACGATGCAGTCGGTGCCCATGGCGACACCCTCCCTCACCTGGGCGAGATGCCAAATCGCGCTGCCGTCTCCGATGGAAACGTCACTTGCTACGTCCGCTGTGTCCGAGATTCGTATTGTCACGCGCACGACTCTACTACTGGGTTCCGGGGCTTGCGTGAGGCCTGTCGCCAGCGCCTGGAGCATCTCTTTGGATGATCTTCCCGGGCAAGGAGTTCGGTGTGCCTGTTGCCAAGCCGAATGAGTTTCGTGTTGGAGCACTTCTGTTGGTTCGTCATTGCGACCGGCCGCCGGCCCCGCGCCCGCTCCCTCAGCCAAGCGATATTCGAAATGCCTGACGCCCAAGCCCGCAGTACGGCATGGTCAACACACACTCGGTTTCCAAGACAGCGAGGTTGGCTCCCCCTACGTTTCTCGCGACCGAGCAACGCGAACAAAGATGAAGCCTAGAATGCGTGCATGCATGGCGCCCATATTCTGATTGTTACGGGAGGCGAGATCGGCGCCCGGATGGCAGGTCCCGCGATCCGCGCCTTGGCGATGGCCCGTGTTCTTGCGGGTGACGGGCACGACGTGGTGCTCGCGACGACGTCGTCCCTCGAGGCGACGCTTTCGCAGGGGGGCTTCCGTCTTGCGGCCCTGCGCCCGGGTGATGCGAGCGGGTTCGCCGCGCTCGAGCGTGAGGCGGAAGTGATCGTCTTCCAGGGTCACGCGATGGAGCAGTTCCCCGCGCTCGCCACCACTGATCGCGTCGTGGTTGCGGACGCGTACGACCCCATGCACCTTGAGATGCTCGAGCAGGGCCGCGAGCAGCCGCGCGCGACGTGGGAGATGCTGGTGCGCTCCCGTGTGGTGCTCCTGAACCAACAACTGTCCCGCGCCGACCTGGTGTTGTGTGCATCGGAACGGCAGCGCTCCTTCTACCTTGGCCAACTGGCTGCACTGGGTCGCATCTGTCCGGCGACGTACCAAGACGACCCGCACCTCCGACTGCTCATTGATGTCGCACCTTTCGGCGTGGACGCGGAGCAGCCGCAACACTCCCGCGCTGCAGTGCGCGGGGTGGTCCCCGGAGTCGATGACGAATCGCGAATCTTGCTGTGGGGTGGGGGAATCTACAGTTGGTTCGATCCGCTCGCACTCATCCGCGCCGTCCACTCGCTCGCGAAACGGCGGCCGCAGACAAAACTCGTGTTCCTTGGCACCCGCCACCCAGGTGTGGAGCCGATGGGGATAGTGAAAGCCTCGATCGAACTCGCCCGGGAGCTAGGTGCGTTTGGAGAGTCCGTCATCTTTAATGACGACTGGGTCCCATATGAGGAGCGCGGCAGCTTCTTAGTCGAGGCCAACGCGGGAGTCTCCACCCACCATGCGCACGTCGAGACCGAGTTCTCCTTCCGGACCCGCATCCTCGACTATCTGTGGGCCGGTTTGCCGATGGTGGTGACTGCGGGTGACACTTTTGCCGATCTCATTGACAAGGAACGGCTAGGCATCGTGGTGCCAGCGGGCGATCAGGGCGCGCTGGAGGCGGCACTCGAGCGAGTGCTTTACGACGAGCCATTCGCGAAGGCTGCCAGTGGCAGGGTCGCGGTGGTGCGGGACGAATTCCTATGGGAGCGCACGCTCGCACCGTTGCGACGGATCGCGAATGAGCCGCGCCGCGCGGCAGACGTTGAGGCCGCGGGCGGCCGCCAGGCGCTGGCGGCATCGTTGAGCGGCCTCACGCAACCGGCAGCGACACCTGGCCTTAAGCGCGACGTGTGGATGGCCTGGCATCACCTCAGGCACGGTGGACTCGGTGAGGTCGTCCGCAGGGTCAAGGCAAGGCGGGCAACAGGGTGACGGTTCCTCCATCGGCGCAGCCGCCGTCGCCCGATCCGCAGGTTGTCGCGACGGGCGCCACTGCCCTTGGGAGGCGGATTGTCGGCTTCGCTGTCGTTCCGTTCCTGTCGCTCGTGGCGCCCTTAATCTTCCTTCCCGTCTTGGCGCGAGTGGCCAGCGCCGATGTCTGGGTCGCAATCGCGGTGGGCCAATCGGTGGGTGGTGTGGCCGCCTTGGTCGCGGGTTTTGGATACCCGACCCTTGCACCCCCGATGGTTGCGGTCGCATCCGTCCATACTCGCCGACGCTTGCTCGCGACGAGCGTTCACGTGCGCCTTCCTGTGTGGGCGGTTGCCGCGATCATCGCCTCCGGGGCGGCAGCCGTGCTGGCGCCGGATGCACATCGGATCGAGGCCGCCGCGATGGCTGCCGCGATGAGCCTTGCCGCACTCGCCCCGACGTGGTACTGGATCGGGGTGGGCCGCGCTCTGCCGATCCTTTGGTACGAAGTGCTCCCGCGGACGGCGGCCACCCTTGCGGCGACCGGCATTCTTCTGCTGCATGGCCAGGCGATCTGGTACCCCGTGCTCTTGGCAGTCGCCATGCTGGCAGGGCCGGCCTTCGTCTACGTCAGGTGCGCCGGGTCCGAGTTGCGCACGGTCAAGAGGGATGACGTGCGCGCGGTGCTGAATCGGCATCCGCCCGCCGTTATTGCGGAGACTTCAGCAGGTGTGTACAACTCCTTGGCGGTGGCGATTGTCACGTTGGTGGCGCCGGTCGCACAGGCCGCCACCTACGTCTCTGGCGACAAGGCGTACCGCATCGGGCAATACTCGGTGGGCGCGCTTGGGAACGCGCTCCAAGGATGGGTGGTCGAGGCACGTGAGGATGGCCTAGGGCGCCGACTGCGCATCGTCATCGCGCTCCATGCCTCGTTGGGACTCTCGGGCCTTGCCGCGTTTGGGCTGCTCGGAGCTTGGCTCACTGACTTGCTCTTTGGCGCCGCGGTCGCGATCGACGAGAAGACTGCCTTCGGCTTTGGTGTCGCGATTCTCGGCATCGCGCTTGGCACTGCGTTTGGCCGAATCGGGCTTATCACCATCGGCGCGCGCAAATCATTCATGACCTGTGTGCTTGCGGCATCCGCCGTGGGCGCGGCGGGCCTGCTCACGGGAGGCGCGTTGTGGGGCGCCGCAGGTGCGGCTTGGGCGCTCGGGATCACCGAGCTGCTCTCGGGGCTTGCTCAGGGTACGGTGCTCGCGGTGCTGTGGAGGCGCCGCTTGCGGTCGGGGAAGCCGCTGCTTCACCACAGTGATTCGGCGGCATAGGGTGTCACCGGGCGCGACAGCCCATTCGAATGGGCAAGGAGGCGCTGTGGCCGCGATGCGACGCGAGTCCGGTCTACGTGCGCTGATCCGCAAACTGAGGTGGATCCACGCCGCGCCGTTGTTGGCAGTGCTGACGCTGACCGCCTGGGCGTTTGCCTCACCAGTGGGTGCCAGCCCTGACGACGACTTCCACCTTGTCAGCGCCTGGTGTGCCCTCGGTGGAAGTGACGCTTGTGGACCGGGAACCCAGGAGAGCACGCGGTGGGTATCGGTCGCTTTTGATAGTGCGACGTGCTTTTCGCAGGTGTCGACGGAGAGCGCCGCCTGTCAGGATGACGCCGGGCTCGAGCTGGATGGGGCGATGTCCGAGACCGATCGGGGTAACTTCCAGAGCGAGTACCCAGGTGTTTACTACGCGACGATGCACATGTTCGCCGGTGACGACCTGGAGCGTAGCGCGCTCGTGATGCGATTGGTGAATCTCACCCTGTTTGTGGGTCTGGCGACGTCGCTGGCGGTGTTGCTGCCGCAGTCGCGCCGCCAAACGCTGCTCTGGGGGTGGCTCATCTCGTTGGTGCCGCTTGGCCTATTCCTCATTCCCTCGAACAATCCGAGTGGTTGGTCCGTCACCGGCGTGGGCACGGCCTTCCTTGCTTTGCTGGGCTGGTTTGAAGGCACTGGTAGACGCCGGTGGGCACTGGGCGCCCTGTATGTGGTCGGCATCGTGATGGCCGCGGGTGCGCGCGGTGACGCGGCTATCTACGCGGCGGGCGCGACGATCGTTGCGTCGGTTCTGACCGTGGTGCTCCGTCGGGAGTGGTTGCTCAGAGCGATTCTGCCGTTAGCCGGTCTCGCCGTCATTGCCGTGCTCCTCCTCACGTCCAGGCAGGCGGGGGTGGGCGTGCACGGGTTCGGGGTTGGGGTTGGGGGCACCGTCGCCGTGCCCGGTATCGGGGACGCTGAATCGGCGCCCACTGGTGGAATCGCGCTCGCGGCGTACAACCTCTTGATGTTGCCGTACTTGTGGACCGGCGTGTGGGGCACGTGGGCGCTCGGGTGGTTTGACACAATGCTGCCCGCGATCGTGCCGTGGGCGGCCGGGGCCGCGTTCATCGTCGTTGGATTTGCCGGGTTTGGCTTGTTGACCAAACGCAAGGCTGTGGCGATTGCAGGCGTCGTTGCCGTGCTCGTTGTGCTCCCCGTATATGTACTCACAGCCGGGGGGAACACGGTGGGAAACCAAGTCCAGCCGCGTTACCTGTTGCCGCTCATTGTGTTGTTCGCCCTGCTGCTTGTCACGGCGCCCCCCGGCTCGCGGACTGTGCGCTTTACTCGCTTCCAGACGTTTACGATTCTGGGGGCCCTTTCACTCGCCAATCTGGTGGCGCTGCAGGTCAATATTCGCCGCTATGTCACGGGTGCGGACCAGCAGGGCCTCAACCTTGATTCCGGCGTCGAGTGGTGGTGGGCCGGACTGCCCGTGGGTCCCACGGCGGTGTGGCTCATTGGCGCCGCCTCTTTTGCCGCACTTCTCGCGGTGTTGGGGCCCGAACTCCGACGCAAAGTAGTTGCTCCTTGAAACGGGGCTGGCCATCGCGTCACCAGCCCGTGGCGACCGCAGGGGGTGGCAATGTGCGAACACAGTCCGCGTCGAGTGCTCAAGGAGACCCTGTGCCCACGATGCGCAAAAAGGCCGGCCTGCTTCGGCTGATCGGTCGACTCCGGTGGATCCACGTTGCGCCGTTGTTTGCCGTGCTGACGCTGACCGCGTGGGCCTTCGCCTCGCCGGTGG
The DNA here is from genome assembly GCA_038248935.1 of Actinomycetales bacterium. GTDB lineage: Bacteria > Actinomycetota > Actinomycetes > Actinomycetales > Demequinaceae > Demequina. Next base: position 20,642 of record JBBRWX010000035.1, read on the forward strand.
GCGCTAGTCCTGATGACGACTATCACTTGGTCAGCACGTGGTGTGCGCTGGGTGGTAGCGATGCGTGCCAGCCAACTGCGGACGAGCAATTCCGATATGTGTCCACAGCGTTCCACTCCGTCACGTGCTACGCACTTGTGTCGACGCGGAGCGCGGCCTGTCAAGACCAGGCAGGGCTCGCGCTCGACGGCGCAAAGAATGAAACGTACCGAGGCAACTTTCAGCACAAGTACCCAGGCGTTTACTACGGGACGATGCGCCTGTTTGCCGGTGACGACTTGCAGCGCAGTGCTCTGGTGATGCGGCTTTTCAACGCCGCTGTCTTTGTGGGCCTCGCGACCGCGTTGTCGGTGCTACTCAATGTCTCCAGGCGTCAAACGCTGCTGTGGGGTTGGCTTGTGTCCCTCGTTCCGCTTGGCGTGTTTCTGATTCCGTCAAACAATCCCAGCGGCTGGGCCATTACGGGGGTCGGCACGGCGTTCCTTGCCTTGCTTGGTTGGTTCGAGAGTTCGGGCAAACGGCGGTGGGCGCTGGGCGCCCTCTATGTGGTCGGCATCGTCATGGCCGCGGGCGCGCGAGGTGACGCAGCGGTGTACGCGGCGGGTGCGACAATCGTCGCATCGCTGCTGACTGCGGGCATGCGTCGGGAATGGTTCCTGCGGTCGATTCTGCCTCTCGCTGGGCTCATCGTCATCGGCCTGCTGTTCTTGACGACGATGCAGACCGACGTGGGTTTGCAGGGCTTCGCGGGCGCCGGGTCCGCCGCCGTTCCTGGTCTCGGCGGAGGCTCTGTTCCTGGTCTCGGCGGAGGGTCTACCAAGCCCACGGGAGGCCTCGCACTGGCGGCATACAACCTTCTGATGTTGCCCTACTTGTGGACTGGTGTGTGGGGCACGTGGGCGCTCGGGTGGTTTGACACGGTCTTGCCTGCGGTGGTGCCTTGGGCGGCCGGAGCCGCCTTCGTCGCCGTCGCTTTTGCTGGCATCGGGTTGCTGAACAGGCGCAAGGCGACGGCGATCGCAGGCGTGCTCGCCGTGCTCATCGTGCTCCCCGTATACCTGCTGACTGTGGGAGGGGATGCGGTGGGGGGCCAACTCCAGCCGCGCTACCTGCTACCGCTCATCGTGCTGCTCGCCCTGGTGCTTGTCACTGCCCCCCCAGGCTCGCGGACCGTGCGCTTCACTCGCCTTCAGACTTTCGCGATTCTCGGGGCCCTCGCACTTGCCAACTTGGTGGCGCTCCAGGTCAATATTCGTCGCTACGTCACGGGTACGGACCGGCAGGGTCTTAACCTTGATTCCGGCGCCGAGTGGTGGTGGCCGGGACTACAGGTGGGACCCATGGCGGTGTGGCTCATCGGCTCCATCTCTTTTGCCGCTCTTCTCGCCGCGCTCTGGCCAGAACTCAGGCGCAAAGTTGTCGAGCCATTGAACGAGGCTAGCGGCAACTTCACTCACGTCATCAGCCAGAACAACTAGGTGCCGACCGTGAACGCGACCGCATCGGCGATTGATTGCGCGAGCGTATACCGCGGTGCCCACCCGAATTCCTCACGGAGGCGCTCGCTCGAGCCGGTGACTGTTTGCGCGTCAACGGGTCGGTAGCGTGTCGGGTCTGCGTGAGTCGCAGGCACAGGGATGCCCATGGCCGCGCAGATCAGTTCCAGAATCTCCGTGCCGGCGACCGAGACACCGGAACACACGTTGTATACCAAGTGGCGATGATGTGGCGACGTCACGAGAGTCACATACGCGCTGGCGACGTCACGGACATCCAGGTAGTCGCGGCTTGTGGTCAGGTTGCCGATAGCCATCGACTGAGCCGGGTCATGGTCAACGAGCTGTTGGCAGAGGTCCGGCACCAGGAATCCTGGGCCTTGACCTGGGCCAATATGGTTGAAGGGACGCGCGACCACCGTGCGAAGGCCGCGCCTCCTGTAGTAGTCCATCTGGCTTTCGACCAGCATCTTGCTGACGACGTACGGTGACGTGACGCCAATCGGGGATGCCTCCGTTTGTACGCCGCCTTCAGTGGGTTCGTACACCGCCCCACTACTGACCGCTAGCACTGTGCCTTCAAAGCCATCCGATACCAGGGACTCGGCCATGTGTGTCACCATCGCCGAGTTGGCCTCGATGTACTCCTGGGGGTGGTCAAAGGACGGCCCGACCGCTGCAAGCGCGGCAAGATGGATGACAGCGTCGGCGCTCGGTGTCGAGGGCCAGCCGTGCCGAAGATCCGCGGCGATGTAACTGTCGAGGGATTCCGACACGGTGGAATCCAGGTCACCGGAATAGCCGATGCCGTGGACCGCCATGCCGGCCGCTTTCGCCTGCCGCGCGATGTGGCGACCCACAAAGCCATCGACGCCAGTGATGATGAGCGAGCCAGTATTCTCTGGCATCGTCAGTTGACGTTCGAGCGCTCGAGCTCAAGGTCATGCGCCACCATGAGCTTCACGAGGCCGCGGAAGTCGACATGACGTTCCCAGCCAAGCACCGTCTCGGCCTTGGTGGGATCTCCTAGGAGGATGTCGACCTCGGCAGGCCGCATAAACCTGGGGTCCTGACGGACATAGGGCCTCCAGTCCTCGATGCCTACCTCTGCGAACGCGAGGGTCAGGAAGTCCTCGATGGAGTGAGTCTCGCCCGTTGCAAGCACAAAGTCGTCGGGCTCGGAGTGTTGCATCATCTGCCACATGCCGCGCACGTAGTCGCCGGCGTAGCCCCAATCCCGTTTGGGCCACAGATCGCCTAGATCGATGTGACTCTGCTTACCCAAGCTGATGCGCGCCACCGCGTTGGTGATCTTGCGCGTCACGAACTCGAGCCCGCGACGTTCACCTTCGTGGTTGAACAGGATCCCGCACGAGATGAACATTCCGTAGCTTTCACGGTAGTTCCTTGCGATCCAGTGACCATAGAGCTTCGCGACGCCGTAGGGGCTCCTGGGGTGAAAGAGGGAATTCTCGTTGTATCCCAGGCCCGGCCTGTTGTAGTCGAGGCCGCCGAACATCTCGGATGTCGAGGCCTGGTACACCCGCGTCGACTGCGCCCTGCCCGTCACGCGCACTGCTTCAAGCAGGTTCAACACGCCCTTGCCCGTCACATCGGCGGTGAGCGACGGGTTGTTGAACGAGTAGCCAACATGGCTCACTGCGCCCAGATTGTAGATTTCGGCCGGATTGGCTACCTCGACCGCGCGCACCAGTGAGGTCGCATCCGTGAGGTCGCCCTCGATAAGCTCGACATAGGGAAACTCGCGTTCGACTGCCATCTTGTTGGGGTTGCGCTGGCCACGAATCAGGCCGTACACGGCGTAGCCGTTCTCATGAAGCAACTTGGCGATGTGTCCGCCGTCCTGACCGGTGATGCCCGTCACGAGTGCCGACTTTGTTGTGTTAGCCAATGTGACCCCTGTTACGTGGACTTGGTTTGTGTTGACTTGGTTTGTGTTGACTCAGTGGCGTGGCCACAAGCGTACCAACGCCCGGCAGAGCCATCGGCTCAGTCGCACTGGACCTGCTTGGTGGTCCTGAGCTACCTGCCCGGTCAATAGGGTGAAGTGGGTGTCAAGAAGAGGCTCGATTTTCGAGCATCCGACCATCGAGTCGTAGTTCTGTCCGGATGGAAACCTGCGCCCGTCTCCGGAAGTGCGGCGATCCGCCCGCAGCGACGGACGGTGCTTATGCAGAGACCATCCGGTACCACGAGACCGAGGGTTGAGCCAGCTTCGATCGTGTGAGACACGTTGGTGTAGGCTCCTCAACGCGTCTGGATTTCCAACAGTGAGGCGGGTCGTGAAGAAGATCTTCCCCGATATGGTGTCGGTCGTCTTGGTGAATTTCCGGGGGGTCGATGACACACTTGAGGCCGTCAAGGGGCTGACGGAACTCGACTGGCCAGAGCACTTGCTTGAGATTATTGTCGTGGAAAATGGTTCGGGCGACGACAGTCTCGCGAGGCTCCGGGAGATCCCAGGAAAGATCAAGATCGTGGCGTCAGCCAAGAATCTGGGTTTCGCGGCAGGTTGCAATTTGGGCGCGTCCAAGGCGTCTGGCGAATTCATTGGCTTTCTCAACAACGACGCACGACCGCACGCCGGCTGGATCAAGGAAGCCATCCTGACCTTCAGTTCGGGCCGCAATGTGGGGGCAGTTGCCAGCAAAGTTCTCGACTGGGAAGGCGCGACGGTTGACTTTGTTGACGCGGCCGTCACGTGGTATGGCATGGGGTACAAGCCCCACACGGGCGACAAGGACCGCGCAGAGTGGAGCCGCGAGAAGGACGTACTCTTTGGCACCGGCGCGGCGATGCTGGTCCGCTCTCGCGTCTTTGACGAACTGGGGGGCTTCGACCCCGCCTACTTCATGTTCTACGAGGATGTCGATTTGGGCTGGCGCCTGAATCTGCTCGGATACAGGTTCGTGTTCCAGCCGAAGTCCCTCGTTTACCACAAGCACCACGCGTCGATCGAGAAGTTTGGTGACTTCCGCGAGCAGTACTTGCTTGAGCGCAACGCCCTGTACACCCTGTTCAAGAACCTCGACGATGAGTCACTCGCCCAAGTCTTGCCCGGGGCTCTTTTGCTCGCCACGCGGAGGGCGGTAGCGCGTGGGGGACTCGATTCGCGCGGGCTCGACCTGCGCAATCCCGGAGACGACACCGAACGCGGGCTTGTGGTCGACAAGTCGACCATGGCTGGCGTGTTCGCCATCGATCAGTTTGTTGAGCACCTTCCCGAGTTCGCGCTGGCCCGAACGAAGATCCAGTCCACCCGCACCGTGTCCGACCGCCAACTCAAATCAAAGTTCGGCAACACCGACGAACCCGCGCTCCCCATAGCCTCCTACCTTCGGGGATATGAAAATATTGCCGAGACCCTCGGGATTCTCAATATCAAGGAACGTGGTCGCGTTCTTGTCGTCACTGGTGAGCCGATCGGTGTGCGCATGGCGGGACCAGCAATTCGGGCTTGGAACATCGCGCGAGTGCTGTCGACTGAGAACGATGTGCGGCTCATCAGCAGTAGCCAGGCATCGATTGTGAGCGACGAATTCGCAGTACATGTTGTCCCCGTCGGCACGCCAAAGGCGATGGGGGAACACGAAGAGTGGGCCGACGTCATCATCGTCCAGGGTCACGCTCTTCTTTACTTTCCGTCGCTCGAAACGACTACGAAAGTGCTCGTCGTTGATGTGTACGACCCCATGCACCTCGAGCAACTCGAACAAGGCCGCGACAAGCCGCTGGAACGCTGGAACGACCAGATCAATGACTCCACTGAGGTGCTCAATCACCAACTGCTCCTTGGAGACTTCTTTCTGTGCGCGAGTGAGCGCCAGCGCCACTTCTGGCTTGGTCAATTGGCCGGCTTGGGACGGGTGAACGCCTACACGTACTC
>JBBRWX010000036.1:0-23815 GCA_038248935.1 Actinomycetales bacterium
AGTCGGAGAAGCTCACCCAGATCGCCATGACGACGGGGATGAAAAGGAACACGCCGAGAATGATGATGACGGGCAGGCTGAACAGCCATCCTGCGAGGCGCTCACCGCTGCGGATCCCGGATGACCGGGATCCGCCGCGGCGAGAGGTGGCTACTTGCGTTGTCACAGCTACTTAATGACAGCTTCGAGGTTGCTTTGAACGGAGCCGAGGATCGCGGCTGGGTCGCCGTCCTTCAGCGACTCCAGCTGGGCGTTCAGGTCAGAGACGACCTCGTTGGAACCGACCTGGCTGGGCAAGTACTGGGCGTACTTTGCTCCCGCAAGGAAGGCGGCCAAGTTCGGGTTGGCGGCGGTCCACGCGTCTGCGGCCGAGGCGACCGACGGCATGGGACCGAAAGCGGCGGAGAATGCGAGCTGCTGCTCCGGTGCCGTCAGGTATTCGACCAGGTTAAGCGCGGCCGTCTGGTTGGGGCTATCCGCGGCCATTCCCCAGCAGTTGGTGTACTGCAGGGTGCCTGGGCCACCGGGGCCCGCGGGGAGTTCCGCGACGATGTAGTTCACGTCGGGGAAGTCGTTGGTCAGTGCGCCCGTGATCCAGTTGCCCTCGATCACCATCGCCGCGAGCTGCTTGCCGAATGCCTCGCCGCCCCAGCCTGCGCCAAGATCGGACGAGAAGGCGAAGTTGCCGGCCTTCAGGTTCGTCTGAACGTAGGTGAGTCCCTCGATGTTCTCCGGGCTGTTGGCCGCCGCTGCTCCGTCGACGACCAAGCCGCCGCCAGCTTCCGCAAAGAACACGCCGATGCGCTGGAACTCCGGGCCGAAGGCCAAACCTACGTGTCCTTCTCCCGTGAGCTTGGTGCTCACCGCGGCAAGATCATCCCAGGTCTTGGGAAGGTCAGCGTCGGTCAGTCCCGCCGCCGTCCACAGGTCCGTGTTGATGACCAGCGCAAGCGTCGAGAAGTCCTTCGGTGCGCAATAGAAGTCGCCGTCAACGGTGAAGTTCTCGACGAGCGGAGCATAGAAGTCGTCCTTGTTGGTGAGCAGGTCGCCGTAGGCCTTGAGCGATCCGTTGGCTGCGTAGCCGCCGATGGCATCGGGCGACATGTAGAACAGGTCGGGCGGCGAGCCTGCGGCGAATCCTTGAGAGAGCTGTTGAGCGAGGTCGCTTGCGACCTGCACGTCGGCCTTCACTCCGGACTCCGCGGACCAAGCGGCCACTGCAGCCTGGACCGCTGCGGTCTCGGCGTCTCCGCTCGAACCGATGAGTAGCGTGAGGGGATCTGAAGACGACGTCAAGTCGCCCACTGCGGCGTCGCCGGTCGTTGGGGCCATTGAAGAGGTCGGCTCAGCATCCGAACCGGAGCAGCCGCCAAGAATAAGCGCCGACGCCAGTACTAGGGATCCGGCCCCAAGCCACCCACGTGAGTTGTGCCATGTCATGTCTATCTCCTTTGATGATGTGACAAGACGAATTTGATCGATCAAATCGCGCCTAGTACGAGACCGTACGAGTGATGAGCCCGGGCTGTCAAGGGTTCGCGGCTATTCTGAATATAACAATTTGATCGTTCATATCGACACGCCTATGATCGAATCGTTTCGGGTCCGCACACTCCGACCACCGTCAAGAGGAGCCCTCATGGTGAAGCCCCCCACCGTCGAGGACGTGGCGCGCGCAGCCGGGGTGTCACGCCAAACGGTGTCCAATGTGCTGAATACGCCAGGCATTGTCCGGCCTGCGACGCGGGAGAGGGTAGAGCATGCGATCGCCGAGCTCGCCTACCGGCCCGATGCGGCGGCGCGGCGCCTGCGTACCCGGCGCAGTTCGACCATCGGCATCCGCCTCGACCCCTACGAGGGCGGGATCTCCGGTGTGCTGCTAGACCGGTTCGTGCACGCGCTGACGGAGAGTGCCAACGACCGCGGAATGCGCGTGCTGATGTACAGCGCCCGCGGCGCGGACGAGGAAATCTCTCGACTCGATGAACTGGTCGCCGGAGCCGAAATCGACGCCGTCGTGATCACCGGAACGTTCTTCGGAGACTCCCGCACAACGTGGCTCACGGAGCGCAACATGCCTTTCGTGTCCTTCGGGAGGCCTTGGGGCGGGGACGATGTGTTCCGGGCTTCGCACTCGTGGGTCGACGTCGACGGAGCTGCAGGGACGCGTGCCGCCACCGAGCACGCGCTTGCCACCGCCGGGCCCCGTGTCGGCTTTTTGGGTTGGCCCCGTGACGCGGGCACAGGCGACGATCGCGAACGCGGCTGGCGCGAGGCTATGGCCGACGCTGGAGCGATGGGCCCCTACTTCGAGACCATCGACGGCGTCGCGCAGGCCCGAGCCATCATGGCGACCGCGTTCGCCGATCCGCGCGTGCTCGAGGAACTTGATGCGTTGGTCTGCGTCTCGGACACCCTCGCGGTGGGGGCTCACCTCACGGCCACGGACGCCGGTCGCCGGGGACTCCCAGTCATCGGTTTTGACAATACCCCGGTGGCCGAGGCGCTCGGGATCTCAAGCGTCGAGCAGTCTCCGGAACTCGTTGCGGCTGGCGCCCTCGACCTGCTGATGGGGCCGACTGGCCGCACCGTGACCCCGCGCGATGCCGCTGAGCCCCCGGCTCACGTTCTGGTCCAGCCTCGACTTGTGGTCCGCTCGTACGACGCGCCTCTCGCCCAGCGCACCGTTGGGGACAATTAGACATCGCGACGAACGACGAACGACGAAGGCCCGGTCCGTATGGACCGGGCCTTCTGTTCGTACACCCCCCGGGACTTGAACCCGGAACCCACTGATTAAGAGTCAGTTGCTCTGCCAATTGAGCTAGAGGTGCATGCTTTGGTGCGACCCGTCACTTTACCAGCAGGTCGCCATCCAGAAAAATCGGTGCCCACCAATCGTCGCAGCCAGAGGGAATCGACCCGCTCGTCCAGCGGTTGACCAGATCATGACCACACGACTGATCGCGGGAGACACCGCACCCGACTTCACCGCCCCCACCGACTCCGGGACGTTCACGTTGTCTCACTTGCGCGGGAAGAACGTGATCGTGTACTTCTATCCCGCCGCGATGACGCCCGGTTGCACCACGCAGGCATGCGATTTCAGGGACTCGCTCTCGGCGCTGAAGGCCGCGCGCTACGAGGTCGTCGGCATCTCCAAGGACTCCCCTGCAAAGCTCGCGAAGTTCCGCGAGGCAGAGGGCCTGAATTTCACTCTGGTCTCCGACCCCGAACTCGTGGTCCAGAATCTCTACGGCGCGTGGGGCGAAAAGTCGATGTATGGCAAGACGGTCGAGGGCTCGCTGCGCTCAACCGTTGTGGTCGACCCCGACGGGAAGGTCTCGCTCGCCCAATACAACGTGAAAGCGACCGGTCACGTGGCGAAGCTCCGCAGGGACCTCGCCATCGACTGACACGGCATCGACTCACACGGCATCGACCGACTCTACGAAGCGGGTGCGCTGAGCTTTCCAAGCAAGCGTCGTACCGTTACGATCCCTAAGAACTTGCCGTGGTCGTCCGTCACGAGCACCGGTGCGCCGGGTTCGGTCCGAGACGTGCTGATGCGCTGGGCGACCTCGGCCGGCCGCGCGTTCACGTTGACAGTGAGAGTCGCGATGAGTTCGCCCGCAATCGCTGCTGCGGGATTGACGAGGCCGTGAGGCCGAAGTTCGCGATCCACCACCACAACCCACTGGCTGTCGACATGGTTCCAGGCGTGCTCGACGCTTTCTTCCATCCGAATGGTGGGGACGGTCTCGATGAGGCGATGCATCGTGTCGCCTGATTGGTCGGCAAAGGCCGCCAGTTGGGCGGAGACGCTGGCATCGATGCCCGTGAAGTCCGGCGCAGGAACCGCAAACAGGAAACCCTGAGCGAGCGGCACACGCATGTCGGCGAGCCTCTTGGCGTCGGCGAGGGTCTCGACTCCTTCGGCCACCACCCACGCATCCACACGTGAAGCAAAAAGCCCGATCATCTCGACGAGTGCCACCTTGGCCTCATCGGTGGCGACTCCCTGGACGATGGCTCGGTCGAGTTTGAGGATGGACGGGCGCAACTCCAGGATTTGTTGGAGGCCCGAATAGCCCGCGCCCGCGTCGTCCACGGCGATGAGCGCGCCCTTGGCCCTGACAGCGTTGATGGATGGCTCGAGGTCGATCCACTCCCAAGAAGAGTGCTCGGTGATCTCCACCACCAGCCCCGTGAGGTCCGATTGTGTGTTGAAGACATCGCGAACCCTCGGGTTGCGCAGTGAATCGGGCTCAACGTTGACGGCGAGAAAGCAGTCCTCGGGCAGGTCCGGTCGCCGCGCGAGCGCAATGCTGAGCACGACCGCCTCGAGATCCGCCTGAATTCCCCTCTCGCGCGCCCTCGCGAACCACACATCGGGGCTCACGCCTCCCGCGTCGGGATGAGAGAAGCGGGCGAGAGCCTCGTAGCCGACGACGACCCGCTGGTCGAGGTCGATCACGGGTTGGTAGTGGCACTCAACTCCGACGCCGGCGATCGCGTCGTCGAGAAGTTGCGTCCACCTAGAGTCGGTGGTGTGGCCGTGAGCGTGAACCGTCATGACGCCTGCCCGGGGGTCAACACGAGCACTGTCACCGCGTGGCGGGCACAAAGCAAGGCGCGACAGTGAGCGCGTGTCCGGGCGCTCAAAAACGAGGCGCCGTGCGCCGCGAGTCCTGCCGAAGCGTGCGTGTCCATACCCTCTCCATCGACCGCCAAACGCGAACGTCCACGGTTTTTGTTGCATAAGTACTCAGACCTCAGCCCAGCAGAGGGCGCGGATCACATCTGACACTATGCGACAGCGAGCCAACATTTCGAGGGTTTCCGTGTGGACATTCTCACAAATGACTTTGGCGACCCTCCTGAGTGGATGCGTCCTCGCGAAGGGTAATGTTGACTCGCGCGCGAGTGGCGAAATTGGCAGACGCGCTGGATTTAGGATCCAGTGTCTTCGGACGTGGGGGTTCAAGTCCCCCCTCGCGCACGACAACGGCCCGGATCCCCTTGGGGGTCCGGGCCGTTTCGACGTTACGAAGGCGACTAGTGGCCACGCGCCCAATGGTGAGCGTCCTAGTGGTCTGCGTCCTAGTGGTCTGCGTCCTAGTGGTCTGCGTCCTAGTGGTCGGCGGCCTCGTGCTCGGCGAGCTTTGCGCGCACGTCGTCCATGTCAAGCGCCTCGACGGCCTCGACAAGCTGGTTCAGCGCGGGGGCTGGCAATGCGCCAGCCTGGTTGAAGACCATGATGCCGTCGCGGAAGGCCATGAGAGTGGGGATCGAGGTGATCCCGAACTTCATGCCCAACTCCTGCTCGGCCTCGGTGTCCACCTTCGCGTGGACAATCTCGGTCTTGGCGTCCGAACTCTTCTCAAAGACGGGCGCAAAGTTCTTGCATGGGCCACACCACTCGGCCCAGAAATCCACGAGCACAATGCCGTCCTTCGCGACGACCTCGTCAAACGTGGAAGCGGTCAGGTTAATCGTTGCCATGGCTTCCTTTCCGTCGAGCGTGGTGCCCGACTGGTACGTAACCACGATACCCCCAGGGGGTATTCCCAACTAGTCTAAGGCGCCCGGTGCGCCGAACATGGGTAGCGCTCGGTCCGCGATTGACATGCGAGCGGCGCGGACGTTCACCAACCGTCGCGACAGCCTGCACACTGGTTCCATGACAGACATGGCCGAACTGCCGCCAGAACCGTCAAGCTGGCTTTCAGACAGGGAATTGCGCCAGGTGCGCTCCGAACTGCCGATCCTGTACATCAACGTAGTGCCGGTGCGCATTGATGCTTCTGGCCAGGTCATCGAGGTGGGGCTATTGCTTCGCGCCGACGAGGGCGTGATGTCCCGCGCCCTTGTGGCCGGTCGAGTGCTCTTCCACGAAACCATTCGCGATGCGCTCGTGCGAAACCTCGAGAAGGACCTGGGGCTCGGTGCGCTCCCCCGCATTCCCTTGTCGCCCACGCCGTTTGCGATCGCCGAGTACTTCCCGACGCAGGGCTTTGGCACCTTCCATGACACGCGCCAGCACGCCGTGGCCTTGAGCTACGTCGTCGCGATCGACGGCGAGTGTGAGCCCAGCCAAAACGCGCTCGACATCGTCTGGATCAGCCCCGAAGAGGCCGCCACCGACGATGTCGCCGCCGAGATGGCGGGCGGCCAGCACGTGCTTCTGCGCCACGCGCTTGCGCACTGCGGGGTACTGCCCACCTAGGGAGCACGACGCGTGTCGATGCCCTCGAGTCGAACCGATACTCACGGGGCCTTCGCGTCGTAAATGCTCTCAAGAACTCGGTTGACGGTTTCGTCGTCGATGACCGCGATGCCGTGGTCTTCACAGGCGTGGCTGGTGATTTCCGCGAGCATTTCCTCGATCGAGGCCTCCTCAAAAAGCATGCCACAACCCGGAACGACATCACCGCAAGCAAATCTCTTCATGGCAGCCTCCTGATCGTGTGTTCTCACTATCTGATCGACGCACTTCCGTCTAAATCCAGCGATTGTGATCGAGACGACTCCGCCGTGTTGGGGCGCAACGAGTCCGCGCTTACAAGTCAGCGAGGCGGGCCGCGAGCGCTGTGAACGCCCTGCCCCTGTGCGAGATCGCGTTCTTCTCAGCCGCGGTCAGCTCCGCCGCGGTCACGTCGTGGCCTTCCGGGATGAAGATCGGGTCGTAACCGAAGCCTCCCCCGCCGGCGGGCGCCGCCGCAATCCGCCCCTCCATGCGCTCCTCGCACACGAATTCGCCACCTTGGGGCGTGACGAGAGCGGCCGCACACACGAACGCGCCGCCGCGATGCGCATCGGGGATGTCAACCAATTGCGAAAGAAGCAGCCGAAGATTCGCGTCGTCGGCTCCATGCTGACCGCTCCACAACGCCGAGAAGATCCCCGGCGCTCCCCCCATGACGTCGACGGCGAGCCCCGAGTCGTCCGCGATCGCCGGTAGGCCAGTCGCGGCGCAGACCGCTCGCGCCTTGACGAGCGCGTTCTGGGCAAACGTCACGCCATCCTCGACGGGCGGCGGCACGTCAAAATCACCTGCCGACGCGAGGTCGGCGGAGGTCCACCGTGGAAGCAAGGGCTCCAGGATCGCCCACACCTCGGAACGCTTATGGGCGTTGTGGCTGGCGAAGACGGCGCGCGGTACTCGAACCGAGGGAATGGCGGTCGATGACACTACAGGCCCAGTTCGGCGGCCTGCAGGCGAGCAAGCTCGGCGTTTCCACCAGCGGCCAGGTCGAGCAGGGCGTCGAGCTCGGCCTTGGAGAAGGCGGCCCTCTCCGCGGTTCCCTGCACCTCGACAAAGTGACCCGTGCCCGTCATCACCACGTTCATGTCGGTCTCGGCGCGCACGTCTTCCTCGTATGGGAGGTCGAGCATTGGGACTCCATCGATGATTCCTACGGAGACGGCGGAGACGGAACCCGTCAACGCGGTGGCCCCCGCCTTGATCGCGCCCTGGGCCTTGCCCCATGCCACGGCATCGGCGAGCGCGATGTAGGCGCCTGTGATGGCCGCCGTGCGAGTGCCGCCGTCGGCATCGAGCACGTCGCAGTCGATCACGATGGTGTTCTCGCCCAGGGCGTTGACGTCGATGATCGCGCGCAGCGAGCGTCCAATGAGGCGCGAGATCTCGTGGGTGCGCCCACCGATCTTTCCGCGCACGCTCTCGCGGTCGTTACGAGTGTTGGTGGCGCGAGGAAGCATCGAGTATTCGGCCGTCACCCAGCCCTCTCCCGAGCCCTTCTTCCAACGAGGCACGCTCGCCGTGAACGATGCGGAACACAGCACGCGGGTGTTACCGAACGTCACGAGGCACGAGCCCTCGGCGGCGCGTTGAAAGCCGCGCTCAAAGGTCACAGGGCGGAGTTGGTCAGGGGTGCGTCCGTCGATTCGAGTCATGCGACGAGCCTAGCGGCGGCTCAGATATCGAAAACGTCCCCCGGCGCGGCGAGCACCGCGTGCGAGTGCTCGGCGCGCGCCTGCGCGAGCGTGGCGGAGGGATCGACCCACGAGGCCACATGGGTCACCACCAGGCGATTCGCCCCAGCGCGACGGGCGAGCTCACCCGCCTGAGCGCCCGTGAGGTGAATGCCTGGCGGATTCTCGGCACGATCGGCCCAGCCTGCCTCGGCAAGCAAAAGGTCCGCGTTTGCGGCCACCTCCACCACCTCATCGGACAGGTCAGTGTCGCCCGTGAAGACCAGGACCGCCCCACCACCCGACTCGGAAGGCCCCTCGATGCGAAAGGCCAGCGCCGGAACCGGATGCCATGCGCGCGCCGCCGTGACAGTGAACGGACCGAGCGCACGCGTCTCACCCCCGGCAAACGCCCGCCATGCAAAGGGCGCGAGGCCCGCGTGATCGCTGGCACCCTCGACCTGCCTCACCCGCTCGTCTATGCCTTCCGGCCCCCACAAGGGGATGGGCGCGAGGCCCGCGACCGCGGAGGGCCCGTAGCGCAACAGCACCGACAGCGATGCGAGATCGGCGCAGTGGTCGACGTGTCCGTGGCTCACCAGGATGCCATCGATCACCGCCGGATCGACGAGTGCCTGCAGGGGGCCAATCGCGCCAGACCCGAGGTCGAGCAGGAGGCGCCACGTGCGCCCCTCCGCATCGGCCTCCAAAAGGTAGCTCGATGCAGGGTTGTTGGGGCCCGCTACCGATCCTGCGCAGCCAATGACGGTGAGCCTCACGAATGCAACTGTTCCACCGCGCGGACCACCGGTCCAAGGAAGCGCTGCGCGAGGGTCTCGAACGACGCGGAGGGACCCGTCACCATAAACCGGTGCTCCGGCGGCTGAGAGCTTGTACGCTCGAGACCCTTTGCAGCAAGCTCGCGATACACATCCATGGCCGTCTCGGTCGCGGAGTCGACGAGGGTCACGCCGTCGCCCATCACATACGAGATCGCTCCCTGAAGCATCGGATAGTGCGTGCAACCGAGGATAAGCGTGTCCACGTCGGCCGCCCGCAACGGCTCGAGGTACTCGCGGGCAACCTCGATGACCTCGGGGCCGCTCGTCACTCCCCTCTCGACGAGCGAGACAAAGCGCGGGCACGCTTGAGAGGTGACGACGACGCCTGGTGCGGCAGCGAGCGCATCATCGTAAGCGCCGGAGTTGATCGTGGCGACCGTCCCAATGACGCCGACGCGACCCGACCGCGTTGTCTTGGTCGCGCGCCGCACCGCAGGAACGATGACCTCCACCACCGGCAACCCCTTGTCTTGCGAAAAGCGCTCGCGGGCATCCCTGAGCACGGCGGCCGACGCGGTGTTGCACGCAATGACGAGCATCTTCACGCCGTCGGCGACGAGCGCATCCATGATCGAGAGCGCGTGCTGACGCACCTCGGCGATGGGCAACGGTCCGTATGGCCCGTGCTCGGTGTCCCCCACGTAGTGGATGGACTCGTTTGGCATCATGTCCATGATGGCGCGGGCAACAGTGAGCCCACCCACTCCTGAGTCGAATACCCCGATCGGTGCGTCAGACATCGTCCCTCATCACATAGCTCATTAGCGACTCTTGGAGCCAGGTCAATGCCTGGTACAGCATGCCAAGCCACACCCTTTCGGGGTTCTGGACGGTGTCGGCCGCGTCACTCCCGGTCGTGGCGTCATGGGCGCGGTCAATCTCGGCGTGGAGCTCCGTCGCATCATCGTCGGTCTCCAGGCCAAGCCTCGAGGCGAGCACAAGACGCACATCGGTCAGCGCGGCAGCCGTCGACATCGCGTCGGCGGCCGGAATGATCCACTCGGGGCCGTCCTCGTTGAGTGCCCTCCAGATCGTTCTCAAGCGATCAACCTTGAGCGAGCGCAGCTCCGGCTCCGTGAAACGCCTGAACTCGTCGGCGATCTCCCTGTCGTCGGGCGCGGCATTGGGTAGAACGCGCAACACCGCCGGATCGTCGGGATCCGTGAGAGCGTTTTCGAGGCCGCGCAAGTGGCGAAACACGGAGTCCTCATCGACATCGGCGACGTCGATTTCCATACCGAAGGGCTCACCGCCAAGGAGCAGGCCGACGTCGGCAACGACCCTCGCAATCACCGCCCGCTCTTCGGGGTCAAGTTCGGCGATCGCTACCGATGAGGTCCCCTCGGACGACTCTTGGAAGCCCCTCACGCGCCGCTCCTGCGCAAAGTCGCCCATAGCCCGTATGAGTGCATGGCCTGAACGTCGACCTCCATGTGTTCGCGCCCTCCGGACGACACCACGGTCTTGCCGAGCTCGTGGACCTCCCGCATGCGGCGCTCCGCCTCTTCGCGCGTCCATCCAAAGTACGACTGGAAGACGTGAGTCACGTACGACATGAGGTTAACCGGGTCGTTCCACACCAAGGTGACCCATACATCGTCCGTCCGCGTCGCGACATCGACGTCGGTCGCGCTGAGGGATTGGGTCGCGCTGAGGGATTGGGTCGCGCTGAGGGATTGGGTCGCGCTGAGGGATTGGGTCGCGCTGAGGGATTGGGTCGCGCTGAGGGATTGGGTCGACACGCCCTCAGGGTAAGGCCGCAGGGGCCCGCCACGTGAGAGGAATGCGGTCGCCGCCGAGGGTGTCGGCGGTGAAACCTACTCGCCGCCGTCGCCTTCCGGGCCGAACCTGCCGTCGATGATTTCTTTGCACGCGGGGCACACGGGAAACTTCTGCGGGTCCCTATTGGGCCTCCACACCTTCCCGCACAGTGCAATCACTGGTTCACCCGTCATCGCCGATTCGAGGATCTTCTCTTTGCGCACGTAGTGAGAGAACCTCTCACCATCGCCGGGTTCAACGAGTTCGCGTTCGCTCGTGCGTTCCACAGTGGACAGGGAGCCGCCTGTGGTCGGAGCATCTGGAGTCGCCGTCATGCCACCATCGTAAACGCTCTCGCCCAAGGTTTAAGGGTCAGCCGACTGCGCCGATGAGCCGGCCGGATCGCGCGTCGTACCTCCGGCCGCCAAGCGACGTTCCCCACCACGCAATTGCCCCACCCACGAGCGGCCCCCACACGAGGCACAGCAGCCACCACGCGCCTCCCCAGACAAAGGCGCACACGAGAGGCGCGACGATGAAGGGGACGATGAACCCGGTGCCCACCGACGACACCACTTGGCCCGCAAGGCTCGCCCCGATCGAGCCCGCGTCCGCGCCGAAGGGACTCTCTCCTGGCGCGGGGACGCGGTAGGGCATCAGCACCGACGTGACCGAGGCCACGCCGAGCGCGACCCCGAGCGTTCCCAAGGCGGTCGCGGCCACCGCCGGAAAGACGTCCCACCTGCCGGCAAGTCCGGCCGCCGTAGCGCTCACGGCCACCACCGCGGGACCTGCCCACAGCACCACGCCCAAGAGGCGCCCCACGAGGATGTCCGCGCCTGGCACTCCGCTGACGATGTCAAGCCACGAGCCGCTCGAGTCATACGCGAGGTCATTGTGGCGGCCCCAGCCAATGGTGACGCCCAGGACGACGGGTAGTGCGGCCATCCACACCTGGTTGTCACCGGCAAAGATGAAGGCCAGCCCGCCGATCATGACGGGAAAGACCAACGCCCCGACCAGTTGCGCGATGTACCGAGGGTCGGTACGCCATGAGCGGGCGGTCCGCGCGAGCACGGCCCTGGTCACGGGGCGAACGAGCGACCAGATGCGTCCCTTTCGCTGCCCCGCTGTAAGGATCGCGTCGCGGTTGCGCCGGACACCTGCCCCGCGAGCCTCCGGGTGGACAAGTACATGAGCGACCGCATCGCGCCACGCAAAGTGAAGCAGAATGGCCCACGCCGCTACGATCGCGAGTCGCCACACGGCGCCCCACTCGTTGCCAACCACAATTGCTGCGGGTGCGGCCATTCCCGCCCCGATGGGGGTGCGTCCGATTTGCGTCAGCAAGACGGCGACCTCGTTGGACAACGCTTCTTCGAGGCCCTCGGCACGCACCACGAGGACGGCCGCCGCGAGCACGGCGACGACGACGACCGCGAAGGCGGCCATGACAACCTTGGACCATCGCGTCGCAAGAAGACGCACGGCCCACAGCGTCGCGACTCGGGCCGAGAACACCCAGGTCATCGCCGTGAGTACCGCGCCTGCTCCCGCCACGACGAGCACGGCGGCTTGCCTGTCCTCTCCGCGCCATGTGGCGGCCATCGTCAGGGCGACGGCGACGAAGAAGATCGCAGGAATCGTCGAGAACGCGGCGACAGTGAGTCCTGGCATGAGACGTTTCGGCTCGATCCCCCAGGGAGCAAATCGCGCTGGATCGAGAGAGTCGTCGACCCCTGTGGCGAGCAGCGGCACCGCGACCCAGGCCAAGCCAACAAGAGCCGACACGGCAACCAGAGCATCTCTCTTGATGTCAAAGGCGTTGGTGCTCAGCGCCACGCTGCCGACGAAGAGCGCGGGCACGATGGAAATCGCCCAAATCCCCCCGGCTGCGACAAAGAGCAGCCTCCACCAGTCCCGCTGAAATTGGTGGATCAGAATCCGCCATCTCAGGCTCAGGATTGCTGCAACCACGTGAGGTCCCTCTGTTCGCTCGTGTCCCCCACGAGCTCGACGAAGCGCGCCTCGAGATCCCCGCTTCCGCGCACGTCATCGAGAGAGCCCTCTGCCAAGACCTTCCCCGCCGCGATGATGGCCACGCGGTCGCACAGTCTCTCGACCAAAGCCATGACGTGAGACGAGATCACGACGGTCCCGCCCGAAGAGACGAAGGACTGCAGGATTGTCCTGATCCCGGTGGCAGACACGGGGTCGACGGCCTCGAACGGCTCATCGAGGACGAGCACGCTGGGCGCGTGCACCAACGCGCAAGCGAGACCAATCTTCTTGGCCATTCCCGCCGAGAAGTCGGTGACGAGCGTGCTTCCCGCAGCGGCCAGGTCGAGGGCGGCGAGCAAGTCGTCCCTGCGCTCCCTGACCACATCCGGATCGAGGCCCCTCAAGATTCCCGCGTACGAGATCAGTTCGGACCCGGTGAGGCGATCAAAGGTGCGCAGGCCATCTGGGAGCACGCCGAGCATCGGCTTGGCAATGCCTGGGTTCTTCCACAGGTCGACGCCGTTGACGGTGATGACACCGGCATCGGGTGTGAGCAGTCCGGTTGCCATCGACAGGGTCGTCGTCTTGCCCGCGCCGTTTGGTCCCAGAAGGCCGTAGAACGAGCCGGCGGGAATGTCCAGGTCGATGCCGTCGACGGCAACGGTGCGCCCAAACGTCTTGCGCAGCCCGCGGAGACCAAGTGCAGGGCGATCTGAGGGCATAGCGACAGGATAAGCGTCCGATTCTCACTCGGGTGTCGGGGGCCGCTAAGCCGAAGTGAAGATCCAGGCCACGTACGCCACATACGCGGCGATGAGCAACACTCCCTCGACGCGCGTCACCCTGCCCTTGCCGAACGGCCAAAGGGCAAACACGACGAGCACCGTAGAAAAGAGCAACGCGACCGGTATATCGCGCAAGACCAGATCCGAGGAGACGGCCGCGGGCGCAATCACTCCTGCGAGCCCTACGACCCCGAGCGTGTTGAAGATGTTGGACCCGATCACGTTGCCGAGCGCCAGGTCGTTCTCGCCCTTGCGCGCCGCGGCAATGGAGGAGGCGAGCTCCGGTGCGGACGTGCCGACAGCCACGACCGTGAGTCCGATGAGGAGATCCGACAACCCCAGGCCCTTCGCTATCCCCACCGCTCCCCACACGAGCACCCTCGACGAGAAAACCAGCAGCACGAGTCCCGCGATGAGCCAGCCCCAAGCCGCCTTGTGCGATAGCGGGTGAGCGGCGGCCTCGGCCTCCACCTCCTTGGCCAATTGGTCATCAGCCGAACGTCGCGCCTGCCAGATCGACCACGCGACGAAGGCCACGAGCACCCCAATGAGCACCAGAGCGTCGGCCATACTCAGGCGCCTGTCAAGGGTGAGGACGCCAAGCAAAACGGTGACGCCGAGCAGGACGGGAAGCTCTCGGCGCAGGATCCCCTTGTGCACCACGATGGGGGTCACCAGCACGGTCACGGCGAGAATGAGGCCGATGTTTGCGATGTTCGAACCCACGGCGTTACCGAACGCCAACTCGGGTTGGTCGCCCGCTGCGGCGAATGCAGAAACCACGAGCTCGGGCGCCGACGTACCGAATCCGATGACGAGCATTCCCACCAAGAGCGCTGGCATTCCCAGGTATCGCGCGACTGCTGCGGCACCGTCCACGAATCGATCGGCGCTCCACGCGAGCGCAGCCAGGCCGATGACGGTGGCAATGATCGCGAGAATCACGGCACGAGACTACCCGGGATCCTTCCAGGAGCGGTCTCACCCGCGCGGGGGGTTTTCTCCCGAAACCCGTGACTCACAACCTACGGTGGCGTAGGGTAAGGGGCATTCGCACCGCGAGCGAGAGCTCACATGTCCTGGTGGGAAGTCCCCGTTCGACCCTCAGGAGAGCAATGACTGCCTCAGCTCCGAGAGCAACCCAACCCCCCATCAATCACGTGACGCGATCGTTCACGCCGCTCGCGACCACCGTGCGCGACATGGGGCTTCTCAGCCGCGCGTATGGCTTCTACGCGATTTACGCGGCCGTGCTCGCCGTCGCGCTCGGCGGAGTGATCACGGGGTTCATCCTGTTGGGCGACTCGTGGTTGCAACTGCTTATGGCGGGCGCTCTCGGCATCGTCTTCACTCAGATCGCATTCCTCGGCCACGAGGCCTCCCACCGCACCATCTTTGTGTCGGGACCCGCGAACGACCGTGTGGGTCGATTCCTCAGCACCGTGGTGGTCGGAATCAGCCACCAGTGGTGGATGAGCAAGCACAGCAGGCACCACCAGAACCCGAACACCATTGGCAAGGACCCCGACATCGAGAAGGACACCATTTCCTTTCTCGAGGACGATGCCGCACAGGCCCGCGGCGCCTTGCGATGGATCACTCAGCGTCAAGGCTGGCTCTTCTTCCCCATCCTGATGGGCGAGGGACCTAATCTTCACTACCGCTCGGTGGCTTCCCTCGTGACAGGCGGGACTCGCAAGCAGAAGTGGACCGAGCTTCCGGGTATTGCGCTGCACTTCGGCCTCTACCTCGTGCCCCTCTTCTGGTTCTTGCCTCTTGGCATGGCCTTCGCATTCCTCGGCATCCAGATGGCCGTCTTCGGCGTGTACATGGGTGCGTCGTTCGCACCCAACCACAAGGGAATGATGCTCATCCCCGAGGGCACCAAGATTGACTTCCTGTCCAAGCAGGTCCTGACGTCGCGCAATGTCAGCGGCGGATGGCCGATGTCAATCCTCCTTGGCGGCCTCAACTACCAGATCGAACACCACCTGTTCCCCAATATGGCGCGCCCACACCTGGTCCGTGCGCGCGAAGTGGTGCGCGAATACTGCGCACAGGCCGACCTGCCGTACACGGAGGCGACGCTCTTCGAGTCATACGGGATCGTCATCAAGTATTTGAACCGTGTTGGCCTTGCCGCACGGGATCCCTTTGACTGCCCCGAACGCGTCGCTATGGGCCGCGGGTAGTCCCGCACTCACGCGGTTCCCTGACACCGACGTGCGGGCCCTTGGTCCCCTAGTCGTCCCGCATCTGGGCGGCGCGGGGCCAATAACCGGGACTTTGGCCAGTGAGTCCCGGGCGGGACCTCCTAGGCATTCTTGGGACCAACGGCACACAAATTCTGAAACACGCGACTTAGCCTGAAGGTGTTTCACGCGGACGTGAGGATCGCTAAGTCGCAGCCTCCGGATGGCCTCACTTAGGGACGACGAAATTCGTCGGATTTCCCAGGTGGGACCCCGATGGCTCCCTAAGCAGTCCGTCCACGTTCGCTCCGCGCTCGTTGGACCGAACAGGCTTCTCCATGACTTCACAGCTCCCCAAGTACCCCGGCCTCCCAGCAGTCATTAACGGGAACGGCGCCGTTGCCCACGTGATGAAGCACGTGTGCGGTGGTGTGATTGGCTATCCCATCACCCCCTCGACGGAGATCTCCGAACTCTTCGAGCAGGCGCGTGCAGAGGGTCAACTCAACGTATGGGGCAAGCACCCCTTCTTCGTCGAGACCGAAGGCGAGCACTCCGCACAGAGTGGCGCGCTCGGCGCGGCGCTCACAGGCGGCGAGTACATCTCGAACGCTTCCTCGAGCCAGGGCATCCTGTACGCGATGGAGTCGCACTACGTGACAGTCGGCAAGAAGATCGGCGGCTTCGTGCTGCAGGTCGCCGCGCGCGTCGTGTCCAAGCACTCTCTCAACGTGATGGCGGGCCACGACGACGTCTACTCGCTGTTGCCTTCCGGTTACACGATCCTCTTCGGCTCCAACCCCCAAGAGGCCGCCGACCTAGCCGCGATCTCGTACCGCGCGTCGGCCCTGTCCCTCATCCCCGTCACCAACGCGATGGACGGATTCGCGACCAGCCACGTGATGAGCGAGGCGTTGCTTCCCGAGCCCGCGCTCTTGAAGGAATACCTGGGCGATCCCTCGAGCCGGATCAAGTCCCCCACCGTCGCCCAAGACATGCTCTTTGGCGCCAAGGGTCGCGTCTTCCAGTTGGGCGAATACCTCAACAGGCACTCTGACGACTTCACCGAGCAGCAGATCGCGGCCCTGCGCGGTCACATGGACACCAACGCCGACGCGATCGAGGCAGACAACGAGGGCTCGCTTGTCGACGCGACCCTCGCGTGGATCCCCAAGGACCTGCAGTCGCAGTGGCGCCGCCAGTGGGTCAATGCCTGGGAAAAGGGCACTCGCCAACTGGTGCCTGCGCTCGTCGACCTCCACAACCCCGGTGTCACGGGAACGGTCCAGAACCAGCCGGACTTTCAGGCAGGTGCCGTTGACCACCGCACGCACTTCGCCAGTGCCGTACCAGGACTCATTCGCCAGTCAATGGACGAATACGCAGCACTGACCGGCCGCGCCTACTCGCCGATCATGGCGTACGAGTGCGAAGACGCCGACTACGTCATGATCGGCCTCGGTTCCATCACCGACGACGTGCGCGCACTGCTCCCCTACCTGCGCTCGCAGGGCCTCAAGGTGGGCGTCGTGTCCATCAAGGCACTCCAGCCCTTCCCCGAGGCTGAACTGGTCGAGGCCCTCGCCTCGGCCAAGTCGGTCATGGTTCTCGAGCGCTCGGACGAGACCGCGCTGACGCGCCTCGTGACGCAGTCACTGTTCAAGGCCCGCGCCAACGCCGACCGCCCCCAGCACGCTGGCATCCCCGCGATGGCTACGACGCCTTCGCTCACCACCGCGATCTTCGGCCTCGGTGGCCACGACGTGCAGCCGCGTCACCTGATCGCGGCGTTCAAGCACATGGCGGATGGCAAGAACACTCCGCTGATCTACCTAGGCTCGCAGTTCTTTAGCAAGGACTCAGTGCCGTCGCTCGCAGTGCTCGAGGACAAGTTGCGTGCCGCCTACCCCGAGACCGAGGCCATGGCGCTCGAAACCGAGGACAACCCCATGGGTCTGCTCCCCGAGTCCGCGCTGCGCATCCGCTTCCACTCGGTGGGTGGATACGGAACCGTTGCGACCGGCAAGCTGCTGACCGACATCCTCGCGGGCGTGCTCGACATGCACTCGAAGTCGGCGCCAAAGTACGGCTCTGAGAAGAGCGGTGCACCCACGAACTACTACATCACCTTGAGCCCAGAGGCTGTGCTCTTCACGAACGCGGAACTTGAGGATGTCGAGGTGGTCATCTCCCCCGACCACCAGGCGTTCGTCCACACCAACCCACTCAAGGGCCTGGTCAAGGGCGGCACGTTCATCCTGCAGTCCGACCTAGCGCCCGTTGACGTGTGGCGCAGCATGCCGTCCTACGCCCGTCGCGCCATCCGCGAGAAGCGCATCAATTTCCTCGTCGTCGACGCCTTCACCGTGGCAAAGAAGCACGCCCCGACGGTGGAACTTGAGACCCGCATGATGGGCATCGCGTTCATCGGCGCCGTGGCAGGCCACGTCGACAGGGTGTCCTCTGGCGCTTCCGAAGAGGCCATCCTCGCGAAGGTGCGCGCCCAGATCGTCAAGAAGTTCGGCGGCAAGGGCGACGCGGTGATCGAGGGCAATATGGCCGTCATCAAGGACGGCATCTCCGCGACCGTCCTCGTCGACTACGACCAGGCCGAGTTCCTGGAGGCAGACAAGAAGCACTCCCTTCCCATGTTGGTCTCCAGCTCACTGTCGGCCTCGATGTGTCCCACGGCGTCCGAGCCCCGCGCGAGCAACCTCTTCGACCCCGAGTACTACGAGGACCTGATGGCGCGTCCGTTCCGCGACGGCACCATCGGTGAATCCCCCGTACTGCCAGGCACCGGCATGTTCATGCCGATTGGGACCGGCCAGACCAAGGACAAGGGCCTTTTCCGTCGCGTGGCACCGATCTTCAACGCCTCCGCGTGCACCGGTTGCCTCGACTGCGCGATGGTCTGCCCCGACGTTGCCATCCCGAACACCATCCACGAGATCCACGACCTGTTGCTGACGGGCATCGCGAGCATTGAGGCCACCGAGCCTCAGCGCGAGGCAATGCGCGCCCAGGTGTATCCCTTGGCCGAGCGCGTTCGCGAACTCTACCGCCAAGACAAGAGCGCGTCCGACTTCTCCATCGTCGTCGCCGAGGCCGCCAAGGGCATCGACTCGACCTCAACGTCGATGCGCCACAACCTGGACACCTTGGTCGTGAAGCTGGCGACCTTCCCGGTGGCGCGCACGCGTCCGTTCTTCGACTCGATGGAGAAGGAGACCCCAGGCACAGGTGGCCTGTTCTCCGCGGCCATCGACCCGTGGAAGTGCACGGGATGCCTCCAATGCGTCGAGGTCTGTGGCGCAGGCGCCCTCACCGCGGTCGACCAAGACGAGGATGTGCTGGCCACTCTCGAAGAGCGCTTCGAGGTCATGACCAAGTTGCCGAATAGCCCCAAGCGCTTCACTGCGGGAGCCACGAGCCCCGACGGGGACGTCAAGCGCATGCTGCTCGACCACGTCAACTACTACGCCACCACGGGTGGCCACGGCGCGTGCCGCGGCTGCGGTGAGGTCACGGCCATCAGGCTCGTGACGTCGATGAGCCGCGCGCTCGGTGATGAGCGCAGGGTGGCCCACGTGGCCGACCTCGAGCAGCTCATCGAGAAGCTTCAGGCCAAGCAGGACGGCCTCGACGTCGCTCATGCAGACAGCGCCGACACCGAGCGCCACGCGCGCATCGGCGCCGTTCTCGTCGAACTCGACAAGGCGCTGTACCTGTCCGAGGCAGGACCGACTGGTTCGGGCCCAGCCCCCACCGTGGTGGCGAACTCGACGGGCTGCAGCTCGGTGTATGCATCGACGATGCCGTTCACCCCGTACCTTGACCCGTGGGTCAACAGCCTCTTCCAGGACGCCCAGCCGCTTGCGTCGGGCATCTTCGAGGGAATTTCCACGGGGCAGGTGCCCGAATTCCGGGCGATCCGCCAGGCCCGCCTCGAGCTTGAGGACGCCTACGACCCGGCCGTCCAAGGCAAGGAATTGAGAACGCTGGCGTGGCGCGACTTCACGCCTGAAGAGCTGGGCCTCATGCCGAACGTGCTCACGATCGGTGGCGACGGCGCGAGCTACGACATCGGCTTTGGTGCGATGTCTCGCGTCCTCGCGAGCGGCACGCCCATCAAGATGCTCGTGCTCAACACTGGCGCCTACTCGAACACGGGTGGTCAGGCCTCGACGGCCTCGTACATCGGCCAAGACGCCGACCTTGCGAGGGTCGGCAAGGCTCACGATGGCAAGCTCGAGGGCCGCAAGGACCTCGCACTGCTCGCCTCGTTCCACCCCGGCGTCTTTGCAAGCGCCACGTCGACGGCCATGCACGGCCACTTCCTCACGACGGCCATGCAGATGCTTGCGTACCAATCTGGTGCCGCTGTCATGGACATCTACACGCCATGTGGCACCGAGAACGGCATCGCGGAGGACCTCTCCAACTCGCGTTCTCGCCTGGCAGTCGAAAGCCGCATGAGCCCGCTGTTCGTGCACGACCCCCGCAAGGGAACGTTGCTGCGCGAGCGTTTCTCTCTCGACGGCAACCCCGACGTGAGCAAGACGTGGACCACGAGCACCGTGGAGTACATCGGCGAGGGTGGCTCGCTCGAGCTGCTCACCACGCCGCTGACCCCCGCGGAGTTCGCGCTGGGTGAGGTGCGCTTCAAGAAGCAGTTCCACAAGTTGCCTGCAGCCAGCGAGGCCTCCGCTGTTCCTGTCGCGGAGTACGCCGAAATGGGTGCCGACGAGCGCGAAGGCAAGACGCCGTTCGTGTACGCGACCGATGCCGACAAGCGCCTGATCAAGGTCCAATGCTCGGCGGCAATCGTGGCCCTGGTGGAGGAGCGCAAGCGCTTCTGGCAGACGCTGCAGTACTTGGCCGGTCAGCACGAAGACCAGTTGGCAAGCGACTACCGCAAGGAGGTCGATGCCCTCAAGGCTCAGTACGAGGAGGTCCTCCAGCTGCGCGAGAGCTCGCTCGACGACATTGCCAATGCCATGTCGGCGCTTGCGGCTTCCAGCAAGGCACCCGTGCGCGCACGTACCGCTCTGCCGCTCCAGGTGGTGTCGCAAGGCGCTGGCGCCCCCGCCGGTGCCACCGCCGTCGCCACGGCCGCAACAACTGCGGCAGACGCGTCATGTGCGGAGGTCGCGCAAGGGGGAACGGGACCCATCTACTTGGATCCCGCTGACGAGCCGAAGTGCAACGACTGCGGCACGTGTTACCAGGAACTGCCGCAGTTCTTCGAAAAGAAGACCATGATCATCGATGGCGAGTCTTGCACGGTCGCCACGATGGTCCCCGGTGCGCTCGACTCGGTCCAGTTGACGCCTGAACTCCAAAAGCGCATGGACAGGGTCAAGTCCTCATGCGACGCGGAGATCATCAAATGAGCATCGTTGACGAAACCGCACGAGGCACCTCTTCGTCTCAGGAGGAATTGCGCCGCTATCTCGACGCGAAGCAGGCGCTCGAAGCCACGGCGACCGAGGTCGAGGGCCTTGAGGGCTCGGCCGGAGTCGAGACCTTCAAGCAACAGCTCGACCTGCTCAAGCGCCGGCTCGTGGACGATCCCTCGATGTTCAGGGACATGTTCATCGAGGACGGCGTCGCGGCCGCCGCGTGGGAGTTCCAGCAGCCCGAGTTGAGCGACGAGTTCATCGAGACGCTGTGGAGCCTCCTGGGCAAAGAGGGCGATGCAAGCACCGTGCTCATGCGCTTCATCTGGGACCTGCCTGTGGGCAAGAAGCGTTCCTTTATCCGCGCCGTCGATCGCGTCCTTTCGCCGCGCTACCCCATGCTCCAGGGCCTCTCCGCCGCGTGGCCTGCAAACGTCGCCATCGCGCCGTACATCAGGGAGGCCGATGTTCGCGCGGAGGACTTCGAGCTCGTGAACAAGGGCTACCTGGGATACATGGACCTGGGGCTGACGGCTCGCGAGGTGGACCTTCTCGTGTGGCTCGAGGTGCTTCGCGACAAGCAGTGCGAGGAGCGCCCGTGCGAACTGGGTTCCCTCAAGAAGAACACAGACGTGCGCATCGGCGGTTGCCCCGTCCGCATTCACATCCCCGAGATGATCGACCTCATCGGCCACGGCGATTTCCGTGGGGCGCTCGAACTGATCCAGGGTGCGAACCCGCTGCCGGACGTCACCGGCAGGGTGTGCCCTCAGGAACTCCAGTGCCAGGGCTCGTGCATTCTCAAGGTGCCGATGTCGATCGGGCAGATCGAGTTCTTCTTGCCTCAGCGCGAGAAACTGCTCTACCCCGACGCCAACAAGGAGCGTTTTGCCGGTGTCGCCGACCCCTGGAAGCAGGGCGCCAAGCCCCCCATCGCCATCGTCGGCTCCGGTCCATCCGGCCTGATCAACGCGTACCTTCTCGCGGTCGAGGGCTACCCCGTCACGGTATTCGAGGCATTCCACCAGCTCGGTGGAGTGCTCCGCTACGGCATCCCCGAGTTCCGTCTTCCCAACAACCTCATCGACGACGTCGTGGAGAAGATCCGCCTCCTGGGCGGCAAGTTCGTCATGAACTTCGTCGTGGGCAAGACGGCCACCCTGCAGGACCTGCGAGACGCGGGCTTCTGGAAGATCTTCGTGGGCACGGGTGCGGGCCTGCCTCGCTTCATGAACGTGCCAGGCGAACACCTCCTCAACGTCATGTCCGCCAACGAGTTCCTCACCCGCGTGAACCTCATGCAGGGTCTCAAGGAGGAGTTCGAGACACCTCTGCCCGAGATCAAGGGCAAGGAGATCCTCATCATCGGGGGCGGTAACACCGCCATGGATGCGGCACGCACCTCCCGTCGCCTCGGCGGCAATGTCACGATCGTCTACCGCCGCGGGCGCTCCGAGATGCCCGCCCGTGTCGAGGAGTTGCACCACGCGCTTGAAGAGGGCATCGCGCTCAAACAGCTCGCGGGTCCCACCGAGTTCATCGGTGATGACACCGGGTTTGTGAAGGCCGCGATCGTTGACCAGATGGAGTTGGGCGAGCCCGATGCCTCTGGTCGCCGGGCGCCCGTCAGCACGGGCAAGACCGAGACCATCAAGGCTGACCTGGTCATCATGGCCTTGGGAAACGCCTCGAACCCGATCATCAAGGACTCGGAGCCCCGCCTCGAGACGTCCAAGTGGGGCACCATCAACGTCAAGAGCGTCGGCTCGCAGGAGACTTCGCTCAAGGGCATCTACACCGGCGGAGACGCCCAACGTGGCGGCTCAACGGCAGTCAATGCCGCAGGAGACGGCCAGAGCGCGGCCAGGGAAATCCTGGGCGACCTGGACGTGCCGCTCGAGCAGGTTGGCGACATGGTGCGGAAGGCGCATGCCTACACGGAGCGCAGCCTCACCTCCTCGACCATCGTGGCCAAGAGGCAGCTGAGCGATGGCATCGTGGAATTCACGGTGCGTGCGCCCGTCATCGCCGATCACGCCAAGGCTGGTCAGTTCGTCCGCGTGCTTCCGTGGGAAGGCGGCGAGCTCATTCCGCTCACGCTGGCCGACTGGGATGCGAAGGCTGGCACCATCTGCCTGGTGATTCAGGGCATGGGCACCTCAAGCATCATGATGAACAAGATGGAGGTGGGCGAGACCCTCGCGGGCATCGCAGGGCCGCTCGGCCTGCCTAGCCACGTCGAGCGCTACCCGGAAGACTCCACGGTGGTATTCACCGCGGGAGGCCTCGGCCTTCCCCCCGTGTACCCCATCGCCAGGGAACACCTCGCGCTGGGCAATCACGTCACGCTCATCGCGGGCTTCCGCAGCGAGAACCTGATGTTCTGGGTGGGCGAGGGCGAACGCGTGACCGAGCTCAAGGCCACGTACGGTGACCAACTCGAGGTCATCTACGCGACCAACGACGGAACGCTTGGTTACAAGGGCTTCGTCACTGGTCCTCTTGAGGAGATGCTCGAGGCGAATAGGGCAGGCAAGGGCCGCACACTCGCCGAGATCGTCACCATTGGTCCGCCGTTCATGATGAGGGCGGTGAGCGACCTCAGCAAGCCCTACGGCGTCAAGTGCGTTGCGAGCCTCAACTCGATCATGGTGGACGCCACTGGCATGTGTGGCGCCTGCATGGTGCCTGTCGAGATCGAGGGCAAGCCGGTGCGCAAGCACGCGTGTATCGACGGACCGGAGCTCGACTCTCACATCATCGACTGGGATAAGTTCTTGCCCCGTTTCAACCTGTTTAAGTCGCAGGAGAAGAACAGCATGGACAAGCACGGACTTACCCGATAGGCGGTTCTATCGGTCCCCCATCGATCATGGCTACGGCCGCCTACCGGC
>JBBRWX010000037.1:0-23741 GCA_038248935.1 Actinomycetales bacterium
ACCTAGGCTGACGGACTTCATTGCGCTCGCTTAAGCAGCGAGGGCGAAGTCGGTGCGCTTAGTTTCGGCACCTATAGTTTGCTGGGGGCGTTCACAAGATAACCCAGCATCCTTGGCCCGCTTCTCTCGCAATACACACACACGTCGAAACCGATCATCCCCTGTGGAGTTGTGCCACCAGTCTACCTGCGGGATCCGACGAAGCCTAGCCTCAGGCGAGAACGTCGTCTGCTGCTCCGTGCGCGGCGTGCGCAGTGCCCGGACCCGTCGGGCCCTGACGGCCTCCCTTGCCCGCCACAAAGGCGTACGCGAGTCCGATGACAATTCCGCCCCCGACGACGTTGCCTGCGCCCACAGTGAGCATGTTGAGGCCGAAGTCCCCCCAGGTCACGTCGACTCCCCCGCCGAGCAGGCCGATGGCGAATGTGGTCATGTTCGCGACCACGTGCTCGAAGCCAGACGCAACGAAGCCGAGCACACACCAGAAGATGATGATCGCCCTGCCTGCCTCGCTCTTGAGGCGCGCGGCAGCCCAGATGGCGCACGAGACGAGCACGTTGCACATGACACCGCGCCAAAACAGTTCGGCCGGAGTGTGCTCGATCTTGGCTGTCAAGTACGCGGACCAGTAGTCGTGCGAGGCCCCCGTCTTCAGCAGGCCAGTCTGAATCATCACCCACGCGAACACGAACGAGCCGATCATGTTGCCGAAGAAGACCGCCACAAGCGCGAACCCCGCCTGACTCCACGAAATTGCGCCTCGTAGCGCACCGATTGGCAGAATCATCATCGCGGACGTCGCAAGCTCGGAGCCAGCAAAAACGACGATCGTGAGGGCCGCCGCGAAGACGCTCCCCGCGACAAGCTTGGTCGCGGGGTTGTCCTGGACAAAGAACTGCGCGCCAGCGGACCACATCAGCACGTCGCCCACACCGATCCACATGCCCGCGAGCATCGCGGACACGAGAAATCGCCAGGGGGTGCGCAGGAGTTCGAGTTTGTGGGCAGCGGCGTGGGAGTGAACGTCCACGGTTTGGGGCAACGTGAGCATGAATTGACAGTAAGGCATGCCTAAGCGGCCGATGTCGTCCTTTGGCCCCAGAACGCGCGCGCGACGGTCGCGCCTTTCTTTCAGTCTGCGACTCAGTCTGCGACTCAGTCCGCGGCTCGGTCTGGTGCTCAGTCCACAGCTCAGTCCGCGGCTCGGCCTGCTGCTCAGTCTGCGGCTCAGTCTGCGGCGGAGAACTCGAGCAGCCGTGCCCGCAACTGCGCACCGATGCGAGTCGGCGCGCCCGTGATCGCGTCGACCAATGCCATCGTCGTCGTTGCGGTCGCACAGACGTGACCATCGACGATCAGCCGGTAGTCGATGACGAAACTCGCACCCGCGCACGTGGACACCGAGACCTCGGCGATGATCGGCTCCGTGCGGTGGTCAATCATCCTCTTATACGAGACCTCGATGCCCGCCACGAGCACCCTTGTGTCGGCATCGGCGGTGAGAGGCGGCAGGACCGGGTCGGCATCGGACCAGAAGGCCAAGACGCGCGCTTGCTCAAGAAGCCCGACGATCGCCACGTTGTTGACGTGCCCGTACGCGTCGAGATCTGACCAGCGCAGCTGAAGGGGAACGCGGATAGCAGGCACGATCAGAGGCTACGCCACGCGTGCGAGCGCGCGAGCCGTGATCACCATCCGCCACCGCCGCCGCCACCGCCGCCACCACCGGAGAAGCCGCCGCCCCCACCAAAGCCCGAGCCTCCCGAGGAACCGGGCGTCGGCGCCGTCATGGCGGTGTCCGCGAAGGACGCAAACTGGTTCATCCTGTCGCCGAGCCCGGCCGCGTTTGCCCAGAACGCGCCATAGACAAACCCTCCCCCGTACCACGTCGGTTCGGCCAACGTTCGGCCTTGACGAGCTAGCTCCTCGAACTTCTTGGCCCACTTGTCGGCCACCCCGAACGCGATGGCGTAGGGAAGGTACTTGGAGAACAAGTCTTCGCCCTCCTCGAACTTCAGCTGATTGGCCTCTGCCTTGCTCACATAGAGTTCGAAGCCGCGGGCATCCTGCAACGCCGCCGTTCCCCGTGCGGTGCGCGCGGGGGCGTTGCCCGTCGTCGCCAGCGTGATGGCTCCCAGCAGAATCAGGGGAACGGGAAGGAGCGCCAGCCGCGTGCCTTGAGCCAGCCCGATGGTCCCCAGAGCACCGAGCACCAGCACCAGGACGCCTGCTCCAGCCCACGCGAGCCTGGCGGTCTGTGGGTTGCGTCGGAACCAACCCAGCAGCGTCACGTTCGCGTAGAGATCCTTCTGGACAGTCGCCATGGAGGACGAGAACGTGGTCTTGAGGTCGGAAAGCGTCACCTGATCCCTGCCCGCAAATAGCGAAGTAAGCAAGAAGGTCTCGTAGGGGAAGAGGCCCGCATCGCCTTCCCGCAACTTCACCAGCGTGTAGTCATGCTCCTTCGAGAACAGACCCGCTTGCTTCTCCCCCGCGTCGTCGATACGCAAGTAGCCGCGGACGGCGAGGTCGACGAGCGTCGCGGTCACGTCGCGCGGATCGGCCTTCTCGTCGATCAACGTGCCGATCTGGCCTGGCCTCATTCCCACGGGAGGATCGAAGCGCACCGCGACCGGCGCCCTGTAGTTGCGTTTCACGACCTGTCCCTCGGCGGGACCTGTGGGAATCAGGCCGGGGGTGAGGCCCGCGAACTGCTCGTCGACCGCAGTCGTACGGAGTCTCCACGCCAAGAACA
This sequence comes from Actinomycetales bacterium, assembly GCA_038248935.1. Classification (GTDB taxonomy): domain Bacteria; phylum Actinomycetota; class Actinomycetes; order Actinomycetales; family Demequinaceae; genus Demequina. The sequence goes on from JBBRWX010000037.1 coordinate 2,756, forward strand.
CGAGCCCGGCCAGCAGGATGACCGCCGCTGCACCGATGGTGCCTGCGTTCAGTGTGAAGGCCCGCTTGAAGTCGCTCCGCTCGATCAGCGCAGGTGTGGTCTCGAAGGTGCCTTGGGGGTACAGGACGTCGACTGTGAAGGGCTGACCGACGGCCAAATAGCCTTGAGTGAAGGTGACGCTCGTGCCGGTCGTGGTGCGCCCGCCGCACGGCGTCGACACACCCCTCGACCCGGCGAAACACTGCAGGTCAGACGCCGCCACCGGCGCCACGACCGTCACAGTCGCCTTGGCGATCGGCACCGTCCACCCGTCGCCCACTGCGTTCCAGTAGAACTCGTCGCCCGCGATCCCTGACGCGGTCTCCGCGGCAGCCGTCGTGTTCATGACACGCGCCACGGAATACGTGATGACGTAGGTCTGGATCCCGGACACGTCGCCGATGTTGGGGTCGCCAATTCTCACCGAGGTGTAGTCGCGGCCCGTGTCGAGATTGACGCCCGCCGGTGCTCCCGTCGGACTCGACGCCCGGATGCGGGACGTGGAGTAGAGCCTGTCGTACGTCTTGTCGTAGCCCTGTCGCGTGGGAAGCACCAGATACGGACCGTGACCGGGGTCATTCCCAAAGTCAAAGTCGATCTCCAGGCGGACCTCGGCCGTACCGTCGGGGCGAAGGGTGTACGTCTCGTCCCATCTCGTGACTTCCCGACCAGGTACGTCTGGCGCGGTAGCGGCCGATGCCGCGACGGGAGTGAGGACGAGAAAGGCGGCGGCGATCAGGACACCCAGGATTCGCATTCCCTCATCATGCCCGGTTTGGGGCGGACGGACCAACGCCCGAACGGCCGTGTCTCTTTGGCTGCAGGCTACTCGCGGCCGCGCGTGCTCATGGCGCGCTGGGCCTCGCGATTGTCCTGCCGCTCCTTGAGCGCCTGGCGCTTGTCGTACAGGTGCTTGCCTCGGGCCAGGCCGATCTCAAGCTTGGCGCGACCCTTCACAAAGTACAGGCGCAGGGGAACGATCGTGAACCCGCGTTCGCGGGTCTTGATCGCGAGGTCATCGATTTCGAGGTGGTTGAGCAACAGCTTGCGCTTGCGCCTGGGAGAGTGGTTGGTCCACGTCCCTTGGAGGTACTCGGGGATGTACAAATTCTCCACCCAAGCCTCGCCGTTATCGATGTGGACATAGCCGTCGCCGATCGTGGCGCGGCCCATGCGCAAGGACTTCACCTCGGTACCCTGGAGCACCATTCCTGCCTCAAAGACCTCGTCAATGAAGAAGTCATGGCGCGCGGATCGGTTGGTAGACACGACCTTGAGTTCGTCGGTCATGGCTCACCTCCCGTGCGGACGACCTCACCGCGCCCCTGCGGCGCGACCCCACAGTCTACGCCCGCACCAAGACGGGCACGTCGAGTCGATCGATCGAGCCGTCTACCAGTTCGCGACCAGGGTCATGGGGTCAACCGTCTCGCCGTTGACATACACCTCAAAGTGGAGGTGGCATGCGGTGGAGGAGCCGGTGGATCCGGAGTATCCGACGATCTGTCCGCGCTTCACCTTCTGGCCGTTGCTGACCGAGAACTTCGAAAAGTGGTTATAGCTCGTGTACAAAACCTTCCCACTCACCACGCCGTTGTAGAGCATGACCTGATTGCCGAATCCCGCCTTGTACTGCGCCCACTCCACGGTTCCGTCCGCTGCCGCCAGAATCGCGGTCCCGCAGTACGCGCGGAAGTCAGTGCCCGCATGCAGGCGGTAGTAGTGGTAGATCGGGTGATAACGCCAGCCGTAAGACGACGTGATGAAGGGAACTGCGGTCGGGGGGCTCAAGAAGCCCTTTTCGAGTGACCCGGTGCCGTTAACGGCCTCTTCCGAAAGCTTTTGCTTCCAGAGAGTATCGAGTTCTGCCTTAAGCGCCGCCTGGTCAGCCTCAAGCTGAGCCTGCTGCTGAAGGTAGTACGCCTTCTGCGAATCGAGGTAGTTCTTCAGGTCTTGAGCGTCGGCGAGAAGTTTCTCGACCTGGGCCTTCTTCGCCTCGGCTGCGTCGGAAGCCGCTTGGGTCTCGACCACCAGGGCGTCGGCCTGCGCCTTGAGCTTCTCGATGTACGCCTTGACGGCCTCTTGCCTCGCCTTGCGGTTGCGGTTGACGGCCGCCAACTCCTCGACGTCCCCAAGGGCGTTCGCCTGAACGCGAGCCGTCGTTTCGCGGTATGAATAGTCGTCAACGAATTCTTCGGACGTGGTCGCGCCAAAGAAGATGCTCAGCGAGGTGTTTTCCTGCGCTCCTTGATACTCGGCGCGCGCGATTTCCGCGAGCATGTTGCGCAGCTCAGTGATCTTGACGTCGTCGGACGCGATCTGTGAGGTGAGGGCCGCGTCCTCGGCCTCGGCCGCCGCGAGTTTGCTCGCGACGATCTGCTGCTGGAGCACCGCCGAGTCGTACCGCTCTTTGGCCACGCGGTATTCCTCTTGTACCACCGGCAACTGGTCGTTCAGTTGTTGGAGTTTGAGGGTCGCATCGGCGATCGCCTGGTCGGTAGCAGACAGGGCGCCCTCAAGCTCGGCGGCCTGTTCTTGCTGTTGCGATTTGTCCTTATTCGCCTGTGCGATCTCGTCGTCGTAACTCGACCACGCGGGAACGGCTCCCTCTGCTTGCGCGATACCACCGGCAGACGCGCCAAGCATCGCCGCGACGGCGAGCGCTCCGGCAATCTTGATGGAGCGCGATGCGACGGACATCCTTCTCATGCGCGAGTGTACCTTCCGAGAGTAGCGAGCGAGGCAACGACAGCGAGAGCAACCGCAACGAGCAAGAGCCATGGCGCCACCGTGAGAACGTCGGACCCTCCCACGTAGTTGACGAAGTTGACCGACTGCGAAAGCCAATCCTCGATCAGATACCGCACCGACAACCACAGACCAGCACCCGCCATGACGGCTCCCAAGGTCGCGGCCACCGCGCCCTCGAGCATGAACGGCAACTGGATGAGCCCTCGGGAGGCGCCCACCATGCGCATGATCGTCGTCTCGCGCCTCCGGCTCATCGCGCTCAAGCGGATGGTCGTGGTGATCAGCAGCACCGCCGCGAGAAGCATGATGGCCGCGAGTCCAGCAGCGACGAGAGTTGCTGCGTTGAGAAGGCTAAAGAGTCCCTTGAAGATCTCGCGCTGGTCCTTAACGTTCTGCACGCCTGGCAGACCCTTCACCGCGTCGGCAACCACCTCGAACTTCGTGGGATCGGTGAGCTTGACGCGGAAACTGGCCTGCATCTGATCCGCGGTGAGCGAGGCGAATCGGTTGTCCTTGTCGCGGGAGCGCAGGCTGACAAACGCCTCTTCCCTCGACTCGTAGGTGACCTTTTGCACGAGGGGCGCGGCGGCGCCGTCCTCGAGAACAGCCTTGATCGAGTCCTCTTGAGCCGTGGTCGCTCGACCCGAGGCGCACTGAAGGTCGGGCGAACTATCTGGGCACAAGAAGACGGAGACCTCGACCTTGTCGTACCAGTCACCCTTGAGCTTGTCGACCTGGATCTGGGTGAGGGCCGCCGCGCCAACAAAGGTGAGCGACACAAACGTCACGAGCACCACCGAGAGGGCCATGGTGCCATTGCGGCGCAGCCCGCTGAAGACCTCGCCCAAGATGAATCTGAGCCTCATGACTGCTCCACCCCGTAGACGCCCCGGTCCTGGTCACGGATCATCTGGCCACCCTTGAGCTCGATCACGCGCTTGCGCATCTGATCGACGATCTCGTCATCGTGGGTGGCCATGAGCACTGTCGTTCCCGTCCGGTTAATGCGGTCGAGGAGGCGCATGATGCCGATCGACGTGCCGGGGTCAAGGTTTCCGGTGGGCTCGTCGCACAACAGGATGGGCGGGTGGTTCACCACGGCGCGGGCGATCGCAACGCGCTGCTGCTCGCCGCCGGAAAGCTCGTGCGGGAAGCGCTTCTCTTTGCCTGCGAGGCCAACGAGTTCGAGCGTCTCGGGAACCATCGATTGGATGTAGTGCCTCTTCTTGCCGATGACCTGGAGCGCGAAGGCGACGTTGTCGTACACGGTCTTGTTCGGAAGCAAACGGAAGTCCTGGAAGACCGCCCCGATTTCGCGGCGCAAGAGCGGCACGCGCCAACTGGAGAGCTTGCCCAGGTCCCTGCCTGCCACGTGGACGTCGCCACCGGTGGGCCGCTCCTCGCGCAGGACCAGCTTGAGAAAGGTGGACTTGCCGGAGCCTGACGAGCCGACGAGGAACACAAAGTCCCCACGCTCTATCTCCACCGAGATGTCGTCCAATGCGGGACGGGCACCCCGAGCATAGAGCTTGGAGACATGGTCGAGTCGAATCACGGCGGTCCTAGGCACGGGGGGTCGGACCCACGCCTCTCGCATCGTAAGTACGCGCACGCGCGTTAGGCGGGAGAACGCGCCGCCTGCGGGCGTGTCCGCTTTCCCGATGCGCATGCGCACCTCGCCCCGTACAAAGCGCGCCCGCTCCTTGGCTTTACCGCAAGGCGTTACGCCTCGGCGTCGAGGCCCCTCCGCCAACGAATACCAGCGTCGATGAAGTCGTCGATGTCGCCGTCGAAGACCTTGTCCGTCTGGCTGGTCTCGTGGTCAGTGCGCAGGTCCTTGACCATTTGGTAGGGGTGCAACACGTACGAACGCATCTGGTCGCCCCAGCTGGCCTTGATGTCGCCTGCGAGCTCCTTCTTCTGCGCTGCCTCTTCGGCCTTCTTGAGCAGAAGGAGTCGCGACTGGAGCACCCTCATGGCCGTCGCACGGTTCTGAATCTGGCTCTTTTCATCCTGCATCGACACCACGATTCCCGAAGGGAGGTGCGTGATGCGCACGGCGGAGTCGGTCGTGTTGACGGACTGACCGCCTGGACCGGAGGAGCGGAACACATCGATCTTGATGTCCGTCTCAGGGACTTCAATGTGGTCGGTCTGGCCGATGAGCGGGATGACCTCAACCGCGGCAAAACTCGTCTGGCGCCTGCCCTGGTTGTCGAAGGGGCTGATGCGCACGAGCCGGTGGGTGCCCGCCTCAACCGAGAGGTGACCAAAGGCGTATGGGGCGCTGATCTCGAAGGTCGCGGACTTGATGCCCGCCTCTTCGGCGTACGAGGTGTCGAGCACCTTGGCGGCATAGCCGTGGCGTTCGGCCCACCGCAAGTACATGCGCATGAGCATCGCTGTGAAGTCGGCCGCATCCACGCCTCCCGCACCCGATCGCACAGTGATGACAGCGTCGCGCTCGTCCCACTCCCCCGTCATGAGGGTGCGGACCTCCATCGCCGCAAGATCCTTCTTGAGAACGGCGAGGTCGGCCTCTGCCTCGGCGAGCGTGTCCTCATCGTCGCCCTCGACGCCCATCTCGACCAAGACCCCCAGGTCGTCGATGCGGCTCGCGAAGGCGCGGATGCGGTCCACGTCTGCCTTGGCGATGCTGAGCGCGCTCGTCACCGCTTGGGCGTTGTCTTGGTCGTCCCACAGGCCGGGGGCCGATGCGTGGACCTCGAGCTCCGCGATTTTCGCCTCAAGCCCCGCCGGGTCGAGGACCGCCTCGATCTGGCCGAACGTGGAGCGGAGCGCCTGGAGTTCGGCGGGAAAGTCAATGGCCATGGTGGTCAAGTCTACCGGCGTGCGGTGGGCGGGCAGTTTCAAAAAGTGCCCAGACATGAGGAAAGGGCCCGGCTCCCCATTGCGCCGGGCCCTCGAGCCGTTGGGTGTCCCCTCCCAACGTCTCCCCACATAAAAGCATGCCGTGACATGACGGCGCCAGGTAGGGACCTCGGTCCTTACCTGGCGCCGTCTAGAGAGAATCTTTTGTTACTTCGTGCCCTTCTTGGAGGTCTTCGCGGGTGCAGCGGAGTCCCCGGCGGCCACATCGGCCTTGCGGTTCTTCACTTCGTCCCACGTGAGCCCGTAGTACGCGGCCTCCATCATGATCTTCATGTCGTCGATCATGGGCATGCGCGGGTTGGCGGGTGCGCACTGGTCCTCGTAGGCCTGCATCGCGAGCGTGTCGAGGCTCGCAATGAAGGCGGTCTCATCCACGCCAGCGGCCTGGAACGAGGCCTCGATGCCCAGCTTGGCCCGCAGCTCCTCGACGGCTACCGCGTAGGCCTCGACGGCGATCTCCGGCGTCTCGTGAGCAAGGCCAAGCATCTTCGCGATGTCCTGGAAGCGCTCGGGCGCCACGTACGACTCCTGCTTGGGCCACGACGTCGGCTTGGTGGGAACCTTGCCGTTGTAACGGATGACGTGCGGCAGGTAGATCGCGTTGGTGCGACCGTGCGCCACGTGGTACATCGAACCCGTGACGTGGCTCATGGCGTGCACCAACCCTAAGAACGCGTTACCGAACGCCATGCCGGCGATCGTCGCGGCGTTGTGCATCTTCTCGCGCGCCTTGACGGCCGTTCCGCCAACCGTGACCGACTCTTCGATGTTCTCGAACACCAGGCGAATGGCCTGGAGGCAGAGACCGTCGGTGAAGTCGTTCGCGTAGACCGAGACGTAGGCCTCGGTGGCGTGCGTCAGGGCGTCCATGCCCGAGTCGGCCGCAACCCGCGCAGGCAGGTTGGCGGTCAGCACCGGGTCGATGATCGCGACGGTGGGCGTGAGCGCGTAGTCGGCGAGCGGGTACTTGCGGCCCGTCTCGGTGTCCGTGATGACCGCGAAAGGCGTCACCTCGGCCCCAGTGCCCGACGTGGTCGGGATGCAGACCAACTTGGCGAGCTCGCCCAGCTTGGGGAACTGGAAGGCGCGCTTGCGGACGTCGAAGAACTTCTCCTTGAGGTCCGAGAACACGATGTCTGGGTGCTCATACATGAGCCACATGACCTTCGCGGCGTCCATGGGTGAGCCACCACCGATGGCGATGATCGTGTCTGGCTTGAAGGCCCTCATGATCTCCGCGCCGGCCGTGACCGTCTTGATGGACGGCTCGGGCTCGACGTTGTCGATGATCTGCAGCGAGATGTTGTTCGAGCGGCGACGCAGCACGTCGATGATCTTGTCGACAACGCCGATGCGGGTCATCGTCGCGTCCGTGACGATCGTGACGCGCTCGACGGCGTTCATGTCGTGCAAGTACTGGATCGCGTTTGGCTCGAAGTAGGTCTTGGAAGGAACCTTGAACCACTGCATGTTGTTGTTCCTCCGGCCGATGCGCTTCACGTTGATGAGGTTCAGTGCGGTGACGTTGTTCGACACCGAGTTCTTGCCGTACGAACCACAACCGAGCGTGAGCGACGGCAGGAACGCGTTGTAGATGTCGCCGATGCCACCGTGGCTCGAGGGAGAGTTCACGATGATGCGGATCGCCTTGCAGCGCTTGCCGAACTCCTTGATGAGCTCGTCGTCGTTCGCGTGAATCGCGGCCGAGTGTCCTAGCCCTGAGAACTCCACCATCTGCTCTGCGTAGGTCAGGCCCTGCTCGGTGTCGTTCGCCTTGAGAACGGCGAGGACGGGGGCCAGCTTTTCGCGCGTCAGAGGCTCGTTTTCGCCCACTTCGCTGACCTCGGCGAGGATGATCGAGGTCTCTTCTGGGACAGTGAAGCCTGCCTTCTCCGCGATCCACTGGGGGCTCTTGCCCACCACGTCAGGGTTGAGCTTGGCGCCAGCGCAGTTCGCGCCGCCAGCCGTGGCGCCGAAGATGAACTCCTCGAGTTTGGCCTTCTCGTCCTTGGTGACCTTGTACGCGTGAAGGCGGTCGAACAGACCCATCGCCTCTGCGTAGATCTCCTTGTCGAGGATGACTGCCTGCTCGGAGGCGCACACCATGCCGTTGTCGAAGGCCTTCGAGATCACGAGGTCGTTGATCGCGCGCTTGAGGTTGGCCGACTTGTGCACGTAGGCGGGCACGTTTCCGGCGCCGACGCCGAGGGCCGGCTTTCCGCAGCTGTACGCCGCCTTCACCATGGCGTTGCCGCCGGTGGCGAGGATGAGCGAGACGTCGGGGTGGTTCATGAGCGCGCCGGTCGCCTCGAGCGACGGAATCTCGATCCATTGGACGCAGTGCTCGGGAGCACCAGCGGCGACGGCCGCGTCGCGGACGATCTTGGCCGCCGCGATCGAGCACTCGCGAGCGCTCGGGTGGAAGCCAAAGATGATGGGGTTACGCGTCTTGATGGCGATGAGCGACTTGAAGATGGCGGTCGAGGTGGGGTTGGTCACCGGGGTGATACCGGCGATGACGCCTACGGGCTCCGCGATCTCGGTGATTCCGGTGATCGGGTCCTCGCTGATGATGCCCACCGTCTTCATGGGTGCCATCGAGTGGGTCACGTGCTCGCAAGCGAACAGGTTCTTCACGGCCTTGTCTTCGAACACGCCGCGGCCGGTTTCTTGGACGGCCTGCAGGGCGAGAACTCCGTGCTGGTTGAGCGCGGCAACGGATGCCTTCTTGACGTAGTAGTTCACGTCCTCTTGGGTGCGCGAGGCGTACTCGGCAAGTGCCTTCATGCCGTTTGCGACGAGCACGTCGATTCCTGCGGCGACCGACAAAGTGTCGTTCTCGGCGAGAGCGCCAGCTTGGGGGGCGGTGGTGGTCATGGGGATCGTCCTCCTTGTGATTGCCCTATCGGGCCTTCCAATGACGACATTATGGCCAAACTCGGGACGATTTGTCGGTCCTTGGTCCCGGGTCTTTGGTCACCGTTTGTGCGACGCCCAGGCTCAACGTGCGTTGTATTTGCCAGTCAAAGGTCCCGATTGCTAGGACCTTTGTCAGGTCTTGGGTCCGGGGCCGTCCGTCGCGTGTGAAGTTCGCGATCACCCAAGAAATCGAGGGCCCCCTCCTTCTTACGGAGAGAGCCCTCGATTGTGCAGCGGATGAGCGTTCAGTTCATGTGGCGTTACTTCTGGACGTCGCCCTTCCAGGCGCCGATGCCCCCGTCAAGACCCACCGTATGCGTCACTCCCGCTTGAGTCATGTAGTCCATGGCCGCGCGTGAGCGATTACCAGAACGGCAATACACCGCGTAGTCACCCGCAGGGTCGAGCTGGGAGATCTTGTCGGGGAAGGTTGCGTCCTCGACGTCGATGTTGACCGCGCCTGGGATGTGGCCATCCGCGAATTCCGTGGGGGTGCGCACGTCTACGACGGTGACTCCCTCGACCTTGACGGCCGCGGCGAACGAGGATTCCGAGACGTGCGAGCCGTCGAACGCCGGTGGGCCTGCGGGCTCCGAGGAGCACGCCGACAGGGCTAATGCGGCGATTGCTGCGATCACAATTGTACGAAGAGTGCGTGTCATCATGCTCCCACTATATACCCCAGGGGGTATTCCTGGCAGGCGTGTCATGGTGCGTGACGGACAGGCGCCCCACGGCGCTGCTCGTTACGGCGCTGCTCGTTACGGCGCTTTGCGAATGAGCTTCTTGTTCACAAACTCGTCGGCGGCCAACAGCCCCATTTCGCGAGACGTGCCCGAGCGTTTGACACCTCCGAAGGGCAGCTCGGGGCTGTCCGCAAGCACCAGGTTGACGTAGACCATGCCGGCCTCGATCCTCTCGGCGACGCGTTCGGCCTGCTCTGGGTCCGTCGTGTACAGGTAGGAGCCCAGGCCGAAGTTGGTCGCGTTTGCAAGTTCCACGGCCTCGTCCTCGCTCGACACCTTGTAGACGACCGCGGCCGGGCCGAACAGCTCCTCGCCGAAGACGTCCATGTCCTTGGTGACGCCCGTCAGCACCGTCGGCTCGTAGTACGCGCAATCGCGTTTGCCGCCAGCCACCAGGGTCGCGCCCTGTGCGATCGCTGTCTTGATTTGCTTCTCGAGGCCCTCGGCAGCGGCAACAGAGCACAGCGGTCCAAGGGTTGTCGTCTCCGCGAACGGGTCACCCATCGTGAACGCCGTCATCGCGGCCGTGAACTTCTCGAGGAACGCCTCATACAGCGAGTCGATGATGATGAATCTCTTGGGGGCGTTGCACGACTGACCGTTGTTATCCATGCGAGCCTGGACGGCGCCCTCCACGGTCGCGTCCATGTCGTCGGTCGATAGGACGATGAATGGGTCCGAGCCGCCAAGCTCGAGAGCCACCTTCTTGAGGTTCCTGCCCGCCTGCTCGGCAACCGCCGACCCTGCCCGCTCCGACCCTGTCACCGAGACACCCTGAACGCGAAGATCCGCGATCACTTGAGAGACCTGGTCAACTGACGCATAGAGGTTTTGGAAGGCACCCTCGGGGAAGCCTGCATCGCGATGCATCGCGGCAATCGCGGCCGAGGATTCTGGGCACTGCGACGCGTGTTTGAGGAGGATCGTGTTTCCCAGAACGAGGTTGGGCGCCGAGAAGCGTGCCACCTGGTAATACGGGAAGTTCCACGGCATGACTCCCAGGAGCACCCCGATGGGCGATCGACGGATGACCGCGGTGCCCTCCGCCAGGATGTCGAGAGGCGTGTCTCCCGTGATCTTTTCCCAGTTGTCGGCGTAGTACTCCGTGATGTCGGCGGCGAAGTCCACTTCGCCGAGCGCCGCGGCAAGCGGCTTGCCCATCTCGCGCACGATGGTCGCGGCCAACTCTTGCCTGCGCTCCCTGTGGAGCTCGGCGACCCTTCGCACGAGCGCTGCGCGCTCCTGAGGCCCCACGGACCCCCAGCCGCGGTAGACCGCGTCGGCGGCGCCGATCGCGACATCAACGGCCGAGTCCTCCATCGTCGGGAAAATGGCCTCGGTTTCACCCGTGGCCGGGTTCACCACCGCATATGCACTCATGGTTCTCCTTGTCGTCCCACTCACTCGGCAGGAATCATCGTGTACTTGGTTGACAGGTATTCGTGAATGCCCTCGAGGCCTCCCTCGCGGCCGATGCCCGATTGCTTGACGCCCCCAAAGGGCGCCGCCGCATTGGAGAGCACACCCACGTTGAGGCCCATCATGCCGGTCTCGAGGCGATCAATCATGCGGTGTCCGCGCGCCAAGTCCTGGGTAAACACGTACGATACCAGGCCATATTCGGTGGCGTTCGCCAGGCGCACCGCCTCGTCCTCGGTGGCAAAGGTCGCGATCGCGAGTACGGGGCCAAAGATCTCCTCGCGCAGAATGTCGCTACCTTGGGCAACCCCCGACACCACAGTCGGCGCGAAGAACGTGCCAGGGCCCTCGACCGCGGCGCCTCCAACAAGCACCTTCGCGCCCCGCTTGACGGCGTCTGCCACCAGCTCGGCTGACTTCGCCACGGCCCTGTGATCGATCAATGGACCGATCTGCACGCCGTCCTCTGTCCCGCGTCCCACGCGCATCGCCGCGACGCGTTCGGTGACCCTGCGCGCAAACTCATCGGCGACGTCCTCGTGGACGATGAAACGGTTGGCCGCCGTGCAAGCCTGGCCGATGTTGCGGAACTTGGCCGCGAGAGCGCCCTCGACGGCCCGGTCAAGATCGGCGTCCTCGAAGACGACGAACGGGGCGTTGCCCCCCAGCTCCATCGACACCCTCAGCACCTTGTCGGCGGCCTGCTTCATGAGCGATTGGCCCACCGATGTCGAGCCGGTGAAGGACAGTTTGCGCAAGCGAGAGTCGGCGATCAGCGGCGCGGTCACAGCGGAAGACGAGGTGGTCGTCACCACGTTGACCACGCCCGCAGGGACGCCCGCCTCGGCGAGAAGGCCGGTCAGATAGAGCGTCGTGAGAGGCGTCAGCGCGGCGGGCTTGACCATGACGGCGCAGCCGGCCGCGAGCGCCGGGGCGATCTTGCGCGTCGCCATCGCGAGTGGGAAGTTCCACGGGGTGATGAGATACGACGGTCCCACCGGTCGCTGGGACACGATCATGCGACCGGTGCCCTCGGGATTGAGCCCATAGCGGCCCGTGATTCGCACGGCCTCCTCGCTGAACCAGCGCAAGAACTCGCCGCCGTAGGTCACCTCGCCGCGCGCCTCCGCGAGCGGCTTGCCCATTTCCAACGTCATGAGCAGGGCGAGTTGCTCGCTATGGGCGCGCACCAACTCGAACGCCTTGCGGAGGATCTCGCCCCTTACGCGCGGCGCCGTCGCGGCCCACGCGTCCTGTGCGGCGACCGCCGCGTCGAGCGCCCGCACGCCGTCCTCTGGCGAGGCATCGGCGATGGTCGCGATCACGTCGCCGGTCGAGGGGTCCGTGACGTCGAACGTCTTGCCGCCCGCGGCCTCCACCCACTCGCCGCCGATGTACAGGCGCTTGGGCACCGCCTCGAGAAGGCTTGCTTCAGTGAGTGCTGCGCCGTTGGGAGCGACACCGTTTGGATCGACACCGTTTGGATCGACACCGTTGAGTGCCATGGTCATGCCCCCGCGAGGGCGGCCGCGACCACGTCGAGGCCCTCGTTCAGCAGATCGTCGCCTATCGACAACGGAGGCAAGAAGCGGATCACGTTGCCGTACGTCCCGCACGTGAGCACGATGACTCCCTGCGCGATCGCGCTCTTGGCGACCGCGCCCGCGAGAGCCGCGTCGGGCTCTCCCGTCGCGGGGTCGACAAGTTCGATCGCGACCATCGCGCCCTTGCCGCGCACGTCACCCACGCGGGCATCGGCGCGCTGCATGTGCACCAAGCGCGCCAACAGCAGGGCGCCAATCTCTCGCGCCCGCTCCACCAGTCCGTCATTTTCGAACGCGTCAATAGAGGAGAGCGCCGCCGCGCACGCGATGGGGTTGCCCCCATAGGTACCGCCAAGGCCGCCCACGTGGGTCGCGTCCATGATCTCGGCCCTCCCGGTGACGGCCGCCAAGGGCAGGCCGCCCGCGATTCCCTTCGCGGTGGTGATCAGATCGGGGACGATGCCGAACAACTCGCTCGCGAACATCGCGCCCGTGCGCGCAAATCCCGTCTGGATCTCGTCGGCGATGAACACGACTCCGTTGGAGGTGCACCACACCGAGATCGCCTCGAGGAAACCCTCGGCAGGAACGATGAATCCGCCCTCGCCTTGGATCGGCTCGATCAGCACCGCGGCCAGGTTGATGGCGCCCACTTGCTTCTCAATCACCGAGATCGCCTTCACCGCGGCCTCGGCTCCGCTCAGCCCATCGCGGTATGGATACGACATCGGCGCCCTGTAGACCTCGCCAGCGAAGGGCCCAAAGCCGCTCTTGTACGGCATCGACTTGGCCGTGAGCGCCATCGTCAGGTTGGTGCGCCCGTGATACGCGTGGTCGAACGCGACGATGGCCGGCTTGCCGGTGAACTTGCGCGCGATCTTGACCGCATTCTCGACCGCCTCGGCGCCCGAGTTGAACAGCGCGGACTTCTTGGGGAAGTCACCCGGAGTGATGCGGTTGAGGGCCTCGGCCACGGCCACGTAGCCCTCGTAGGGAGAGACCATGAAGCACGTGTGCGTGAACCGCGCGGCCTGCTCCTGGATGGCGGCGACCACGGCGGGGTGGGAGTTGCCAACGCCCGTCACTGCGATCCCTGAGCCGAGGTCGATGAGCGAGTTGCCGTCGGCGTCGACCACGACTCCCCCACCGGCCGCGACCGCGCTGATCGGCGCGGTGTGCCCCACGCCTGCCGCGACCGCCGCGGCCTTGCGGTCCATGAGCTCTTGGGACCTCGGACCGGGGATGGCAGTGACAAGCCTGCGCTCTTGGGGAAGGCCAGGGCCGCCCACCGCGACGTTTGCCGAATCGATCGTGGTCATGCTCATGAGCCTATTCCGCTAAGGGTTGCTGTGAGGAGTCGGAGTTCATCTCGGCGATCGCCGCGTCTACTGTGGTCAACGCATCGTCGATGATCGCAAGTCCCCTGCGCAGCTCTTCCTCGGTGATGACGAGCGGCGGGCAGACGTGGGTGCGATTGAAGTGGACGAACGGCCACAGTCCCGATGCCTTACACGCGGCGACGAACGCCATCATGGGCGCGGCGCCTGGGCCCGATGCGTTGAACGGCACGAGCGGCTCCCTCGTCGCCTTGTCCTTGACCAGTTCGATCGCCCAAAACAGGCCGGTGCCTCGCACGTCGCCCACGCATGGGTGCGTGTCGAGCCAGTTCGTGAGGATCGGTTCGATCACTCGCTCGCCCAGGTCCTTGACGCGGGCAAGGATCCCGTCGCGCTCGAAGACCTCGAAGGTTGCCAGACCCGCGGCGCACGCGAGGGGGTGCCCCGAATAGGTGAGACCCCCTGGGAACATGCGGTCGTTGAAGAACTCCGAGATGGCCTCCGAGATGATCACGCCGCCGAGCGGGACGTAACCGGAGTTGATGCCCTTGGCAAACGTCACTAGGTCGGGAACCACGTCGTGCGCCTGGTACGCGAACCACTCGCCGGTGCGGCCGAAGCCCACCATCACCTCGTCGGCGATGTAGACGATGCCGTACTGATCGCACAGCGCCCTCACGCCCTTCAGGTAGCCGGGCGGGGGCACCAAGACGCCGTTCGTCCCCACGATCGTCTCGATGATGATGGCGCCGATGGTCGAGGCGCCCTCCAGCACAATGGTCTGCTCGAGGTGCTCCAGCGCGCGCTCCGTCTCCTGCTCGGGGCTATCCGAGTAGAAGGGCGAGCGATACGGGTATGGTCCGTGAAAGTGCACCACGGACGCATCGGCGGGCTCGTTGGCCCAGCGGCGAGGGTCGCCGGTGAGCGTGATGGCCGTCGACGTGCCCCCGTGATAGCTGCGATACATCGCCATCACCTTGCGCTTGCCGGTGAACAGTCGCGCCATCCGGACCGCGTTCTCGTTGGCCTCGGCGCCGCCGTTGGTGAAGAACACCTTGGCGAACGACTCCCCCGCCACACCGGTCACGAGGTGCGCGAGCTCGCCGCGCACGTCATTGGCGAGCGCGGGCTGGATGGTCGCGAGGCGGCCCGCCTGCCGCTGGATGGCGGCGATGAGGTCGGGGTGCTGGTGGCCCAGGTTGAGGTTCACCAGTTGGGAGCCAAAGTCGAGGTACGTGTTGCCGTCGTAGTCCCAGAACTCGCTACCGAGGCCGCCTGCGACGGGCATCGGGTTAATTGCGCCCTGAACGCTCCACGAGTGAAAGACGTGGCTGCGGTCGTTCGCCCTGACGAGGGCCTCTTGTGCGCTCGTCGCGCCTGCATCTGCCGTCATGGTGATCCTTGGTGTTTGCGAACTCAGTGGTTGCTAGGGAAGCCGAGGTCGATTTGCGACTCGCTCGGGTCCGGCCAACGGGAAGTGACCACCTTGGAGCGCGTGTAGAAGTGCACGGACTCGGGTCCGTAGATGTGCGAGTCGCCAAAGAGCGAGTTGCGCCAGCCGCCGAACGAATACGCGCCCACCGGCACCGGCAGGGGCACGTTGATTCCCACCATACCCACCTCGGCATCGACCTCGAATCGCCGCGCGGTGCCGCCGTCGCGGGTGAAGATCGCGGTGCCGTTCGCGAAGGAGTTGGCGTTGATGAGCGCCACCGCCTCGTCGTACGTCTCGACGCGGACAACGGACAGCACGGGGCCGAAGATCTCGTCGTCGTACACCCTCATGCCAGGCTTGACGTTGTCGACCAGGCTCACGCCGATGAAGAAGCCGTCGCCTTCGAAATGCTTGGCGGTGCCGTCGACCACCACGGTGGCGCCCTCGGCGGCGGCACCCTTGACGTACGAGGCGACCCTGTCGCGGTGCTCGCGAGTGATGAGCGGGCCCATCTCCGAGGCCGGGTCGGTACCGTCTCCGATGACGAGCTTGCCCATGCGCTCGGCGACCTTGGCCACGAGGGCGTCGGCCGTCGCGTCACCCACGGCCACCAGGACGGAAATCGCCATGCAGCGCTCCCCCGCCGCGCCATAGGCCGCGGAGACCGCAGCGTCGGCCGCCCCGTCGAGGTCGGCGTCTGGCATGACGACCATGTGATTCTTGGCGCCGCCGAGGGCCTGGACGCGCTTGCCCGCGGCCGTGCCGCGCTGGTAGATGGACCTCGCGACCGGGGTCGAGCCCACAAAGCTGATGGCCGCAACATCGGGCGACTCGAGAAGAGCGTCGACGGCGACCTTGTCGCCGTGAAGGACGTTGAGGACTCCCGCGGGCAATCCCGCGTCCTCGAAGATCCTGACGAGGAAGTCGGAGGCGCCAGGGTCCTTCTCGCTGGGCTTGAGCACCACGGTGTTTCCGCACGCGATGGCCGATGCTGTCATCCACAGCGGCACCATCACGGGAAAGTTGAACGGAGTGATGCACGCGACCACGCCCACCGGCTGCTTGACCGAGTGGACATCCACGCCGCGCGAGACCTGCTCGGAGAACTCGCCCTTGAGAAGGTGCACCAGCCCGGCGGCGAACTCGATGTTCTCAAGGCCCCTGCTGATCTCGCCCTTCGCGTCCGCGAGGACCTTGCCGTGTTCGCGCGTGACGATCGCGGCGAGCTCATCCTGACGGTCGACCAACAGCTGGCGCATCCGGAAGAACACGTCGGCACGCTTGATGAGCCCCGTTTCCTTCCATGCGGGGCCTGCGGCCTTGGCTGCGGCGACGACCGCGTGTGCCTCGGCGGCCGAGGCGTACGCGACCTCGCCCACCACCGCGCCCGTCGCGGGGTTGGAGATGGTGCCTGTGCGCTCGGCCGAACCGAACTCCTGGCCGGCGACGTGATGGCGAAGTACGCCCATGGCTTTCCCTTCATGAAACGTCCCGGACACATTGCCCGGCGCGTTCGCAGCGCTTGTCTGCCCAGACCTACCAGCCCAGAATCGCACATAGAATCGGACCATGGGCTCCTCCAACCGTCGCGATGTGGAACCGGTCCGGACATTCCGTCCGGACCACACCGGCGTGAATCACACCGGGCTCGCGGCGCTGCTCACCGTCGCCGAGGTCCTCGACGAGCCCGCGTTCAAGGACGGCCACCCCGAGGTGCTCGAGGGCCACGGCCTGCTCGAAACCAAGGTGCGGTGGGTGCACGTGTCCGACAGCGCGGACATCGCCAGACACCTCGAGGGCGGTGAACTGCTGCTGTCGACTGGATCCGCATGGCCGCAGGACGACAGCGACCTCGACACCTTTGTGGAGCGCCTCCACGCCGCGGGGCTGTCCGCGCTTGTGCTCGAGCTCGGCTCGAGATACGCCGTGGCGCCCGCCCCCGTACGCGCGGCCGCCGCGCGGCTCGGTTTGCCATTCGCGGTGCTTCACCGCGAGGTGAAGTTCGTCAACCTCACCGCCGCCGTCCACAGCAGGATCATCGGTAGCCAAATGGAAGCCCTCAGGGCGCACGCGGAGGTCCGCGAGCGCTTCACAGCACTCGCGCTCAGGGGCGCCCCGGCCGACCACGTGGTCTCGCAGCTCGCGCGCACCCTCTCGTGCCCCGTCGTCCTCGAGAACCTCGCCCACGAGGTGGTCGCCGCCGAGATGGTCGACGGAGCGGACGGCGACCTGCTCGCGGATTGGGAGCGCAGGTCCCGCGCCGCCGCCTCACGTGCTCCGGACGAGACAGACTGGCTGATCGTCCCCGTCGACGCCAGGGGCACGAGGTGGGGAAACCTCGTGGCGCTGCCAGGAAAGCCACATCCGGCCGGCCGACTGAGCGTTCTCGAGCAAGGGGCAATCGCCCTTGCCATCGGCTGCCTCGCGGCGGGCGGCGCGGAGGAGTGGAACAGGATCGCTCGGCGTGGACTGCTCGAGGGCCTGCTTGAGGGTCGCTTCGCCACGACGGCCGACGTCGCAGCCAGGCTCGAGGCGGCCGGTTTGCCCGTCGCTGGACGGCGGCTCTACGGGGTCGCCGTTTCGCGAGCGCACGGCACTGAGTCCGCCACCGGACCCGCAGACGTTGAGGCCGCGCTCGTTGAGGCGGCGGCCCACGCGATCGGCGCTGTCGCGAGGGCGCTTCCCGTCGAGGGAAACCCGGTGCCGCTTGTGGTCGCACTGCTGTCCCTGCCCAGCCAGCGAGCGCTCGATGACGACGCGGCTCGCGCGTTCCTCAAGACGCTCGGCGATAGTCCTCAGGCGACCATCACCATCGGGCGAGCGGCCACGGGTGTGGAAGAAGCCCTGGCCTCGATGCGCGACGCGATTGACAACGCCGCGAACTCAGGCCCCGACACAAGTCCGGACTCGCGCGTGCGGTGGGCCGACGAGCGACCGCTCGCGCACCTGCTCAACAGCCTGCGCGACGATCACCGGCTGCTCGATCACGGGGAGCGCATGCTGGCGCCCCTAATCGAGCACGACGCACGGGCGGGAGGGGACCTCGAACTGGTCCTGGCCGCGATGCTCGCCCACCCCAGCAACCGCACGGCGGCCGCGAAGGCCTCGCATCTGTCGCGCTCCGTGTTTTACCAGCGCCTCGCGATCATCGCTTCGCTCCTTGACGCGGACCTCGACGACGGCGAGACGCAGACGGCGCTCCACATTGCGCTGCTCGCGAGGCGGACCCGACGCGGCTGACTGTCGGTGGGCCTTCGCGCTCCCGACGCACCCCAGCTCCGGGTGACGGACGTCAAGTGGCGACTTGGCTCGCGCGTGAAATCACGACTGCGCGGCAACCAGAAGAGCGCCGAACACGGCTAGGCGCGCAACCATCGCAATGACCTCCCGCCGCCGGAGCGCCCTCACCGTGACAGCGACTGCAGGTTTCGCGCCGTTCACGTACGTGAACACTCCCGACATGTTCACGTACGTTGACATGGCGACGACGTACACGTACGTTGACATCATGGAACAACTCAACGCGCGGACCGTGCCTTTGCTTGGCAAGGGAGTGCGCCAGTTGCGCGCAGCGCGCTCCCTCACGCAGGGCGAGCTCGCCGAGCGCGCAGGAGTGTCGCGCACGTGGCTCAGCCAACTCGAGTCAGGCACCCGCCGCAACGCGGAACTCGCCTCGGTCCAACGCGTGCTCGACGTGCTCGGCGCCCGGCTCACCCTCACCATCGATGAGGCGGCCCAGCCGTGACCAACCACCTCGTGGTGTTGCTCGCGGGCGAGGTCGCTGCGGAGATCCGGCGCACCCGCTCCGGCGCGCTCAGCCTCACGTACGTGGACGGCAAGGCGTTGTCCGCAACTCCCCTCTCACTCTCGCTTCCACGCGGCATTGCACATGTGGGCGCCACCGTCGAGAGATTCGTGCAGGGCCTCTTGCCCGAGAACGACGCGGCCCTCGCCGCGATCGCGCGCCGCTTTGGTGCGGACCGGCGCGACCCGCTCAGCATGCTCGAAGCCATCGGGCTTGACTGCGCAGGAGCCGTGCAGTTCTGCACGGAGGGCACGGTCGGCGACGCGCTTGCCAGTACTGAAGGCGTCTCCGCAGTGAGCGACTCCCACATCGAGGCGCGCCTTGCGGAGCTCGATGCCAACGCGGCGGCGTCGTGGATGATGCCTGGCGAGCACTGGTCGCTCGCGGGGACGCAACAAAAGTTCGCGCTTCGCTACGAAGGCGGCGTCTGGTGCGAGGCCTTCGGGTCGGAGCCCACCACCCACATCGTGAAGCCTGGAATCAGGCGGGTACGGGCGCAGGCGCTCGCCGAGCACGTCACCATGACGGCGGCGCGACGTCTTGGGGTGCCGACCGCGGTCACGCAGTTCATGGAGTTCAAGAGCGAGAGTGCGATCGTGGTCGAGCGCTTCGATCGCGAGCGCCGCGACGGCACCGTCGTGCGACTCCATCAGGAGGACCTGTGCCAGGCGCTCGACGTCGGCGAGAAGTACGAGGACCGCGGCGGTCCGTCGGCGGCGCGCATCGCCACACTGCTATCTGACGCCGCGGCCCGCGCGAGCGACGCCACGGCCAACGTGCGCCGCTTCGTTGACACGGTCATCTTCAACACCGTCGTGGGCGCACCGGACGCGCACGCGCGGAACTTCGCGGTGATGCTCGACGCGGACGCGGTTCGCTTGGCGCCGATGTTCGATTCGGCAACCGCTCTTGGACACGCGACGTCGGGCGACAGGGTGGCGGCCATGAGCATCGGCGGCGAGTTCTCGCTCGATCGCCTCACTCCCCAACACTGGGCGGCATTTGCGGGCGATGTGGGCGTGGATCTCGACGTGGTCCGTGACCGGGTCGCGTACTTCGCGAGCCAGGCTCCCGCCGCGATCTCCACGGCGCTCGACGAGGTCGACAACCCCGAAGCGGCGGCCCTTGCCGAGCGGTTGACCGCGCCGCTTGCGGGGTTGGCCGCGCAGATGCTCGCGTCGGTGGGGCGTTTGGGGTAAGCCTGCCCGTCGGCTACGCGATGTAGACCTTTCGCAGCGTCTCCGTCACGGCTGAGCTCGCGGACGAGCCGGGAACCCCTCTTGGAAGGACGTTCTCCCTCGGGGCCCAAGCAAAACTGTTACCGAAACCCGCATCACGCCCCTTGAAGTAATAGCGAAAACGCGTTGGTTCTAGCGTCCCGCGTCTTCAAACTGATTCCAGAGTCGTTCGATCGAGGAGATGGCCCGCAAACTGAGAGCACCCCCTTCGCTCATGAACTGAACCGCCCAGCACTCACCTGGGCGCGCGAACTCGACCTGGAAACCGTCGCCATAACCGTTCTGGTTGGTCATCGTCCACGTCCAAAGGACCCCGCACCCGATAAGTGTCCGCCATGGCGCATGTGTCGAGAGGTCTTCTTGAAAGGGAAGCGTGGCTTCACCAAATCGAGCGCGGACCGTGTCGTCCTCCGGTTCTGAGGAAATCACAATCGAGCACGTCTCGAAGCGCAACACGTACTCATCAAAACGTAGCCCGGCACCCCGGAACTCAGCGGAGAGCGCGCAAACACCGAGTACGGACTGCAGAGAGCCGATTTCTTCAACCCCTCGAAGGGTCGGATCGGTCATTTGCCGCCCTTTCCTTGCGTCCCCGCCTGCTTCACCATCTTGAGCGCCTTCACAGCGCGAGGGTCACCCTTCACGGCTCGCTCCGCTATGTCGCCCAGCTTCATTTGACCATACCCCGTCTCGAGTTGATTGACCTGGCTGCCTCCACCGCCTCGCGACCGGATCACACTTGCAACCGTCTCGTTGGAGCGTGGAGCAAGACTGCCGAGTTGTCGCGTCGCGGCTGGCGAAAGCTGGGTCGATCCACCCGAGCCTGTGGTGGGCGTGGGTTCGGTCTTGCCACCGGAACCT
>JBBRWX010000038.1:0-23731 GCA_038248935.1 Actinomycetales bacterium
CCCCACCAGCAGCCCCGAACTCTCCACGGTGCACGGCACCGAAGAGATCACAGATCTGGTGCGCCATTGGCTCGAGGCGTCCAGGAGCTACCCGGTCAAGGGTTCGGCCAAGCTCTTGGCGGGGTTATTGGCCGAGGAGGGTGGGCTCGCGTTTCTCACGCAGTTCGTCGACGGCGTCATCAGGCCGGAGGACACTAGCGTGGCCGCGCGGAACTTTAGGCGAATGGCCGGAGGAAACACGCACTTCCTGCCCGCCTACCAACGGGTGTTGCTGCGCGTTGGCGCGGCCGCCTCACTCGTGCTTCCATCGCTCGTTGTGGTGGTCGCGCGCCGCACGGTGAGGATCATGGTGTCCCACCTCATCGTGGATGCCACGCCCGCGCGACTTGGGCCCGCCCTGACCCGCCTGCGCGACAAGGGCCACCGCCTTAACGTGAATCTGCTTGGCGAGGCGGTGCTAGGCAACGAGGAGGCCACCAGAGGGCTCGAGCGCATCACAGCCTTGCTCCGTCGCGACGACGTTGACTACGTCTCGCTCAAGGTCTCGTCTGCGATCGCGCCCCACAACCCGTGGGCGTTCGATGAAAACGTGGCCCATATCGTCCAAACGCTCCGGCCCCTGTTTCGAGTGGCCATCGAGCAACACGGCTCTTTCATCAACCTCGACATGGAGGAGTTCAGGGACCTCGATCTCACGATCGAGGTGTTCACCGCGCTTCTCGACGAGGACGAGTTCCTGGGCCTGACGGCAGGCATCGTGCTGCAGGCCTATCTGCCCGACTCCATGGCGGCCATGGAGCGTCTGCAGAAATGGGCATCGGCCAGGGTCGCACGCGGGGGAGCGCCCATCAAGGTGCGCCTGGTCAAGGGCGCCAACCTCTCGATGGAGCGCGTCGACGCAGAGATCCACGGCTGGCCCCTTGCTACATGGGGATCAAAGGCGGAATCGGACGCGCAATACAAGCGCCTGGTCGACTACGCGCTGACCCCCGAGCGCACCCGCAGCATCACGGTGGGCGTCGCTGGACACAACCTGTTCGACATCGCCAACGCCCACCTCACCGCCGCCGAGCGGGGAGTGAGCGACGCGGTCGACTTCGAGATGCTGCTCGGAATGGGGGAGCACGTGGCGGCCGCCGTTGCGCGCGACGTCGGCTCGCTACGCCTGTATACGCCCGTGGTCCACCCCAGGGAGTTCGACGTCGCCCTCGCGTACCTCGTGCGGCGCCTCGAAGAGGTGGCGAGCAAGGAAAACTTCATGTCATCGCTGTACGAGCTTGACGCGTCTCCCGCGGTGTTCGCCAAGGAGCTGGCGAGGTTCGTCGCGTCGTGGGACTTGGCGCATCGTCCCGCGGCGGCGAGCCACCGCGCCGCCTTGCCCAGTGACGCATTGCCCTGTGACGCATTGCCCTGTGACGCATTGCCCGGTAAAGCCCTGTCCAGTGACGCCTTGTCCAGTGACGCCCCGTCCGCCGCCGAGGCGAACCGGAGCGCATTCTCCAACGCGCCAGACACGGACCCCTCTGTCCCCGCGAGCCGCCGATGGGCGCGAGCCATCCTCGCGGCCGTTCCTGCCTCCACGCTCGGTGTCCAGACGCTCGCAGCGGCCAGGATCCTCGATTCCACGGCCCTCGGTCGCGAGGTGGCTATTGCAAGAAGCGCCGCGAGCTCATGGCATGCGGCCACGCCGCGGGATCGCGCGGACGTACTCCACGCGGCGGGACGCTCTCTCGAGGCGCGCAGGGCTGATCTCATCGAGGTCATGGCGTCGGAAGCAGGCAAGACCATCGACCAGGCCGATCCCGAGGTCTCGGAGGCTGTCGACTTCGCGCACTACTACGCCGAGCGCTCTCTCGAACTATGGACGATGCCCGGTGCCATCCCCGCTCCTCGCGGCGTCACCTTGATCACCCCACCCTGGAACTTCCCCGTTGCCATCCCCGCGGGTTCCACACTCGCGTCCCTCGCGGCGGGCTCGGCCGTGATTCTCAAGCCCGCCAGGCAATCCGCCAGGTGCGGCGCCGTTCTGGCGGAGGCCCTGTGGGACGCGGGCGTGCCCCGCGACGTGTTGCGGCTCATCGATATCGACTCGAGGGTTCTGGGCGATGCACTCATCTGCGATGAGCGCATCGACCAGGTGATCCTCACCGGCGGCTACGAGACTGCCGATCGGTTCTTGACCGCGCGTCCTGGCCTTCGCCTCCTCGCGGAGACGAGCGGCAAGAACTCGATTATTGTCACGCCGTCCGCGGACGTCGATCTCGCCGTGCGCGACGTCGTCGCCTCTGCATTCGGCCACGCCGGACAGAAATGCTCGGCCGCCTCGCTCGTGATCGCAGTAGGCTCCGTCGCCTCGTCGCGCCGGTTCCTTGCTCAGCTTGAGGACGCCGTGCGCTCGCTCGCGGTAGGCCCCGCATCAAAGGCCACCACGCAGATGGGGCCCGTGATGGAGCCCGTACACGGCAAGCTTGAGAGGGCCCTCACCACGCTCGAACAGGGAGAGCGCTGGATCGTGGAACCGCGCCAGCTCGATGACACGGGCACGGCGTGGACGCCGGGCCTCAAGGCGGGGGTCACCGCCGGCTCGTTCTTCCACCTCACCGAGTGCTTCGGCCCCGTCCTTGGCGTCATGACGGCACGCAGTCTCGATGAGGCCCTCGCGATTCAGAACGCCGTCGACTATGGCCTGACGGCGGGCCTCCACTCACTCGATGCGACCGAGATCGCATCGTGGCTCTCGCGGGTCGAAGCCGGCAACGCCTACGTCAACAGGGGCATCACCGGCGCGATTGTGCAGCGGCAGCCGTTCGGCGGCTGGAAGCGATCAGTCGTGGGACCCTCGCTCAAGGCGGGCGGGCCCCACTACCTCACCGCGCTCACAGGGTGGGGACGAGCGGAGCTTCCCGAGAACGAGCCGTCGATGGGGAAGGTACTTTCGATGCTCGACGCCGCGAGCGCCGCCGCGTGGGTGAGGACCGCGGCCTCGGCCGACGCGCGTGCCTGGGAGGAGCGCTTCGGGATCGCGACCGACCCTTCCCACTTGCAATGCGAACAGAATGTGTTCAGATACCTTCCGGCCGACACCCACATTCGTTGGGATGGCGTCAGCGAGGATGCGTTGGTTCGGGTGTGTGCGGCGCGGTTGCTTGCGGGAGGCGCTGGCGTCGTGTCGTCCCCAGTCGCGCTACCAGGCGCACTAGCTGAGGCGCTCGATGCAGAGGGCATCGGCATGAGGGTCGAGCCTTGGGAGGCGTGCGTTGCGCGCGCCGCGGCCCGACCTGGCGGCAGGATCCGCGTGGTCACAGACGCGTCAAGCCCCGTTCACGGCACGACCTCGGTGGCGGTCTATGCCGAAGATGTGACCGCCAATGCGGACCTCGAACTGCTGCCGTTCCTCAAAGAGCAGGCCGTCTCGATCACCGCGCACCGATTTGGAACCCCGCAACCCTTTCACGATCTTTAGGAGCGCGCGGCGGAAGCCCGCGCGGTTGAAGCCCGCGCCTGAAGCGCTCAGCGCATGGCGAGCAGAAGCACCTGATCCGCGACGGCCTCGAGGGGCTGTTCGGGGTGGAACAGGAGCCACTCAAGGCCCGCGCCCGCGATGGCACCAAAGAACGCGGCCCCCGCCGTCTCGGTGATGCCATCCGCGACGTCATCGCGACCGGACTCCCTCGCCACTTCCCTGAGCACATCCCTGTAGAGGACCACAATCGAGGACCTGGCAGGCGCAATTGCGTCGACCCACGGCCTGTCGGTGCGGAAATCCTCCGACGCCACGATCTTGGCGCGCGCTGGGTTCTGTTGGAGAACCGCCAACGTCGACTCCGTAACGGCGCGCAACGCGGCGAAGCCTGTCGCGTCCACACGTGCACCCCTGATGGCGTCGGCCACGCGGTCGAAGCCCGCTTGGAGTACATTCTGGAAGATCGCGTCCTTAGAGGGGAAGTGGTAGTAGAGGCTTCCCTTTGCAACGCTTGCCTCCTCGGCGATCTCGTCCATCGAGGATCCGCTGATCCCGTGCCTCGCGGCAACCGAAACGGCGGCGGCCATGATGGCATCGCGGGTTGACGTGCGAGCCATAGATTCCTCCTCTGAAATGCGGCGGTGGTATCAAACTGTGGTGTTAGACAGTGGTGCTAGACAGTGGTACTACACCGAGAGTTCGGGGTGCAGGCGCGCGATGGTCCACACCCTTTGGCGCCCGGTCGCGATCGCGCTCACTGCGAGGGAGACCACGAGCAATCCTGTCATGAAGGCCAACGCCACCCAGAAGCGCGAGTCGACACCGCCGCCCATGAGCGCCCTGAGCCCGTCCACCACGTACGTGGCCGGCATGTATGGGTGGATCGCTGAAAAGAAGTGGGGCGTCGTCTCCACCGGGTAGGTGCCGCCCGAAGACGAGAGCTGAAGCATGAGCAACACGAGGCTCACCACACGCCCTGCAGCCGTGCCAAGCAAGATGATGAACATCTGCTGCAGGGCGAGGAAAGCGAGCGTCGTGAGGGCCACGAACAGGCTGGTCGCGACGAGGTGTTCTGGCTTCAAGCCCAGGCCAAACACCAGGACAGCCATCATGATGACGACCTGGCCCGCCGCAATGAACACGGCGGGGATGTATCCGGTCATGACCGTGCGAATACCGGACGCGTTCGACGCGAGAGGGCGGCGCGGAAGCGGCCGCAGGATGAGCCACGTGATGAGCGCGCCGACGAACGTGGCGAGCGCGATGAAGAACGGCGCGAAGCCCTCGCCAAACCCCTGGACCTCGTTAGCCGTGGTTTCATCGAGCACCACAGGCGTGGCGATCACGGACGAGAGGGTCGCGATCTGTTCCGACGAGTATGTTGGCGCGAGGGCCGCGCTATCGGCAAGGGTGTTGGCAAAGGTCGTGGTGCCTGTGGCGAGATCGTTCGCCCCCGTGGCCGCTGTCGCCGCGCCCAAGTCCGCAGCGGCCGCCCCTGCCGCGAGAGCGTCGAGTCCGTCGCTCAGATCACGTGCGCCCTTGTCCGCCGTGGCACTCCCCGTATTCACCTGGATCGCGCCCGCCGTGAGTCGTGAAATCGCGTCGGTCAGTGCGGGTGCACTGGTCGAAAGCGTCGAAGCGCCATTCGATACCGCTGCGGCTCCCGTGGACAGCGCCGCGAGGCTACCGCCGTTTGCCTCGAGAGTCGCTTCGAGTTGGGCGAGAGTCATGTTCGGGTAGGTCGACTCCAAGTGGGCGATGGTAGCCACGCCCGACGACACCTGGCTCGCGCCCGCGGCGAGAGCCGTGGAGTCCGAGTTCAGGGTCGACGTCTTTTTTGCGAGCTGGCCAAGCCCCGCGCTGAGGTCGGCCGTGCCCGTGTGGAGCGCGTCGAGGCCCGACGCGAGATCCTGGCCCCCGCTCGCTGCGTCGGTTGCACCGACGCTAAGTTGTGAGACTCCACTGCTCAGGTCGGCAAGGCCGGAGCCGAGGCTCCCGGCGCCGACATTGATCTGTTGTGCGGCGTCCGACGCCTCGCGGACCCCATCGGCAAGCGTCGAAATTCCCACGAGCATCGCGGTCGCCGTGGTCTGCGTTGTCGTAGCGGCTACCGCGTCCCTCACCTGGATCATGGCGTGTTGTCCAAGAGTCGTGGCGAGGAAGCTATTGGTGTCGTTGTATTGCACCTCGATGCGACCCGCCGTGGGCTTGTCGCTCTCCACCGACGACAGACTGCCGGAGAAGTCCGCTGGAATGGTGACCGCGAACGTGTAGCGTCCGTCGCTCACGCCCGTGGCCGCATCGGCCGAGCTCACAACCTCCCAGCCAAGGTCATGCGCAGCCAGAAGTTCGTCGACCACATGGGCGCCCGCGTCGAGTGTGGTGCCGTCGGACAGCGTGACGGCCTTGTCTTCGTTAACGAGGGCGATTGGAAGGGCATCCATGTGCTTGTCGGGAGCCCAAAAGGCCCACAAGTAAAGGGCGCCGTAGATCAGGGGGATAAAGAGCAACACGACGACGGCAACCTTGGGCATGGTGCCTTGGCGGAAGCGCTTGAGTTCGGTGCCTGGGGAAAACAGAGACATGAGAATCCAGTTCGGGGTCTTAGCGGTCCAGCGCCACCACGGCGCGGGATTCGGGGGAGAAGAGGCACAGGTCGCGCTCGTCGGCGCTGCCGAGAATGAAAAGAGTGCCCTCGTGAGTCAGGGCGGTCAGGCGATCAGCGACGGCGGCGCGCTCGGAAGGGTCCTTCACGTCGTCGAGGTCGTCGACCACAATTACGCGAGGGCTCTCCAGAAGCGCCAGTGAGATCCTCATGAGGAGCTCCTGGGCCTCGCTCAGGTCGCGAACGAGCAGGTGGGATGCCGGCGTTGGAAGGTTTCCAAAGGCGGGCCGAAGCGCCCTCGTCACGCCCTCTTGGTTGAGGTGTGGCACGCGTCGGTACCACGGTGAGATCCACGTCAGGCGTTCCCTGATGGACTCCACGACGGTCGCGCCGGATTCGAGAAGGTCGATCGCATCAAAGCCCGCGATCCCGGTGAGGCGACGGACCTGCCCGGCATGAGTGCGAGCGTCGATGCCACAGATCTTCACGGTCCCCTGATCGATGCGCATGCGTCCTGCAGCGCTGAGTAAGAGCGAGGTCCTGCCGCTGCCACGATTGCCCAGAACGATCGTGATGGGCGCAGACGAGGTGGCGTCGAGGGGGCCGAACACGGCGCCGCGTGCGCCACGAACGGTCGCGCCGAGAATCTCCAGAACGGGCACGGCGTCCACAACGGGCACGGCGTCCACAACGGGCACGGCGTCCACAACGGGCACGGCGTCCACAACGGGCACGGCGTCGATGAGGTGCGGGGCCGAGATGGCGACTGCGCTAGTCATGGCCATCTCGCCGCGAGGGGGTGTTGTCATGGGGGTCTCCCTGTCTTGTACTGACTAGTCAGTATAACGCAGTGAGTGCGGATCCATTCCTAGCCACACGGCGTGGCGTGCAGGGTGGGGCAGGGAAGCCCTACGTGCGATATGCGCGTGCGGCCTCAACAAAGCCTTGGTAGAGGCGCGCCGCGCCGGGATCCTGTTCGGGATGCCACTGCGCGGCGATACAGAAGTCAAGCGACGGGTCCTCGATGGCCTCGATCACACCGTCGTCGCTGGTAGCAGACACCACGAGGCCCTCGCCAAGCGAATCGATCGCCTGATGGTGATAGACGGGGACTTCTCGCGCGCTGGGGTGAAGCGTCGCGAGCAACGTGCCCTCGACGACGGTCACCGGGACCGTCGCGAATACTCCGCTGGCTCCCTGATGCCTCGACGAGCCCACCACGTCGGGAAGATGCCGGTGAAGGGTTCCTCCCCGCACGACATTGAGAACTTGGGCACCGCGGCACACCCCAAGAACGGGCATCTTCCGCGCGAGGGCCGCGGACAGAAGAGCCGACTCCCACGCGTCCCTTTCGCCGCGTGGGGCATCCGTCTGGGGATGCGGCGATTGGCCGTACGACGCCGGGTCGACGTCGTATCCACCCGAGATGCACAGGCCGTCAATCCCGTCGAGAATGCGAGAAAGCGTTGCGGGGTCCACCTCTTGAGGAGGGAGAACGACGATGCTCGCGCCGGCAGCGGTGATCGGGTTCACGTAGGACGTAGGCAAAAAGACGGCGGGTACGTCCCACACGCCCATCGCGGCTCGCTCGAGGTAGCTGGTGACGCCGATGATTGGCCGGCTCGCGCTCACTCCCACCGTCCGATGTTCACCAGAACCCCTTTCAGGACGTCCGCCCTGTCGCTGACGATTCCGTCAACGCCCATCGCGATGAGCCGTACCATCTCGGCCCTGTCGTTGATGGTCCACACGTGAACCTGTTTGCCGGCCGCATGGGCGAGAGCGACGTGGCGAGGAGTGAGGATCGGCACCGGCCCGAGCTTGACGGGGACCTGGACCGCGTCGACTGAGACGAGCGGCGCGGCCATGCTTGCACCGAGGAACCCACCCCCAAAGAACGCGGCGGCCTCACGGGTACCGGCCGATGTCGCGACGGGCTTGCTGAGCAGTGCGACGGTTGCCTCTCTCCTGGCGGTCGAGAATGACGCGATGCACACCCTGTCGTGCGCGCCGGTGCGCTCTATCGCGTTCGCGATGGCGGCGATACCAGACGGTCCCTTCACGTCAATATTCACCCGCAGGGTGGGCCACGTGCCGAGCAGGTCCTCAAGCAGCGGTACCGGCTCGACTCCACCGATCTTCGCGCTCCTCACCTCGCTCCAGTTCATGTCTGCGACGTTGCCGTGACCGTCCGTTGTGCGATCAAGAGAGGCATCGTGAAGCGCAACGGCCTTGCCGTCCTTGGTGCCGTGCGCGTCGGTCTCGACGTAGCGAAATCCCAGGTCAACGGCGGCCCTGAAGGCCGCCATGGAGTTCTCAGGCGCGTCGAGCGAGAAGCCCCTGTGCGCGAGCGCGACCACGGTCCCGCCGGTGTCAAAGTAGCCGTGAGTTGTCATGCCGAAAGACTATCGAGCCACGAGAGGACCCCGCGGATGTAGGCCGCTCGCGGCTCATCCCGCGAAAGGCTCAATTCATGGACGCCACCTGCAATCACGAGCTCGGTGACCCGGTCACCAAGCAGGGGAGCCATGAGCGCGATCCTGGAGACGTCAAGAACGGTGTCCTGGGAATCGAGCAGCGGATTGGCGGCGTTGTCTGGCCCCGATGAGTCCGATCGGGCGACGAGCACGGGCACCGACAGATCGAGCCCCTTCGCGATGCGCGCCTCCGCCACGCGCACCGCATTTGCCCACGCCACCCGTGCGGGCAGGCCGTGCGGTCGCTTCCAGGTCATATCGAAATCCCAGCGCCCGCCCCCGCTCACATGCTGGTGCGTCGCGTACACAGAGGGTCCGTGCGACACGACACCGAGCGGCCTCACTGTGGCGAGCAGCGGCAAGGCGTGCGAGCCCGCGCGCTGAATCGGACCATAGCGCTTGCCGAAGAGCGGCGAGTCAAGGATCACTCCTGCCAAAGCGGGGTGTCCACGATCGGCGGCCCAGATCGCCGAGGTCAACCCTCCTGTCGAATGCCCGTGGACAACGATGGGCAATCGCGGATGAAGGTCGGCAATCGCGCGCACCGCGGCATCGATGTCGTCGCCCTGTTCCGCGACGTCCGACATGAAGTGGGGGATGTCCCCGGCAACAAGAGAGCGCCCCGCCCTGGCAAGGTCCACTGCGTAAAACGCTCGCCCTGAATCCACGAACGCCTGACCAAGATGCGCTTGAAAGAAGTAGTCGTTGTAGCCATGCACGTGGAGCACGGCGCACAGAGGGGCGTCCGGCTGGACGTTTGCGCGCACGAGGGTGGCGGTTCCCAACCGGGTCCTCGAGTACCCCGGGAGTACATCCTCGGTCCACTGCGCATCCGCGATCCCCATGAGTTCAGGCTAGCGTCCGCTGCCGGGGGCGAAGGCGCGGGGTGAAGACGGGCGAAGGCGCGGGGTGAAGACGGGCGAAGGCGCGGCGCAACCCTTCGTTCACCCAAAGCGTGCAGAATGTGGCCATGAGCGATGGCGCTGACGCGGTTGACTTGCCCTCCATTCGTGATGTCACGATCGATCCGCCTGACGTGGGGCGGCCCATTCCCCGCAAGCGAGTGGTGTCGTGGGCGCTCTGGGACTGGGCAACGCAACCGTTTAACTCGGTCATCATTACCTTTGTCTTCACGGCGCTCTATCTCACATCGGATCAGTTCATCGACCCGGCGATCGCGAAGCTCGGCGAGGGCAACAAGCAGTACGACGTCGCGATCGCCCACCTCACCTCCGGACTCGGCCTGGCGATCACCATCGCGGGCATCTTCGT
Organism: Actinomycetales bacterium; assembly: GCA_038248935.1. Lineage (GTDB taxonomy): Bacteria > Actinomycetota > Actinomycetes > Actinomycetales > Demequinaceae > Demequina. The sequence goes on from JBBRWX010000038.1 coordinate 9,818, forward strand.
CGCCTTGCTTGCGCCTGTTCTGGGTCAGAGGGCCGATGCGACCGGTCGCCGCAAGACCTGGCTGGGAGCGACCACCGCGCTACTCGTCCTGTCCATGCTCGGTCTCTTCTTTGTTCAGGCATCCGTTGGCTATTTCTGGCTCGGCGCAAGCCTCATCGCCTTTGGCACCGTGGTGTCCGAGATCGCGGGCGTGAACTACAACGCCATGCTGACCCAAGTGTCGACGCCATCGACCGTGGGACGCGTCTCTGGCCTTGGCTGGGGAATGGGCTACGTGGGCGGGATCGTCGCACTCGTGATCGTCGTCATTGCCGACGGCGCCGACTGGTGGGGGATGGACACCTCTAACGGCATGGCCTACAGGCTGATTGCGGTGGGCTGCGCCGTGTGGGTCCTCGCATTCGGGTGGGCCGTCTTCGTGTTCGTTCCCGAAGCTCGACGCGCGACCCCGGCGATGCGAATCGGGCCATTGCAGGGCTACGCGATCCTGTGGAACGACCTCATGGGCCTGTGGCGGCACGCCCGGCCAACGCTGTGGTTCCTCCTGGCGTCGGCCGTCTATCGCGACGGCTTGGCGGGAGTCTTCACCTTCGGGGCCATCATCGCGTCCAAGTCCTTCGGGTTCTCAAACCAACAGGTGATTCTGTTCGGGATCGCCGCCAACCTCATCGCGGGCGTCTCGACCATCATCGCCGGGCGCTACGACGACCGCTTGGGACCGCGCGCGGTGATCGTTGCCGCCCTCAGTCTGATCACCGTCTCCGGCGTGATTGTCGTGACATTCCACTCGGTCGGAACCATCATCTTCTGGATCTTCGGCCTCGTCCTGAGCGCCTGCGTCGGTCCCGCGCAGGCAGCGTCGCGTTCGCTACTGGCCCGCGTAAGCCCGGCAGGCAAGGAGGCAGAGATCTTCGGCCTCTACGCCACGACGGGCAGGGCGGCGTCGTTCATGGCGCCCGGAATGTGGACCCTGATGATCGCGATCACAGGTGCGACCATCTGGGGCACTCTCGGAGTGATCGCGGTGGTCGCGGTGGGCCTCGTGCTGCTGCTCCTGGTGCGAACTCCCGCTGATCGGGGCACGATCTAAGGGAACACCTAGCCGTTGTCAGGGGTTCACCCTCAGCACGCAGCCTTCTACCGATAGGGAACACGCATGAGCGTCGTCAGCACTGCACAGGCAACATGGTCGGGCACGTTAGCGGAAGGCGCGGGTTCAACGAGTCTCGTTTCTTCCGGCCTCGGCACCTTCGCGACCAACTGGAAGGCGCGCGCGGAAGGCGCCGACGGGACCACCACCCCCGAGGAGCTCCTGGGCGCCGCGCATGCGGCGTGCTACTCCATGGCCATGGCGCACGGTCTCGCGGAGCAGGGTCTCGTCGCCACAAGGATTGACGTCAAGGCAGATGTGACCTTCGTTCCAGGCACGGGCATCACGGGAGTGGCGCTCACCGTGATTGCCGAGATCCCCGGAATGGACCAAGCGACCTTCGCGAGTTTCGCCGAGGTGGTAAAGGGCGATTGCCCCGTGTCCAAGGCTCTGACTGGCACCACGGTGACCCTGACGTCGGCCGCGCTGCTGTAGCGACAACCCGAATACCCCATGGGGTATGGTCTTCTCATGAGCGGACTTTTTCACGACCTGAGGCAGTGGCCCGTACGGCGCTGGTGGTTCGCTGCGGGTACGGCCATCGTCACGTATCTGTTCATCGCGATTCCCACGGACCTCATCGACAACCCGCTGTTCGGTCGCGACGTGCCGCCGACTCCGTGGTCGCGGACGGCGTTGGCGATGAGTTCCGTGTTGGCCGGGCTTGTGGCCGCCACGTACGTCGCGACCCCTGACGGAGCGCCGCGTGCCCGCGAGGGACGGCTGGGCGCAGCTGGCGGAATGGTGACCTTCTTCGCGGTGGGATGCCCCGTGTGCAACAAGCTTGTCCTCCTCGCATTGGGATACTCGGGCGCCATCAAGTTCTTTGGACCACTTCAGCCGTACCTGGCCGTGGGCGCGATCGCGTTACTGGGCTGGGCGTTTGTAGGCAGGGTCCGACGCGAGAAGTCGTGCAAGCTCCCAGGGGCAACACTCGCGCCCGTACCAGCCGCACCTGCGGTGATAGGGCCCATCAGCCGGTAGCGTTCGGCTATGCGCCTCGTGACCGACTTCTTCCGTGGGGTGGGGATGTATTGGCGAGGCGTGCGGACGTGGTCGAGCGATCCGTCGCTCATGGCCCTCGGCTTGCTGCCCGGGCTGATCACGGCTTGGCTGTTCGTTGCCGCATTCGTAGCCATGACCGTGTGGCTCGATCCCTTTTCCAACTGGATCGCCACCGTGATCGTGGGGGACGGCGCCGCACACTCGATCGTTCAAGTTGTCGCGGCCCTTGCCGTCGCGGGCGCGACGGTCTTGATAGTCGTCTACGGATTCGTCGCCGTCACCACTGTCGTTGGGCAGCCGTTCTTCGAGCGCCTTTCACACAGGGTTGACGATAGGTTGGGCCCCGTTGCACAAGGCCCCGAGTGGCCATGGTGGACCAACGCCGCCAGGGGAGTGGGGGAGGGCCTCCGCCTGTCTCTCGTGGCGGTTCCCGTGTCGCTCGCGTTGTTGCTTCTTGGCCTGGTGCCCCTCGTTGGCACCGTGATCGCGTGGACGCTCGGCGCGCTGATCGGTGGCTGGTTTGTCGCCCTCGAGTTCGCGGCAGTCCCGTTCGAAAGGCGTGGGCTTCGGCTGCGGGACCGGCGTCGTATTCTGGCCAAGAGTCGCGCGCAAACGGTCGGCTTTGGCGCGATGGCCTTCGTCATGTCGGCGTTCGCCCCGCTGGCAATCCTCATGATGCCTTCGGCCGTGGCGGGCGGCACCCTGCTCGCCCGCGCCGCACTCGACGAGGATGCCCGGGCGCACTTGGCGCCAGTACTGGACGGTGCGGCCCGTGCAGACGGCCCCGCTGGCGAGCCTGCCAGCTAGAGGGCGTCCGCGCCGGTCAGGGACTCCACCATCTGCGTGACTTCTGCCTGGCACGAGTCCGGGGACACGTGCGAGCCGATGTCGAGCACCTCGCGAGCAAGGCTCGCGCCTGCGTCCGTCGCGGCCAGCGTGCCCAGTTGTGCTTGCACCGCCGCCTCGTAGGCGGGTGTCGCCGACGCGATTGCGCCCGCACCTGCATCGGTTAGACCGACCCAGGTGCCCCGCAAGTCATCCGCACACGAGAAGCGTTCGATGAGGCCCTTGCGCTCCATTCGACCCACTTGGTGAGATATCCGGGACTTTTCCCACGCGAGCATCTGACCCAACGCCCCAGCGCGCGCTCGGTGGTCTGGCGCGGCGGCCAGGGCGCTCAGAATCTCAAACTCGGGGAGCGAAATGCCCGCCTCCGACTGGAGCCTCTGTTCGACGACGACCGTCAGTTGGCGTGCTACGAGCGTGAGGGCACGGAAGAGAGTGATATCAAGACCGTCGGTACCCGCCATGCAGCCAGCGTAATCGTCGTTGTTGTCGTGTCCAGTGGTCAATCGGGAAGGTCTGGAAGGTGATTAGGGTAAGCCCATGCCGATTCGTCGCTTAGTCGCACGCACATCGCTCGCCCAACTCGAGCACCGCTTTGCGCAAATAAGGTCAGATGAGGGCATTCACGAGGAGCGATCGGCCGATGTTGTTGCCGAAATTTCCCAGGGTGGCCGCGGGGAGGAACCCGCCCACATCCGCGGCGAAAGGCTCGACCTCACCGAGATGCCCTTCGTCACCATCGACCCCGAAGGTTCGACGGATTTGGATCAGGCGGTCTTGATCGAGGCCGACGCACAGGGCTGGCGCGTGCGCTACGCGATCGCAGACGTCGCGGCGCACGTGGTGCCCGGCGGCGGCATCGATGTGGAGGCATGGGCGCGAGTGGAGACGACGTACTGCCCCGACATACGCGTCGGCCTCCATCCGCCTGAGATGTCTGAGGGCTACGCGTCGCTGTTGCCAGGCCAACGCACGAAGGCCGTCGTGTGGGATCTTGCCGTCGACGCCGCGGGAGAACTTCGGACCATCGACGTGCGGCGCGCGTGGGTCCGGTCTTCGCACAAGTACTCCTACGAACAACTCACGACAAACCCCCCAAGCGAGGCCGCGAACCTCCTCACACAGCTCAGGGGATTCGGAGATGCGAGGCGCTCGGCGCTCGCCCGTGCGGGAGCGGTGAGCCTGCCAAAGCCGAGCCAAGAGGTCGTACGCAAGGGCGACGAGCTCACCCTCGAGTTTCGCGCGGCACGGCCAATCGAGGACGACAACGCCCAAGTTTCGTTGCTGACAGGCTCCGCGGCCGCTCGGCTCATGTTGGAGGCGGGGGTGGGAGTGTTGCGCACGATGCCCCCCGCGTCCGACGCATCGCTCCAAAGGCTTCGCAACCAAGCGGCCGCTCTCCGGGTCGCGTGGTCCGCCGATGAGTCCTACGCGCACGTGTTGACGACTCTGGATGCGGCAAGCCCGCGCGGAGCTGCCTTTCTTGCCGCGGCGATATCGCTCTTTCGTGGGGCGGCCTGGCAACCCTTCGACGTCGCGAGCGGGATGCCGGTGCCCGATCCCGTGACTCACGGTGCCCTCGCGGCCCCCTACGCGCACGTGACCGCGCCACTGAGGCGCCTCGTTGACCGCTACGGCACCGAGGTGTGCCTGGCCCACGCCGCGGGGCGTGAGGTCCCCGACTGGGTGGCCGAAGCTCTCCCACGCCTTGGTACCGCCATGGAAACGGGCGTGAGGCGGGGTAACCGGGTCGACAGGGCGTGCGTGGATGCCGTCGAAGCGGCGGTGCTCGCCCCGCACATTGGGGAAATGTTCGAGGGAGTGGGGCTCGACACGGACACGGTTCAACTCTCGGATCCCGCCGTCGTCGCCAAGTGCTCAGGAACAGTGACCGTCGGGCGCAGGCAGCAGGTGCGGCTCATCAGCGCCGATGCCGCCACTGGCCCCAAGTTCGAGGCGACATCATGAGCGACACGGAGCCCCGCGCGACCTGGGAGGCACGCTACGGCGCGGCGCCCGTCTGGAGCGGCAAGGTCAACGACTCGCTCCGCGCCTGGGGTGAGGCGCATCGTCCCTCCAACGGCGGAAAGGCGCTCGATCTCGCGTGCGGAGAGGGAGGAGACGCACTGTGGCTTGCGCAAGCGGGTTGGCAGGTGACGGGGGTCGACTTCGCGTCTGCCGCGATCGCTCGGGCCGCGCACGCCGCGGCGGAAAGAGGGCTCACGGTCAACTGGATCACCGCGGATCTTGCCACCTGGACGCCGGACGCTGCCTACACGCTCGTGTCCCTGTCCTTCTTCCACGAGTCCCGCGAGGTGCGTCACGCGGTCTGGAATGTCGCCGCCTCGGCCGTTGCCCAGGGTGGAACGCTGCTGATCACCGCGCATTCGCCCGATGCGGACCCTGCCGCTCCTGGACCACCTGCGCAATCTCGATTCGATCTCGGCGAACTCGTCGGCTTCCTGGGGGAGGGCTGGACCCTGATTCACCGCGAAGTGCGCAGGGAGGCGGTCGGTCGCCACGCAGGGCACGTCGTGACGGACATGGTGATGGAGTTCTCTCGACCCGCGGCGCCCGATTTCTCAGCAGTTCGGTGAGCTTTGTCTCTCTAGAGATGCCAAAGTCCCCAATTCTCGGTACGGTCGAATGAGCAAGAGAGGAGACACCATGTCAGACACCGAAAACACGGTCAGCAGGCACGAAGTATTCGAGGAGATCCGCGCGAACGAGTTGGCACGCGGTGCCACGGAGGATGACGCGGCCCGGATTGCGGCCGCGCGCGTCGACCAAGTCATGGAGCTCAAGAAGTCCGAGTAGGAGCGCCACAGACCCGCGACTCTACGATGGGGCCATGGAAACAACGGCCTCACCGCACATGTCGTTGCGGCAACAGGTGACCCTGCCAAACGTCATTACGGTGGCGCGCATCGGGCTCATCGTGGCCTTTGGCGTGCTCCTCATACGGTCCGCAGACGCGTGGGCCATCACTGTGCTCGCCGTCGCGGGAGTGAGCGACTTTTTCGACGGCTTTCTGGCGCGCAGGCTCAATCAAACGTCGGAACTCGGAAGGTTCCTCGATCCCGCCGCAGACAGGTTGCTCACCGTGGTGGTGGTGCTTGGCCTCTTGTGGCGCGGCATCATTCCCTGGTGGCTCGTCGCCGTCTTGCTTGCCCGCGACGTCGTGATGGGTGTCGCTCTGCTGTGGTGGCGACGGCGCGGCGCGACAACGCCGCAGGTGACCTTCCTCGGGAAATCGGCGACCTTTGCGCTCTACATATTCCTGCCGTTGTCCTACCTCGCGTACGACAGATGGGACGGCGTCCACTCTTTTGCCATCGTCGGGGCGGCGGTCTCTTCGATCGCCTATTGGGGATCGGCCACGCAATACCTGGCCCAGTTGCGGAAGTCTCGTTCGCCAGCACCAATCTGAGCATAGGATGTGCACAAAGGAGGCGCCATGACGTACGACGAATCGCCGGTAGAACGCACGATGTCTCTCGCCGCGCACATACCGGGTGACGATGCGGGGCCGATGCGCCTCGGCGCTCAAGAGCAGATCGCAGTGGAGGCCCTTGCTGCGGATCACGCCCTGCTGATCGTGCTCCACGGACCAAACGCGGGCGCTCGCTTCCTTCTGGATGTCGACCTCACGGTCGCCGGCAGGTCAGTGTCGTGTGACATCTTTCTCGATGACATCACCGTGAGCAGGGAGCACGCCCACTTTGTGCGCACGGGCACCGAGTTCCGTGTGCGCGACGCAGGCTCACTCAACGGCACGTATGTGAACAGGGACAGGGTCGCGGAGGCGCTTCTCGAAGCTGGCGACGAGGTGCAGATTGGCAAGTACCGACTCACCTTCTACCCCGGCGCCGCCAAGTAGCTTCCGTGGCAGAACCCGCCCGGAGAGAGTCCCTCGGAGCCGCGGCGCCGCGGAAGGGGCACTGGCCCCATCAGCTCTCCCATGATCCGACGTTGCGTGTTGGCGACGTGTTGGGGGCGCTTGCCCACGACTTTCCCTCGCTGACCACCTCCAAGGTTCGGTTCCTGGACACCCAGGGCTTGGTGGTGCCGCAACGCACTCCCGCGGGCTATCGCCTGTACTCGGCGGCGGACGTGGAGCGCTTGAGGTACGTGCTCCGGCAACAAAGGGACGCCTACGCACCACACAGCGTGATTCGGGAGCGCCTGGAGCGTCTCGACGTGGGCGCTGCGCACGAGGCCCTCTCTTTGGCGGCGGTGGGCTTCGAGCGATCCGACGTTGTCTCGATTGAGGAGGCGGCGCGGCTGACGGGGGCAACCGCGGACATTATCGCCCTGCTCGCGACCGAGGGCATCGTCGAGCAATCGGCCCCTGGACGCTTTGAGAGGTCAGATGTTGCCCTTCTCGGTGCGTGTGTGCACTATCTCGACGCGGGCGCGGACGTTCGACAATTGCGGTCCCTTGCGCGGGTCGCGCAGCGAGAAGTGGAGGCGGCCGAGGCGCTCGCCGCGCCCCTCAAACGGCAAGACGATAGGGGAGAGGCTGCGGCGTCGAGGCATGCACGCCTCGACGCCGCAGCAGACGTGTTTACGGCATTCGTGAGACGCGCCGAAGTGACTCGACCCTGATCAAGGGACTTGGGCGCGACACGCGGTACCGTGAATAGCGATGGTCGTTGATTTGAGGGCGTCGAAACCCTAACGTTAAGGTCGAAGGTAAAGGAGGGGACATGGCAGACACGGACTTCCCTGCACGCGACCAAGGCGTGCTTTTCAACGACGGCCTGACGCCCCTCGATGAGAACGCTGGCTACCGCGGCCCGTCCGCGTGCAAGGCCGCGGGGATCACATACCGGCAACTCGACTACTGGGCTAGAACGGGACTGGTGGAACCCACCGTGCGCTCTGCGACGGGCTCGGGAACCCAACGCCTGTACGGCTTCCGCGACATCCTGGTCTTGCGCGTCGTGAAGCGACTCCTCGACTCGGGGGTCTCACTTCAACAGATTCGTACCGCGGTGGAGCACCTGCGTGAACGAGGCGTCGAGGACCTGGCCCGCATCACCCTGATGTCAGACGGGGCATCCGTGTACGAATGCACATCCGATGACGAGGTGATCGACCTCGTCCAAGGGGGACAGGGTGTGTTCGGTATTGCGCTTGGCAAGGTGTGGCGTGAGCTCGAAGGCTCTCTCGCGACCCTTCCGGCCGACCGAGGCCACGAACACGCGACAATCGCAGCGGTCGACGAACTCGCGCTCCTGAGGGCCAGGAAGGCCACCGCCAGCTAATTGGCGCGCGCGCCTCGCGGCGCCGCTTTGACCCCATCACCGCCCCTGTGGCGTCGTGTCGCGAACCCTGGGTCAAAGGTCCCTCGTTTGAGGCGCAGACGTGTCCTTGGAAAACTGGCAAGATAAAGCCACCGTCGAAGGGAAGCCAATGTTTTCTAAGGTTCTCGTTGCCAACCGGGCAGAGATCGCAGTACGTGCGTTCCGTGCCGCGTTCGAGCATGGGGCAAAGACCGTCGCCGTCTTTCCCTTTGAGGACCGCTTCTCCGAGCACCGCCAGAAGGCCGACGAGGCTTACCAGATCGGGGAGATAGATCACCCGGTCCGCGCGTATCTCGACATCGACGAGATGATCAGGGTCGCGAAACTGTCGGGCGCCGATGCGATCTACCCCGGTTACGGCTTCTTGAGCGAAAACCCGGAGCTGGCACGAGCGTGCGAGGCCAACGGCATCGTCTTCATCGGCCCTCCCGCGCACGTGCTCGAGATGTCTGGGAACAAGAAGACCGCCATCGACATGGCCAAAGCCGCGGGAATCCCCGTGCTCGCATCAACCGATCCCGGGACGGACGTCGAGCTACTTATCTCCCAGGCTGCGAGCATCGGCTTCCCCTTGTTCGTCAAGGCGGTCGCGGGCGGCGGCGGGCGCGGAATGCGCCGCGTCGAGACCCCCGCCGAACTTCCCGCCTCCCTCCAGGCAGCCATGCGCGAGGCCGAGGCCGCCTTTGGTGACGCCACCGTGTTTCTGGAGCAGGCCGTCATCCGGCCACGCCACATCGAGGTTCAGATTCTCGCCGACGCGACCGGAAACGTCGTCCACCTATACGAGCGAGACTGCTCCCTCCAGCGCCGCCACCAGAAGGTCATCGAAATCGCCCCCGCCCCAAACCTTGATCCCGCGATCAGGGAGGCGATGTGCAGGGACGCCGTCGCATTCGCCAAGAGCATCAACTATGTGAACGCTGGAACGGTCGAATTCCTGCTTGACACCGAGGGTGAACGCGCGGGAAAACACGTCTTCATCGAGATGAACCCCCGGATCCAGGTCGAGCACACGGTGACCGAGGAGGTCACCGACATCGACCTCGTCGGCACGCAGTTGAGGATCGCCTCGGGGGAGACGCTCGACCAGATCGGCATCTTTCAGGATCAGGTGCGCACCAACGGCTTCGCCATCCAGACCAGGATCACCACCGAGGACCCCGCCAACGGGTTCCAGCCCGACACGGGGCGCATCGTCGCCTATCGCAGCCCGGGAGGCGCGGGAGTGCGTCTCGACGGCGCCACCGGCCTCGCGGGAGGGCGGGTCACCGGTCACTTCGACTCGATGCTCGTCAAGTTGACGTGTCGCGGACGCGACTTCCCCACGGCGGTGAGCAGGGCGCGGCGCGCTCTCGCGGAGTTCAGGATCAGGGGCGTGGCCAACAACATCCCGTTCCTCAGGGCCGTCCTTGAGAACCCCGAGTTCCTGGCGGGGGACTTTTCGACCCGTTTTATTGAGGAACACCCCGACCTCGTGGCCGTCGCCCAATCCCGAGAACGCTCGACCAAGCTGATGGAGTTCCTGGGCCATATATCGGTCAACCGGCCGAATGGCGAGCCTCCACAGATGATCAGGACAGCCGCAAAGCTGCCCCCGATCGACACAAAGGCTCCGGTTCCCGATGGTGCGCTCCAGCACCTGCGCGCGGTGGGCCCCGCCCGTTTCGCCGCGGACCTCCGGGCACAGAAGGCGCTCGCGGTCACGGAGACGACGTTCCGTGACGCTCATCAGAGCCTGCTTGCGACGCGACTGCGCACCTACGACATGCTCGTCGTCGCCGATCACGTGGCGCGGACGACTCCTCAGTTGCTGTCGGTCGAGGCGTGGGGAGGTGCAACCTATGACGTTTCGATGCGGTTCTTGAGCGAGGACCCCTGGATTCGCTTGGCCGCCTTGCGTGAGGCCCTTCCAAACGTTCCGATCCAAATGCTATTGAGGGGCCGCAACACCGTCGGATACACGCCGTATCCAGACGAGGTCGCCCGCGCCTTCGTCCACGAAGCGGCAGCCACTGGCGTCGACATCTTCAGAATCTTTGACGCGCTCAACGACATCGACCAGATGCGCCCCGCGATCGACGCGGTGCTCGAGACGGGCACCGCCGTCGCCGAGGGCACGCTCTGCTACACGTCCGACCTCACCAACCCCGCCGAGAAGCTCTACACGCTCGACTACTACCTGAGGGTTGCGGACCAGTTGGTCTCGGCGGGCGTACACATGCTCGCGATTAAGGACATGGCAGGTCTCTTGAGGCCCGCCGCTGCCGGGACGCTCGTGCGCGCGCTCCGTGAGCGCTTCGATGTGCCCGTGCACTTGCACACTCACGACACCGCTGGTGGCCAGTTGGCCACGCTCATGGCCGCGTCGGATGCCGGAGTCGACGCCGTCGATGTCGCGAATGCCGCGATGGCTGGCACCACGTCCCAGCCGTCGATGTCCGCGCTGGTGGCCGCTCTCGAGCACACCGAGAGGGACACTGGCCTGTCCCTCACCGCAGTGACGGACCTGGAACCCTATTGGGAGGCGGTACGGAGGCTGTATGCGCCTTTCGAGTCCGGTCTTCCAGGGCCAACCGGCCGCGTGTATCGCCACGAGATTCCGGGCGGCCAGCTGTCCAACCTTCGCCAGCAAGCGCAGTCGTTAGGGCTGGGGGAGCGGTTCGAGGACATCGAGAACATGTACGCGGCCGCCGACCGCATTCTGGGACGACTCGTGAAGGTCACACCCTCCTCGAAGGTGGTGGGCGACCTGGCGCTCTACCTCGTTGGCCTCGGTGCTGACCCGGTCGACTTTGCGCAGAACCCGGGCTCGTACGACGTTCCCGATTCCGTCATCGGCTTCTTGAGGGGAGAGCTTGGAGACCCTCCGGGCGGCTGGCCGGAACCCTTCCGCACCAAGGCCCTGGCTGGCAGGGGAGAGACGCGGCAAATGACGGAGCTCTCGGATGATGACCGCGCGCTCCTTGCCGGGTCCGGGCCGTCGCGCCGACGCGCCTTGAATCACCTGCTCTTTCCGTCGCCCGCAGACGATTTTGACAAGGCCGTCGAGAAGTATGGCGACATCTCGGTGATCGACACGTACCACTACCTGTACGGGATGACTCCGGGGAGTGGGGAAGAGGTCACGATTCACCTAGAGCGGGGCGTCACGATGCTGGTGACGCTCGAGGCCGTGGGCGAACCGGACGATCACGGGCTTCGCTGGGTCATGTTCAACTACAACGGGCAGATCAGGCCCGTGCAGGTGGCCGACCTGTCTGCGGAGGTAACGGTCCACACCCGAGTCAAGGCAAACACGGATATTCTCGGCGAGGTCGGGGCTCCTTTCGCCGGCGCGGTGACTCCGCTCGTGTCTGCCGGGGACGTCGTCGAGGTGGGGGCGAGCATCGCGACAATCGAGGCCATGAAGATGGAGGCATCGATCACGGCACCCGTCTCAGGGAAAGTCAGCAGGGTGGCCGTTTCGGGTACCGAACCTCTCCAGGGCGGCGATCTTGTGCTCATCATCGACGCGAACTAAAGGTTCGGCCACTTTGAGCAAAATACCAGGTATTTGCCCGTCATCTAGGACCTCGGGACCTTTGACCCCGAGGTCGACGAGAAGGTCGAGAGACCATGTTGTGCAAGGAGGTGTGTCATGAAGGTTCTGGTCGCAGTAGGGTCAAAATACGGTTCGTCGCGCGCAGTTGCGAAGGCGATCGCCACGACCCTGGAGGATCAAGGCTTCGAGGTCGACGTTCAAGACGCAGCTGACGTGCGCTCGGTCATGCCGTTCGACGCAGTGATCCTCGGATCCGCAGTGTACGGGGGACTGTGGAGGCGCGACGCATCCGCGCTGGCCAAGGAGCACCGAGAGGCGCTCCGCTTGCGAGATGTCTGGACCTTCTCCGTGGGTATGGAGAACGTTGTGGTCGAGGGCCAGCCCAAGGACGAGGCCTACGCCATCGCCGACGCCGTTGGCGCGCGCGAGCACAAACGTTTTGCGGGGGCACTTGACCCCGACAAGCTCAACATCGGCGAACGAGCGCTCATCAGGGCACTGGACCCGCCGCTGGGGGACTTCCGCGACTTTAGCGAGGTCACGTCGTGGGCCGAATCGGTCGCCTCGCAACTGCGCGAGGTTGCGATCAGCTGAGTCGCAATCAGTTGACTCGCTGCGTGGTGAAATCGCTGCGTGCTGAAGTTGCTGCGTGGTGAAGTCGCTGCGTGGTGAAATTGCTGCGTAGTGAAGTCGCTGCGTAGCCGCACTGCTTTGGCCGTGTCGGTCCTGGAAACTACAGTGGATCCGAAATCGCCACATGGGAGGCCCCGAATGACAACGCTTGTCGATCGACCTCACAGCGCCGTCGTCATCATCGACGTCCAGGTCGATGTGATGGCCGTCGCGTACGAGCGCGACACGGTCATCGCCTCGATCAACACACTCGTCGGTCGTGCCCGCGCCTCGCGGGTTCCTGTCGTCTGGGTCCAGCACTCGGACGCGGACATGAAACAGGGGGGCGACGCCTGGCGGATCGTGCCCGAGTTGGCACAAGAGCCCGACGAGCCCGTGGTGCACAAGCGCTACGGTGACGCGTTTGAGGACACTTGCTTGGAACAAGAGCTTTCCAAGCGAGGCGTCGGACGCCTCGTGATTGCGGGCGCTCAGACAGATGCGTGCGTGCGCTCGACGCTGCACGGCGCCTTCACGCGCGGCTATGACGTCACGTTGGTACACGACGCTCACACCACCGAAGACCTCAGCTCATATGGCGCGCCGCCACCCGCGCAGGTCATCGCGCACACGAACCTGTACTGGGCGCATCAGACCGCGCCGGGGCGAGTGGCAGACGTCGCCTCGGCAGACGGGGTGGAACTCACAAACTAGGGAAGATGCGCCGCACACGACTCATCGGCGGCGCGAACGACTATCTGACATAATGTGCATTATCGGCGTGATGTGTCAGTGCGGCAACAGGAACAATCCGACCGCACTGAGCGTTCAGTTGCCGAGGGCCACAAGCCCCCAGACTAAGGAGGCTCAGCATGGCTGATCGAGCCCTGCGCGGCATGCGCTTGGGAACACAGAGCAAGGAAAGCGCCGTCGGCATGGAACTCGCCGAACGTCGCCAGGCCGTTTACGACTGCCCAAACGGTCACGTGCTCGCTTTCCCCTTTGCCATCGAGGCCGACGTTCCCTTGTCATGGGAATGCCACTGTGGAGCTGCAGCACTTCTTCGCGACGCCATCCAGCCTGAAGCCCGCGAGGAACGCCACCAGCGCACTCATTGGGACATGCTTTTGGAGCGTCGCACGATTGCCGAGCTCGAGGAGCTTCTCCAGGAGCGCTTGGGCGTGTTGAGGGCAAGCCGCGGGGCTTAGTTTTCCTCTCACAACAACCGAGGGTCACCCGTGCGGCACTTTGCTAGCGGTCCGTGGTTCTCTCACGGCCCGCGCGAATGGCCTTACGCCACAGTCGCTGGATTCCCCACGCGGTGACCTTGATGAGCGCCTCGCGAATGATCGCGCCGCTCATCTTTGACGCGCCTCTTTCCCGCTCCACGAAGGTGATTGGCACCTCTGCAACGGTGCCGCCCGACCGGATGGTCCGCCACGTCATGTCCA
>JBBRWX010000039.1:0-23008 GCA_038248935.1 Actinomycetales bacterium
CCACAATATGTATGTGGACGGGTCATCCGTGGGCGAGGTCACCGAGGCCGAGCTCAAGGACCGTCGCATTCTGGCCGACGAGGGCTTCGTGTCCGTGTTCGTGGTCATGGATTCCTCGAACGGCCGCGTGCTGTCGGGGCCTGAGATCCACGCCAAGGGCATCGCCGAGGACGACTCGGTGTTTGACGCGATCATGCCGGAGCTCAAGAAGGCCCTCGAAGAGGCCGCAGCGAAGTCGGGGTCCACGGACAACCACCAACTTCAGCAGGTCATGCGCCGCGTGGTGGGACGCTTCGTGGGGACCAAGCTGCGCCGTCGGCCCATGATCATCCCGATTGTGATCGACGCATAGGGTTTTTTGCGGCCGATGCTTGGGCAGCGTGGCGCAGACGTCCTGTCGCACCGTTGTGGAGATTAGGGGTTAGCCTCGGACTTCGAGTTCGCATGGGCGGGCCCGACATGAGGGGGACGGCGCAGACCATGACCGAAGAACGTTCTGTGGATGTCTCCGCGACCGGGCTCCCGTCGGGCGTCAGGCTTGCGATCGCCGCGACTCTAGGCCTAGTAGTGTCCGTGCTGACGGCGTTGGTGATTCTCGGCGGTATCGCCGCGGTGGTGGTGTCTGGGCCGACCCTGATTCGCGGCGCGCTTGGCGGGACCACCGTCGAGTGGGCAGCGCCCCTATCGGTGTGGCAGTGGGTGATTGCGGGCGTGATTGAGTGGACGCTGATCGCTGCCGCGGCGATTGTCTGGTGGGCGGCATTTGCCGTGTGGCGCGGGCAACTCTCGCCCGACCACAAGGCCCCGGTCGGCCAGCATTTCGCGTTGGGTGCGGGTGTAGCGATGATCGCGGCGGCCGTGCTCGCGCTTGTGACTCACGTCCGTAATTGGCATGAGTGGCACTCGCTCATTGCGAAGCACCCCGAGTGGGGCGAGATCGCGCAGCCTTGGCAGGTCCAAGTGGGCGGCGCTGTGGCGTTACTTGCGGTCGCCGAGGTCGTGGCGGCGTACGGGTTTTTGCGACGCCGCATGCCGGGTCGCTAGCGCTCGCGGTCGGGTGCCACTTGAGTGGAGTGGGCACCAGCGCCGACTCAGGGGCGCGGGATGCTCCGAAGTGGGCACCAGCGCCGACTCTTGCATCCTGACACCAGGCACCAGCGTTCGGCTCAGCGGCGTGGGGTTCCTCACCCGTCTGGCGCGCTGCCGTCGTGGCTCCACCCCTATGTGGCAGTGCGCACGTAGCCTGGGGGCACTATGGCTCAGTCTCGCCCTTCACGCTCGCGGTCTTCCGCCTCCAACTCGTCGAGGCGCGCCCCCTCGCGGTCCAACGCGTCTCGCGGTAGGACGGCGCGCTCGCGGCAGCAGACCTCCGCGTGGCCCGTGCGCGCCTTGAAGGGCGTCGGCTCTGGCTCGGCTCGGCTCGTTGGCGGGGGAGTGCGGCGCATGGGTCAGGGAGCGCGCGATGTGCCTCATGAGGTGCGCAGGGATGGCCTCGCTCTAGGCCTGATCATCATCGCGATCCTGGTGGCGGCCAGCGAGTGGTTCCAGCTCGACAACCCGTTTGGACAGTTCCTGCATCGGCTGTCAGCTGGCACATTTGGCGTGCTCTCGCTCGCGCTTCCTGTGTTGCTTGTCGCGATGGCGATTCGCCTATTTCGCGCCCCTCAGGAGGGAGACGCCAACTACCGTATTGTCTTTGGATCCGTGCTTCTCGCGCTTGCCGTGACAGGGATCATCCACATCGCCCATCACAGGCCGTCGCCCTCTGATGGGCTCGAGCCCCTGCAGAATGCGGGCGGCGTTCTTGGCTTCATTGTTGGCACCCCGCTCGCACAGCTGCTCACTCCAGGCCTCGCCATCACAGTGCTCGTGCTGCTCGGCATCGCCTTCGCGCTCTTCATCATCGGCAAGCCACTGCGCGAGGTCATCGCGTTCCTCGTGGCACAGGCGCGGCGCGTGGTGCCTCGCCGCGCCGGCTATGCAGACGACGAGGAGTTGGACCTCCCCGAGCACGGCACGCTGGAGCCTCGCAAGCGCGCAAGTTTTAAGGAGCGCATCCAGGCCAGGCGCAAGCTCGATGGCTATGAGGCGGACGAGCCGTTTAGAAGCCCCGCGTTGAGAGACAGCAGAGCCTTCGACGCGATCATCAATCCCTCCATTTCGCCGTACGACGTGGGATCGCCCACTCAGGAAGACCCCCGCGTTCCCACTCCGCTCCACGGCTCGGCATTCCACAACTCCCCGCGCCACGGCACCCCGCTCGGCGGCGTCCCGAGCCCGTACGCCCCTTCAGGAGACGCCGAACGAGACGCGATGGACGACGCGGACGCGACCGCGCTCGCGAGCCGTACCGAGGTTCTCTCGGTCCACGGTGAGCGCACGGCTCCGCCCACCACGGTGGTGCCGGTAGGGGAGCAAGGCGAACTCGAGAACTCGAACCCATACGTGCTTCCCAACCCCGCCATCCTCAAGCCCGGCGCGCCACACAAGACCCGTTCCGCCGCAAACGACCGCGTGGTCGAGTCGCTCACGAGCGTGCTCGAACAGTTCCAGGTGGACGCGCGCGTGACCGGCTTCACGCGCGGCCCGACGGTCACGCGTTACGAGGTCGAACTAGGACAGGGCGTCAAGGTCGAGAAGATCACGCAATTGTCAAAGAACATCGCGTACGCCGTGGCGAGCCCCGACATCCGCATCCTGTCTCCCATCCCAGGCAAGATGGCGATCGGCATCGAGATCCCCAATACGGATCGTGAAACGGTGTCCCTCGGCGATGTGTTGCGTTCGCAAGTGGCCATTAAGAACGACCACCCCATGGCGATTGGCATCGGCAAGGATGTCGAGGGCGGGTACGTGATGGCGAACCTTGCCAAGATGCCTCACCTGCTGGTCGCGGGCGCGACCGGCGCAGGTAAGTCCAGTTTTGTGAACTCGATGATCACGTCCGTGCTGATGCGCGCCACTCCTCAGGAGGTGCGCATGGTGTTGGTGGACCCCAAGCGCGTCGAGCTCACGGTCTATGAGGGCATCCCGCACCTCATCACCCCTATCATTACAGACCCCAAGAAGGCAGCCCAGGCCCTCGAGTGGGTCGTCAAGGAGATGGATACCAGGTACGACGATCTGGCGATGTTCGGATACAAGCACATCGACGACTTCAACAAGGCCGTGCGGGCGGGCAAGGTCAAGCCGCTCCCAGGCTCCGAGCGCCGCATCACCACGTATCCGTACTTGCTCGTGATCGTCGACGAGCTTGCCGACCTCATGATGGTCGCCCCACGCGACGTCGAGGACTCGATCCAACGCATTACTCAACTGGCGCGAGCCGCGGGTATTCACCTGGTACTCGCCACCCAGCGGCCCTCCGTCGACATCGTGACGGGAACCATCAAGGCCAACGTGCCATCGCGCCTCGCCTTCGCCACGTCCTCACTGACGGATAGCCGCGTCGTGCTCGACGCTCCCGGCGCGGAGAAGCTCATCGGCCAGGGAGACGCCTTGTTCTTGCCGATGGGCGAATCCAAGCCGATGCGCGTTCAGGGCGCGTGGGTCACCGAAAGCGAGATCCACGCCGCCGTTGAGCACGTCAAGAAGCAGGCGAAGCCGAACTTCAGGGATGACGTCATCACCGTGGGCAACCAGGCCAAGGTCGCCGCGGACATCGGTGACGATCTTCAAGACCTCCTCGCGGCCGCGGAACTCGTCATTACGACCCAGTTGGGGTCGACGTCGATGCTTCAAAGGAAGCTTCGCGTCGGCTTTGCCAAGGCGGGTCGACTCATGGATTTGCTCGAAAGCCGCGAGATCGTCGGCCCGTCCCAAGGGTCTAAGGCGCGTGAGGTTTTCGTCACTTCTGACGAACTTGCGTCCACACTGGCTATTCTGCGGGGCGCATCCTCGGATACGGTGGGTGAACCGCACACCAGTGACTCCGAGGATGGATCATGGGAGGACTCCTAGAACTGCTCCAAAAGCCCAATGTGGCCGCGGGTGTAGCCGTCCTTGTCCTCGCGGCCTTCGCAGGGGTGTTTCTGTCCTTCGTCCGGTCCGGACGCGTGCGTCGTGGCCGCGATGAGGCGCTACGCAAAGAACGTGGCATGCGCAAGCAGTTCGAAGCCATCATGTCTTCCGCGCGTGACGGTGTCCTGATCACCTCGCACACGAGCGAGATCGTTGTGTTGACCGACATGGCCGCCCACATGATGGGGGTCGACAAGAGCGCCGTGCTTGGGACTCCGCTCGGAATGCTCCAATTCAAGGCCGTCGATGAGCATGGCAGGCCCTTGCTCGCGCACGAGGTGTTCGCCCCTGGCAAGGATGACGTCAGGCCCCGCGTCATTGGCGTGCCAGGCCGACGCGGCAGCGAAGATGTCCGGTGGCTTCAGGTGAAATCTCGTACGGTGCCCGATGCTGTCGACGGCGACTCGGTGACGGTCACGACACTCATGGACACCACGGGGCTTCAGGAGGCGGCCGAGGCGCTGGACCGCTCGGACGCCCAGTTCCGCAGGGCAATGGAGAATGCGCCAGTCGGCATGGCGCTCGTGGATCTCGAGTGGCGCCTGATGGCGGTGAATAGGGCCTTCGCAACGATGATGGGCGCCACTGTGGCCGCGCTCAAGGGGACCCCATTTAGCGCCTTGTCACATCCACACGACGTCCAGGCCGAACGCGAGCAGTTGCAACGTCTTTACGACGGACTGCAGAATCACTTTTCTCTGGAGAAGCGCTACGTGCGGGCCGACGGGAACGTGGTGTGGGCAGTTCTTGACGTCGCGCTCGTGCGGTACGCGGGGGGAGCCCCGGACCACTACGTCGTCCAGGTGCGCGACTCCACAGACGATCGCCTTCACTCCGAACTCATGGCCCACAGGGCGATGCACGACCCACTGACCGGACTCGCCAATCGCACTCTCATGCAAGAGGTGCTGCAGCGAGTGCTCGATCTGCCGGACGCCATGTCCAGGGTGGGTGTGATCGCAGCTGACCTCGACGGCTTCAAGGGACTCAACGACCGCTTCGGCCACGCCGCGGGTGACAGCGCTCTGGTTCACGTCGCTGGCGTTTTGCGATCTGCGACCGCCGGGCGCGGCACTGTCGCACGCATCGGCGGCGACGAATTCGTCATCGTGGTGCAGGATCCCGATTGCTCCAAGGCGCTCTATGAGATCGCGGGAGCCATCCATGAGGGTCTCAAGCGGCCGCTTCAGGTCAAGAGGCATCAGATCAATTTGCATTGCTCCCTTGGCATCGCAATGGCGGACGAGGACACGATCGCGGGTGGCGCTCCGAGTCTCTTGAGCGCAGCAGATTCCGCCATGTATCGGGCAAAGGCGCTTGGAAAGTCACGTACCGAGGTCTACGACCCATCCATGCAAGCGACGACCGAGCACCAGTCCGGCCTGAGCGCAGAACTGGCGCAAGCGATCGAGCGTGGGGACCTGGTTCTCCACTATCAGCCGGTCATGGATCTCGCCTCCCGTTCCGTTGTCGGCTACGAAGCGCTCGTTCGGTGGCAGCACCCCACCCGCGGGCTGCTCCTTCCTGGGGCATTCCTCGGGCTTCTCGACGACCGCAAGCTCGCGACGCAACTTGGAACCGCCCTCGTGGAGCAAGCGGCGTCGTTCGTGGCCCAATTCCCCGTGCCAGGCGTGTGGGTTTCGCTCAACGTGTCGGCGGACCAATTGGGCGACAGCGAATTCGCCAACTCGGTTCTTGGCGCGATCGCGCGCTACAGGCTAAGCCCCAAGAGGCTCGTCGTGGAACTCACAGAGGCGTCGCTCGTGGCGCCAAACACGCGCATTCGCCATGAGCTCACCGAGTTGCGCAACGCGGGGGTCCCCATCCTTCTCGACGACTTCGGTACCGGAGTGTCGCCGCTGTCGTACCTGAGAGACCTGCCGGTCTCGGGTGTCAAGCTCGACATGTCCTTTGTTGCAGGCATCCCCGAGGACCCCTCCGGCGCTCGCGTGTCGCGTGCGCTCGGCGCCCTCGCGCGGGAGCTCGGCCTCGCGACGATCGCCGAGGGAATCGAGACCGAATCACAAGCCGACTTCTTGTCGCAATGCGGCTGGAAGTATGGACAGGGATGGCTGTTCGGCGTCGCCCAGCCGGCGTCGGCCGTCTTCTCGATGGGGCTGCCGTTCATGGAGAGCTTCATCGAGGCGCGTCCTCAGGAGTTCGACATTCCGTTCGAGCGACGCTCGCCGCGAGGCGGTCGTTCGTAAGGGATTGCCGCCGAGGTCACTCGCTGAGCCTCGCTACTGAGCGCCACCCGTTCTGGGGATCATGTCCACGCCCAAGGCAAGATGGGTGGCAGGGCTCGTTCGCTCAGGAGCCTGAGGACCTACGGCAGCTGCCACCCGCTGGTGGCGCGCGGTCACTTCGGCCCCGCTCAGCCTTCCCACACCGCCCGGAACGTCCGTGAGCACGTGCATGGTGTGTTTCGACAACCTATCGACCGTAATCGCCGTCCACTCGACGCCCACGTCAACCCTGTCCAACGCGTCTATGGTGAACGTCGCGGTCAAGATCACCCCCGAGTTCGTGTTGGCGACGCAACACTGGGTGTCCTGATTCGACAGGAAGTTACCCAGACCAAACGCGACCCACATGCCATCGCCGTGTGGTCCGCCCGCGAGCTTCTCGATAGGTTGCGGGACGTGGGAATGGTGACCGATCCACAGGTTCACGAGCCCCGACGCGGACACTTGTTCGGCAACGGACCTTTGGGCGGCGGTGGGCGCGGTTTGGTACTCGACGCAGCAGTGAACAGAAGCGACCACGATGTCCGCACCCTGATCTCTGGCATGCTGAGCGGCCGCGATGATGGGTGCGGCATCGGCTTGATCGGCGCTGAAAGTATTCACCGCCCAGGGTTGGCCTGGGGGTTTTGGAAGGCCGTTGAGGCTGTCGTAGACGAAGGAAATGTGGGCCACGGTGATGTCTCTGGCGGCGCCGTGCACCACGTACATCTGTGTGCTTGCCGCCTCGTCCTCGGTGCGCGCGGTGCCAGCAGCGCCCAATCCGGCTGCGGTGAAAGCGTCAAGTGTCGCTGTGATTCCCGCGCCACGACGGTCGACGCTGTGGTTCGACGCGGTTGAGCAGCCGTCCCAGCCCGCTGCGGCGAGGCTTGGGACGAGCTCTGGCGGCGCCGCGAACATGGGATAACCAGAAGGCGACGTGCCAGGAGGCGTCACGGGCACCTCCATGTGGCACAGCGCGAGGTCGGCGCCTTCGATGTACGGCACGGCGGGAGCCATCAGGGGCAAGAAGTCGATTCCGGCGGCGGTGGTCGCCGAGGAGACAACCGGCGCGTGCGGGAGGACGTCTCCGGCCGCCGCCAGCGTGAAGGTGACGGGCGGTGGTGGTTCGGGACTCGGCGCGGGCGCCCTGTCGACTGGTGCGCTCGCAGTCATCGTGATGGCCGGAGGGGTGACGGACGTGCCAGCCGAGACAAGGGCGCCGCTGGCACCCATGGCGGCGCCAAGAACGACAGCGAGCGCTACCGCGCCGGCCGCGCGGTACGCGGCCAAGGGCACGCGCGGTGAGTCGGACATGGTGTCAAGTATTGCCGGTGAGACGCGGTGAGCCCACCAGCACCCTGAGCGGCGATGACGCCGCTAGGGTGATGACGTGGTGAGAGAGGTTCCAAACCTGCTGACGGTGTTGCGGCTTGTGGCCGTCCCCGTCATGGTGATGTGCCTGCTGATCGACGACGGTGCCCAAGAACGCTGGCGCTGGATCGCGTGGCTCGTCTTTGTTGTCGCGGCCGCGACCGACGCGCTCGATGGCTATCTTGCGCGGCGTTGGGAAGTGGTGTCTTCCTTTGGCAAGCTTGCCGATCCCCTCGCCGACAAGGCGCTCGTGCTCGGCGCGCTCTTCGTGCTCGCAGCGCAGGGCGAGACGCCGTGGTGGCCGCTCATCGTGGTGGGCATCAGGGAGGCCGCCGTCACGATCGGGCGATTCGCGGTTGCCCGCGACGTCGTCATTCCCGCGTCAGCAGGGGGAAAGCTCAAAACAGCGCTCCAGGTTCTTGCCATTATCTTGTTGCTCTTGCCCACCCACGCCGCATGGGTCGACACCGTGGGTTGGTGGGTGCTGGTGGCGTCGGTCGTCATTGCGGTCGCAACGGGTATCGACTACGCATGGCGGATAGGGAGAGTGGCCGCGCTTCATCGCTCTGGGTCGTTGCACCGTCCGGTTCCCCTCGCGGGGGGTTCCGCGGTCACGGACACGGCCGATGCGATGGGCGACGGCGGTCATGTCGCCTGAGGCGGCACCCATCATCGCTCTTGCCAGGGAGGCAGGAGTCACGCTCGCGACGGCCGAATCCTTGACGGGCGGAATGGTGTGCGCTGCGCTCGTATCGGCGCCCGGCGCATCGGCGTTCGTGAAGGGTGGCATCGTCGCCTACGACACCGCGGTCAAAATCGGCACGTTGGGAGTGAGCCCACTCCTGATCGAACGCGAGGGCCCTGTGGCGCACTCCGTCGCGATCGCGATGGCGCGAGGAGCGCTCACCGTTTTCGGCGCCGACGTCGCGGTTGCCACCACGGGAGTCGCGGGACCGGAACCGCACGGGGGCCGCGAGCCAGGAACCGTGGTGATCGCGGTGGTGGGGCCAGGCCCAGATTGGGCGACCACTCTTCACATAGACGGAGATCGTGCCGATGTGATGAGTGGGGCCGTTACTTTTGCGCTCGATCAGTTGGAGCGAGCGCTGTCCGGCCTGGTTCTACGATGAGTATTCTTGAGGCAGGGAACAGGACTGGGGTAGTCTGCGTTGGAGAGTACATGCACGATTTGAGCCTTATGAAGGGAGCACGAATGCCTATCCTGCGCAATGAACTTGGCGACGTGCTTCGCGACGCGCGCCTCGGACAGGGGAAGACCTTGAGGGATATCTCCTCGGGGGCTCGCGTATCTCTTGGGTACCTCAGCGAGGTCGAGCGAGGTCAGAAGGAAGCATCGAGCGAGTTGCTCGCGTCGATCAGCGTGGCCCTGGACGTGCCGATGTCAGCCATCCTCCGCGAGGTGTCCGTGCGTTTCGAGATGGCCGAGGGCCTCATCGACACCCGGTCACTGCGTCGCATGCCGGTCATGCCCGCAATCCCCGACACCGTCCCCGAACTGCTGCGGTCGATCAAGTAGTAGTTGCCCGTGCGCTTGTCGGAGTTCCGCTTGGCGGTGGTCGAGGCCTTCGGCGATGCCTACGCTCCGACGCTGTGTAAGCAGCTTGCACTGACCAACCTTGATTCGCTCACGGCCAATGAGGCTCTTGAGCGCGGTGTTGCTCCCAGAGATGTGTGGCACGCGTTGTGCGATCAAATGGACGTCGCGCCCGCCGTCAGGTCGGGCGTCGATGATAAGCGCCTCATCCCTCCCCGACGCTAGGACCTCTCGTTCGTCGCACTGGGCGCGGCAGGGGCATTCACGTGACGCGCCGCAAACACCCTCGCACGGCGTGTCGCTTTCGTTCGAACACGCGTTCGATTACAGTCGTACCCAAGACGTAGCGCGAGGGGCGATCCTCACCAGGGGAACACCGAAAGCGCGAATGTCAGAGGCGCGTCATAGCGTCGTGCTGTACGACATGGCACCACACGGGTGTTCAAGAGTCTGCGCAAGCGGGCACGAGCGACGAGGACAAGCACATGGCACAGGCACCTGACCGGACGAAGGCGCTCGAGGCGGCACTCGGCCAGATCGACAGGCAATTTGGCAAGGGCTCGGCAATGCGCATGGGGGACAGCGAGCGCCGCACGGTGGCGGTCATCCCCACGGGCTCGCTCGCGCTCGACATCGCGCTTGGCATCGGAGGGCTCCCGCGCGGCCGCGTGGTCGAGATCTATGGACCGGAGTCGTCGGGTAAGACCACGGTGGCCTTGCACGCGGTCGCCAATGCACAGAAGGCGGGAGGCGTGGCCGCGTTCATCGACGCAGAGCATGCGCTTGATCCCGAATACGCGAAGAAACTTGGTGTCGACATCGACAACCTGATCATCTCCCAGCCTGACACGGGGGAGCAGGCGCTCGAGATCGCCGACATCCTCATCAGGTCAGGTGGCATCGACGTTCTGGTCATTGACTCGGTCGCGGCACTTGTGCCCAAGGCCGAGATCGAGGGCGAGATGGGCGACAGCCACGTTGGTCTTCAGGCGCGCCTCATGTCTCAGGCGCTGCGCAAGATCACAGGCGCGATCGCCAACACCGGCACCACCGCCATCTTTATCAACCAGTTGCGCGAGAAGATCGGCGTGTTCTTTGGATCTCCCGAGACCACGACGGGTGGCAAGGCGCTCAAGTTTTACGCGTCGGTGCGTCTTGACATTCGCCGCATCGAGACCCTCAAGGAGGGTAACGAGCCAGTGGGCAACAGGACGCGCGTTAAGGTGGTCAAGAACAAGATGGCGCCGCCCTTTAAGCAGGCGGAATTCGACATCCTGTATGGCTACGGTATCTCGACGGAGGGCGGAATCATCGACCTCGGGGTGGAGCATGGCTTCGTCAAGAAGTCCGGTGCTTGGTACACGTACGAGAGCGACCAGTTGGGTCAGGGCAAGGAGAACGCCCGCCAGTTCCTCAAGGACAACCCCGCGCTCGCGATCGAGATCGAGACCAAGATCAAGCACAAGTTGAATATTGGCCCTGTGGTTGCGGTCGAAGAGGTTGAAGCGCCCGCCAAGGGCAAGAAGGCTGCCGCTGCAGATCTTGACACCGCGGCGATCGGTGACGCTGCGATCGGTGACGCTGCGAGAGAAGCTGCCATGGCCAAGGAGGCGTCCTCCCTCTAGGAGGCCCGACTTCGAGTCATGACAACCCGCGCTCGGCAGGAATCCTCCACGACGGATCCTGCCGAGCGCGCTCGCGCTTTGGCCCTGGCCATGCTCGACCGGACGCAACGGTCGTCCGCCGACCTCAGGGCACGACTCGTAGCGAAGGACGTCGACCCCGCCGTCGCAGGGGTGATTGTTGCTCGCTACGTCGAGGTGGGTCTGCTCGACGACGCTTCGCTCGCCGCAATGATTGCGCGCACCAGACAGACAGAACGGGGTCAGGCTCCGCGCGTCATTGCGGCGGAACTGCGACGCAAGGGATTCACCGAAGCCGACATCGAATCCGCGCTCGAACACATCACGGTAGATGTTCAGTTGGAGTCTGCACGTGCGCTTGCAGGTTCAAGGTGGGAACGAATGTCGGGCCTCCAATCGGAGGTGAAGGTGCGGAGAATCACTGCGTTCCTGGGCCGCAAGGGGTACCCCGCATCAATGGTGTTCGGGCTCGTGCGAGACTTGATCCGTGCCGATAGTGAGGTAGCCGGACCATAGGGAGGGAGCGCCGTGCAGACAATTGTGACTATTGCGACGCTCGCGCTCCTCTTGGCGTCGCTACTGGTTGTCAATCGCGCGCGAAAGGAAGCCAACGAGGAGCGCAATTCCGCTCGGGCCGAAGTTGGGCTGATTCGCGACGAGGCCAGGGATGTGTTCTCGGAGGCCCAACAGCGAGAAGAGCGTGTCGCCCTGCGCGAGCGGCAGTTTGCCGAAGAGCAGCGGAACGCGCAGAGCTATTCGCGCGGACTAGAAGACCGTGTGGCAGCCGTTGCGCGAGACGAGAAGCGGCTCGCTTCCAGACGCGACGAGTTGGAAGGTGCGCATCGCGAGGCTCTTGCCTCACTTGCGGGATTTACCGTCGCGGAGGCCAAGGCGGAACTGACGTCCCGCCTCAAGGCGATCGTGGAGGCGAATATTGCCCGCGATGCGCATCGACACGCCAAGAAGGCCAAGGCGGAGTCCGAAAGGCGTGCAAGGGAAGTCCTGGTTGAAGCCATGCAGCGCGAGGCCGCGCCAACGAGCGCCCAGGCCGCCGTCACACGCATCGAACTCCCTTCAGAGGAAATGAAGGGTCGCATCATCGGACGCGAGGGCCGCAACATCCGTGCGTTCGAGGCTTTGACCGGCGTCAATGTGATCGTGGACGAGGGCGTCAACGCCGTGCATGTTTCATCCTTTGACGTGGAGCGCAGAGAAATCGCCGTAGCGACGCTCGAGGCCCTGATTGAGGATGGACGCATTCAGCCACACCGTGTTGAAACCGCATACGCGAAGGCCGCCGCAGATGCGCCCCGCAGGGCCATGGAGGCCGCCCTTGATGCCGCAGAGCAAGCGGGTGTCGGCCCCATTCCTCCCGCGCTCCTCGAACTTCTCGGAGCCTTGCGGTTGCGCACTTCCTTCAATCAGAACGTCTTGGCGCACCTCGTCGAATGCTCGACTCTTGCAGGGTCGATCGCCACGATGGTTGGCGCCGATGTGCAGTTGGCGAGGCGCGCGGCGTTCCTCCATGACATCGGCAAGGCGCTGACGGGAACTGTCGAAGGCTCCCACGCGCAACTGGGTGCTCGCGCCGCGCGGGATGCTGGCGAGTCGGCCGACGTGGTCAACGCGATCGCCGCCCACCACGACGAGGTGCCGCAAGACACTCTGGAGGCCGTCATCGTGCAGATAGCCGACGCGGTGTCCGCTTCGCGGCCAGGTGCCCGTCGAGAGGATGTCGAAAGCTACGTCGAACGCATGGGTGCGCTCGAGGCGCTAGTGACCGCTCATGAGGGAGTGGCGCAGGTCTTTGCGATGGCAGCGGGACGCGAATTGCGCGTCGTCGTCGAGCCTTCAAAGGTAAGCGACGTGGGCACCGCGGACCTGGCACGGACGATCGCGGAGCAAATTGAAAAGGACTTTGGTTTTGGCGGGGAGATCAGAGTGACGGTGATCCGTGAGACTCGTGCGGACTTCGTCGCGGGGCACGAATGAGCACGGTGGCACAGATGGCAACTGGACGAACGTATCTGGTGAAGACCCTCGGCTGCCAGATGAATGTGCATGATTCGGAGCACATGGCGGGGCTCCTAGAAGGCGCGGGCTATGTGTCTGCCCCTCCGGGCGCCGAAGATGCCGACGTGGTCGTGATCAACACGTGCGCGGTGCGCGAGAACGCCGCCAACAAGCTGTACGGAAACCTGGGCCAACTCGCTCCCGTCAAGGCGGCGCGCCCTGGAATGCTGATTGCGGTGGGGGGCTGCCTCGCGCAGAAGGACCGCGGTGAGATTGTCGACAAGGCGCCGTGGGTCGACGTCGTGTTTGGCACGCACAACATCGATGTGCTGCCCGCGCTACTCGACCGGGCCCGGCACAACCAGGCCGCCCAGGTCGAGATCCACGAGTCTCTCCAGGTATTTCCCTCCACACTGCCAGCGCGTCGCGATAGCCACTCATCCGCATGGGTCTCGATCTCGGTGGGCTGCAACAATACCTGCACCTTCTGCATCGTGCCTTCGCTGCGTGGCAAAGAGCGTGATCGCAGGCCGGGTGAGATCCTCGCCGAGGTCGAGGCCCTTGTGGCGCAAGGCGTCATTGAGGTGAGCTTGCTTGGCCAGAACGTGAACTCGTACGGTGTCGAGTTTGGTGACAGGGGAGCGTTCGCCAAGTTGCTGCGGGCCTGTGGGCAGATAGAGGGGCTCGAACGGGTGCGCTTCACGTCGCCTCATCCCGCGGCCTTCACAGACGACGTCATCGATGCGATGGCGGAGACTCCGAACGTCATGCCTAGCCTTCACATGCCGCTGCAGTCCGGCTCGGACAGGGTCTTGCGCGCGATGCGCCGTTCGTACCGTTCGGACAAATTCTTGGGGATTCTGGACAAGGTGCGGGCGGTGATGCCCGAGGCCTCGATCACGACCGACATCATCGTCGGCTTCCCTGGTGAAACCGAGGAGGACTTTGCCGAGACGATGCGAGTCGTCGAGCAGGCGCGATTCACGAGCGCCTATATCTTCCAATACAGCCCTCGACCTGGTACACCGGCGTTCGATCTTGAGGCGCTTCCCAAGGCCGTCGTTCAGGAGCGATTTGAGCGACTCCACGCCTTCCACGATGAGATCACGCTGAGCGACTCGGTGGCGATGGAGGGTCGCGTTGTTGAGGTGCTGGTACTCGAGGGGGCGGGGCGCAAGGACAAGGGGCGCTTGAGTGGCCGCGAGCCTGGCAACCGCCTGGTGCACTTCTCGGTTCCCAACGGCGCCGACGTCCCTCGGCCCGGCTACGTGGTCACGGTCCGCATTTCGCATGGCGCGCCGCATCACCTCTTGGCGGACTCCGAGGCCGGGGAGACCTACTCTGTGCGCCGCACCCGCGCGGGTGACGCGTGGGAGTCCGCGGCGGGAGGCGGTTTAGAGCACGACGCGTGTGGGACTCCTGCGCCTGTCGGCCCCGTGGTGCTTGGCCTGCCTCACGTGCGGGTCTCCTCGACGTGACGCAGCCGATCGTCGCGGTCGTTGGGGCGACGGCCACCGGAAAATCCGCGGTGAGCCTCGCGCTTGCGCGCCTCATCGAGAGTGGTGGCGAGGTCATCAACGCCGATTCGATGCAGCTCTACAGGGGCATGGACATCGGCACGGCGAAGCTGCCATTGGTTGACCGTCAAGGCGTGCCTCACCACCAGCTCGACACTCTCGCGGTGGGGGATGACTCCTCGGTGGCGCACTTCCAGGAGTCCGCGCGCGCGGACATCGACGCGATCCATGCACGTGGCCGCAGGGCGATCGTCGTGGGCGGCTCTGGGCTCTACCTGCGGGCGTTGCTGGACCATTTTGACTTTCCAGGTACGGATCCCGCTCTTCGGGCCAGGCTCGAGGCCCGTGCCGAAGCCGAGGGGCCAGGCATTCTTCACAGGGAGCTGGCCGCGTTGGACCCAGCGGCGGCCGCCAAGATTCACCCGCGCAACGCCAAGCGCATCGTCAGAGCGCTCGAGATCATCGAGGTGGCGGGCGATTACACCAGTTCGCTTCCCGCGCACGAGTACTACGCTCCCGCGGTCCAGATCGCACTCGAGTTGCCGTACGACGTTCTTGATGCGCGGATCGAGTCCCGGGTCGACGCCATGTGGGAGGCGGGGTTGGTCACCGAAGTGAGAAGCCTCGCCAAGCGCGGATTGCGTGAGAGCGTGACCGCGAGAAGGGCGGTCGGTTACGCGGAAGTCCTGCGCTATCTCGATGGCGATCTGACCGAGGACGAGGCCCGCGAACTCGTCAAGAGAAACACGAGGCGCTTGGCTCGCAAGCAAGACAGGTGGTTCCGTCCCGATCCGCGTGTGAGGTGGGTTGAGGGGCCGCGAGACGAGGGAGGTGTCGAGCGAGCCGCCGGGGAGGTGCTTGCGATCGTGACCGCGGAGCGGGCCTCCGCGTCGGCGTAGGCTTTGGAAATGACCTCGCTTACCTTCACAAAGGGACACGGCACCCAAAACGACTTCGTGATGCTCCTCGACGAGCGCGGCGAGATCGAGTTGACGCCCGACCTGGTGAGGTTCTTGTGCGATCGCCGTGCAGGCATTGGCGCCGACGGCGTCATCCGGGCGGTGCGCGGCGGTGCATTGGCCGCTGGCAAGGAGTTCGAAGCGTCCGCATGGTTCATGGACTACTGGAACTCGGACGGCACGGTGTCCGAGATGTGCGGCAACGGCGCGCGCGTGTTCGGCGCGTTCCTGGAGCGCGAGGCGGGTGTGGACGCGCGAGGAGGCATCGTCATCGGCACCCGCGCAGGGGCCCGCACAGTGACGGCCCTCGGCGACGGCAATTACTCGGTGGGGATGGGACCGTGGCGCCTCGGCCTAGTGGAGGACGCGGGCCGCGCGCCAGCAGCGTTCGACGCGACCGTCCACGCCAGCGGGCTGGATCCCGCGCGACCGGCGCTCAGCGTCGACGTAGGCAATCCTCACCGCGTGGTGGCGCTCGCTTCCACAGCGGAACTCGAGGGACTCGACCTGACTGTGGCACCTTCGGTGACTCCGGTCCCAGTCGAGGGCTCGAATGTGGAATTCGCGGTGACTCTAGGCGGCGAGGTCATTGACGGCGTGGCGCACGGCCGCGTGCGCATGCGGGTCCACGAGCGCGGCTCCGGAGAGACACGTTCGTGTGGGACCGGCGCGTGCGCAGTGGCCCTCGCCGTGAAGCTGTGGGCGGGACCCGGTGCACCGGATATCTGGGATGTCGAGGTACCGGGAGGGCTTGTCACGGTGCGGGTGGTGGGAGACAGCACGACGTTGGAGGGCCCCGCGGTGCTCGTGGCGCACGGAGTCGTGACCGTTCCCTAAATTCTGCCCACTTCCCGCCAACTGCGAGCGGCGCAGAAGCCTCAGTTCAAGCGCGTGAACACCAAGACGCGAAAGCCCTTGGCCGACCGCACCTTCTCGACAGTTCCCCAAAGTACGCCCGCTTCGTCGACCTGCTGTGCGATCCACGCCGCCAGAGAGTCCGACCCAAGGTGCTTCTGCACCACGAGCCACGCCTCGCCGCCAGGCACGAGCCGCGGCAGCCATTGCGCGAGGAGCGCGTGGAGGGCGTGCTTGCCGATGCGAATGGGCGGGTTTGACCAGATGGAGTCGAAGCGCAGGTGGGGGTCGATCCCTTCCGCGAGGGTGGGGACCACCCGCGCCAGGTCCGCGGTGGCCTTCACGCGCGCCATGTTGCGCGCCAGGAGGTCGAGCGCACGCTCGTTGACGTCGAGTGCGGTGACGGTGGCTCCAGGCGCGCGCAGGGCCGCGGTGAGGGCGATGGGGCCCCATCCGCAACCCAAGTCGAGTAGCTGTCCCGCTGCGGGTGCGCCCACGGTGTCGAGAAGAACTGTCGTCCCCAGGTCGATTCGACCTGGCGAAAACACGCCTGGAGCGGTCTCGAGCATGAAGTCGCGCCCATCGAGAGTCACGCTGATGGTGCGGCGCTCGTCGGCCGATGCCGGAATGGCCGAGAAATAGTGGTCCACGGGCAACAAGCGTAGTGCCCGGCGTGCGGCCCCAGACCGGCAGTGCCAGTCAGGCAGTGCCAGTCAGGCAGCGCCAGACCGGCAGCGCCCACCCGAGTGAGACAATGGACCACTATGCCTGAACACATCGAAGTAGACGCGGTCGAGCCGCAGCCGCAATCGGTCGAATCCGTGATCGACCGCGTCTTGTCCCGCGCAGGCACGGCCGTCGCGGCGGGTAGAGACGTGCGCACGGACTACGACGGCGACCAGTTCGACCGCGAGGAGCGCGCGGGCTCGAGCCGCGTCGCCGGGCTCTCAACCGAGCTTGAGGACATTTCCGAGGTCGAGTACAGGCAGTTGCGCCTCGAAAAGGTCGTGCTGGTGGGCATGTGGTCCCGTGGGACTGCCCAGGACGCCGAGATTTCGTTGAGGGAACTCGCAGCGCTCGCAGAAACAGCGGGATCCGAGGTGCTTGACGGCATGCTCCAGCGCTTGCCACATCCCGACCCGGCCACGTACATCGGCAAGGGAAAGGCGATCGAGCTTCGTGACGTCGTGAAGGCGACAGGGGCTGACACCGTCATCGTCAACGATGAGTTGCAGCCGAGCCAGCGTCGCGCCCTTGAGGACGTGGTCAAGGTCAAGGTCATTGACCGCACCGCGCTCATTCTGGACATCTTCGCTCAGCACGCCAAGTCCAAGGAGGGCAAAGCTCAGGTCGAGCTCGCACAGCTTGAGTACCTGTTGCCTCGCCTCCGCGGCTGGGGTGAGTCGATGTCGAGGCAGGCCGGTGGTCAAGTAGGAGGTGCCGCCGCGGGAATGGGCTCACGCGGGCCAGGTGAAACCAAGATTGAGCTTGACCGCAGGCGAATCCATACACGCATGGCTCAACTGCGCAGGCAAATCAAGGACATGGAGCCGGCCCGCAGGGTGCGACGCGAGAACCGGCTAGCCATCCCGAACGTCGCGATCGTCGGGTACACGAACGCAGGAAAGTCCTCGATCCTGAACCGTCTCACGGGCGCGGGCGTGCTGGTGCAGAACTCGCTCTTCGCCACGCTCGACCCGACGGTACGCAAGGCGCACGTTCCCGATGGCCGCGACATTACCGTCGCGGACACCGTCGGATTTGTGAAGGACCTTCCCCACCAATTGGTTGCGGCCTTCGCGTCGACGCTGGAAGAGGTGGCCAACGCCGACCTGGTGCTCCACGTCGTCGATGCCGCCCACCCCGACCCAGAGGGCCAAATTCTCGCGGTCCATGAGGTGCTCGCGGATGTTCCTGGGGCTAATGAAGTCGCCGAACTCCTTGTTTTCAACAAGGTCGACATCGCCGAGCCCGATGTTCTGCTGAGGTTGCGCGGACGCCGCGAACCCTCGATCGAGGTATCCGCACTCACAGGTGAGGGCCTCGAGGCGCTGCTTCTCAAGGTGGGCGAGATGCTTCCGCGTCCCCCGGTGCGCGTCGACGTCGTGCTCCCATTCACTCGCGGCGATCTGGTGAGTGAGGCCCACAGGGCGGGCGAGGTCGTCAGTGAGACCCACGCGGACGACGGCTACCACTTGGTGGCCGACGTCACCGATTCGCTGGCCGCCCGCATCCGCGAGGCCGTCGTCGCGCTGTGACGGACACGAACGACGTGCGTTCCCTGCTTGCGGACGTGATCGCCTCGGTAGGGGGCCAGCGCCGAGAGGGCCAGGAATCGATGGCGGAGGCGGTCGGTCGCGCGCTCGAGGGCGGAGAGCACCTCCTCGTCCAGGCGGGAACCGGAACGGGTAAGTCCCTCGCCTACCTCGTTCCCGCCGTGGCCAGGGCGATCACGCACAAGGAACGCATCGTCGTCTCGACCGCGACGCTTGCCCTACAACGGCAGGTGTTCTCCAAGGACCTGCCCGCAGTCATCGACGCTCTCGAGCCGGTCCTTGGAGCGCGCGCGTCGACCGCGCTCTTCAAGGGCAGAAGCAACTACCTGTGTGTGCACAAGATGGGCGGTGGCTATCCCGACGAGGAGGCTCCCGGGGCGTTGCCCCTTGGCCCCACATCGGAATTGGGGCGCGAGGTGGCGCGGCTCCACGAGTGGGCAAAGGAAACCGAGACAGGAGACCGCGATGACCTCGTGCCAGGCGTATCGGCACGGGCGTGGGCGCAGGTCTCGGTGGCGGGCCGCGAATGCCTCGAGGGCAGCTGCCCGGTGGTCGCGGAGTGCTTTTCGCAGAAGTGCCGCGACCAAGCCTCGCGTGCGCACATCGTCGTCACCAATCATGCAGTTCTCGGCGTCCAGGCAACGAGTCACGACATGCTGGGCGAGCACGACGCGCTGATCGTCGACGAGGCCCACGAATTGGTGTCGAGGATCACGTCGTCCGCGACTCACGAGTTGACGCCCAGGGCTGTGGAGCGCGCGTCGACGCGAGCCCGGCGTATCGGAGTCCTCGCAGAGCACCTCGACAGGGCCGCGCGCGCTCTCGACGGCGCGCTCGGCGAGGAACGCATCGGGCTCTTGCGTGGTGGGCCGTCGCCCGCGCTGGCCGAGGCGATTGAGCTGGTGCGAGCGGGAGCGCGCGAGGCGCTCAGCGCCGTCACGAAGCTTTCAAAGGAAGCAGGGGGAGCCAAGGACGCGGGCGCGGGTGTGAAGATGGCGAGCGCCGCGTTGACCGACATCGTCGACGTGTGCGAGGAACTTCAGGCCGATGCCGGCCACTTTGTCGTGTGGTTGGCTTCCGCGGATGGCGACTACGACGCCGTCACTCCCGAGCGGGTGCTCACGGCGCCCCTCAACGTGTCCGGCGTGATCTCGGACAAGCTTCTTGCGGACAAGCCCGCGATATTCACCTCGGCGACTCTCGCCTTGGGTGGCGGCTTTGAAGCCGTGGCGCGACACCTCGGCGTGGAGGATCCCGAGACTCTCGATGCCGGAAGCCCGTTCGACTACGCCAGGCAGGGCATTCTCTATGTGGCGGCGCATTTGCCGCGCCCGGGAATGGGCGGGATCTCCGATGAGGCACTCGATGAACTCGCCGCGCTGATCGAGGCGGCAGGTGGTCGAACTCTTGGCCTTTTCTCGTCGCACAAGGCGGCCCTGATGGCCACCGAGGCGATGCGCGAGCGCCTCGACCTGCCAGTGATGTACCAGAAGGACGACCAGGTCCCGACCTTGGTGCGGCAATTCACCGAGGACCCACGCGCGTGCCTCTTCGGTTCCACGACCTTGTGGCAGGGCGTCGACGTTCCAGGGGCGACGGCGAGCCTCGTCGTCATCGACCGGATCCCGTTCCCGCGCCCAGACGAGCCCATCTCTCAAGCCCGAACGGAGGCGGTGGGGCGAGCGGGCGGCAATGGATTCCTCGCAGTGAGCGCAACCCATGCCGCGCTGTTGCTTGCTCAGGGTGCGGGCAGGCTCATTCGATCGGTCGACGATAGGGGAGTGGTCGCGGTGCTCGACCCGCGGCTCGCGACCGCAGGCTACAGGGGTTTTTTGACGAAGTCGCTTCCGCCGATGTGGGTGACGACCGACCGTGATGCTGTCTTGGGTGCACTGCGGCGGCTCGACGAGGAAGCGACGGCCGATGCCTCGCGCGTGGTTTCACCGAACCAGTCGCAAGTCTCGTAATCTGACCGAGGAGGTAGACCACTGATGACAGAAGACGTGACATCCGCTGACTTTGAGCGGGGCCAACGCGCCGAAAGAGAGCGCTTCGCGGAGTATCTCGCGCACTTTGAGCGATCGAGCCGCGCTCTTGCCGAGCAGGCCACCACCGAGCAATCGAGGGTCTACCAAGTCACGATCACCAATGCAATGAAGGCCATGAGCCAAGCAATCATGGGTGGATTTCACTGGCAAGAGGCATGGCGAGAACGCTAGCGCGCTCCGTGCGTGTACAGATCCGAAGTACGCGCACGGGTTCAGCGTGCGCGTCGAGGCCGAGGGCCTAGACCCGCCTCATCACAGAGACAACCTTGCCCATGATCCGTGCGTGGGTGCCGTCGATGGGCGTGTATGCAGGGTTATGGGGCATGAGCCACACCTGGCCGTCGCGGCGCCTGAGCGTCTTCACCGTCGCCTCGTCATCCAGAAGCGCCGCGACGATGTCGCCGTTCTCGGCGTCGTTCTGGCGCCTCACGACCACCCAGTCGCCGTCGCATATGGCCGCGTCGATCATGGAATCGCCCGAGACGTTGAGCATGAACAGCTCCCCGTCTCCCGTGAGCTGACGCGGCAGCGCAAAGACGTCTTCCACCTGTTGGTCCGCCAGAATGGGCCCGCCGGCTGCGATGCGGCCGACGAGGGGGACCCGTACCACGCTGTCGTCGTCAACGGTCGATGAGTGTGAGCCAGTCGCGAGCGACACGACGTCGGCGTCGTCGTCCGGCATGACGACCTCGAGGGCGCGCGGTCGGTTCGGATCCTGACGCAGATAGCCCTTGGCCTGCAGCGCGGTCAACTGATGCTTCACCGAAGAGCTTGACGTGAGGCCAACAACCTCGCCGATCTCGCGCATTGACGGCGGGTAGCCGCGCGTCGTGACCGAGTCACGAATCGCCTCGAGAATGCGGCGCTGCCTGTCCGTGATGTCGCCGTGTGACGAGGGGAACTCGTGGATGGTGGCGTCTTGGCCGTTCGCTGACATGCCGCTTCTCCTTTGTGGTCGACCCCGGCCGCGGCCAGTGTCAGACCTTCGTGGTCCTCTATAAGTCGACGGTAGGGCACATTGGCACCAAAATCAAACAGGTGTTCGAGAATAACTTGTGCGTGTCGCCCCGGGATGATACAAATAGAACAAGTGTTCGACGAACATGTGTTCGACTGGAAAGGAGTGATCATGAGTATTCGCGTCGTGAAGACAGCAAAGATGAGGCTACGTCGGTGGACCGCAGTTCTCGTGGTGGCCGTCGTCGCGCTTGTTGTCGCTCCACAGGCATTTGCGCAGGGGGACCGCGCGCCCTCCGCCTCGGACACCTACGTCGTGTCGAACGGTGAGACGCTGTGGTCGATCTCCCAGGCGATTACTCCCTCGTCGCGCGACGTGCGAGACACCATTGAGACAGTCAAGTCGATGAACATGCTCGAGTCGGCGAACATCCGACCAGGTGACCAGCTTGTGGTGCCGATTTACGGCTGATCTGCCACTGCGAGTGGGCCACACGCGCAGTCCGTGGGACACTCAGGGAATGCACTGCCCCTTTTGCCGACACGCAGATTCTCGTGTCATTGATTCAAGGACGGCCGATGACGGCTCGCTCATTCGCAGGCGCCGCCAATGCCCCAATTGCGGCAAGAGATTCTCTACGGTCGAGGCGTTTTCGCTCTCGGTTGTAAAGCGCTCTGGCGTGGTGGAGCCCTTCTCGCGAGACAAGATCATCTCCGGGGTACGTAAGGCCTGCCAAGGCAGGCCCGTCTCTGACGACGATCTCGCTCTTCTTGCTCAAAAGGTCGAGGAGGCGATTCGCGATTCCGGACAGGCCGAGATTGATGCGCTCGATATCGGCCTGGCGATTCTGACTCCTCTGAGAGACCTCGACGAGATCGCCTACCTGAGGTTTGCGAGCGTCTATCAGGCCTTCGAAACTCTCGAAGACTTTGATCGCGCGATCGCCGACCTCAGGCATGTGGACGCCGACGCGGACTCTGCGGCGTCGGGCTCGTCCGACTAGTCCTTCTTCTTGGGTCGGGCCTTGCCCCTGCGGCTTCCGGGTGGCTGGCGTCCCGTCGACTTGTTCTTGCTCTTGTGAGCTGCACCGTGGCCCGGTTCCCTTGCCGGAGGCGAAAAGTCGCGTCGAGACGCAGCGCCCCGATCCTCAGACGGCGAGTCATCGCGGCGCGGGGCTCGATCTTCTCGATTGCTCCATGCAGGCTTCTCGCCCCGTGAGGCCTCGCGGTTGCCCTGATAACCACCGGTGCGTGCGGGGCGTTCACCACGGGAATCGTCACGGTTGCCCTGGTAGCCGGCGCCGCGCTGAGGGCGGTCGCTGCCGCCCGGGAAAGCGCTGCGCGAATCGTCCTTGCGGGGTGCCCAGCCGGTCCGAGACGGGGCTGCGGGGCGTTCACCACGGGAGTCGTCACGGTTGCCCTGGTAACCACCGGTACGTGCGGGGCGTTCACCGCGGGAGTCGTCACGGTTGCCCTGGTAGCCGGCGCCGCGCTGAGGGCGGTCGCTCGCGCCTCGGTACCCACCGCCTGAATCGTCCTTGCGGGGTGCCCAGCCGGTCCGAGACGGGG
>JBBRWX010000040.1:0-21819 GCA_038248935.1 Actinomycetales bacterium
AGAGGGCGGCGTCATCGGTCAGGCATTTGCCACGTTCGATGCGCCCCAGCCCGGTGAGTACGTCGTGGCGACCGACGTCACCCTCGCAGATGAGTCCGCGCGGTTGGCCGTGGGCGATGACCTCGCCCCCGGCGTGCTGCGAGCCATCCTGCTGCCCATTCTGACCGGGGTATTCGCCCTCGTGGTGGCCATTGCGCTCGCCGCGCGAGCGCTGATTCACTCCGGTCGCCAGAACCGTCGCACCATCACTGAAAGGGGAATGCGATGAGCAAGCAACTCAACCTTCGAACCATGATCGAGGCCCTGAGCGACCACCCGTGGTTCGCCAAGATAGGCGCTGCCGCCGTGGTGGTGGCCGCGGCTGTCGGCATCGGCTTGGTGATGCCGCGCGGACCAATGACCTCATCGGATTCTGTCGTCGCCTTCGTGCTCCTAGGAGTGGTCGGCGTGATGGCGGGAATCCTCACAGGGACCCGTTGGTCCGCATTGCTCGCCCCGCTACTCTTCGCAGGCGTCTTCGAGCTCGTCCGGCTGCCTGTGAGTGGGCCGACGGTCGACGCGATCCGTCTGGACACGATCTACGGCGTGATGGCCTTCGTCGTCGGGCGCGGCTTCGATGCCATCGTCTTGCTGCTACCCCTCGCGCTCGGCGGGCTCTGGGGGGCGGCACTCACCCGGAGTTTCACGGGGATAGTGCCCGGCCGCAGGCTCTGGCTGCGTCGCACGGGAGGCGCCCTCAGTGGTGCCGTCGCGGTGCTGTTGCTGGTGGCGCTGCTTCGCCCCGCGTCAACCGATCCGATCGTCGATGCCGACGGGGACGTCCTTGAAGGGTCGATCGCTGAACTCGTGACCGTCCCGATCGGCGGGCACAATCAGTCGCTCATGCTCCGTGGCACCGACGCCGACGCACCGGTGTTGCTCTTCCTTGAGGGTGGACCAGGAGGCACGGCCACGGGTTCCATGCGTGTCGCCGGAGGGGCACTTGAAGACGACTTCGTCGTTGCCACCTGGGACCAGCGAGGCACGGGCCGCTCGGCTGACACCCTCGAACCTGCGTCCACCTTGACCCTCGATCAGATGGTCGCCGACACGATCGAGGTGACCGAGTACCTGCGAGAAAAGTTCGACGAGCAGGCCGTCTACTTGGTGGGCAGTTCGTGGGGAACCACGCTCGGCGTCCTGGCTGTTCAGCAGCGACCCGAACTGTTCCATGCGTATGTCGGCACCGGGCAAATGGTGAACCAGCTTGCCACCGACAAGTTCATGTACGCCGATTCGCTCGCCTACGCCGAGCGCAGCGGCGATGATGCCTTCGCCGACCGCCTGCGGGAGATCGGGGAGCCGCCCTATGACGACACACTCGCCTACACGCAGGCGTTGGCTGCCAACCCCGAGTGGCTGGACTACCCGCGCGGTGACGATTACGAGCCACGTGCCGAGTACCCCATCAATCTGTTCGTGGACGAGTTCACCCTCACGGAGCAGTTTCGCGCCGCGGCAGGGATATTCGAGACCTTCGCCGTGCTCTACCCCCAACTACAGGACGTCGACTTCCGCGTCAGCGTGCCCCGGCTGGAGGTTCCCGTCTATCTGGTAAGGGGTGCCCACGAAGCGCCGGGACGATCTGTGCTTGCGGTCGAATGGTTTGAGGCGCTCGAAGCCCCGAGCAAGCAGCTCGTCGTCTTCGAAGACAGCGGCCATACCCCGCAGCTCGACGAGCCCGGAAGGTTTGCCGAATTCATGCGCGACGTCGTGCTCGACCAGTAAGCCGAGCCGCTAGGGCACGGTGGGGTTGGCGACACGCAACCCCGCCGTGCCCTGCGGCGTTGCCATGAGCGGCCGCGGGCGCGCGGGCGACCGGCGCTTGACCTTGAGGGGAACGTCGACGCTTCCCGTGCCTCATGAGCCCTCGCGGAACCGGTAACCTTGAGTCCCGAAGCCCCCGGCGCCTGTAGCTCAGGGGATAGAGCACCGCTCTCCTAAAGCGGGTGTCGCCGGTTCGAATCCGGCCAGGCGCACTACATCGTTGCTGGTATTCACGGGGTGGCCCCTTCGCGGATACAGCCCTCAATGCGCCTCGGTCCACACATTGTCCGCAAGCGCCTGTGCGCGAGCACCGGTAAGCACCGCGGCCGATGCGCGACTGGGCGCCGAGTAGGGTCGTCACCATGTCGGTCACTTCGCTCCTCCGGCATGTGAAGGGCACGGAGTCGGGCGAGACGGTCCGCGATACGCGCCCCGAAATTCAGGCTCTCCGCGCGATCGCGGTGGGCTCGGTGTTGCTCTACCACTTGTGGCCGAAGCGTCTCAGCGGTGGCTACGTTGGCGTTGATGTCTTCTTCGTGATCAGCGGCTTCCTGATCACATCGCACCTGCTGCGTGAGGTGGACCGCTCGGGCAAGCTGCGGGTTGGCGTGTTTTGGGCTCGGCGAGCTCGCAGGTTGCTCCCCAGCTCCTTGATTGTGCTGCTGGCGACGACGGTCGCCATCTCGTTCGTCGTGCCGTCATCACAGTGGAGTCGTAGCCTCTGGGACGTCATCGGGTCGGCGCTCTATGTCGAAAACTGGCGCCTCGCCGCGCTCTCAGTGGACTATCTGGGTGCGAACGCCGCCGCGTCGCCGGTTCAGCACTTCTGGACGCTGTCAGTCGAAGAGCAGTTCTATGTCGCACTGCCACTGTTGTTATTGGTGGCGCTGTGGTTCAGTCGAGTGGCACGCCTCAACCGCCGAGCCGTGATGGCTGCCAGCATTGGGGTTGTCGCCCTCGTCAGCCTGTTCTTTAGCGTCGAGCAGACTCCTTGGAGTGCGGCAGCCTATTTCACGACGCACACCCGGGCGTGGGAGTTTGCCGTGGGTGCGCTTCTCGCGTTCGTACCACCGCTCGTCCATGTGAAGCAGCTCGCGACTATCGCGGGCGTGCTGGGCATCGCGGCGGCCGTGGTGTTCTTCACGGACGGTACGGCGTTCCCTGGCTTCGCGGCCCTCTTGCCTGTGCTTGGCGCCGCTCTGGTGTTGTGGGCTGGCCGCGGGACGTGGCTCGCTTGGGCTGGCAGGGTGGCTCCGGTGGCCGTCGTGGGGCGCAGTTCTTACGCGATCTATCTGTGGCACTGGCCGATGGTTGTGCTTGTGCCCTATGTGACCGGCGAGACTCTGACCTGGCCCACCAAACTCGTCATCGCCGCTGTCGCGTTGCTTCTTGCGTGGCTCACGACTGTCTTGTGGGAGGAGCCGATTCGGTTCTCGTCCCGCCTCTTGGGAGGAAGGCGGCCACGAGTGGTTGCCATGTGGTCCGCGGGCGCCACGATCCTCGTGGTCGTCACCGCGCTGAGCTTTCTGTATGTGGACGGTAATCGACGAGCTGCGGCGCAGGACGTCGCGGACCAAGCCTTGGCTGTTCTTCAAGCGAGCGGATGCGCAGGGGCGGCCGCGATGGTGAACTCCCAGTGCGACCCGCTCGCGCCCGCGCCGGTGCTGATTCCGCCTTTGGTTGCCTTGGCGGATGACGACGACAACCGTGAAGACTGCTGGAACCTCGCAGAGGGGTCAAACTCTTTGCCGCTGTGCCAGGTTGGCAGCGGCAAAGGACCGAGGTTCTTGGTGCTGGGAGACTCGCATTCGAACAGCTTGTTGGGCGTCTACGAACGACTGGCTGTCGAGCGCGGATGGACGTTTTTGGTCAACGGTCAGGCGGCGTGCTATGCGACGACGGCCCACGTCGAAAGGGACACAGAAAAGATGCAGTCGTCGTGCGACGCTTGGCGCGAGAGTGCTCTCAAGACGATTGCCGAGGGGAATTACGACGCCCTGATCGTGACCCACGCCTCTCAAGATCGGGTCTCACCGACAGGTGGAATGACGGCCGATGAGACAGAGGTCGCGGGGATGATCGAGGCCTGGGCAATGCGGCCCTCGATGGACATCCCAGTCATCGCGATCCGAGACAATCCGACCCAACGCACAGGTTTCGACACGTGCCTTGACCGCCAGGGTCCAGCAGGGGGCGTGGCGTGCGGGCGTGCCGCACATGATTCGTTGGGGCGGGACTTGCATGGGCTGGCTATCGAGGCTGATCCAAACGGGCACGTGATCGACTTGACCGATCTGTACTGCGTTGACGGATATTGCCCCGTCATCGTCGGCGGGATCGTGGTGTATCGACCCGACGGTCACCACATCACCGCGACATTCGCGCATACCCTTGCGCCGATGATTGGAGATCGCTTGGAGGGCATCCTGCGCGAACAGGGCATCCTTGACGTTTCACCCCCCGCGACGGCGTCCGCCTGGCATTCACCCGCCGACGGCGGTGCACTTTCGGTGGTGGCAGCCCCGAGCCCGTCTGTGTGACCACGGATGGCCCAAACCCCTCGGGCTACCCCGCACGAGCCACCGCCTCCCGGCCTCACGTCCCTGGTGTGGAAGCCAAGGACTTGGAAGATGGTCATGACGTACATGGATGACCTTTTGGGAACGGATGCGGCACATGAGTCACGACAAGCGCATCGTCAGCGATGGCGCACACCCCGCGGCCGGTGACGGCGGCTCCGTGCAATCCGGCGACTCGCATTCCGAAGCCCCGCAATCCGGCACTGCGCGCGCCAGACTCCTGTGGCCTGCGGTTTTGTTAGTTGGGCTCTCGGTGCTCGCGACCACAGGGGTGACTCGCTACCGCCGGTGGCACCTTCAGTGGGGAGCGACCCGCGACGAGGCGGAGGCGCCGATGCCAGGGGACAATCTGATCGGTCCGGCCGCGTTTAAGGCCACGCGTGCGATCACGATCGCCGCACCCCCGGAGGCCGTGTGGCCGTGGCTCGTCCAGGTTGGCTTTGGGCGGGCGGGCTTCTACTCCTACGACCTGCTCGACAACCTCGGCAGGCCGAGTGCCACGGAGCTCCTGCCGGAGTACGCAAGTCCGACCATCGGCGACCTCGCCGCACCCATGGCTAGCCCGCCGGACGAGCGCAACTCGTTCAAGGTCGCGCAGATTGTCCCGCCTGAGGTCCTGGAATGGGCGAAGTCCGATTCGACGTGGGCGTGGTCGCTATCGGCCGACGCGGATGGAGGCACGCGCCTGGTGACGCGCCTCAAGGCGTCCTACCGACTCAGCCGTTTCTTGCCAGTGACCTTGCTCATGATGGAGGTCGGCGACTTTCCCATGATGCGCCGCATGCTGCTAGGGATCCGCGATCGCACCGAGGCGCTGTACGAGTTCACGCCTCGATAGCCACTATTCCGAGACGACGTCGGCGAGAGTCAACTCCAGATAGGCAAACGTGCCGTCGGGCGCCGGTGCGTGCCAGACTGCCGATCCCACCGCCGCCAGCCGCCGCCCATGCCGCATCTGGTAGTCGCCCACTGGCGTTGACCAGCGTCGGCGGGTGAAGGACTTCCCGCCGGGGTCCGCGGCAAAGCGGTCGTCGCTGACGAAGTCGACCAGGTCGCCGTCTTCGTCGAAGAGAAGTTCCGCGCTCACCGTGTGCTCGCCGTTGGTGTAGAAGCCGCGTACGCGGTGCGCATCGACGGGCTCCCATTCCACCGGAGCATTGATCAGTGCTGCGGGCGCCATGATGCATAGGTCGTTGAACAGGGTGACCGTCTCGGCGCGATC
This sequence comes from Actinomycetales bacterium, assembly GCA_038248935.1. GTDB lineage: Bacteria > Actinomycetota > Actinomycetes > Actinomycetales > Demequinaceae > Demequina. The sequence goes on from JBBRWX010000040.1 coordinate 5,608, forward strand.
CATCTCAGGTCCGGCGCCCGTGGCAACAGGGAGCGTCGAGCACACCGCGGCGCGCATCGTCGCCCGGCCATCCGTCAGAACGTGAAGTACGTCAACGGGTAGCCCGAACATCGTGGCATCGATGCTGAAGTGACGGCTTGCCGTGGGGGAGTACGTGTTGACCTGCTCGCCGGTGAAGGTCATCCAGGGCGCCTTGGGTCCGCTGCGGATGCGCCCATGGATTTCCGCCCGTAACCAGGTGACATGCGGCCGGCCGAGCGTGCCCGCGCGGCGCACGTAGGTGGCGACCTGGGCAGGCAGGCCGGCGAGGTCCGCCTCGGTCACGACTACGTCTTCCTGGGCGTCGCCCTGCCGGCCCTTGAGGGCTTCAGCCGCTCCGCGACGGTAGCGCTCTCGCATGCTCCTTGGTCCCTCGGTAAGCCAGCCGTGCAGGACGGCGAGCAGCAGAAGCACGTTCAGGGTTGTCCCTGCCTTGGCCTCGCTCCAATCAGTGACCACGGCGACTTGGGAGGCGACCACCGCCACCGCGCCCAGGAGCCACCAGCGGCGCCAGCGAAGGATGAGGCCAAGACCGGCGGCGCTCACGAGCACCGCCGCGCCGAGCCACAGGAGACCATCGCCGGTGCTTGTCACGCCCGAGAGCTCCTCGACATAGGCCCACCCCAAGCCGGTCGCTGCTCCCAGAAGGTGGATGAGACCGTGCAGCACGACGACGACGCCGATCAGCGGAGGCAGGATCCGAGAGGCTCGAGCTCGACGGGGGGCGATGTGGGCATTCATGCGGTCTCCTTGGGAAATTCGGTCAGGGGGGTCAGGCAACGGCCGATGAGGCCGTTGAGGGTGAGCAGCTCTTCGTCGGTCAGGCCCGCGAAGGTCTGTGCGAGGAACGCAGACTGTTCGGCCACGGTCTTCGGCTCGTCGAGTTCGGTGGCCCGCGTGCCCAGGGCGATCAGGGTGGCCCTGCGGTCGCGAGGGTCGGAGCGCAACTCCACGAAACCGCGGTCGGCCAGCTGCTGGGCAACCTGCTTGACGTTCTGCCGCGATGTTCCGTAGACCTCTGCCGCCTGGGTCAAGGTGGGGGTATCGCCGGGGAACGCGCGGACCAGAACTGCGAGCAGCAACCACTGCCTGCTGGTGATCCCGTGCGCCTGGAGCGCCGCGTCGGCCCGCCGGTTGAGGTGTTGCGACAGGACGAAGAGGCGGCCGAATAGCTCGGCCTCGGTAGGGGTACGCGTCGACATATACGTAATGTATTACGCATCTCGTGAACGGGGTAGGGACGCTGGTCCCGGCACGCACGTGCAGTGCGCCCCACAGAAGCCGGCGGCTATCCCCTGGCGGAGTCGGCCTGCGCGGCGCCGCTTCGCGCGTGTCACACTCAGTGTCGCCGATGACCCTGCAGGGTGCTGCGGTCTTGGCGGACGTGACCACGATGGAATTACTCGGCGGGCTCGGCGGCCTCAAGCTGTCGCCGCACGCCGTCAGGGCCTGAGCCCCCGCGCTGCAAAGCGGACAGCAAACTCCCTCGCAGCGTGGCCCAAAGGAGCGGCAAAGTGGGTAGATCAAGGGCTGTCAGGCGCGCTGGCGGGGTGGGGCTCGACAGGCACATCGCCGTCAATGCCGAGGTGCGGCAGGATGCGGTCGAGCCAACCAGGCAGCCATCAATTCGCACGGCCAAACCGGTACATGACTGCTGGGAAGGTGAGCATTCGGATCATAAAGGCATCCGGCAACACCTCCGTCGCCACGCCCGCCGTGTCTGCCCGGACACGACAACGCTCCGCCTAGCCGAGGCCTGAACCGAGTGGGGGTCGCTAGTGCGCGGCTTTCTTGTCCCGGAGGGCCTTTGCCTTGACTAGGCGATCGGCGACTGTGCCCCGGCGGGGATTTGCGGCATGCGCCATGTAGCGCTCGAGGATCGCGACTTCCTCATCGAGCCGACCCTGTTTCCGGTAGATGATTGCCGCCTCGGTCGTGTACGCCGGCGCCATTGCCCACTTCGATCCCTTGACCCGCCGGTACGTGTCGCTCTCTCGCTCGCAGGCGGCCACGCATTTGAGTGTGAGAGCCAGGGCTTGGTCTAGTTCCCCTGCACGCTTGCGGTCCCTGATCTGTGGCATGACTTCGGTGTAGTGCAATCCATCGACTAGCGAGGCCGCTTCGACCTGTAGGTTGTCCCCGCCGATTGAGCCGCCACCGCGGACACCGAATTGCGCATTGCCTGACGGGCTGACCTTCACCTGGCCACTCAGTTGAATGCCGTCTTGCTCGTAGCGGCGTCGCAACGACTGAATCGCCGCATTTTGGTCGTCGTTCAGCACGACACCCTCCGTTCGTCCGATTGCTGCGCCACGTGCATCCAGGTGCGTCGACGTACAGGTCACCTTACGGGCGTGAGCATTGGGCGATCTTCTCGTACTTGCCCTACCAGTGCGACCGGTCGCCACGGCGGGTCAAGTCCCCAGGGAGTGGTGTAGTGGCTGATCCTTCGTCTAGGCGCTGATTGCGATGAGGTTGTTGGCGGCCACCTCGCTCTCGATGCAGGGGATGAGGCGCATGCGGGAGCGGGCGAGGACGTCGAGTCCGACGTAGCGGCGCCCTCGACCGAATCGGTCTGACGCCTCACCCCATCTACTCCGGCACGACCATCGTGACGCTCGCAGACGGCGAATAGTCGGCGGATTTCCCAGTGCCCACCGACTCGGAGGCCGAGCGGGTTCTAGGAGCAGCGACGTAGATTTTGAGCATGAGATCCCACCGATGCCTCGACTCGGTGTGGTCGATCCACGTGACCCCCGCCGTCGTCGGCCGTGACAAGGTAGCCAGAGCGCCTCGAAATTGCCGCCGCATATCATGGCCTTGAGCGGACAAACGGGTCGTGGTAGTGCGAGAGCACAGGACCTCTGGCATGCGGGAGGCGGAAAGTGACCCGAGCACGGCCCAGCAACATGAGCGCGTTGCAGGCGCTCGATCCCTCGCAACCCGAGTTTCCGGCCCGAGCCGCACCACCCGCGCGCGACCTCTTAGACATCGATGCTGCGGTCATCGACTGCCGCGCGTGCCCCCGTCTGGTCGAATGGCGTGAAGAGGTCGCCGTGGTCAAACGCAGGGCGTTCCGTGATTGGGACTATTGGGCCAGGCCCGTTCCTGGTTTGGGGGCCACTGATGCGCGCATTGCCGTTGTGGGGCTCGCCCCCGCCGCCAACGGCGGCAATCGCACCGGGAGAATCTTCACGGGGGACCCATCGGGCGATGTGCTCTATGCCGCGCTCCACACCATTGGGCTGGCGTCACAGCCGACCTCAACTCACCGGGGAGACGGGCTCGAACTGCGAGGCGCGCGTATCACGGTGCCCGTGCATTGCGCCCCGCCCGAAAACAAGCCGACGCTCGTCGAACGAGACACCTGTAGGCCCTGGCTGGTGAGGGAACTCCAGTTGTTGCGCCCCACGCTCAGGGTGGTTGTTGCCCTCGGCGGATTCGCGTGGACGTCGCTCCTACCAGCGCTTGCAGATGGCGGATGGATCGTTCCACGGCCGCGTCCGAAGTTTGGCCACGGGCGCGAGGCGTTTTTGCCCCCCGCGCAAGGATCGGAGGGGCTGCACCTTCTCGGTGGCTACCATCCCAGTCAGCGCAACATGTCCACACGGACGTTGACAATGCCGATGCTCGAGCAACTCCTGCGCCGTGCGGTGGAAATAGCGGAAGATTGAGAAGAATCCACGTTGGCTCGCGTCTGCCACCGGCACGCGTTCGGTGCCAGATTGTGTAAGAAGAGGAGCAGGACCATGACATTGCCACGCATCAAGCTGGTTGCCAGGGAACTCATCGCCGACGGCACGATGAGTTTCTCGTTTGAGAAGCCGGAGGGCTTCGAATATCGTGCGGGCCAGTTCGCCGACTACACGCTCATCGATCCCCCCGAGTCCGCCAACGAGAGCGACACCAGGGGCTTTACGCTGGCAAGCGCGCCGTTCGAGCCGTATCTGACCGCAGCGACCCGTCTGCGTGATAGCGGCTTCAAGAGAGCCCTTGCGGGCATGCCGATGGGAACCGAGGTCCTCCTCGACGCACCTTATGGCTCCTTTACCCTTCCTCATGACACGACTCGGCCGGTGGTGTTTCTCGCGGGGGGAATCGGCATTACGCCCGTGCGTAGCATCGTCCTGCAGGCCGCGCATGACCACGCCGGGCACAACATCACGGCCTTCTACTCGAACCGCCGCCCCGAGGATGCAGCGTTCCTGGACGAACTCACGGCAATCTCCGAAATAGAGGACGGCTTCACGTCGATCGCCACCATGACCGCGCCCGAGACGTCCCGCAAGCAGTGGTCGGGTGAGACGGGGCACATCGACACCGCCATGCTGTCAAGGCACCTCGATGACCTCACCGCACCGGTCTACTACCTCTGTGGACCCGCCACGATGGTGAAGGCACTGCGTGAAGTGTTGACGTCCGCAGGGGTCGACGATGACGACATCCGCACAGAGGAGTTCACCGGCTACTGAGCCGTCGTGAGCCAAGTGCGGCCAGCGGCCACTGCCGTCCCGGGACGGCTCACGAGGACCGCTCGATGAGGTAGTCACGAAGCGCCACCGCATTGTTGCGTTCCCGGTCACCGGAACTGAACAGCAATGTGATCGGAACGTCGACGCGGAGAGGCTGCCAGGCCTCCGGGTTCGCGTCCAACTCTGCGAAGTAGCGGTCGCGGAACTCATCCCACTTGGCAGGGTCGTGAGCGAACCACTTCCGCAGTTCCGTGCTTGGCGCCACATCTTTGAGCCAAGCATCAAAGTGCAGGTCAGCGCGGCGCACCCCGTGGCCACAGGCGTTCTACGAGTACGACTCGCCCACCTTCGGGGGGTGCGTCGTACACACGCGCCAACTGGATGTCACCCATTGATGCTCCTCTCTGCCGGTCTGCGGTCGTCCCGCTCGGTTGCCCGTCCTCATATGAGACTTAATCGATGGTAACTATCTACGCGAGTCTCCCGTCGTCACCAGTCACAACGTCGGCGCCTCTGGCGGGGCTAGTTCTGCGTGGTGTCGAGTGCGGCTAGCGAGCTGCTGGGGCGCTGGCCCAGCTCGCGGCCCAGCGCGAAGTAGTGACGGAACGTGTAGATCAACGGCTGCCACGCACTCGGGTCAACGTGGTCGGTTCCCTCAACCACCAGGTAGGGAGCGGCGTGCACGCGTTCCACGTGCGCCTCGACAAGGTAATAGTCCTCAACTCCCTTGGTCGCTTGCTTGACCGTCGCCTCGAACTGGAGGGCACATTCCGCGACCCGTGGCGGGGCGACGACCGCCGAGGGCTGGGCGTTAAGGCCCGCCAGGGCGAACTTGTCCGCGTGGTGGAGGTAGCGCACCGCCTTGGCCTCAGGCACAGGCAACTTGCCAGTCACGTCCCCAAGCGCCTCGACCGCACGCCAGTGTTCTGGTGAAGGGAAGTTCACCGTGAGTTCGGGGCGCTCCAAGAGATTGGCGATGCTTTGCCCGTCCGCTTCGAGGCCAATCACGAGCATCTGAACAAGGGCCCAGTACGAGGACGCTGGGGCGAGGTTCGCTGATCCATCGGCGTTCTGGGTACACACGAGGAGCACTGGCGTTCCGACGTAGAGCACGCTCGGGTGGATCGTCACGTGCCCATCTGCCATGAGGTTCACTATGCCTCCTCCGTGGTGGCGGGTGGCGGGTGGCGGGTGGAGGGAGGCGTGCGGCGATGTCCCACAGGTTACTTCTCGCGTTCGCGCCGATGCTCGCAGGAGCTCGCGGGCGGGATCTGCGGGAGTAGGGTCCGATGTCATGGTCAGAGGGCCTTTCGTCCCGTTGACGCGCTGGTCATCACGAAGCCAGCACCGAAAGGATCAGTGTGAACACGAGAGCCAGGCGCCTAGAGGACCTGCTGGGGATTGACGATCCGATCGTCCTCGGTCCATTCGGAGGAGTGTCGTCGATTGGCCTGACGGCGGCGGTGAGCGAGTTTGGTGGGTTGGGGTCCTATGGCCTCTACGGCTATGGCCCGCAGCGCATCGTCGACACGATCGCGGGCCTTCGGGCAGAGACGTCAAGGCCTTTCGCGGTCAACCTTTGGCTGCCGACCGGCGATGAGGTCGAAGCTGGCGAAATTGACCTTGCCCCGTACTCCCGCGCGCTTGCCCCGCTCTTCGACTCCGTGGGAATGGTGGAGCCCGAACCCCCGGAGTCTTTCCTCCCCGATCTCCAGAGCCAACTCGACGCAGTTCTCGAGGCCGCGCCGGCCGTGCTCAGCCTCGTCTTTGGCGTGCCGTCGTCGGCCATCCTTGATGAGGCTCACCGCCGTGGCATCTGCGTGATCGGCGCCGCCACCACGGTTCTCGAAGCTGTCGCGCTCGACGAGGCGGGGGTAGACGCGATCGTCGCCACGGGATTTGAGGCTGCAGGGCACCGGGTGTCTTTCCTGCGTTCGGCCGAAGAGTCGCTTGTCGGCACCTTTGCGCTCGTCCCACAAGTGGTCGACGCGGTGAGCGTGCCCGTGATAGCGGCTGGCGGCATCGCCGATCGACGTGGTGTGGCAGCGGCGCTCGCGCTGGGTGCACACGGCGTTCAGGTAGGGACTGCCTTCCTCCGCACGCGGCAGTCGGCAGCAATCGACGCCTACCGGCAGGCGATCGGAACAGTCGGCGAGGTGGGCACCGTCTTGACTCGTGCGATGAGCGGGCGGCTATCGCGTGGCGTCCCCAACAGCGCCGCCGCAGCGATCGAAGCATCCGGCATCATCGCGCCATTCCCTGCCCAGAACTGGCTCACAGGGCAGTTCCGTGTGGAGGCCGCCCGCCACGGCCGAAGCGACCTGATGTCGCTGTGGGCCGGGCAGGCTGCGCCGTTGTCGTGGGCGACGGACGCTCGAGAGGTCTACAAGGAACTCCACGCCGGGCTCCACTCGCCACGAGAGTAGCGAGTGGCGGCGAGCGTCAGCGCTGAGTCAGTGGGGCGCAGACGAGGGCGCGGTGTCGACAGGCACGTCGCCCTCAATACTGTCGCCCTCAATACTGTCGCCCTCAATACCGAGGTGCGGCAGGATCCGGTCGAGCCATCGGGGCATCCACCAGTTGGCCGGGCCGATCTTGTGCATGATTGCAGGGACGATGAGCATCCGGATCACGAAGGCATCCATGAGCACCGCTGACGCCATGCCGAGGCCAAGGAGCTTGATGGTTCGGGAGTCACCGAAGACGAACGCGCCGAACACGAAGACCATGATCGATGCCGCGGCAACGATCACCCGACCGGTGTCGGCATGCCCGACGTGAACCGCTCGCTCGTTACGGCCGCTGCTGATCCAATCCTCATGCATCCGGCTGACCAAGAAGACCTGGTAATCCATCGACAGGCCAAACAGCATGGCGAAGAGGATCACCGGCAGGAATGGCTCGATGGGGCCGGCCTTGCCCAGTCCGATCAGGCTCGAGCCCCAGCCCCACTGGAACACGGCGGTGACGACGCCGAACGCCGCAGCCACGGACACGAGGTTCATGAGCGCCCCGACGAGGGGCACCAGCAGACTACGGAAAGCGACGATCAGCAGGAGCATCGAGAGCCCGATGACCGCCGACACGAACAGCGGAATCTTTGACTGGATGGTGGTCGCGAAGTCGTCGAAGGTGGCCGTGGGGCCGCCGACAAAGATCTGGTTTCCGGTCTTGGCCTGGTACTGGGGGGCGATGTCATTGCGGACATGTTTGATGAGGTCGCTGGTCGCCACATCTTGCGGGCTGGTCTTGGGTATGACGCGCAGCACGGCGGCGGTGCCGTCGGCGCTCGGCATCGGCCCGACGACCGACGCGACGTTGGGATCCGACGCGAGTTCCGCGGCGAGCGGTTGAAGCTGGGTGGGGTCACCGGCGACCAGGGGCGAGGCCGTCAGGTCTATTGCGACTATCAAGGGACCGTTCACCCCGGGGCCAAATCCTTCGGCAAGCGCGTCGTAGGCGGTGCGGGTTGTGGTGCCAACAGGGTCATTGCCCTGGTCCGCGGTACCGAGTCGCAAGTTGCCAACGGGAATCGCGATCGTCAGGAGGATCACGAGCCCAGCGGTGGCAAGCACGATTGGATGCTTCTGGACGATGCCCGCCCACCGCCGGAATCCGGTATTTGTGTGGGCGGCTGACGAGTGTCCCGCGGCCGACGAGTGTCCCGCGGCCGACGAGTGTCCCGCGGCCGACGAGTGTCCTGCAGCCAACTCGCGTCGGTCGCGACGACTCAGCACGCGTACCCCAAGGACTCCGAGGAGCGCAGGGATCAGCGTGATGGCTGCTATGACGGTAAATACGACAGAGACCGAGGCCGCGATGGCCAAACCGTAGAGGAACTCCACGCCAGTGAGGAACATCCCGAGGAGGGCGATCACCACGGTGATACCCGCGAAGACCACGGCACGGCCCGAGGTGTTGAGCGCGGTCGCGATGGAGTCCTGCACCGACATTCCCGCGCGGAGGTCGTTGCGATATCTGTTCACGATGAACAACGCGTAGTCGATGCCAACGCCGAGACCCAAGAGGACGCCGAGCGTGGGTGCCACATCCGAGATGGTGGTGACGTTCGACGCCAACCGCACGAGGCCGGTTGCCACGCCGAGTCCCGCAGCAGCCGATGCGAGTGGCAGGGTCATGGCGGCTCCTGACCGAAAGAGCAGAAGCAGCACTAATGCCGCGAAGGCGACCCCGAGTAGTTCTTTGGGGCCAATTGCTGGGTGTGAGAGCCCGGCCACTCCTTGGCCGCCAACGGCGAACGAAAGACCCTTACCGTTGGCGTCGTTGACTAGCGTGGCGATGGACTCGAGGTCCGCTTTGGGCACTGCGATCCCCGCGGTCCGGTATTGGACGGTTGCGTACGCGGTGGTGCCGTCGGCACTGATCTGTGCGGCTCCGCCGGGTCCGTACGGGCTACGGACGGCAGCCACCGAGTCGAGCGCCGCAACACTATCGAAAAGCGTCTGCGCTCGTTGCTGGACGGCTGGGTCCATGGAGGCGGCGCCATCGGAGGTCATCACGATGGTGTCTGCGTCTCCCGACGCCTCGGGGAACTGCTGGTGCAAGAGGTCGACCGCAGCCTGGCTGTCGGTGCCGGGCAGCGCGAAACTGTTTCGGAAGTCTGTCCCCGTCCCCAAGGCTGCGAACTGCACTCCGACGATGGCTAAGAGCCAGATAAGGCTGACCACCACGGGATGACCCGAGCTCCAGCGTGCCAACATTCTCATGTGCTTCTCCTGACTTGACGACCGGTAGGGGCGAGACTGCTAGAATAGGCCAGTCCTGACCGGTCGTCAAGTATGAGGAGCCTCGTGATGCGTTCGCCGGAAATCCCCGCCACCCGTGACCGAATTCTCAAGGTCGCTCTTGAACTCTTCAGCGCTCGTGGCTACGAGGGAACCTCAATCAGGGACATCGCTGAGCAAATGGAGATGACGAAGGCGGCGGTCTTCTACCACTTTCCGGCCAAGGAAGACCTGCTGGCCGCGATCCTGGGCCCCGCTATGGCCAGGGTCGGTCACGTGCTTGAGGAACACGGCCCGGTACGTGACGCCCAAGAACGCAGGGAATTCGTCACCGCCCTTGTCGATGTCGTCGCTGAGGTCGGCCCACAAGTGGTCATGATGCTTTCCGACCCGGGGGCCGGAAGCCACGTCAGAGCGTTGACGGGTAAGGCCGCAATGTCATCGAGGGTGGGCCGCGCGCTGCTGGGCAGGGAGGCTAACGACCCGAAGATCGCGGCAGCAGACCGCATCCGGGCGGCATGTGCCGTCGCGAGCCTTCCTGCAGGTGTTGCCGCTTGGCGTCATGAGCACCCGAACGCAGCGAGTCTAGACAAGGACAGCAAGAGCGTGCTCGTGGAGGTGGTGCTTGCCGTGATCGGCGAAGCCTAGTGCCGGCGAGGTTGAGTGCCGCCGGTGAAGTGTCGATCCGAGGCGGCGTGGATCAGCTCATGACGAGCGAGAGAGCCGAAAAGCCGCTGCCGGGGTAGTGGGCCCGCGGGGGTGTCCCGCCCGGTTCCAGGGTCAGGTTGTCGGTGCGCCCCAGGAGCTCCTCGATGAAAACGCGGAGCTCGAGGCGGGCCAGCGGCGCACCTGGACACACATGGATGCCCCGGCCGTACAGCAGGTTCTCCTCTGGGTCGCGGTCGAGACGGAACTCGTCGGGATCACCGAACACCGCCTCGTCCCTGTCGACTGATGCCCAGATCACCGTCACTGGTTCGCCCGTGTCGAGAAGACGCCCGCCCAGTTCGACTGGCCGAGTGGCCACCCTGCGGTTGGCGATGAGGGGGGCATGTAGGCGGAGAATCTCGTCGTTGGCGGCGCCAATCAACGATGGGTCGTCGCGAAGCTGCTGCTGGGTTTCAGGGTGCGTCGCAAGATAGTGCGCCAAGATTCCGACGCTCGCGGAAATTGTGCTCAACTCGCCAACCGTCCAGTTGCGCAGGAGGCTGACGAGCTCGTCGTCGGTCATGGTGCGGTCCCAGACACGCTCGCGTAGGAGGCGGGTGGTGAGGTCATCCCGCGCTGTGTCTCCCTCCTGCCGGCGAGCGGGCAGTAGGTCGCGGATGAACCCGTCGAACTCCACGGCGATCGCAGCCATCGCGGGCCTGTCCTGCGCCAGCGTTGCCTTCCGGTTCTTGAGAGTCCAGAGACGTAGCGGCTCCTCAAGCGCGGCCGGCCATCCGAGGAACGCGCCCTGAACCCGTAGTGCGTAAACCTCCGCCACGTCGGCCATGAAGTCGCACGGGGCGCCGCGAGCGAAGTCGTCGACGAGGTTGGCCGCAATGTGCCTGCAGTGCGGGTCGAAGGCTGCCATGAAGTCGGCGGTGAAATAGCGGTCATTCACGCGCCTGAACTCGGCGTGTTCGGCCCCGTCCATTCCGTTGGGTACCGTCAGTCGCTTCGACACCGCGTTGCTGAACGTTTCCGGGTCATCCAACACACGCACCGCGTCTTCATGCCGCAAAACCGACCAACCGAGCAGTTCGCTATGGGCGACTGGACAGCGAGAACGCAACTCGTCGTAGGCAGCAATCTGGTCATCGAGCACCGATTGAGCGCGTGGGTCCCAGTCGGGCCGCAGGTGGGTGGTCATCGTTCTCCTCGATCGTGCGGGCGAGTGCCGAGCAGGTCGTCCGGCGCCTCTCTTATCGCCACCTGTGTCTTCGGCAGGGCCCTGCGCCACGGGCCGGTCCGCCTCACTCTGTGTGGACGTGTCCTGGCAGGACTGCGTGACCCGCCACCAACAGAGTGTCAGCAGGGACCTGCCCAAGTCGGGCGGCACTCCCAGGTGAGCCCAACGGTGCGTCCATCCCCGGCAGCGCCTCTGCGAAGAAGCGGGCGTTGTCCGCGAGGTAGGGCACGAGTGGGGCCGGCAAGTCGTCCTCGTAGTAGATGGCGTCAACCGGGCACACAGGCTCGCAGGCACCGCAATCCACGCACTCATCGGGCTGAATATAGAGCGAACGTTCACCAACGTAGATGCAGTCGACGGGGCATTCGTCGACGCACGCCTTGTCCATGACGTCGATGCATGGCGCCCCGATCACGTATGTCATGTGCTCATCCTCGTTGTCGCATTTGCTCCGGAAGTGGGCCGCTCCGCGTCTGTACGCCATCGCTTCGCCCCGAGAATCACGATACCTGCGCTATCGGAAGTAGCGAACGCCTGGGCCACACTCGGTCGGTTTGGCCGACTGAGGCCAGCTCAGCGACCACGGATACGTGCCAGTGCCAGCCCCGTGGGAATGCTGAGGCCCAGGACCATCGCGAGTAGCCAGTACGTGCGGCGTAGCAGCGCTGGACCGGTCGAGTGACGGATGGTGCGCAGTGACACGACGAGAGCGATGATCAATGCGATCCCGCCCGTGTCGACCAGCACGTTGAGGCTCATCAATACGCCCGCCATGACCAAGGCGTTTCCGATGTTCCACAGTGCAAGGATGCTGAGGCGCGAGGCCCGCGACGGAAGGCGAGGTGCCAGGGCCGCAGCACCGAATCCGAGGCCGATCTGGGCGACTCCACCCACGAGTACGAGATAGGCCGCCGCCCAGGAGGAGTGCTCGCTCGGAGCATGGGCGGTGACGGCTGCAAGGAGCCCCCCGCCGATGACGCAGGCCATTCCGATCAGCCCGAATGGCGCGGCGGCCCAGCGCCGCTTGTCGAGCCAGGCGCCCGCCTTAGGTTGCTCGATGCCCATTCGTTTCTCCCAGCACGAGTTTGATCCGTCTCCCATTGTGGTCGGTCCTTCCAACCATTGCTGGCCCAGTGGGCGGGCTGGCGGACGGCGTGGCGGGACTTGATCCAGGTCAAGGTGCTGTGGTCGCCGTGTTCATACGATCGAGTCATCCCGAACAAAGGAGAATCCTCATGAACATCAATCGAATTCGCGCCCTCGTCGCCAAGGCGATGCCTGTCACCGTGCATGCCCATTGCGATACCGCTGATGGGCCCGCCGTCACCGACGGACGTAGGGCGTTGGAAACACGGAACGTCAACTACGCACTCAAGTGGATCCCCGCCGACGGCGAGGTGGAGCTACGTCAGGCCTTCGACAAGGCGCAGCAGATTCGCCCTCTTGGAGAAGAGGCCGCGGAGTTGGCCGACCACCTGTTCCTCGAGACGCTGGTCCGTCTGCACCGGTTGGCCGAGGGCGTCGGGTTTACCGGCATCCAACCCTCCGGTAGCGCCATTGACCCGGTCGTTGTCGCCGCAGACGCGGCCCTCACTTCCGGTTCCACCGCGGACCTCCTCCCGCTGGTCCCTGAGGAGCGTCGCGCCGAACTCGACCGACGCTTCCGCACCGCGTTGGCCCTCGGAGAATTCGAAGTGGACGATGTCGACGCGGGTCGCCGTTACCTCGCCGCCTACGTCGACTTCTTCAAGTACGCGGAGGGTGAAGACCATGAGCACCACGGGAACGGCCAGCTCGCGCATAGTGCACACGGAAACACCTGCGGGCACTAGGGAGGCACACATGGTCCGGATCGTCCTCGTCGCAGGCGATTCAATGGCTCCGACCTACCGCTCGTCCGATCTGCTGCTCACACGGCCAGTCGGGCGAGCATCGGCGGTGTTGTTGCGCGGCGCAGTCGCCGTGTTCCGCCGTGGCGGGCTACGGATGGTGAAGCGCGCGGCGGGCCTGCCAGGTGACATCGTCGAGTTAGAGGCAGGGCGTCTCTTCGTCAACGGGGAGTCGATCGACGGGCGCACCCGCGTTCGCGGTGCCCACACCCACACCTGGCTGGTGCCCGAGGCCAGCTACTTCATGGTCGGCGATAACACCTCCGCCTCAGATGACTCCCGGGTATGGGAGCAGCCGTTTGTTTCCGCCGAGAGCATCGATGCGACGGTCACGAAGCGGCTCAGGGTTCCTGGCCAATCGAGGAGGCTTAGTCTTCGTCGGCGATTCTCTGCAGCAGGTCGGGATCGGTGATCGACACCGACCGGCCCGCTTCTAACGAGATCGCTCTCTTGTGAGCCAGGCTCCTGAGCGCCCGGCTGAGGCTCTCGGGGGTGGTGTCGAGGAGGGAGGCGACATCCTTCTTTGCCAACGGCAAGGTGACCAAGTCCGCGTGATCCCGCCGCGTGCGAGGTAGGCCCAGCAAATAGTCGGCGAGTCGGCTTTTGACCCCGCGCGTGGTCAACGCGTTCAGGCGGTCCTCGGTCTCGGAGAGTCGCGCCGCGACCGCGGTCAACATTCGCATTCCGATCTCGGGGTGCTCTCGGATCAGCGCGGCCAGGTCGTTGTGGTGGAAGACGCAGAGCTTAGAGTCGCCCAAGGCAATCGCGTAGTCGCCGGGTCCGCGCCCGCTCAATACGGCCGTTTCACCAGTGAATTCGCCCGGCCCGAGGACGCGGATGAGCTGCTGCGCCCCGTCCGTCGAGAGCCTGGAAATTCGGAGCCGCCCCGTGTGAACGACCATCAGGAGCGCGGCGCTGCCGGGCGAGGATGCGACCTCGCCTTCGCTCAGATGCACTGGACGTGCGAGCCCCGCGACTCGCTCCTGGTCATCTGCGGACAGTCCGGCAAATATCGGCACCCGCGAGACGCATGTGTCAGCCATAGTGCGAGTTTAGGGACTTTGAACGCGGCGCTCAGGGCGACCTCTGGACCAAGGTCCTCACCTACGCAACCGTAGGTTACGCGTACAGTAGGTAGTGGTTTCCGGACGCAACGGCTATCGCCACGTGGGGTGGGCGCACGGGGGCCCTGGCGACCACACTCGTGACGCCTCGAACACAAGCATTTCACCCGGATTGGCGGCCATTCGTGGACAACCTGGAATCACTGTGGGATGCGGCACGCGGCCCCTCAGTACCTCGCGAGGTTGATATCCCGCACGAGACCCTTGTCGACGGGCTTGACCGCGCGGCCGCATCGTGGCCCAACCACATCGCGATCGACTTCATGGGCGCAACAACCACGTACGCGCAACTCGCCACCGAGGTGTCGCGCGCCGCGGGTTTGCTTCACGACCGAGGTGTCCGCAAGGGCGACAGGGTGGCCATCTCCTTGCCAAACTGCACCACCCACATCGTGACGTTCAACGCGGTGTTGCGGCTAGGCGCCATCGTGGTGAGCATCAACCCCACGCTCGCGGCGCATGGCATCTCTACCCAGCTCGCCGATTCGGGCGCGACCGTGTTCATCGCATGGGACAAGACTCTCGAGAAGGTCGTGGCCGAGGAGAACGTCCCCTCGTATGCCTCGTTCCCCGTCGACCTCTCCGCCGACCTGCCGGCGATCAAGCGACTCGCGTTGCGCCTGCCTGTTGCCAAGGCACGCACCTTGCGCGGCCAGATGACAACCACCGCTTTCCCAGACCGTCCACGTTGGCATCGGATGGTCGCTGATGCGAAGCTCCTGGACCCTGACGTCGAACGTCCAGCACCGGACGACGTCGCGCTCTTCATCTACACGGGAGGCACGACGGGTACACCCAAGGCCGCGATGCTCACGCACCGCAACATCGTCGCGAACACCGTGCAGAGCGCCGCGTGGACCGGAGCCAAACCCGCGACCGAGGTCATCTACGGGGTCTTGCCCTTCTTCCATGCGTTTGGCATGATGCTCGGCCTCTCCTATCCGGTGCGCATCGGCGCCACACTCGTCGTCTTTCCTCAATTCACGGCGGACCTCTTTCTCGCGGCACAAAAGCGCAGGCCTGGCACGTTCCTGCCCGCCGTGCCCGCGATGCTCGACAGGATCGCCGACGCGGTCGAGCGCTCCGGCGCCGACATCACCAGTTTTGCCGTCGCGCTTTCTGGGTCGATGGCGCTTTCCGCCAAGACCGCGGAGCGCTGGGAACGGCTCACGGAGGGCCTCGTCATCGAGGGTTATGGGCTCACCGAGACGTCTCCCGTCGCCGTCGGAAATCCGCTGACCTCCGCGCGCACGCCCGGAACCCTGGGGATTCCCTACCCGAGCACCGAGATCAGGGTGGTCAACCCTGAAGACCCATCACAAGAGGTCGCGCAAGGGGAGTCAGGCGAACTCCTGATTCGGGGACCTCAGGTTTTCGCGGGGTACTGGAACTTGCAGGAAGAGACCGAGTCACAATTCCTTCCAGGAGGATGGTTGCGCACGGGCGACGTGGTGCAGATCGGCGACGATGGCTTTGTCGTGCTGGTTGACAGGATCAAGGAACTCATCGTGTCGGGCGGCTTCAAGGTGTACCCATCTCAAGTTGAGGAGCACTTGAGGAGCATGCCGGGCGTGAGCGACGTCGCCGTCGTCGGCCTGCCGCATGGCGATCTGGGGGAGACGGTCGTCGCGGCGATCGTCATGGACGAGAACCATGGAGCGGTGAGTCTGGAGGCCGTGCGCGAGTGGTGCTCCCAGAGTTTTGCCAAGTACGCGCTGCCACGCAGGGTCGTGATCTTGCCCGAACTTCCGCGGTCCCAGATCGGGAAGGTTCTTCGTCGAGTCGTCCGGCTGAATCTCATGTCCCCCGCGCCTTGATTTCGGATCGATCACAATCGCGCAGCCTTGTTGACGAGAGGCTCGTGTCGGCTCCACAATTCGATAGACGGTGCGCGTCGGCTGGATAAGTCGGCGCGCATTGTTGCGTCGCGGCTCGCCCACCGGGACCAGAGGCGGACGAGAGCGGCGTGGCAGTCGATCTGCCCGGAATGCGGTGGTTACGGTTGAGCCGTGGCGGACTACATTTCGCGCGCCCTCGTTGGCGACGCGC
>JBBRWX010000041.1:0-21364 GCA_038248935.1 Actinomycetales bacterium
AGGTGTGGCTGAACACTGCGCCACCTTCGTCGTTGGCAGTCCATCCTGCGGGGAGGTCCTCGCCGAGGGTCTCGCCTTCGCCTGGGGTGAAGGTCACAGTCTGCACATTGCCGTTGACCATCACGTCGCTGTACCTGCTGTTGTCGGGGACACCCGTGATGGCGTCGTTATCGACTCCACACTGGTCGTCTACGTTGAGGGCGACAGGCACAACTACTGGCTGCGCGCAATCGCTGTTCTGGTAGAACTTCCACGCCGTTCCCAGGCCGCCTGCAATCAGCGGCTCGGGAGGGTTGCCTGGGCCGGTGAGGACGCCAACATCGATGAGGTGATCCACCGCGGCGATGTCGTCGGCGAGGGTGTACTTGTAGACGTCCACCTGGAAGCCAACGCACTTGCCGACCAGGAGGTCGTCAAACGCCCCTAGATCGGGCGCGTCCGTTTGCGTGGAATCTACGATCGTCTGAGCCGGATCGAAAACCGGAGGAGTCCCGTTCGGGTTCATGTTCCAGATGATCGTCATGAAATGCGTCGTGGGAGGCACGTCGCAGAGGACACCGTTGTCCTTGTAGGTGAACACGGACTGGTTTTGGCCGAAGGTGTACGTGCTCGCATCCTTGAGGGTGGCGGTGATCCGGAGGGTGCCATCGGGGTCAGTCGTGACTGCAGACCACGTGATCTTGTCGTTCGCGACACCTGCGAGGGTCGCGTTGTCAAGACCACAGTCGTCCGTCGTAAGGACCGCAGGCGTCACCAGCGTTTTGTAACCGCAGACAATCCAGTGGCTCACGTCAGGCACGGTATCCCCACCGTTCAAGGGAGACTGGTAAGACATCCCGGCGACGGGGTTCTCAAAAACGTTGTAGCCGTCCCCGCCCTTGACCACGAGAAGTGCCTGGTTTGCGTTCAGAATCACCGACTTATTGTCGGCGCTGAGATACCCGTACGAGTTGGCCGTGCCAGGGGGGTCGTACTTGACGCACTCGCCGACGTTCGGGTAGGTGGCATTCCAATAGGCCGTCTGGTTGGTGTCGGTGGCGGACGCTGCTGTAAAGCTCACGCCTGCGATAAGGAAGCCGATGGCGAGAACTGCTACCGCCTTCACGCTTCGCGCACTCAGTCTGATCATTTTGGTTGCTCCTCAGCTACCGGACCGGCGTGCAGTTCTCGGTCGAACTCGAAGTTGTCGCTACACCGCAGCATGTGACGAAACTCACAGCGTGTGATGCACGTCACAGCATGTGATGAATGTCACAATACAGGACCTAGGTCGCGCCTACAAGGCGAACTGAGAGCTGTGTGATTTCGGAGCGAAAAGTGGGGGTCCAAAGCACTTCAAACCAGGACAAAAGGTCACTTCAGGAACTCGCAGATGTGTCGCGCGAGAGCCTGCTGTTGGACTTTTCGATGGCGTTCTGGAGCAGACCGACCCGCGGGGGCGAGCCGCACGAACCAGTACCGGATCTGGGTAGACGGCTCGTGCCAGTCGAGGCGTAGCGCGGCCTCGCGTCAGGACCCGAGCCGATGGACTGTGGCCCTCTCGTATTCGTACGCGGTCGCGTGGGAGTGCGCGGAGACGTCGCCGGATCGACCGGATACGCCCGGGCAGGGGCAACACCGGGCGGCAGTTAGTGGAGGTCCACCACCCAATGGGTGCCCGCGTATGTGGTGCCGTCAGGGGCCGTGGCTGAGGCGTCGCTCGTGATCGACAGCCAACCCACTCCTTTCGATGACTCGCTGCACCACGTGACGTCGGTCAACGCCGAGGAGACCTCTGGTTAGCCCACAAGCCGGTCGAAGACGATGTTCTGGCTGGGCGAGAAGGTTCCCGTCGCGTGCCCAAGCCGGCCCGCGATCTGGGCCACCGTCAGGTCGTCGTAGTAGCGCAGCATCACGCAGGCACGCACGTGGGGCGTGAGCGCGGCGAGCGCCAGGGTGACGGCGTCGCGGTCGTCCACGTCGCCCGCGCGGTGAGGAGAAGGTCCTGACCATCGTCTCTTGGACAAAGTCCTCGGCGGTGGCGCGCTGGCCGGTGAACGCCATGGCGTGCGCGAGCAGCGCCGGGTAGCGTCGCTGGGTGAGCTCATCTCAGAAGCCTTGCCACCTTGCCATGCGCTCCCCCTTTAACTCCCATCCTGCCTGATGCTCATGTGAGTACTTCGAGCAAAGGGCCCAGAGGGTTGTGCTGGGGCGCAGGGGCTCGCGGCGCACGTCGCAATGCCGGGTGGGCCCATCCGCGGATCCGGCCGTGGAACCGAGCGCACGCCGCGTTGGCTTGGCGGCTTGGCGGCAGTGCGGCAGGGCGGCGCTCACCCGCAGCAGGCGGCGTCGGCGGGGCGGCGCGATGAGTCCGAGCACGGTGCGCAAAGGGTTGAGGTGGTCTACGCAGGCGGACCGGCCTCCAGGTGGTCCGACGCAAAAATCAGCGCCGCAGGCAACAGAGCCCGCGCCGTGTGCCACGTGTGAAAACCATTGGCATATGTATGGAACTGGACGGCCTGGCCGCGCTTCGCGAGATCGTCCGCAAGCGCCTCGTTGGCCTGCCGATCGCCTGCATCCGCCCTTCCCGCGACGCCCATGTACACGGGCACCTGGTGATCAAAGGTCATCGTGTTCACATACAGGGCGGGGGAGTGAGCGTCGTATTCGGCGGCCGTGGCCAGCGCGCCGCGGCCACCCTCGCCCGGGTCTCCGTAACCCTCAATCGAGACGATGGCTCCATACAGATCGGGATGGCGCAGCCCCTGATCGATGGCGCAAAACGCGCCAGATGACATGCCCCCGATCGCCCTCGATTGCCACGAGGCGGCGGTGGAGTAGTGCGCGTCGACCCACGGAATCATCACGTCGCTCAGGTACGACTCCACCTGCGGCCCACCGGTAGTTGAGTCGAGGCACTCCGTGTCGAGTTGGTCCCAGCCAAAGCCGTTGACCTCAGGCATCACCACGATCATCGGCTGGATCAGCCCATTGGCGATCAGCACGTCCAACGTGTGCGGCAGGTCACCGCCTACGGTCCAGTCGGCCGCCTGCCCTGGCGAGCCGTGGATCATCACGAGGACGGGGTAGAGGGTGGCCGCCGCCGCGTCGTAGCCGGGCGGCGTGTACACCCAGGTGGTCGTGGTGGGCATGTTCATGTCACCAGGCACGTGGATCGTCACTGGGGTCACACCGCCGGTGACCGCTGTCGCCGCGACGGCATCGTCCATGAAGAGACGTGGGGCAGACGCAAGCGAAGGGACATATCCGCTCCACGCGTTGGTGCCAAGGGCCACAGCGAGCAGCGCAACGACGACGGCGCCCGCCACGCTCGGCCATGCCCTGCGCCCGCGCCTGCGCGATGTGATCGCCCACGTCACCAAGCCGATGACCGCAAGGACCGCGATCACGAATGGCCACCATGTGGACAGCAGATCCTGGCCCGAGGCGAGCTGGGCCGTCACGCCGGGGTCAAGGGTGGGCCCCGTTGAAGCGATCATGAATACCGCATCCGCCGTTCTTCACCGAAGTACCTGGCCTGGACCACAATGGTCCCATGCCTTCTCTTGCTTCCAACGATTGGCGACGTCGAGATCGCACCAGGCGTTTTGCTGCGATTGTGGTGGCTGCGGTGGGCGCTGTCGGAATTTTGTCTGCGATCTCCAGTCCGCTACGTGGCCGCATGGAGATCGTGCTCGAGTGGATTCCATTCCATGCGACGCGCGGCGCGGCCTCGACGCTCGTGCTCGTCTCCCTCGCGCTCTTGCTGACGGCGAGGGGCCTCAGGCACGGTGGGCGGCTTGCCTGGGCGGGCACCCTCGCGTTGCTCACGATGTCCGTTGCGCTGAACATCGTCAAGGGACTTGACGTGGAGGAGGCGGTGCTTGGTCTGGCCGCGGGCGTGTGGCTCGCCAGCATGCGGCGCGCGTTCCCCGTCTTGCCGACGCGCGTTGCCGCGCGCAGGGCGCTTCTCCTTGGCGGCGGCGGCACCGTGGCGGCCGTCGTGGGAGGAGTGGCGCTGTCGATGGCGGTGGGACGAAAGCATCACCCGCGCTTCGGCGAATCGACGCGGGCCGTGGCCGAGCGGCTCGGCGGCGACTGGGCGCTGCCCCTTCCTGGCGCGGGGCACTTCGTGACGCCGATGCTCGTGGCGCTGGGCATCGGCCTGGCGGGATCGACGCTGTGGCTCTTGCTGTCGCCTCGCCCTGGCCTGCGACTCTCCGCCGCCGCCCACGTCGAGGAGAGGGAGCGGGCGCGGCGGGTGGTCGCTGCGCATGGTGGCGCAACTCTCGACTACTTCGCGTTGCGCGACGACAAGGACTGGTTCTTTTACGAATCCTCGGTGGTGGCGCATTCTGTGCGGCGTGGGGTGTGCCTCGTGTCCCCAGACCCCATTGGCCCGGCGGCGGAGAGGGAAGGCGTGCTTGCCGCGTTCCTTGCGTACGCGGAACGGCAGGGTTGGTCCATCGCCGTGGTGGGCGCATCGGGCGACTGGCTGCCGCTGTATGAGGTCGCGGGAATGAGGGCGCTCTACATGGGAGACGAGGCCGTGGTCGATTGTGGGACCTTCACCCTCGAGGGGCCCCCAATGAAGAGCCTGCGCGGCGCCTATGGTCGTGTGCAGCGTGCCGGATACACGGCGCAGTTCATCGACCCCCTCGCGGTCACGCCCGAGGACAGGGAGGCGATCGACGACCTCACGGTCGCGAGCCGACGGGGCGAGGCGGAACGCGGCTTCTCGATGACGCTGTCGCGCATGTTCGACGCGCACGACGAAGGGCTGCTGCTGACGATCGTGCGCGATGCCGAACGCAAGATCCAGGCGTTCCTCCAGTGGACGCCCGCGATGGGCATCGGCGGCTGGTCGCTCGATGTGATGCGTCGCAACCCGGCGGGGGAGTTGCCCAATGGCATCATGGACTTCGCGATCGTCGCGACGATCTTTCACCTGGCTGCCGGCGGCGGCGGGCTGGGCCTTAACTTCGCGATGCTTCGCGAGGTGGTGGCGAGCGAGTCGACGTCGGGAAGAGCCCGGCTGTCCAAAGCCGCGGTGCGCGCGCTGACGGGCAAGGCGCAGGTTGAGTCGCTGTGGCGCTTCAACTCCAAGTACGACCCCGCATGGGTTCCCCGCTACGTGGTGGTCGACTCGCTCGACCAAGCCGTGCTTCAGGGCTTCGCGATGGCCGATGCCGAGGGCGTGGGGGAGCTGCCCATCATCGGGCGCTTCTTGGGCAGGAACGCGTGACGCTGTCGCTCATCGCGGCCATTCTTGGCGCGGTGCTGTACGGCGTCGGTTCGATTCTGCAAGCGGTGGCCGTGAGCAGGGCGCCTGGCCTGAGCGCCCTGAGGCATCCCCTGTACCTCGCGGGGCTCACGTGCGATGGCGCGGCGTGGGTCGCGTCCCTTCTCGCGTTGCACGCGCTGCCGCTGTTCACGGTTCAAGCCGTGCTCGCTGGAGCCCTTGCGGTGACGGTGGTGTTGGCGCGCATCTTCCTCGCCGCGAGGCTGCGCACCATCGACGTTGCCGCCGTCGTTGTGGTAATTGTGGCGCTCGCGGTGCTCGCGCTCGCGGCGGGGCCCGACGCTGGCGGCGGCTCGGGTGCATCCTCGCGTTTCACGTGGGCAACGCTGATAGCGCTCGCGGTTCTCGCAGCCGCGGTCGCTTTGACCTACAGCAGGGGGCACGGGATCTGGTTCGCCGCGCTCGCGGGACTCGCCTCATCCGGCGCGGCCATCAGCGCCCGTGCCGCGCACCTCGCGATGCCCTCTGGTGCCGTGGATCTGGTGGCGACCGCGAGACAACCGCTCGTGTGGGCCATCGTCGGATTTGGCCTGCTCACGGTGGTGACGTACGCAAGGTCGCTCGAGCGGACCGCCGTCGGCCCTGCCACGGCTGTCGTCTCGGTCGTGGACGTGCTCATCCCTGCTGGGATTGGGTTGGCGGTGCTGCACGACGTCGTGCGTGGGGGATGGGCCCCAGCCGCAGTGGTCGCGACCGCTGCCGCGCTCGTTGCATGCGTGGCGTTGGCGATGAGTCCTGCCGAAGAGAAGGTCCGGGGACACGCGTCAGTGTGACCACGGGGGCCGCAATTCTCTTGTCTATGCGCGACGGCGCGGGCCCCGCGAGCTGGGCGACGGCGCGGGCCCCGCGCGCTGAGTGGCGGGACGCGGTCGACGTTGGTGGCTTCGCGGCTCCTGGGGACGGCGCCTCTCGACCGCGTTTGCGATGCTCGTCGTGTCTTAAGCGCTCGCGACCCTAAGCTGGCGTCGCATCGGCCAGCCCGCGCCGCGCTCACAGTGGGCCAGCCGCCGGTAGGTCCGCGGGTGCGTGATGGTGGTCCGCGGGTGCGTGATGGTGGCCCGCAGGTCCTTCAGTGGCCGTCTGTAGCATCGGCGCTGGTGCGGCGCGTTTGCACCAGGCGCGCGCGCGTGGTCCCATGGAGCCATGAGTGGACCTAAGGGCTTTGACTTTCGCACCCGCACCAACGGAGAGGTTCACATCTTCAGCCAAGGCAAGTTGGCCAAGATGCTGAAGGGCGAGGACGCTGTGGCGTTCCTTGCCGCCGCCGCAAAGGGTGACGCACAGGAACTGATGGCGGAGGCCATCGGTGGTGCTGGCTTCGGTGGCCGTGCCGCCGGAGGCCCCAGCGGTCCCGGCGCCAACCTCCACGGCAACGGCGCAAGCCACGCTCCGACGGTGTTCCGCCGCAAGACGGGCTGACGCACGGCTGGCGCTGATCAACCTAGGCCGAGCCCTCAGGGTGCCTGGCTTGCCCCCGCGTTGGCAGATTCAGGAGCGGAGGCCACGGCGGGCTCCGAGGGTGGTGCCGAGGCTGATGCCCTGGCTGGGAGATCGGTGCCGGGCGCGCTTGGCGGGTCGGCGAGTTGTCGCTCGAGGGTGACTCTCTCGACGTCTGCCACGAGCGTGTCCCATCCCTTGCTCATCGACGGATCGTAGGCCTCGCCGTCGATGTACACGGTGGGCACGCCCACCAGCCCGGCCGCCGACGCGGCGTCCGTGGCATCGGCGATCGACTTCGCAAAGCGGTGCTGGCCGAACAGGCTCGCGACGTCAGCGGGCACTCGCGCGTCGAGTGCCAACTGGGTCAGTTTGTCGTCCGTCAGCGTCGAGCCCTCGGCGGGCTGGCCGGCCCACAGTTGCTGCAAGAACGCGCCGAGTCGATCGGGCGAACCGGCCGCCACCTCTTGGATTGCCGACGACGCGCGCGTCGAGTATGAGCCGTCTGACGACGCCCGGTCCAGGATCGAGATCGGGTGGTACACCACCGTGACACCGTCCAAGGCGAGCAATTCGGGTTCGATGGTGGTAGCAAATTGGCCGCACACGGGGCACATCGGATCGAGGTAGATGTCGACCACCACGTTGCCTGCGGGGACGACCGTCAGCAGCGAGCCGTCCGCCGCGAGCGGTAGGGAGGCGCGTCCCGCGGGGGTGAGGGTGGCGATGGCCGTGGTGTTGTGCGGCCAGACGACTGGCACCACTAGCACGGCGCCAACGGCGAGCGCCCCAGCGCCCGCGGCGGCCCCTGCGGCGATGCGCGCATGACGGACGGCGCGCCCCAGTCGAACCCTGCCGTGCAGCGAGGGTCGGTCGATGCTCGCGAGCTTGCGCTCCTGAGTCGAGGCGGATTCGCGGATGAGGTCGTGGATGGTGTTCATGACAACTCCTTGCGGGCGGAAGAGACGGTGATGACCTCGCGGTCGTGGGGTTCGGCATCGGCGCCCAGGATGCGCGCGAGGTGCGCGGTGGCGTCGGACAGATAGCGCTTGACGGTGCCGTCGGCGATGCCGAGGCGCGTGGCGATTTGGGCGATGGTGAGATCGTCGTAGAACTTGAGGACGGCGCATGCGCGCTCGCGCGGGGCAAGCGTGGCGAGGGCCCGCTCGACATCCGTGGCGGCGCCGACGGCGGCCTCGTGCCCCTGAGCCATGTCGCGTTCGGCGGATCGAGAGTAGGCGCGCAACAGGCGCGACCTGCTGCGGTGGGTGTCGATGAACGCCGTCATGATCGCGCGGCGCACATAGTTCTCGGCATGATGCTGATCCGCGAAGCCGCGCGTCCTGGCGAAGGACCTGACGATCGCGTCTTGGACGATGTCCTCGGCGGCGGCAAGATCGCCACCGGTGAGCATGCGCGCATACGCCACGAGCGCTGGATAGCGGCGCTCGACGAGGCTGCTCAGGTGAGCATCCCAGCGACTCATAAGGGCCTCCTGTGAACCGGTGTGCACACCTCTACGCTGCGCGGGCGGGAAATGGTTGGGGGCTAGCCGCCGAAGTACGTGATCGAGCCGTAGTACATCATCGAGAGGTCAGAAGCGAAGTCCACGGCTGTCGTGGTTCCGTCTGGGGCTTCGATGCGCCACTGGCCCACAAGCACCGCCGAGGTGGCCCAGGTAATGGTCCTTGAATCGACGCCGGGACAGGTGGTCGCGGGCTCCACCTTCAGGGACACCGGCTGGGGCCCTGCATACCTGTCGGTGGTGACGGGCCGCGCGGCGCTGACGGAAGACGATGCCACGACGGTATTGACGCTGGTGCTGGAGTTGGACTCAGGGAGTTCGATCGTGTCGTTCTGCAGGTACACGACGCGCGCCCCAGGCATGAGTTCCGCGGTCGAGCCGTCCGCCACGCCTGTCGCCAATGCCGTGGCAGCGAAAGTGCCGCCCGCGCTGACGGCGTCACTGCTCACCCCGCTCAATGTTGTATACACCCAGGATCTCGACTCGCTCCCCAGCGACATCCCCGCCGCGCTCGCCCCGCACGTGAAGGCGTCGATTGAGTCGAACGTGCCAAGGGACTCCCAGTCGAAGTTGCTCCCCCAGGCGAGCGCCTCCTCGCCTGGGATGGTGACGGTGACCGGCTCGCTCACGAGCACCACACTGAACTCCTCGGCCAGGTCCTTGGTGTCATACAACATGGTCACCGTCGAGTCTTCGGCGTTGTAGACGGCATCGGGGGTGAAGTCGGGGAGGCAGGCGCGGGCGGGCGACTGCTGGTCGATCGTTTGGGCGCAGTCATAGGATCCAGGGAGGTAGATCCCTTGCGGGTCGAGGGAGCTTGCGTCAAGATTCCACGCGTTGTACGAATAGTGGCCGAGCGCCTGGGAAAGGGCGACCGCCTCGGGAGTGGAAAAGACCCGCGTCATGGCGATGACGGTGTAGGCCCCAGGCTCGATGCCCGGTTTGTTCGATTGATCATCACCGGGGCAGCGGATCCATTCGGCGACGAGCTGTGTGGAGTAGTCGTCCTGGCCGGAGACGCCCACGCCCCGCTCATTCCAACCCAGGCTCACCCCGCCCGATTGGGTCGCCCCCACCACCACGCCATCTCGTTCCACGATGTAGGTGATGCCTGAGCTGCTAAGAACGCCGAGTTTCGTGTCAGCCGTTTGCGAGAGTCGCCCACCTACCGAGGGCATCTCGTCAGGGGTTTGGATCGGGGCGCCGTCGGCGAGCGGATTCGTTGCCGTGAGCGTGAGTTCGACGTCGTGCTCCGTGGGGTGCGGTGTGGGTGCGGGATCGCCGCACGTCAGGCCCGCCAACGCGGAGGCGAATTCGGGGCCGCCCGCGACAGGGAAGGTCACGGCGGCCACGCCGATTGTGGGCGTCGCGATCGGACTCCTCATGGCGCTGTCGCCGCCCCAATCGCCATACGCGCCCGTCGCCGCCGTTCCCAGGGCGCCCACGACGACCAGGGAGCCGATGCGTCCCGTCCACCGCGCCGCGACGCGTCGGCGAATCGCCCGCTCGGCGTCGGCGCTCAACGCGGCCGTTTGGCCGTCGTTTTCACGAAGGAGAAGCACGAAGGTATCGCGCAAGCGGCCGACAGTCACTTCACCACCACCTCAACTCCCGTCCGAGGCCGAGTCAATTGTGGTGACGGTGCCGTCGGGGGCGCTCACTCGCCACTGGCCGACGAGCGCCGCATGGAGGACGCTGTCCGTGGTCTCCGGCTCGGCTCCCGGACACAGGGTCGCGGGGTCAACGGTGAACATCGTGCCCTGTGGCCCCGCATAGCGGTCGGCTGTCGTGGCACCTGTGGCGGTCACGTCGGCCCACGCCACGACAGTGCTGATACTCGTGGTGGACATGCCTTCGGGACTGACGAGCCGGCGGTCCCTGAGAAAGACGAGGCGCGCGCCTGGAAGGAGTTCGACCGTTGAGCCGTCCGGCGCGTCGGCGGCAAAGACGGCACCGGGGAACGTTGCGCCCGTTTGCTTCATGCTGAGTGTGATCGGTTCGTACATTGCGTCAACGTGGTATTTCGAGGTGACACCCACCGCCAGGCCCAAACCGATCTCCCCACAGGTGAAGCTGTCCAGAGCCTCGAACGGGCGGATGCCTGCCCAAGGCACCCAGGCCGCCGGGCCCAGCGAGGTGCTGCTGACCAGGGTCGCAGTGAGAGGGTCGCTCACGAGCACTGTGGAAAACTCGTCGACGAGCCCCTTCGTCTTGTAGAGCATCGTGACCGTTCCTGCCGTGGCGTCCACGACCGCGTTGTCCGTGAGATCAGGCAGGCACGCGCGCAAAACCGATCCAAATTTGAGGAGTTGATGGCAGTCATACGAGCCGGGGAGGTAGACCGCGTGGGCGTCGGTTTCGGTGCCAGAATCGACAAGCTGAATGTTGTCGGCGGAGCCCAAGGCTTGAGACAGCGCCACGGATTCTGGTGTCGAGAAGATGCGGCCGATCGCGACGAGTTGGTAGGTCCCTGGAGTCACTCCCGAGGGCCCCGACCCACTCTCGTTGGGGCAATGCGTTCGCTCGGTGACGAGGAGTCCTGGCCAGTCAGCGGGTTTCGACCTCGAGAGGGCCACTCTCAGCTCGGTTCCCTCTGCGTCGAACACGCCTTTGATGATTCCGCCCTGAACTACGAGAATGTGGACACCCGACGTCGACACCGTGCCCAGTGGCTCGTAGGTGACGGGCGAAAGGACCGCCTGCGCGGAAGGAAGAACGGCTTGGTCCGCGCCCAGTGGGCCAGCGGCGGCCGAGTCGGTTGGCGTCACCTCAAGCTTGAGACCGTGCTCGACGACGTGCGGCGCCGGTGCGGCGTCCCCGCATTTCAGCCCGAACGATGCCGGCACAAACTCGGGACCGCCCGCAAGGGGAAAGCTTGCCGAGGCGAAGCCGATGGAGGGAGTCGGAATGGGGCTCTTGGTCACGCTGTCGGCCCCGCCGCCGCCGTACGCACCAGCAACGGCCGTCCAGAGGGCGCCGACGACGACGAGGGCGCCGATGCGTCCTGTCCACCGCAACGCGAGGCGCCGGCGTATCGCGCGCTCGGCGTCGGCGCTCAGCGTCGCCGGCTGGCCATGGTTTTCGCGAAGAAGCAGGGCGAACGTGTCGCGGAGTTTTCCGGGACTCACTTCACCACCGCCTTCACCTAGTCCGTTGTCGCGCCGGAGCCGCCGATCGGATCGAGCGGGCCAAGGAGGGTACCGCCGCCGAACGTGACCACGAGGGCGCCGTCTTGGCCGCTCAAGAGCTCTACAACGTGCGGTACGCTCACGAGCACCGTAGAGAACTCCTCGACGAGGTCCTTGGTGCGATAGACGACCGTCACCGTGCCTGCGGCCTCGTCGATGACCGCCTTGTCCGTGATCTCGGGAAGGCAACCACGCAGCGCGGATCCCCAGCCGCGGGCCTGTGTGCAGCCGTAGTTGCCGGGGAGGTACACCGCGGTCGGATCGGCTCCCGTGTTCCCTGCGAGGTAGATCGAGTTGAGATAGATCGAGTTGATGGTGTCGCCCAGCGCTTGGGACAGCGCGACTGATTCAGGGGTCGAGAAGACCCTGCCGACCGCGAGCACGTCGTACATCCCGGTATCGATGCCTGCGCGAATCGTTTGCTGCCCGTCCTGGCAGAACACCCCGTCGACGAGCATCCGGCTCTTGGGGACGGAAAATGAGCCGCCCACCAGATTCTGGGTCAGGTTGACGCCGCTGCCCGAGATCATGCCCTTGATGACTCCATCCTCGACAACGAGAAAGTCGATTCCTGAGGTCGCCACCGCGCCGTGGTTCGCGGTTGTCACCTCGCCGACGGCGGCCCGGATCACGGAGGGCGCCTCGCCGACCACCAGATCACCGAAACCGATCTTGCCCAAACTGATCGTCAGGCGCAGTTCGTGATCCACGGGATGCGGCGCGGGCGCGGGGTCGCCACACCGCAGTTCGGACGACGCGGGCACAAACTCAGGCCCGCCCGTCAAAGGGAAGGTTGTTGAGGCAAACCCGAGCGTCGGATCCTGGGTCAGGCTCGCGATGACAGCGGTGTTGTCGCGACCGCCGCCGGTCCCCGCCAGCGCGGCCGTTCCAAAGACGCCCACGACGGCCAGGGCGCCGAGGCGCGCTGTCCACCTCGTGGCGACGCGCCGGCGAATCGTCCGTTGCGCAGTCGTACTGAGAGCGGGACTCTTCGGTTCGTTCTCGCGAAGCAAGAGCGCCAACGTGTCGTGCAGGTTCTCGGAGGTCACAACGTGACCACTTCGATCTCGTCGGTCGCCGCCGAGAAGTCGGGAAGCACGTTGTCGCCAACGGCTTGAGCGATCGAAGGTGCCGCGCCCTCAAGAATCCGGATTGCCCGTTCCTTGGGCACCCCCAAGAGCGAGGCGATGGCATCCGTCGAAACCCCATCGAGAAAATAGGACACGCACGCGAGTCGTTCGTAGGGGGCGAGAGTCTCGAGCGCCATCTCTAGCCGTCCGGTGGCCGTCTGTTCTCGCTTGTCCCTCACGTTCGGATCGCGCGGCGAAGTGTCGTCGTCCGCGGGGTCGGCCGCCCGTGGAGCGTACGCACTTGCCGCAGGTTCGGCAGAGGTGGCGGAGCCAAAAGTGGCGGGCCTGTGTGGCTCATGCTCGCTCGGGGAGGCGGCGATCCCGCGCGCGAGCAGTCGAGTCGCCTCATGTCGCGCGGCCACCTTCAGAGCATTGCCTCGCAAGTGCTTGCGACGGGACGCCGCGCGGGCGATGGCCTCGTTTGCCACGTTGGCCGCGGATTCATCGTCCACAATCAAGCGTGCCCAAGCCGTGAGCCAGGGCAACACACTCCGTGCGTCCTGGACCCTTGAGGAGCGTGCAACTATTCTGCGCGTCGTCGTCTCCTTGCTGAGCGAACCATGAGAGTCGCTACCAGGACGCCCAGCCCAACCAGCACCACGGTCGCGAGGGCCGGTCCGGCAGCCTCCGCCGCGCGCAAAGCAACGGGTGTCCTGAAGCGAAGCACGCCCCAGCCGTTGGTAGCCGCAGCGCGACGCAAGGCGCGGTCGGGATTGACCACGAAGGCATGGCCGACGACGCTCAGCATCGGTGCGTCGGTAATTGAGTCCGAATACGCGTAGGACGAGTCGAGGTCATAGCCGCGAGCAACAGCGAGTTCCTTGATCGCATCGGCCTTGGCCTGGCCGTACGCGTAGAACGTGATCTCACCGGTGTAGACACCGTTCGCGATCTCCATGCGCGAGGCGATCCAGTGCTCCGCTCCCAAAAGATCGGCGATGGGTGCGACGAGCTCGGCACCCGAGGCGCTCACGATGATGACGTCGCGGCCGTTCGCCTGGTGCCGCCTGATGAGCGCGAGAGCCTCTTCATAAACCACGGGGTCGATGAGGTCGTGGATCGTTTCCTCGACGACCGCCGTGACCTTGGCGACTTCCCAGCCCTTGACGAGCTCCGAGAGGGCATCCCTTAGCCTTGAGGTCTGCCTCTCGTCGGCTCCTCCGATGGTGAAGAGGAAGTGCGCGTAGGCGGCCCGAATCGCATCGGCCCTGGTGAAGAGGCCTTCCTTCATCATCGGGCGCGAGAACGCCGCGGACGACGACGTGGCGATGATCGTCTTGTCGAGGTCGAAGAATGCGGCGGTGTGTCCGGCCATGTGGTCAGCGTATCTGGCGAACCCATTGCGCGATACCGGTCGCTCGGAGGGCGCAAGTGCGTCCCGCGCCGATGCCGCTCCGAGGTCGCGAGTGTGTCCGGCGGCGATTCCGCTCGGAGGTCGCGAGTGTGTCCGGCGGTGATTCCACACCGATGCCGTGGAGACGTCTCGCGGAGGGCGCAAGTGCGTCCCGCGCAGATGTGGCTCGTCTGCCGCGCGTCGTGCCCAGACCGGCGGCTCGCGCTTCCTCCCAGGACGTGAGGTGAGCGTCGCCGCCCGCGCCGCATCCCCGCGCATCGTGGACCCATGACAACGCACGCATGGCTCCCTGATTGGCTCCGTCTTCTGTGGGAGGTGCCAGGAGTCACGGACGTCCTGATCAACGGTCCTGGTGACGCGTGGCTCGATCGCGGGCTCGGTCTGGAGAGGGCGAGCGACGTGGTGCCTGGAATATCGGGAGGCGAATCCGTCGGCGATGTGAGGGCGCTCGCGGTGCGCCTCGCCTCGCTCGCGGGACGGCGCCTTGACGATGCGTCACCGGCCGTCGACGCGCGCTTGCCCGACGGCACGCGGCTCCACGCGCTGTTGCCCCCCATCGCCGACGGTTGCGCGCTCTTGTCGCTCCGGAGGGTGAGGTCGACTTCGATGACGTGGGAGGACCTTATCTTTCAAGGGGCCGTTCACCCTGTGCTCGAGCCGGTGCTGCGCGGGCTTGTGAGATCGAAGTCGTCGATCATCGTGTCCGGCGCCACGGGTTCGGGCAAGACGACCCTGTTGGCGACGTTGCTGGCCGACGTCGACCCACGGGAGCGCATTGTGCTCATCGAAGAGGCAGGGGAGGTGCGCCCCACTCACCCGCATGTGGTGCGGCTCGTGGAGCGGCCCGCCAACGTCGACGGCGCAGGCGCAGTCGGCATGTCGCGACTGGTGCGCGAGGCGCTCCGCATGCGACCCGACCGCATCGTGCTCGGCGAGTGCCGCGGCGCCGAGATTCGCGAGGTCCTTCTTGCCCTCAACACAGGGCATCGGGGCAGCCTCACCACCTTGCACGCGAACGCCGCGGCGGATGTGCCGGCACGGCTGATTGCCCTCGGCGCACTTGCCGAGCTGAGTGAGCGCGCCGTAGCCCTGCACGCGAGCGCCGCGTTCACCGCGATCGTGCATCTGGAAAGGGATCCCCAGCGGCGCAGGGTTGCCGAAGTGGCGCTCTTGCAGTCGAGGGCGGGAGAACTGACGGCGGTTCCTGCCGCGATCGTCGACTCCGAGGGGAACTTTCATCACGGGGCCGCGTGGGCAAAGCTGCGACAACTTGCGCTGCTTGCCGACGGCCGGCTCGCGGTCGTGTCGTGAGGAGGCGTGTCGTGAACTGGCGCGTGAGGAGGCGTGTCGTGAACTGGCGCGTGAGGAGGCGTGTCGTGAACTGGCGCGTGACGAGATGGGACCTGGAGGGGACGTCGTGAGGCCGCGCGGCGGCCCCGGTGGGCGCGAACTAGAGCCGGCGACCGACGCGGAACGCCTCGCGGCCGTCGCGGCGGCCTCGCGCGCGGGGGCGTCCGCCGCGGAATCGTGGTGTGAGTGGGGTGACGGTACGGCGATCAACGACGAGGGTGTGCCGATTCTGGATCGAGACGACTCGCTTGCGCGGGACGCCATCGCGGCGGCCCGTCTGGCGCACTCGTCAGGAGTGCCGCTCGCGGATCTTGTCTCCGCTCTCGCGAGAGTCGAGGCGGTGAGGGAGAGCGCGAGGCTTGCAGTCACAGTCGCGATGGCGGGCCCACGGGCCTCGGCACGCCTGCTCGGGTGGCTGCCCGTCGCCGGCCTGGTGGTCGGTGCGATCGTGGAGCCGCGCACCATCACGGTGCTTGCAACGACGCAACTCGGCTGGGCGCTGGTTGTCATTGCGGTGACTCTGATGACGATCGGGCGTCGGTGGATGGCGGCGTTGCTCCGCACGGCGGCGGTCGCTGGGGCGGTTCCGTGAGTACGGGCACTAGCCTCGTGACGTTGTGCGCGCTGCTGGCGGCCGCGGTGCGTTCGGGGCTCGATGTGCGTTCCGCGCTTGAGCAGGTTGGCCGCGTCGCCGAGGGTGACGCCGCCGCTCTTGGCGAAGTCGCGAGTGGCCTCGCAGAGGGCGTGCCGTGGGGGGACGCGTGGACGCTTGCGCCCTCTCGGCTCTGGCCGATTGGCAGGGCCTTAGGGCCAGCATGGGAGCGCGGTTCGAGTCCCATTGCCGCCCTCGACTCGTTGGCCGACGCGACGCTCTCCAAGGCAAGGGCCGCGGGAGATGCGGCCGCAGCCGAACTCGGCGTGCACTTGTCGCTACCTCTCGCGCTGTGCCTGCTCCCCGCCTTCATTGTGATCGGCGTCGTGCCGCTACTGATCGCGGTGGGTGGCGCTGTGGTGGGAGACATCTCAGGGGGCGGGCCATGAACGTGTCGCGATGGATCGACGCCAATGGCGGCACGCCGGGCCGGCGGTCACGGTGGCGAATCGCGGTGCCAGTTGAGGTGCGCCTCCGTACAAAAGTACCAATCCACCAATGAAGGGATCAGCCATGAAGAAGTTAATCGGCAGGTTTGGCAAGGGCGACGATGACGGAATGGCGACCGTCGAATACGCACTCGTTACCGTCGCCGCGGCGGCGTTTGCCGCGGTGCTCATCGCGATCGTCAAGTCACCCGAGGTGCGCTCGGCGCTCGCATCGCTCGTCGGTCAAGCGCTCGGCGGGAGCTAAGCGCGTGTCGTCACTGCTCGCGCCGAGCGGACGAGCGAGGGCACTGCTCGACGTTTATGGAGGAGCGAGGGCACTGCTCGCGGCGGCCGGACGAGCGAGGCCGTTCCGCGCCGCTGGACAGCGCGGAGCCCGTGCTGGCAGCCTCAACCGGGGCGAGGAGGGCTCGACGACAGTCGAATTCGCGCTGGGGCTACCGAGCTTGATCGTGGTCTTGGCGTTCGCCTTGTCAGCAGTGGCGTGGGCGCTCGATCTCGAGTCCGCGCAGCGAGGCGCGGCCGAGGGCGCCCGCACGGCGATTGTTGAGTCAGACTCGACGGCCATCGACGTGGCCAAGAGGACCAGCGGCGAGGTTGACGTGAGTATCGCTCGGTCCGGCGACTTCGTGACTGCCTGTGTGAATGTCGCGCGATCCCCTTGGCCGCGAGTTGCCAGATGTGCCACCGCCAGGGACCGGTCTTGAGGGCGCTGGCGGGAGGGCGCTGGCGGGAGGGCGCTGGCGGGAGGGCGCTGGCATGACGGAGCGGCGATGATCGCGAAGGGCGCGGCGCTTTCGCGTGAGCGCGGGTCCGCGACTCCAGTCGTGATCGCGGTGTTGGCCATCATCGTGATCGTCGGCCTTGCCGCGGTCGACGGAGGCGCGGTGATGGTCGGGGGCGCAAAGACAGAGGCCGCGGCCGACTTGGCTGCTCTCGCGGCCGCCCGCGTCGATCGAGACGCGCGCGCAAGGGGAGCGTCATCGGCATCGGCGCTGCAGACCGGTTGTGAAGCGGCACGTGAGGTGGCCTCGCCAAATGGCGTGGCGCTGATTTCGTGCTGGCGAGGCCCGCGCAACTCGGTCAACATCACTGTCGAACTCAGGGTGCGGGCGTGGCCTCGACCTTTGCGAGCCTCTGCGCGAGCGGGCCCGGCATGGAGTTGAGCACGTCTCGGAAAACAAAAAACCCTGCGACGGCTCAGGCTGAGGGATCTGGGCCGCCGCAGGGCATTCACCACGATACGCGATTCGGCGGGCTTGTGAGAGTGCAATCGCTCACACTTGGCCGCCTTTTCGTTGGCCGCACGTCACGGGATGTGCCACCTCGGTTATCCCCACATGCAGTGATCCGGACAAGTCGGACGGACCGCTTGGGCCAGACGTTTCTTGTTCGGCGATTCCACGAGGAATCTTCGCGTGGAATAACAACGCGGTGGGGCCCCACCCGGGGGGCCGGCGGCCCCACCCCTTCAAACAGCGCGGCGCGGAAAAGCCCAGAGCGCATGAGTACCACGTAGAAAGAGCAAGTGTCGAGGCGAAGCCATAGGTTAGCTGCGCGATACTTTCTTCGGAAGGAATAAAGAAGCGGCGTGACGGTGATGTTACTCGTCACGCCGCTGAGAGCGTCAAACACTTCTTACACAAGAGCTTACGTTCGTACGCGATCTCCGGAAACCGGCTTCATGCAATCGAATCGTGACGATCTGTTCCACAGCGGGAAAATCGCCCCGCTGCGATCAGGCCGCCACCAGCTGCTCGCCGCACCCACTGCAGAATCGCGACGCCACCAAGTCGACGCTGGTTCCGCAGCTGGCGCAGGCGCCGGGGAGAAAGCGACCGCAGCTCGAGCAATACGTCGCGTCGGGCTCCGGCCGTGGTCCACAGTCGCCGCAGGAACGCTGATTGTCGCGCGCCCGACGAATCGCCGCCTCGACCGGGTCGGCAGCGTCAGCAAGGCCGAGGACCGTCGAGGCGTTGGCGACAGCAATAGACGCCTCGCGCGCGTCGGACGCGCGCAGCTCAGTTAAGGCTTCGCGCGTGTAGCGCGTTTTCAGTTCCGCATAATCGCTGTCCGATAGCTTGCCGGTTTCGCGGTCGAATTCGATTTCGCGAAGGGCCGCAACGGCGCCGTCGAGCTGCTCCTCAGCGCGCCCCAACCGCTTGGCCCGAGCGGCTTGAACACGCGCCACTTCATTCGCCGCGCGCTTTTCATCCTCCGCCCGCACTTCGGCCTCGCCGCTCAACAGCGGTGACAGCACCAGCGTCAGCGCGCCGAGCGCCAGCACGGTCCCCAGTACCAGCGGAACGGTACCCTCCGGCATCACGACGAGCGTCATCAGCGCTCCTCCCGCAGGGCCGCCTGAAGGCGCGCCAATTCGTCGGGTGTGGCATCGATCGACGGATCGATGGTCGCCGGCTCCGAGGCACGCCTCGCCGCGGCCACATCGGCATTCCGACGCCAGCCACGCAGCAGTGCACCGATCGCAACCGCACCGAGCGCGATCGCGGCAAACGGCGCGAACCACGCCAGCAGGTTGAAGCCCTGCTTGCGCGGCTGCATGAGAATGAAATCACCGTACGTTTGCGTCATCGCGGCCATGATTTCGTCGGCGTTGTAGCCGCCTTCCACCAACCGCTGAATATCGCCGTGCACCGCCGGTGAGATGCCACAATTGAAGTCCGTGGTGCGGCACGTGTAGATGTCGAGCGTGCACGGACACGGACAGGCGAGATTACGCTCGAACGCTTCGATCTGCTTCACGTCCATCTGCTGCACGGCATTCGGCTTCGCCGGTCGCGCCACTGGCTTATACGAATCCGACGTCATCGCCTCGCCGCCAGGCGCTGTCGCGGATTGAGGCGTCGCGGCGTCTTGCGCCCAACCCGTGCGCGCCAGCAACAGCGATCCCGCCGCGACCACCGCGACCGAGCCCGCGCGGGAGAGAAACAGCCGGCGGCTCGAGGACAGCGCCTGCTCTGACATCATCACGCGCCCGCCCCGACCAATGCCAACGTCGACTCCGACGGCAGCTCAGCCACGTAGCCACCTTCGCGCTCCGCGCGCACCGCTTGCGGCCACATCACAATCAATCCGCCGAACGCCATGATGATGCCGCCAAACCACACCCACCACACGAGCGGGTTGAAGTTGATGTGAATCGCTGCCGTTTCGCGATCAACCGCGCCGGTGAACACGAGATACACATCCTGCTTCGGTGATTCGAGAATGCCGACTTCCGTAGATGGTTCGAATGTCGGCTCGCCGGCCGCGTTCACGTGCTGACGCTTTTCACTCGACAGGATGCCCATGTTCTTGCCGTCGCGCGTCACGTTGAACGACGCGGCCACGACCCGACGATTGAGCTGTTCGAATGACGAGAGGCCCTGACTCGTGAACACCCACTCGCTGCCGTACGCATCCGTCGCCTTGACCGACTCACCGGCCTTGAGCGTGGCAGTGAGGTCTTTCTTGAACATCAGGCCGGCGAACGCGCAGAACAGGATGACGACGCCGAAGTGCACGATGTAGCCACCATAGCGACGACGGTTGCGGCCAACCAGTCGCATCGAGGCGCTGAACAGTCCTTCGCCGTACATGCGGCGACGGGCGCCGATGCCCTTCACGAACTCCTGCACAATCGTACCGATCACGAAGCCGGCCAGCAGATACGACACCAGCGCATACATCTGGCGCATACCCATCGCGAACAGCACGGCGAACGTGACGACGCCGGAGATTACCGGCCACGTGAACTGCCGCTTGAGATTGGTGGTCGACGCGCGACGCCACGCGATGAGCGGACCAATCCCCGTGAGCGCGAGCAGCAACAAACCGAGCGGGCCGTTGACCGCATTAAAGAACGGCGGCCCGACGGTGATCTTGTCGCCCTTCACCCACTCACTCAGGATCGGGAAGAGCACGCCCCACAACGTGGCGAAGCAGATGCCCACCAGCACGAGATTGTTGTACAGGAACGCCGCCTCGCGGCTCACCATGCTTTCCAACTCGGCATTCGCCTGCAGATCGTTGAGACGCGTGGACACGAGATACGCCGTGCTGACGGCAGCAACGATGAGGAAGCCGAGGAACCAGTCACCGACGGGCGACTGCGCAAAGGCGTGCACGCTCTCAATGATGCCGCTGCGCGTGATAAACGTGCCGAGGATCGTGAGCAAGAACGACATCGCGACCAGCGTCACGTTCCATTTGCGCAGCATGCCGCGCTTTTCCTGGATCATGATGCTGTGCAGAAACGCGGTGATCGTGAGCCACGGCAGGAACGAGGAATTCTCGACGGCGTCCCACGCCCAATAGCCGGCCCAGCCGAGCTCCACGTACGCCCACCACATACCGAGCACGATGCCGATGGTGAGAAAAAACCAAGACAGCAGCGCCCAGCGTCGGACGGCGCCCAGCCACTGCGCGTCGAGCTGGCGCGTGACGAGTGCACCGATGGCGAACGCGAACGGGATCGCCGTGCCGACCAACCCCAGATAGAGCATCGGCGGATGGATCGCCATGCCCGGATTCTGCAGCTGCGGATTCATGCCGCGGCCTTCGGGCGGAATCCAGTCAAGGCGTTCGTACGGATTGGCGCCGAAGCACATCGTCATCAGGAAGAACAAACAGATGATGCCCAACGTCCCGGTGACGTACGGCATCATGGCGCGATTCGTTTTTCGGTTCGTGAAGACCGCGATCGCTGAATACATGGTCAGGATCAATGCCCAGAAGAGCATGGACCCGGACTGTCCGGCCCAGAAGGCCGTGAACGTGTAGATCTTGGGGAGGTTCGAGCTCGTATACGAGGCAACGAACTTGATCGAGAAGTCGTGCAAGAAGAGGGCGGTCCACAACCCGATGGACGCAAGCAACGTGAAACCAAACGTCGCGTACAACGCGCGCTCACCACTCTTCACCAGATCGGGGCGACCCTGTAGGCCCCCGGAGAACGACACGGTAGTCGTCCAGGCCGCCATCAGGAGGGCGACCCAGAGC
>JBBRWX010000042.1:0-21212 GCA_038248935.1 Actinomycetales bacterium
CTTCAAGGACGGCGCTTACCAGTGGGAGGGTGGTCAGAAGACCCCCGCCGAGATGATCGCCTTCTACGAGGGCCTCGTGGGCGACTACCCGCTGGTCTCGATCGAGGACCCGCTGTCCGAGGACGAGTGGACCTCATGGTCCGAGCTCATGACGCTCATCGGCGACAAGACACAGATCGTCGGAGACGACCTGTTCGTCACCAACCCTGTGCGCCTCAAGAGGGGCATTGAAGAGGGTGCCGCCAACTCGCTTTTGGTTAAGCTCAACCAGATCGGCACGCTGTCCGAGACCTCGGACGCTGTGGCCATGGCCCAGCGCGCGGGCTTCACGGCGATGGTGTCGCACCGCTCCGGTGAGACCGAGGACGTCACGATCGCCGACCTGGCCGTCGCGTACAACTGCGGCCAGATCAAGACGGGCGCCCCAGCCCGTGGCGAGCGCATCAACAAGTACAACCAGCTCATGCGCATCGAGGAAGAACTGGACGACGCCGCTGTTTACGCCGGCAAGTCGGCCTTCCCCCGTCGCTACGGCAAGTAGTTAGAGTCACTGAGTCACCACTCGCTTCACCGGATCCGCCGTACCCCTGTTGGGGTGCGGCGGATCCGTCGTTTCCGAGAGGGTGCACGCCCCAAGACGGGTCACTCCGGGCGAGTCACGCGGCTGTGGCAGTGGCGCCACTAGACAATGGGGGCATGTCTGCCCCCACGCGCCCAGGAGCTCCCCGCGCCACAGCGCGCGGCTCCGCGCGCACGCCACGCTCGGGGGTGATGCGCGCCGGGCCCCCGGCGCGACCGGGTGCGTCGCCGTCTACGGGTTCCGCGGCGAAGCCTCGTCCCGTCGTCGCGCCGGCGCCCGTGCGAGGCTCGTGGGCGGCCGTGTTGTCGTGGCGCACACTGGTGCTCGCGGGGGTTTTGGGGCTCGCCTTCGCCCTCGTGTGGCCGTCGGTTCGCGTGTACAACGAGCAGCGGGCGAGTAACTCCGCGCTCGTCGCGGAGAGGGATGCCGCGCGGGCCCAAGTGGACGACCTCGACGCGCAGTTGGCTCGCTGGCAGGATCCGGCCTTTGTGGTGGCGCAAGCCCGCGAACGCCTCGCCTACGTGTATCCGGGCGAGACCCCGTATCGGGTGGTCGATCCGGAGGTAGCGCGGCCCGCCGCGGTGGGCTCTGTTGACGAGGCGGCTAATGGTGACGCGGCGACCGGAGAGCCGTGGTTCGATCGGATGTGGGCCTCGGTCGAGGCCGCGGGCGCTGAGCCCCAGGCCCAGG
This sequence comes from Actinomycetales bacterium, assembly GCA_038248935.1. Lineage (GTDB taxonomy): Bacteria > Actinomycetota > Actinomycetes > Actinomycetales > Demequinaceae > Demequina. The sequence goes on from JBBRWX010000042.1 coordinate 1,271, forward strand.
CGCCTCAGGCACAGGATCCGCAAGCCCAGGATCCGCAAGCACAGGCTCCGCAACAACCGGTTGGAACGGTCGGCCCGCAGGACCAAGTCGCCCCTGCGCCGAACGTAGACTTGGGCGGGTGAGCGTCACCCCCGAAGACATCGAGACCCTGCAATCCCAACTGGGTCGGGTGCCCAGGGGAGTGGTGGCCGTGGCCGCGCGATGCGCGTGTGGCAATCCCACCGTCGTGAAGACGGCGCCGCGTTTGCCAGACGGCACGCCTTTTCCGACCCTCTATTACCTCACTCATCCCGGTGCCGTTGCCGCCGCATCGACCCTCGAGGCGACGGGCACGATGCGCGAGTTCCAGTCTCGACTCGGCGACGACGAGGCGCTCGCGGCGGCCTACTGCGCGGCGCACGAGCGCTACCTGGCTGAGCGATACGAGATCGAGGACGTGGAGGAGATCCATGGAATCTCGGCGGGCGGGATGCCCGACCGTGTCAAGTGTCTCCACGTGCTCGTCGGCTACGCTCTCGCGGCGGGCCCTGGGGTCAATCCGCTTGGTGACGAGGCGCTGGCTCTCATGGCCACGACGTGGCGCCCCGACAGGTGCACCTGTGAGCGCCCGCGGTACGAGGCGTAGCGCCGTCGGAGCCGGAGGCAACGCACACGTGAGCGCCACCCTTCCGCGCCGCCGGGGAGCCGCCGCCGGCGCTACTAGGGTGGTGTCATGACTCGCGTCGCTGCCATCGACTGTGGCACCAACTCCATCCGCCTTCTGGTCGCCGACGTCGTGGACGGCAGGCTCACGGACGTGGTGCGCAGCATGACCGTGGTGAGGCTCGGCCAAGGAGTCGACCAGACGGGGGAGTTCGCGGCCGATGCCCTTGAGCGCACCTTCGCGGCCGTCGACGCGTATGCGGCTCAGTGCAAGCAGCTAGGCGTCGAGGCGACCCGCTTCGTCGCGACCTCAGCCACGCGCGACGCGGCCAACAGGGACGTCTTCCTCAAGGGAGTCGAGGCCCGTTTGGGCGTGACCCCCGAGGTCATCTCTGGCGAGGAAGAGGCGAGGCTGAGTTTTAGGGGAGCCACGTCGGTGCTCGATGCGAGCCACGACGCTCCTTACCTCGTTGTCGACCTTGGCGGGGGCTCGACCGAGGTTGTCCTTGGCACCGATGGCCCCGAGGCCGCCCATTCGATGGACGTGGGTTGCGTGCGGATGACCGAGCGTCACCTCGTCAGTGACCCCCCCGAGCCGGACGAGATCGCGGCGGCGGTCGACGACATTCACGCGGCGATCGACGATGCCTTCGAGGGCGTGCCCGTCGAGCGCACACGGACGCTCGTTGGCCTTGCGGGTTCGATCACCACGGTGACGGCGCACGCTCTTGGCCTCCATTCTTACGACCGCGACAAGATCAATGGCGCCGTGCTTCCCATCGACGCGGCGATGCAGGCGTGCGATGAGTTGCTGCACGCGACGAGGTCCTCCCGCGCGGCGCTGGGCTTCATGCACTCGGGACGCGTTGACGTCATCGGTGCAGGTGCGCTCGTGTGGCACACTCTCATGGGGCGCGTGCGAACTGCGGTTCACGATGCGGGCGGCGAGTTACCCTACTTCGTGACGAGCGAGCACGACATCCTGGATGGGATCGCGTTCTCCGCGGCGGAGCGTCTCGGCTGACGCGACCGCCACACCCAGCCCCCGTAGCCCAATTGGCAGAGGCAGCCGACTTAAAATCGGCACAGTGCGGGTTCAAGTCCCGCCGGGGGCACTCCCAGTCATCGTCGCTCGTTAGACTTCCAAGAGCTCTCCTGAGGAGGAAACGTGGCAAACCCCGTCTTCAACAACAACAAGTCCTTCCAGCGGGGAACGCCCGTCGGTTTCGAGGCACCCTCCATTCCCGGAGTGACCCCGCTCGACGGCAGAATGACGTACGACGGCACGATCGCTAAGGCGGCCTCGCTCTTCCTCCTGGCCGCGGCATCGGCCGTGCTGGTGGGTATGTTGATGCCCGCGCTCGCGATGCCCCTCATGATCGTCGGCTTCGTCCTCGCTCTTATCGTCATGTTCACCACGCGCAACGGGCCCAAGCCCGCGCTCATGGCGACCACCATTGCGGTGTACGGCGGAGCGGTCGGCGGCATCTCCGTCTACTACGAGGCCTCGTATGGCGGGATCATCCTGCAGTCGCTCGTCGGCACCGCCGTCGTGTTCGCCGTGTCGTTGCTCGTCTATCGTTCCGGCCGCATTCGTGACATGGGCAAGGTCAACAAGTTCCTGATGATCGCGGCGCCCGCGTACGTGGTCTTCTCGCTCATCAACGTGGCCATGGTCTCGTTCGGTGGCTTCAACATGCGCGAGGTCCAGATCGGCGGGCTGGGTGTCAACCTGGGCCTGGTGCTGTCCCTGTTCGCGATCACGGTGGGTGCGCTCATGCTCATCTCCGACTTCGACTTTGTCGCGAATGGCGTGCGCAACGGCCTGCCCGCAAAGTGGGAGTGGACGGCCGCGTACGGACTGGTCTTTGCCATCATCTGGATCTACCTCGAGATGCTGCGTTTGATGAGCTACCTGCGCAGGTAGCGGTGCCACAATGGTTGGGTGGCTCACGTAGACCTCCCTCTCGACCAGCTTCGAAGTTTCGCTCCCGATGTCGCCGAACCGGACGACTTTGACGCGTTTTGGGAATGCACGCTCGCCGAGGCACGGGATGCCTCGGGAGACGTTGAGGTCGCCCCGGTAGCCAATGGCTTGGCGCACGTGGACCTGTTCGACGTGACGTTTCCAGGCTTTGGGGGCCACCCGGTCAAGGCGTGGTACGCCCGGCCCGCCGGTGTGGTGGGCCACCTTCCGTGCGTGGTCGAGATCGCGGGCTACGGCGGCGGCCGCGGCCTGGCATTCGAGCACACGCTGTGGCCGTCGGCGGGGTATGCCTACATGATCCTCGACACGCGCGGCCAGGGAAGCTCGTGGGGCGCGGGCGGCGATACTCCCGACCCCGTCGGGTCGAGCGCGGCCGCCCCTGGATACATGACGAGAGGGATCCTCGACCCCGAGCAGTACTACTTCAGGCGCGTCATCACCGATGCGGTTCTCGCGGTCGACACGGCCCGTGTGCTCCCAGGAGTCGACGCTTCGCGGGTCGCGTTTAAGGGCGCCTCTCAAGGCGGGGGAGTGGCAATCGCGGTTGCAGGCCTGGTGCCCGACCTCATCGCCGTCATGCCAGACGTGCCATTCTTGTGCCACTTCGAGCGCGCCGTGTCGATGGCCGACACGATGCCGTATCCCGAGATTCGCCAGTATCTGTCCGTGCACAGGGACGTGACGGAGCAGGTGTTCCGCACGCTCAGTTACGTGGACGGCGTGAACTTTGCCAAGAGAGCCACAGCGTCCTCGTTGTGGTCGATATCGCTCATGGACGACGTGTGCCCTCCGTCGACGTGCTTCGCCGCGTACAACCGTTACGGCGAGCGTGCAGGGGGCGTGTCAAAGGACGTGGTCGTTCAAAAGGACGTCGTCGTGTACCCATACAACGGTCACGAGGGCGGTGGCGCACACCAGATCGCGCGCCAGATCGAGTTTCTGAAGGGCGCGTTCGCGTCGAACTAGCTGGGTGTTCTACGCGTAACTGACCTGGCAGAACCCGTGATTGCAATACCCGCCCGGGTTCTTGAAGAGGTATTGCTGGTGGTAGTCCTCCGCGTAGTAGAAGACGCCGTCCCCCGCGTCGGCCACCGGGGCAATCTGGGTGGAAATCGTGCCGAAGCCCTTCGCTGAGAGCTTGGCCTGATAGAGATCGCGTGAGGCGGCGGCGGCCGACAATTGCTCCGGCGTTGTCGCGAAAATCGCGCTGCGGTATTGGGTGCCGATGTCTCCGCCTTGGCGGTTGGGCGTGGTCGGGTCGTGGTTCTCCCAGAACGTGGCAAACAGCGTCTCGAGCGATACCTTCGCGGGGTCGTAGACCACCTGCACGGTCTCGGTATGGCCGGTCAGGGACGTGCACGTCTCTTCATACGTGGGGTTCTTGGTCCAACCGCCCATGTATCCCACTGCCGTCGAGTACACGCCGTCGGTCTGCCAGAAAATCCTCTCGGATCCCCAGAAGCAGCCCATGGCGACGTAGAGCACTTCCATGCCTGTGGGCCGAGGGCCCTGTAGCGGTCGGTCAAGAACCTGGTGTGCATCGGCAACCGCGAACGCCGCATCGCGCCCTTTCATTGCAGTCTCTTTCGCGACCATCTGAGTCTTGTTTACTCCGAGCATTCGTGACACCTCCGGCTACGTAACGCTGACGGTACCGATTCGTGTTCCACGTTCGCGATACGCTCTGAGCATGGCAGGCAACGAAGAGATCGACGGCGACCAATCGGGCGTGTCCAACAGGGTTGAGGATTTGTCCGAGCGAGACGCGCCCGAGGATGCCGCCTCCGAGGTTCCGGAGCCGCTGCGAGTCGCCGCGGCGTGGGCGTGGCGACTCATTGTCGTAGGGGTCGTGCTCATCGCGATCGGCAACGTTTTGGCGCTTCTGAGCCCCGTCGTATTGCCGCTCGCCATCGCGCTTCTCATCGCTGCGCCACTCGAACGCTTCGTGAGTTTGCTCCACAGGCTCAAGGTCCCTCGCACACTAGGCGCCGCGGTGACGGTGCTGCTGCTGGTGGTGGCCGTGGTCGGCCTGGCCACCGCGGTGGGCACATCGGTCGTGAGTGGCTTCGACTCCTTGAAGACCTCCGCAGGGCGCGGCTTTGACACCGTCGTTAATTGGCTCGTCGACGGCCCTCTTCACGTGTCGAGCGACCAAATCAATGGAAGCGTTGACCAGATCCTGTCGACGGTGCGCGACCACGCCTGGGGCCTCGCGTCGAGCGCAGTGAGCGTCACGAGCACGGTCGGCACTCTTGCGGCAGGCAGTGTCCTCGCCCTCATCTCTTTGTTCTTCTTCTTGCGCGATGGCTCCCAAATGTGGGAGTTCTTTGTTGGCCTTGCACCTCGCCGCATGCGTAAGAGCATGGACAGGGCTGGCAGGGCCGGGTGGACCACGTTGGGTCGCTACACCCAGACCTCAGCCTTCGTCGCCTTCGTCGATGCCGTTGGGATCGGCGTTGGTGCGTGGGTCCTGGGGGTGCCTCTCGCGCTACCCATCGGGATCATGGTGTTCCTCTTCAGCTTCATTCCGATGTTCGGTGCGGGCATCTCGGGGGCCGTTGCGGTACTTGTTGGCCTCGTCGACGGCGGTTGGGTCACCGCGCTGCTGATGCTTGGCGTCGTGCTCGTCGTTCAGCAGACTGAGGGCAACGTCCTGTACCCGTGGCTCTTTGGCAAGGCGGCCTCCGTGCACCCCATGGCCATCCTGTTGGCCGTGTCGGCTGGAACTCTGCTTGCGGGGCTGGCTGGTGCCGTGATTGCCGTGCCGATTCTGGCGTTCTCGGTGGCGTTTGGGCGTGGACTCCACGCTGAGTTCATCCTCAATCGCGACGGCGAGCGGACGTTTACCGGCCAAATACCGATCCTGGCAGGCAAATCGATGGACGCGCTACGCAAAGCGACGGCGCGCGTGAACACGTCGCAAATTCGCGTGCGCAAGCGCCGGCGCTAGCTCCCCCTGCGCCGCCTGGTTCTCGACGTGGATTGCCACTATTTCGACGAAGGCCGATGCCGTTCTTGCACCGTGATCAAGACGCCACACCTCGCTCAGGTTCAGTCCAAGCAGCGGCGGCTCGAGGCTCTCATTGCCGCGGTGCGGCCTCGCGCTTCCCACAGCACCGACTTGCGTGAAAGCACGGACTTGTTGGAAGGCACGGACTTGTTGGAAGGCACGGACTTGTTGGAAGGCACGGAGCGGCTCGACGGCATGGTGTGGCTGGACCCGATGGTGAGCGCTGAGTCCGGCTTCCGTTCTAAGGCCAAGATGGTTGTCGGCGGCTCGATTGACCATCCGACCGTCGGCATTCTTGATCCGGACGACCGCGGGGTCGACTTGCGCTTGTGCCCCCTGTACGGGCCGGAGCTCGCGCACGCATTCCCCGTGCTCGCGGAGTTCATCACCGTCGCGCGCCTCGAGCCGTACGACATCCCCGCTCGCAAGGGCGAACTCAAGCACATCATCGTCACTGCGTCGCCCCAAGGCGAACTCATGGCGAGATTCGTGATGCGCTCGACGGAATCCCTCGCACGTCTACGCAAGCACCTGCCGTGGCTGCTCGACAAGCTCCCTCACCTCGTCGTCGCGACGCTCAACGTCCTTCCTGAACACAAGGCGGTGCTCGAGGGCCACCAAGAGATCGTGCTGACGGAGCTCGATACGCTGCGCATGGACATGGGCCGCGTGGCGCTCTATGCCCGCCCACAAAGTTTCCTCCAGACCAACACCGACATCGCGCGCAGGTTGTACGCGCTCGTCGCTGAGTGGGTCGACGAGGGCGCATCTGCAACCGTGTGGGATCTGTATTGCGGGGTGGGAGGCTTCGCGCTCGATTGCGTGCGCGAGGGCAGGACGGTCGTGGGTGTGGAGTCGGTTGAACAGGCCGTGATCGCGGCGCGGCGTAGTGCTCAGGACATGGCCAATGCAGGGCACCCTGGTGCGCTTGAGGCCACCTTTGTGGCCGCCGACGCGACCGCGTGGGTGCAGGGCAGGCCCGCCCCTGACGTCGTGATCGTCAACCCGCCGCGCAGGGGGATAGGGCCGGACCTTGCCGCCTGGATCCAGTCGAGCGGCGCCAGGAGGGTCGTCTACTCGAGCTGCAACGCGGTGACGCTCGCCAAGGACCTGGAGGCCATGCCGTCCATGGTTCCCACGAGGGGTCGACTGCTCGACATGTTCCCGCATACCGAACACTACGAGGCCGTCGTCCTTCTCGAAAGGCGCTGATCGGGAGGGTGTGAAAGGGCTCTCGCCCTTGAAGGTCTCTAGCCCGTGAAAGGATCCACGGCGAGGACGCTGACGGCGATTGCGTTGCCGTTAGGCGCGCTGTACGACGTCACGTCGCCCACCTTCTTGCCGATGAGAGCCTCGCCCAACGGCGACTGAGCGCTGAACACGTCAATGTCGGTGCCGCCGGCAACCTCGCGAGAACCAACGAGGAACCGCATCTCACGGCCCCCAACGGTGGCGGTGACAACGGAGCCTGACTGGACGGTGCCATCGCCAGCAGATGGCTCGCCAACGTGGGCGCTTTCGAGCAAGAAGCGCAGCTGCTTGATGCGAGCCTCTTGCTTGCCCTGCTCCTCGCGCGCCGCGTGATAGCCGCCATTTTCCTTGAGGTCACCCTCTTGGCGGCGCTCGTCAATCTCCTTCGCGATGGCCGTTCGGCCCTCTCCCGCGAGGTGTTCATATTCTTGTTGCAGGCGGTCGAAGGCCTCCTGAGTAAGCCAGGTCTGGTCCGTCATGCTTCACATCCTTTGAGGTGGAAATCTCAAGGATAACGAACGGCCAGGCACTCAACCAAAACTCGCTTAAGAATCCGCCTCGCAATAATGCACAACCGCGGTGGTTGCCTCTTCCGTTGTGGCAAGCGTTGCGGTGAAGCGCTGAGCGTTGCCCGCGGCGGGATCGATGTGCTGCGTCGTGACGCCCACCTCGGCATAACGCGTGTTGAGAGCCCTCAGGTGGCAGGTCACCGGTGAATCCGAGTAGAGGAAGACATCGTATGTGACGCGGGCCTCTGTGGGGGAGACGATGCTGAATCCGACGTCTTGCCACCGCACCGCTTGATGAGAGACGACCCAACCCCACCAGGATGCCAAGGCGATCAGGACCGCAAGTCCCGCGCCTACTCCCCACCACGCGCGCGCGGAGAGCCGAGGCCTGGAATCGGCCTCGTCCTCAGCGGAAACATCAATGGTCATCGTGAGGCAGGATAGTCCCGGAGGAGCTATGGATCCGAAATATTACGAAATTGGCCCCGGCTGGGCCGCGTTCGTCGCGACCTTTCTGTTGACCGTCGCGGTCATCGTGTTGTTCCGCTCGCTCAACAAGCACTTGCGCAAGGTGCGGCTTGAGGCCGCCAGTCGCGCCGATGCTGCTGCCTCTGGTCGGCAGCGCCAGGTGTCAGGGCTGAGCGCTGAAGACCGCGATGGCGGCGGCGATGTAGTGGCAGGTGAAACCGGCGACGGTGAGTGAGTGGAAGATCTCGTGAAAGCCGAAGTAGCGCGCTGAGGGGCCTGGCCACTTAAAGCCATAGATGACGGCGCCCGCCGTGTAACAGACGCCTCCTGCGGCGATGAGCCAGACCACCGCGGGCCCTCCGGCGTAGTAGAACGGCTTGATGTAGCCGATGGCGACCCAGCCCATTGCTACGTACAGCGGCGTGTACAACCAGCGGGGAGCCTGAAGCCACAGGATGCGGAAGAGCATCCCCAGGATGGCTCCGACCCACACGAGCACGAGGACGAGAATCCGTGTTCCGCCGTCGAGCAGGATCACAACGAGTGGCGTATACGTTCCCGCAATGATGAGGAAGATGTTGGCATGGTCCATTCGCCGCAGCACGGCCTGAGCTTTGGGCGACCATGTTCCTCGGTGATAGACGGCGGAGGTGCCAAAGAGCATGACGGCTGTGAGGGCGAAGACGCCCGACGAGACCCTGCCCGCGAGCGTAGGAGCAAAGACCATGAGCACCATGCCCGCAATCAGCACGAGAGGCGCGGCTCCTAGGTGGAGCCAACCGCGCAGTAGTGGCTTGCCAATTGTTGGCAGATTATCCGCGGCGGGGGCGGTGATCGTGGCCTCGGGAACCGCTGTGTCGTCCATGTACTTACGATACCGTAGGTTTGCGTTGGCGGCGGGAGCCGTAGCATCGTCTTCGGAGGTCTGACATGGGGATGCGTAGCGCGCTGTATCGCGCTTATGAGACTGTGCTTGCGCGCGATCTCAAGGCTCGAGGACCAGCGCCTTGCCACATCGGCGTGATCCTCGATGGGAACCGTCGCTGGGCCAAGCAAAGTGGGGAGACTACCGCCCACGGTCACCGCAGGGGAGCGGACAAAATCACCGAGGTTCTCGAGTGGTCTCAAGACAGTGGCGTCCAGGTGGTGACCCTGTGGATGCTGTCGACGGACAACCTCGAGAGGGACCAGATCGAGCTGGGAGCGCTGCTCGAGATCATTTGCGACTCCGTCGAAGAGCTCGCTCACGATGGCCGATGGCGCCTCCAGCACGTCGGAGATGCATCGCTGCTTCCAGACTGGGTGGGCGAGCGCCTCAATGCCGCCGTCGAGTTGACGTCCAAGGCCACCGAGCTGCACGTCAACGTGGCGGTCGGTTACGGCGGTAGGCACGAGATTGCCGCGGCCGTACGTGCGTACCTGTTGGCAGGGGTGGCCCAGGGCCAATCGCTCGAGCAGGTGGCGGAGGGCTTCACCGTGGAGGACATCGCGGAGCATCTGTACACCAAGGGCCAACCGGACCCTGATCTCATGATCCGCACCTCTGGCGAGCAGCGACTCGGTGGTTTCTTGTTGTGGCAAAGCGCGCACACGGAGTTCTACTTCTGTGATGCATATTGGCCTGACTTTCGCAGGGTTGACTTCTTGAGGGCGCTCCGCAGTTACGCGCAGCGCGAGCGGAGGCACGGACGCTGAGCGGTGTGCTTTGGGCGGCGCGCCCGGCCGCGGGGGCGTTCATTTCGACATTGTGAACGGCGGCGTGTTGCGCCGAACTGCGGTCACGGTCGGCGTAGCGTCCACAGCGTGGTAGACACCGTGAGGTCCCAAAAGGGACCCACCTGACACATCGCCGTAGGGCGGTGGATGCCCTACGGCCCGACACCGCCTGGAGCACCCGTGACCGTCACTCGTCCCCTCCCAGTCACCGATTCAGCGATCGACACCACAGTGCGCACCTTCGTGCTTGACACGTCCGTGCTCCTCTCGGATCCGCAGGCGCTCAAACGCTTCGCCGAGCATGCCGTCGTTCTTCCCGTGGTGGTGGTGACAGAGCTCGAGGCCAAGCGCCATCACCCGGAACTCGGCTATTTCGCCCGATCTGCGCTCCGCGCGCTCGATGACATGCGGGTTCAGTACGGCACGCTCTCCCAGCCCATCCCCGCGAACGAGGTGGGCGGCACGCTTCGCGTCGAGCTGAACCACACGGACCAGGACGTGCTCCCAAGCGGGTTCCGCTTGGGCGACAACGACACCCGCATCCTTGCCGTTGCGGCGAACCTGCGCGCAGAGGGCCATGCGGTCACTGTGGTGTCCAAGGACCTGCCGATGCGCGTGAAGGCATCAGCCCTCGGCATCGATGCGGAGGAGTACCGCGCGGAGCTTGCCGTCGAGTCCGGATGGACGGGCATGCGCGAGATTCACTTGGCCGACGAGCAAATGTCGCTGCTGTGGGACAACGAACTGATCGCCGCATCGGCGGCAAGCGAGTGCGGCGAGGACCTTGCGTCGCTTCCCATTCACACGGGGCTGGTCATTCACTCCCCGCGCGGCTCGGCGCTCGGGCGGGTCTCGGACGCAGGAGCGATTCGCCTGGTGCGCGGCGATCTCGAGGTGTTTGGGCTGCACGGGCGCTCGGCTGAGCAGCGCATCGCCCTTGACCTGCTTCTCGACGAGTCGATCGGCATCGTCTCGATGGGAGGCCGGGCCGGAACGGGCAAGAGCGCCCTGGCCCTCTGCGCCGGGCTCGAGGCAGTCCTGGAGCGTCGCCAGCACAAGAAGATCATGGTCTTCCGCCCGCTGTACGCGGTGGGCGGCCAAGACCTCGGGTACCTGCCAGGTTCCGAGTCCGAGAAGATGAACCCCTGGGCCCAGGCGGTCTTTGACACCTTGGGTTCCGTGGTCTCGAGCCAGGTGGTGGAGGAGGTCATGGCCCGCGGGCTGCTCGAGGTCCTGCCCCTCACGCACATTCGCGGACGCTCGCTCCACGACGCTTTTGTGATCGTCGACGAGGCGCAAAGCCTCGAGCGCAACGTCTTGCTCACAATGCTGAGCCGCATCGGCAGTGGTTCGCGCGTGATCCTTACCCACGACGTCGCACAGCGCGACAACCTACGCGTCGGCAGGCACGATGGCGTGGCCGCCGTGATCGAGGCTCTCAAGGGCCACCCGTTGTTCGCGCACGTCACGTTGGAGCGTTCGGAGCGCTCCGCGGTCGCGGCGCTCGTCACGGACATGCTGGAGCGCTTGGATCTCTAAGTTGCGGACCTTCGAGGTCCAAACCTCCGGGGCGTCACTCGCTGAACGAGTCGATCTCGCCGGCGGGGCAGCAGTCGTCCGGAACGGCCACGTCGAGCCCGTAGAGGGTGTGGAGTGCGCTCAGGTATTCCTCGCTGTGACCCGACTCCGCCATCTTTTTCGCGCGGACGGTGGGAGTGTGGAGCAGCGCCTTGGCGAAGTGCCGCAGCGCGGCCTCGGTCGAGGCCGCCTGATCGCGCTCTTGTGGGTCCGCGCCCGCCGAGGGTCGCGCGCGTGCGACTTCGCGCTCGAGTAGGCCAAAGACGTGCTCGCGCAACGCAACGATGGCGGGGTCGACCGAGCGGCCGGATTCACCGGTCGAGAAGCGGGCGACGGCGTGGGCGACGATGGCTCTGGCGTTTTCGAGCGCGACTACCGACTCCCCTGGAGCGTGAGACTTCACGTCCTCCAACCGCACCACAGTGACGTGATGCAGCAGTTCCACTCCCGCGGCGACGTCGCGATGAAGCGCCAAGTCGATCAGCGTCAGCGAGTGTCCGCGCGAACTCATCGCCTGAGCGACCAGCGCGGGTGTCAGCACGATCGACTCGCCTCCGGAGCAAGCGAGCACCACGTCTGCCGCTTCGAGCGCCCTCACGAGGCCCTCGGCGGTCACCACCTCAAGGTCGTGCCGTTCCGCAGTTTCGCGCCCGCGCCCGGAGGGCGAGTACACGCCGGTCACGTGCGCGCCTCGATCGCGCAACACGCCAATTCCCTTTTCAGCGAGAGCTCCCGTGCCCACCACGAGCGCGCTGGCGCCGCGCCATGTGACGTTAGCGTCGGCGAGGTCGAAGGCGACGGACATGACGGAACGGCCGGAGGTTCCCAGACCCGTGGACGACGCGACAACGCGCGACGTGCGCAGCGCCGATTGGAAGAGGCGATCCAGCGCGGGCGACAAATGGCCGGCCTCGCGCGCGTCAATGTGGGCGCGGCGCACCTGACCCGAGATTTCGCGTTCGCCCACCACCATCGATTCGAGCCCTGAGGCCACCGACATGAGGTGTTCCACGGCGTCGTCGCCCTCGTAGGCCACGAGCGCGAAATCGATGGCGTTCGCATCGAGAGGCGTCATGGAAGACAGGGCGGAGACCACCTGCGCGCGCGCCGCTGCGGGGTCTGTCACATCGAGGTAAAGCTCAAAACGGTTGCACGTGGGCAGCACCACGGCACCGGTCACGGTGGAGCCAATGACGGAGTTCCCCAGGCGGTCAGAGCCAACGCTCAGTTGCTCAAGGGTGTTCAGGTCTTTGTTGTGGTGGCTCGCCACGAGGGACAGCAATGCCATGACCTAAGTCTTGCATGGCCAGGAGTGAGAGAGAATCAATGCATGGTTCTCCCCGACGATCATCCGCTCGTGTCCGGCAATGCATCGGCGTCACTCTTGGTGCGCGCTTTGCGGGGTGACCGGCCTGAGCGCGCCCCCGTGTGGTTCATGCGGCAGGCAGGGCGGTCGCTTCCCGAGTATCGGGAGGTACGCAAGGGCACCACGATGCTCGAGGCGTGTCTCGACCCCGCCCTCGTTGCCGAGATTACGGCGCAGCCCGTGCGCAGGCACGGAGTCGACGCGGGCATCCTGTTCAGCGACATCGTGGTGCCCCTGCTCCTCGCGGGGGTCGATGTCACGATCAAGCCGGGCGTCGGTCCTGTTTTTCAGTCGCCCGTGCGAACGGCCGCCGACGTCGCCGCGCTGCCTTCACTTGGCACGGCGGCGGACCGCGATGGCTTTGACCGTTCGCTTGACGTCGTGAGACAAGCGGTCTCCGCATCGCTTGGCTTACTCGGCGACGTGCCCCTCATCGGTTTTGCGGGTGCGCCTTTCACTCTCGCGGCGTACATGGTTGAAGGAGGCCCCTCGCGCGACCACCTGGAGGCGAGGCGCCTCATGATCGCGGATCCCCAGACGTGGGAGGCGCTCATGAACTGGGCCGCCGACGCAGCGGGGCTATTTCTTAGGGCGCAGGTTCTCGCTGGGGCGAGCGCCGTCCAACTGTTTGACTCCTGGGCGGGGTCTCTTCCGCGGGATCGCTACGTGGCACACTGCGCGCCCGCTTCCGCGCGCGCGTTCTCTCATGTCAGCGATCTCGATGTGCCCCGCATTCACTTCGGCACCCACACGGGACACCTGCTTGAGGACATGAAGGACGCTGGGGCGACCGCGATGGGTATCGACGTCACGGTGCCCCTGGACGAGGCGGCAAGGCGCCTTCCGGGCGTGCCGCTGCAGGGCAACATCGACCCCGCCGTCCTCGGTGCTCCGTGGGAGGCGATTGAGGCACACGTGCGTGACGTGGTGCGCAGGGGGCTCGCGGCGCCCTCGCACGTGGTCAACCTGGGTCACGGGGTTCCACCCGACACCGATCCCGAGGCCTTGACCCGCATCGTGGACCTGGTTCATGACTTCTAGCGCAAGCCGCACGTGGGTTGTCATCGGCGGCGGCATCGCGGGTCTCTTGGCCGCTCGCAGGCTCGCGGGGGCGGGCCACGCTGTCACGCTGCTCGAACGCGGCGATTCGCTTGGCGGCAGGGTCAACTACGTCGAGGTCGCGGGTCTCACGCTTGACGCGGGTGCCGAGTCCTTTGCTACAAGGGGCGATGCTGTTCAGCGACTGTGCGATGAGCTTGGACTGGGCGATCGCGTCGCCGAGCCCTCGACGTCGCCCGCGTGGGTGATCTCCCCAGGCCGCGCCTACCCGTTGCCCGCTACAGGTTGGCTCGGGATTCCCCTTCGACCTTTCGCGGCCGATGTCAGACGCGTGCTCGGTTGGTGGGGCGCGATTCGCGCGTGCGCGGATTTTGTACTTCCCACGCGGAGCATCGGCGACGACGCCACGGTGGGCTCGCTCGCGGCGTCCCGTTTGGGGAGGCGAGCCGCCGATCGCCTGCTCGCGCCGGTGATGTCCGGCGTGTATTCACGGCCGCTCGATGACTTGCGGCTCGACGCGATCGCTCCCGGTCTCGCAGGGGACGTGCGCGAGCGAGGAGGACTCATCCGCGCTGCGAGGAGCCGCCGCTCGCTGGGCGCTCCCGGCTCAGCCGTGAGGGGGCTCGACGGCGGCGTGTACACGCTGGCGCAGGCGGCAGCGGCCGATGCGGAGCGCCGCGGCGCGGTGTTGCGCACCGGTGTGGACGTGACAGGGCTCGAGTGCTCAGCCGACGGAGTCGGGTGGCGACTATCGACGAGCGATGGCGCCCTTGAAGCCGACGGCGTCGTGGTGGCGGTGCCTCGCCACCAGGCTCTGCATCTCCTCCAACCGTCGCCGCTGCTCCAACCGTCGCCGCTGCTCCAACCGTCGCCGCTGCTCGACGAGGCGCCCGAGCAGGCGCGCCTCGTGGCCATCGTCGTCATGGTGGTCGATGCTCCCGCGCTGGATGCGGCGCCGCGGGGTACCGGCGTGCTGGTGCGGCCGGGGGTGACCCGCGCCAAAGCCCTTACCCATGCGAGCGCAAAGTGGCCGTGGCTTGCGGCGATGCTGCCTCCCGGTCGCCACGTGCTCAGGCTGTCCTACGCGGTGAGCCCTGGGGAGGATGTCACCGGCCATGCGGTGGCGGACGCGTCTCTGTTGCTCGGCGTGAACCTCGCCAACGCCGACGTCGCTGGCATGGTGTCGAGCGAGTGGCCCGATGCGAGCCCCGCGTCGGTCGCCTCCACCCAGCCGATGAAGGGCGTTCACCTCGTGGGATCTGCGGCGGGATTGAGCGGATTGGCCGCGATCGTGGCGGCGGATGCGTCCGCCGATTTCTCCTGACGGCACTCGCGGAGAGAGACTGTCGTCATGACCGAAAGTCCCGAAGGTTTCACCCTGTTTAGTGTCCTCGATGGCGGCGGTTTTGAGGCCGACCTCGACGCGGCGATAGCCGCATTCGACGGCGTCGTCAGCGCATGGGAGCGGCGAGAGGTCGTGCTGCGCGGCGTGTACGACGTCTCGGGCCTGCGTGCCGATGGCACCGTGATGCTCTGGCTGCACGGCCCCAGACTCGAGGACCTCCAGGAGGCGCTGCGAGCCCTCCGTACCACCGCGCTGCTCGACGGCGCGCGCCTGACCTGGTCGGCCGCGGGAGTTCACAGGGCCGCGGAGTTCAACCGTGCCCACGTTCCTGGCTTCTTGCGCGGCGAGCGAGCGAGAAACTGGCTCACCGTGTACCCGTTCGTTCGCTCCTACGACTGGTACCTGTTGCCCGAGGAGGAGCGCTCGCGGATGTTGCGCGAGCACGGCATCAAGGGAGCGGCGTTCACGGGTGTGGTCGCCAATACCGTCGCGGCCTTCGCCCTAGGCGACTACGAGTGGCTGCTTCCCATGGAGGCGGATGAGGTGACCGATCTGGTCGACATGATGCGCGACCTCAGGTACACGGAGGCCCGCCGCCATGTGCGTGAGGAGGTGCCGTTCTACACCGGACGGCGAGTGACCACTCGCGAGGCCGCGGAGGTGCTGGGCTCATGACGGGCACGCTGCCCCCGCTCGCGGCCTCGGGCCGCGTGGTCGCCCCGGCCGAGTACGACTGCATCCTGCTGGCGGGCTTCGGCGGTCCGGAGGGCCAGGACGACGTCATCCCATACTTGCGCAATGTCACGCGCGGCAGGGGAGTGCCTGACGAGCGTCTCGAGGAGGTGGCGCACCACTATCGCCACTTCGGGGGCATCAGCCCCATCAATCAACAAAACCGCGAGCTCAAGGTGGCGCTCGAGGCGGAGATTGCCGCGCGGGGACTTGCGCTCCCTGTCTACTGGGGCAATCGCTTCTGGGCGCCCTACTTTGCGGACGCCCTGCGTGAGCTTCACGCCGATGGCCACCAGCGCGTGCTCGTGCTGGTGACCACCGCGTTCTCGAGCTACTCCGGCTGCCGCGCGTATCGCGAGGACATCGCCGCGGCGCTCGCGCAGACGGGGCTCGAGGGAGAGTTGACGCTCGACAAGGTGCGTCAGTATTTCGACCACCCAGGCTTTGTCGAGCCCAACATCGATGCGGTGCGTGGGGGATTGCGCGCACTCGCGGCCGGGGGCAATGGTGCGAGGCCGCATGTGATGTTTGCGACGCACTCGATTCCGAGCGCGGCGGCCGATGCGTCGGGTCCACGCGAGTCGCGTCCGGACGGGACGCCCGTGCCCGTGGGTGGAGGCGAGGCGTGGCACGCGGGTGGCGGCTGGTACGCCGAGCAGCTGCGCGCGATCGCCACCCTGGTGATGGATGCCGTGGGCGACGAGTTCCCCGGCGTCGGCTGGTCACTCGTCTACCAGTCGCGATCGGGTGACCCGAGCGTGGCGTGGCTCGAGCCCGACATCAACCTTGCCATCGATGCGCTCGATGCGGACGTGAGCGGGCTCGTGATGTCACCTCTTGGCTTCGTGAGTGACCACATGGAGGTCGCGTGGGACCTCGACAACGAGGCCCTCGAGACGTGTCAGAGGCGCGGCCTTGCGGCCGTGCGCGTTCCCACGGTGGGAATCGATCCGCGCTTTGTGTCAGGGCTGGTGGATCTTGTCCAGGAGCGCCACGTGGCGGATGGCTCGACGCAGTCGGAGCGGCGGTCGCTCACCGACATCGGGCCCTGGCAAGACGTGTGCCCCAAGGACTGCTGCCTTGGACGTACCGCAAAGCCCACGATCGCGTCGGCGGGCTAGCGACTACCGAGACTCGCCGGGTTAGTCAACTTGACGCGGCCTCTTCGAAGGCCCTGCGGGGCTCGTGTAGCCTGCCCATCGACACGAGGTCGCGCCTGAAGAAGACGGCGGCCGTCCAGTCGAGAGCGATCCGGGCCTTTCGGTTGAACGTCGGGATCTGCAAGAGGTGATACGTGCGATGCATGAACCACGCCGGCCACCCGTGCAACTTCACGCCCATGATGTTGGCAACGCCCTTGTTCAGGCCAAGCGACGCCACCACCCCGAGGTTGCGGTGGCGGTACGTCTTCAGTGGCTTGCCCTGTAGGTGGCGGGCGAGGTTCTTGCCGAGGTGGCGCGCTTGGCGAACGGCGTGCTGAGCGGTGGGTGCGCAGTACGCGGGTTGTGCCTTGGTGAGGTCCGGGATCTGGGCGCAGTCGCCTGCGGCCCACGCAGATGGCACTACCTCGCCGGCCTCGGTCGCGACTTGGAGCGTCGACAACGCGACCAGGTGGCCCTTGGGTCCCAACGGTAGATCGGTGGCGGCGAGAACGGGCGCTGGCTTCACGCCTGCTGTCCAGACCACCGTGTCTGCCTCAAAACGCTCCCCGTTTGACAGTTCGATGTGCCCATCAATACAACTCTCGAGTCGGGTCTCCCTGAGCACTCGTGTTCCCCGGGCCTCGAGCTCACGCACCGTGTAGTCACCCATGTCAGGCCCCATCTCGGGAAGGATCCGGTGGGTGGCCTCGATCATCACGAAGTGCAGGTCCTTGGGTGTGATTTCTGGGTAGTCGCGCAGCGCGGCTCGGGCCATGTCCTCTGTCTCACCGAAGGCTTCGACGCCCGCGAATCCCCCACCCACGAATACGAACGTGAGCAGTCGCGCCCGCAGCGAGGCGTCGGTGGTTGTCGCCGCGCGTGCGATGCGCCCGAGCACCCGATTGCGCAGGTTGATCGCCTCTTCGACGTACTTGAAGCCAAGACCAAACTCGGCGAGCCCTGGGATGGGCAGTGTGCGCGACACTGACCCGAGCGCCACGATCACTTCGTCGTACTCAAGCGAGAGGATGTCCCCAAAGTCCGTGGTGGCTGTGGCGGTGCGGTCCGCGTGGTTGATGCCCGTCAGCTTTGCCTGCAAAACCTTGACGCCGTTGAGTTCTCGTCGCAGCGGAACGACGGCATGGCGGGGCTCGATCGATCCAGCGGCCGCTTCGGGCAGAAACGGCTGGTACGTCATGTAGGGCCTTCGATCAAGAATCGTGATGTCCACCAGCCCGTGCGCCTTGCGTCTCAAGGTGAGCGCCGCGTACAGGCCCACGTAGCCGCCGCCAAGAATGAGAACGCGAGTTCGCGTCATGATGTACCTCCCTTTGGGCCAACCCCGGAAACGGTCCCGATGTTCCGCGGGGAGTCGCGAGGAACTACAGCTAGTGGTCGCCTGTCATCGTGGTGACGTCGAGAAGCGCATCGAGCTGCTCCTCCGTGATCTCGCCTCGCTCCACAAAGCCGAGGTCGATGGTCGCCTCGCGGACCGTGAGACCGGCCTTGACGGAGTGCTTGGCGATCTTCGCGGCGTTCTCGTAGCCGATGACCCTGTTCAGCGGCGTGACGATGCTGGGGGAGGCCTCGGCGAAGCGCCGCGCACGTTCCACATTGGCGGTGATGCCCACCACGGTGCGGTCCGCGAGGACGTTCGACGCGTTTGCCAGCAGGTTCATCGACTCGAGCAGGCTCAGGGCCATGACGGGGATCTGGACGTTGAGCTCGAACGCACCCGACGCTCCCGCCCACGCCACGGTCGCGTCGTTACCGATCACGCGCGCACACACCATGAGCACGGCCTCGGGCACCACGGGATTGACCTTGCCAGGCATGATGCTCGATCCTGGCTGGAGATCGGGAAGAGAGATTTCGCCAAGACCCGTGTTGGGGCCGGAGCCCATCCAGCGCAAGTCGTTGCAGATCTTGGTGAGGCTCACCGCGATCGTCCGCAGCGCGCCCGACGCCTCGACAAGTCCGTCGCGCGCTGACTGCGCCTCGAAGTGGTCGCGGGCCTCCGTGATGGGAAGCCCCGTGTCCTCCGCAAGCAAGGCGATGACGCGCTGAGGGAAGCCCGCGGGAGTATTGATTCCCGTGCCCACTGCAGTGCCCCCGAGAGGAACCTCGGCCAGGCGTGGCAACACCGAGTACAACCGCTCGATTCCGTAGCGCACCGCGGCCGCATACCCGCCGAACTCCTGGCCCAGCATCACTGGCGTGGCGTCCATGAGGTGCGTGCGTCCGGACTTCACCACGAATGCGAACTCGACCGCCTTGGATGCGAGCGCGCTCGCGAGGTGATCGAGAGCCGGCACCACGTCGTTCACGAGCGCCGATGTGGCGGCCACGTGCACCGACGTGGGGAAGACGTCGTTGCTGGATTGCGACGCGTTGACGTGGTCGTTGGGATGGACGGGCGCGCCAAGCTCGCGCGTCGCGAGGTGTGCGATGACCTCGTTGGCATTCATGTTGGAACTTGTTCCGGAGCCCGTTTGGAAGACGTCAACGGGGAACTCGCCGTCATGGGCGCCCGAAGCGACGGCATCGGCCGCCTTGACAATCGCGTCCGCGACCGAGGCATCGATGACTCCGAGCTCGGCATTCGCGCGCGCCGCGGCCTTCTTGACGCGAGCAAGCGCCTCGATGTGCCTGCGTGTCAGGGTGAGTCCTGAGATCGGGAAGTTCTCGACGGCGCGCTGAGTCTGTGCGCCATAGAGTGCGCTGACGGGCACGCGAACCTCGCCCATCGTGTCGTGCTCGATGCGGTATTCCATGTCGACCATTGTGTCAGGATGACCCTCCCGCGCGGCGTCTCGCGCCGCCGCGTTGTGTGACCGCCCAAATCCTCGGGCGCGACCGGCGTCGCCGTTCACTCAGTTTTCCGTCCAGTGACACAAGACGAGCGCGCACGGCGAGCACGTATCGGGGTGCCTTGGATCGCGTTTTCGCGGCATCGGAAGGCCTCTCAGAGAGCCCCGTTCATCGCCGCCATGTGGGGCGTAATGCCTCATGTCAAGATGCTCGCGAAAGTTGTTCCCGTGCCTCATCTGGTTTTGCTCGCGAAACGTTGGCGGTGACTGCGTTGGTCTTGTCCTTGGCCAGGGCGATCAGACGGGTTTGGATCGTAGTGATCTTGC
>JBBRWX010000043.1:0-20168 GCA_038248935.1 Actinomycetales bacterium
CAGCGTGAGCTGCTTGCGCTCGCGCCCTGCCGCCACGCCAAACGCGTAGCGGACAACCCTCTCGACGCCGTGACGCGTGTTGATCGACACCTCGGTCGCGATCTCGTGAGGAGTGTCTACGCGCAGCGCGCCTCCATTGCCCACGTATGGACCCTCGGTGCCCTCGCGGACCACCACAAAATCGACCTCGGTCACGTCGCGCAGCGGCGACACCTCGCCAGGGTAGAGGCGCGAGGGACGCAGGTTGACGTACTGGTCGAGCGCAAAGCGCAGCGGCAGCAGCACGCCGCGCTCGAGCACGCCAGAGGGCACGCTCGGGTCGCCGATGGCGCCCAACAGGATGACGTCGTGGCTCCGGATGGCCTTCAGGTCGGCATCGGTCAGGGTGTCCCCCGTCGCGTGCCAACGATTGGCGCCCAGGTCAAAATCGGTGGTCTCGAACGCGATATCGGTGCCCTCGGTCGCGGCGGCGAGGCACTTGAGCCCCTCCGCCACTACCTCCGGTCCGATGCCGTCGCCAGCCACCACGGCAAGCCGGTAGGTCTTCACTGCATCACTCACAGCAGCGTCGCCCTACCGAGCCGTCTGGCCGTCGACGTAGTCAGAGTCCTTGGCGGTCTGCCATGCGAAGAGCTTGCGCAGCTCGCGGCCGGTGGTCTCGATCGGGTGCGTCTCGCCCTCAAGGCGCAGGCTCTTGAACTCGACGGCGCCGTTGTCCTGGTCGTCGATGAACCGCGTGGCGAACACGCCGGTCTGGATGTCCGTGAGGACGTCCTTCATGCGCTCCTTGACGCTCGCGTCGATGATGCGAGGGCCTGACACGTAGTCGCCGTACTCGGCGGTATCGGACACCGACCAGCGCTGCTTGGTGATGCCGCCCTCGTGAATGAGGTCAACGATCAGCTTGAGCTCGTGCAGCACCTCGAAGTACGCGATCTCGGGCTGGTAGCCCGCCTCCGTCAGCACCTCGAAGCCGTACTGGATCAGCTTGGACGTGCCGCCGCACAGCACTGCCTGCTCGCCAAAGAGGTCCGTCTCTGTCTCTTCGGTGAACGTGGTCTTGATGACTCCAGCGCGCGTGCCGCCGATGCCCTTGGCGTACGACTTGGCGATTTCCCAGGCCTGGCCCGATGCGTCGTTCTCCACCGCGATGATGTCGGGGATTCCGCGGCCCGCGACAAACTCGCGACGCACGGTGTGACCAGGCGCCTTGGGTGCGATCAGGATCACGTCGACGCCCTCGGGGGGCGTGATGTAGCCAAAGCGGATGTTGAAGCCGTGCGCGAACGCGAGCGTCTTGCCCTCGGTGAGGTGGGGCGCGATGTCGTCGGCGTAGATGCCGCGCTGGTACTGGTCAGGCGCCAGGATCATGATGAGGTCGGCCCACTGCGTGGCGTCGGCCACCGTCAGGACGGTGAAGCCGTCGGCCTCGGCCTTGGCACTCGAGTTGGAGCCCAGGCGGAGCGCGACGCGCACGTCGACACCGGAGTCGCGCAGGTTCTGGGCATGGGCGTGACCCTGCGACCCGTAGCCGACGATGGCGACCTTCATGCCCTGGATGATCGAAAGATCGGCGTCCTTCTCGTAGAACAGTTCAGCCATGCTGTGACTTCTCCTTGGGTAGTAATCGGCGGGTAGTGATCCGCGGGTAGTGATCGGCGCATTTGATGGCGCCTACGAGCTGTCGGGGTAGGTCGCTCCCACACCCTCTGCAAAGAACTCTATGCCCGCTACGCGATCGAGCGATCGAGCGCGCGCTCGGTGATGGAGCGGGCTCCGCGGCCGATGGCCACAGTGCCTGACTGGACGATCTCGCGCACATCGTGCGGGGCGAGCGCAGTCAGCAATGCCTCGAGCTTGTCGGGCGTGCCGACGGCCTCGATGACGAGCGAATCGGGCGAGACGTCGACCACGTGGGCACGGAACAGGTCAACTACCTGCAGCACGTCCGTGCGCTGGCGGATGTCGCAGCGCACCTTGACGAGCAGCAGGTCGCGCTGAACCGACTTGGCGTTGTCGAGCTCGACAATTTTGAGCACGTGCACCAGTTTGTTGAGCTGCTTGGTGACCTGCTCAAGGGGGAGGTCCTCGACGTCGACCACCACGGTAATGCGGGAGATGTCGGGGTGCTCGGTCTGACCCACCGCGAGCGAGTGGATGTTGAACGCGCGGCGCGAGAACAGCCCCGCGACGCGCGCGAGCACGCCCGGCTTGTTCTCGACCAGTACAGACAACGTGTGCTTCTGGTTCACGGTCACGCCTCCTCGCGGTCCCATTCGGGGGCGACGCCCCGCGCGTATTGAATCTCGTCGTTGCTCACGCCCGCGTTCACCATCGGCCACACCATCGCATCCTTAGAGACGGTGAAGTCGACGACGACGGGCTGGTCGTTGATCTCGTTGGCACGCTTGATGGTCGCGTCAACATCGGCGTCCGACTCGCACCGCAGGCCCACGCAACCCATCGCGTCGGCCAGCTTCACAAAGTCGGGAATTCGCCTCGTGCCGTGGCCCGTGTGCAGGTCGGTGTTGGAATAGCGCCCGTCGTAGAACAGCGTCTGCCATTGGCGCACCATGCCTAGCGAGCTGTTGTTGATGATCGCCACCTTGATGGGGATCTCGTTGAGCGCACACGTTGTCAGTTCCTGATTGGTCATCTGGAAGCAGCCGTCGCCGTCGATCGCCCACACCGTCTGGTCGGGCATACCGACCTTGGCACCCATCGCGGCGGGGACACCAAAGCCCATCGTGCCAAGGCCGCCCGAGTTGATCCACGTGTTGGGTCGCTCGTACTTGATGAACTGGCTGGCCCACATCTGGTGCTGGCCAACGCCCGACGTGAAGATGGTCGACATCGGGTCATTGAGCTCGCCCAGGCGCTGAATCACGTACTGGGGAATGGACAGGCCGTCGTGGGTGGGCGCGTAACCAAGCGGGTACGTCGCGCGCCACTGATCGAGCTGAGCCCACCATGCCCCAAGGTCGGGCTTGCCGTGCTTGCGGTGTTCCTCGTGAAGCGCGGGCACCAGCTCCTGGAACACGTCCTTGAGGTCGCCAACGATCGGCACATCCGCTTGGCGGTTCTTACCGATCTCGGCGGGGTCGATGTCGGCGTGGACGATGATGGCATTTTGGGCGAAGCTATCCAGCTTGCCCGTGACGCGGTCGTCAAACCTGGCGCCTAGGGACACCACGAGGTCGGCCTTTTGCAGGGCGGCCACTGCGGGAACGGTGCCGTGCATTCCCGGCATGCCCAGGTGCTGCGGGTGGCTGTCTGGTAGCGCGCCTCGCGCCATCAGGGTGGTCACCACGGCCGCACCCGAGAGGTCTACCAGCTTGCGAAGCCCCTCGGATGCCCCCGAGCGGATCACCCCGCCGCCCACATAGAGCACGGGGCGCTTGGAGGTGGCGAGCAGGCGTGCCGCCTCCTGGATGGTCTTGATGTGCGGCTTGGCTCCGGAATTGAATCCGGGCAACTCGATGCGGTCGGGCCACTGGAACGTCGTCATCGCCTGCATCGCGGACTTGGCGATGTCCACCACCACGGGGCCCGGGCGGCCGTGGCTCGCGATGTAGAACGCCTGAGCGATCGCGGGGGCGATGTCCGCGGCGTCCTTGATGAGCATGTTGTGCTTGGTGATGGGCGCCGTGATGCCCACGATGTCGGCCTCTTGGAACGCATCGGTGCCGATGAACGATGCGGCCACTTGGCCCGTGATCGCGACCATCGGGATCGAGTCCATGTTGGCATCCGCGATGGGGGTCACCAGGTTGGTCGCGCCGGGACCTGACGTCACGATGCACGCGCCGGTGCGGCCTGTCGCGTGGGCGTAGCCCTGGGCAGCGTGCCCCGCGCCCTGCTCGTGGCGCGTCAGGATGTGGCGCAATTGCGTCGAATCCATGAGCGGGTCGTAGGCGGGAAGGATGGCCCCGCCTGGGATGCCGAAGATGTCGGTGACACCCGCGGATTCGAGCGCGCGAATGAGCGACTGGGCGCCCGTCATCTCCTGGCCGACCCCGCTGCCTGCATGCGGGTCCGTCGGACGGGCAGTTGCCGTCGCCCTGGGCCGCGAGGGCGCCTGGGGCTTGGCTTGCGCCTGAGTCATGTCACTCCCCTGTTTCTGTAGAGATTGCGAGGCGGCTCATGGTCCGCTTCGCATGAAAAAACCCCTCGGCCTTGGTGGCCTTCGGGGATGCGCGCGGACGATGCCTGGGCTTGGACTAGAGGTCCGCGCGCCCGGTAACTCGTACGACAATTTCTTGCATGGTTGTGACTGTACGCGGGCGGTCGTTTGGATGTCCAGTTTCTGGGGAGTCATCTCACATTGTGGTTTATCGTCTTGCTCTGCGAGACGCTGGCTGTTGGCGCTCGCTGCGCCTAAAGTCCTATTGACGGTGTGTCAATACGAGGTAACCTGACAGACATGGCCCGCATCGTGAAGTCACCCGACGTCAGGCGCGAGGAGATCCTCGCCGCCGCCAGGGAGCTGTTCGCGTCGCAAGGCGTGCGCGCCACCACGGTGCAAGACCTCGCGAAGCGAGTGGGCGTCACCCGCGGCCTCATTTATCACTACGTGGGCGACATGGACTCGCTCGTGACCCAGGTGCTCGACAGCTACATCGATCAGTTCGCGGCCGATGTGCGGGCGTGGGACGCTCGCCGCATCCCCGGCGACATCGACGCGGCCGTCATGGAGTGCATCGTCCTGTTCCGGCGCTATGTGCCTGCTCGAGGCGAGCGTGGCGATCGTGCCGGCCACGTTGAGACGCCCCTTCCCCGCATCGACGATGCCGCGCTGTACGTGCGCTTCATAGACAGGGCGGTCGACGCCCTCGTTGACGTGCTCGAGGAGACCACGATCCCGGCGTACGCGGCCAAGCACCCCATCGAGATCGGGCACGTGCGGGAGACCTTCACCGCGCTCATCCACGGGCTCATCGCGCTCGTGCGCTCTCAGCCAAGCCTCGGCGACGATGTGCTCGCCGCCATCGTGCGCCAGACGCTTCGTTTGGCACCCTCGGAATCGACTTCCACCACACTCACCACCACCACACTCAAAGGGGAGTAATTATGTTCCTGTTCGGTGACATCAGCTGGCAAGCGGGCCTCATGTGGTTCGTCGTGCTTGGCGCGCTGATCGGCCTCAACGAGATCTCGCGTCGCGGCAAGTGGGCGGGCCTCGTGCTTTTTGTCGCGGTGCCGCTCGCGCTCACCCTCTTCGTCTGGCCCAACACCTCGGGCCCAGGCTCCTCCACGGGGACGTGGTTCCACTGGGTCAAGGTCTACTCGGCGCTCGCGGGCTGCCTGGGCTTCATGGCCATCCGTTACTTCCCGCGCCTCGCCGCCCACAAGTGGGCGCTCATCTTCCCTCCAGCGATCCTCGCGATCAACATCTTTGAGGCCTGCATCCGCGACTTTCAGGTGTTCGGCATGAAGGAGGGGCTTGTCGACGGCGTCTACATGGTGCCAGGCATCTGGAACGTCATGAACGGTGTCGCCGGACTTCTCAACCTGCTCACCATCGTCGGCTGGTTCGGCATCTACATCAGCCGCGACAAGTTCAAGGACATGATCTGGCCCGACATGCTGTGGTTCTGGATCATCGCCTACGACCTGTGGAACTTCGCTTACGTCTACAACGCCGTGGGCGACCACGCGTTCTACGCGGGCGCGGCCCTGCTCATCTCGTGCACCATCCCCGCGTTCTTCCTCCGGCGCGGCGCATGGCTCCAGCACAGGGCTCACACGCTCGCATTCTGGATGATGTTCACGATGGCGGTGCCGTCCTTCGTCACCGACTCGCAGTTCTCGGTCCAGTCGTCGCACAAGCCAGCCGCACTGTTCGTGGTTTCTGCCCTCGCCCTAGCCGCCAACATCGCGGTCGCCGTGTACCAGGTGCACAAGATCCGCACCCAGCGCCTCAACCCACTCAAGGACGAGCTCTTCACCGACCTTCCCGCGTACAAGTCGGTCGTCGCCAGCATTCCTGGGTCTAGGGCCGACGTTGACGACGCCGGGTCGCGCGTTTCGGTCTAGACCCACACCGGCTCGTACCGCCCAGGTCGCGGGCGACCTTCCCGCCCGTACGGAGAGGGCCCGTGGGCACTCGCTCCGGGGATGCCAAGGAGGTGCGACTGCCACATTGGGTGTCGTCCCCAGGACGTGTGTCGTGGGGCTGTCCTCAGTGCGTTGTGCCTGCTAAGGGGATGTCGGACCCTTCTGCTTGACTGGCGTGATGGCGGTCGATGTGGCGGAGATCATCAGGGTCAGTGCCTTGGTGGGTGACCTTGCGCGTCGTGACGTCTGTGGTTTGTCGCAGGACGAGTTTCTTGAGGCGAACGATGCTGTGGCGCGGCTGGGGAGGATGACCGACGCGTTGCGGGCGCGCTTCGCGGGCGATCTGGCGCGCAGGTCCGCACCTGAACTGCCAGGCGGTGGGCTTGCGAGACGGCAAGGGTTTGGGACCGCGAGGGAGATGGTTGCCCAGGTCACGGGCGCCTCTCGAGCCAATGCAATGCGCTCGATCGAGGCCGGATGGGCGCTCATGCCCAACGTGGTGCTTGCAGCGCCGACCGACGATCCCGCTCCGCCTCGTGGCAATGCGCTTGTGCCGCGGTATCCCGCGGTCGCTGAGGCGACACTCACCGGGGAGTTGTCGGTGGATGCTGCGGGTCTGATCACAGCAGGTCTTGAAACCCTCACTGACTGTCTTCCCGCTGACGAGCTTCACCTGTTGGAGCGGCGCCTCGTTGACAAAGCAATACATCTTGCAGCGCATGAGGTGCGGCGCCTCGTGACCAACGCGGTGGCCCGCGCAGACCTGCCCGGTCACGAAGCGCGAGAGAAGCGTCAGTACGAGGACCGGTATGTGGCGTGGAAGGAAGACCACACCGGGATGGTCATCTTCAACGCCAAACTGGACGCGGTCACCGCAGCACCGATACGTACCGTGATCGAACAGATCGTCACCCAACAATTTCGTGCCCGACGCGACCAAGACCCCACTGACCGTGACCAACGCACAGTGGGCCACATGCGGGCCGACGCCCTGTTCGAGGTATGCCGCCACGCCTTGGGCTGCCAAGAAACGGACCGGTCAGGGATCCGCACCACCATCGTGGTGAGAATGAACAAGCGTGACCTCGACACGGGCCATGGTTTGGGACGAATCGACGGCACCACGCTGCCAGTGTCCGTGGGCCAATTACACCGCCTCACAGGGGACGCAGGCATCATGCGTGAGGTCCTCAACAACGACGGCGAGGTCCTTGACCTGGGACGTAGGGTCAGAATGTTCACCCAAGCCCAACGGATCGCCCTACTAGAACGCGACGGGGGATGCGCCAAATGCCACGCCCCACCCGAACACTGCGAAGCCCACCACATCCGCTACTGGGAACAAGGCGGAAGAACCAACCTTGCCAACGGGGTCATGCTCTGCACCCGCTGCCACCATGACATCCACCGCCAACACTGGGAAATCCTGACCCGCGCGGGTCGCGTCGACTTCATCCCACCCCCCGACATCGACCCCCATCGACGACCAAAACCCGGAGGCCTGGCGGCACTCGACCTCGACGACCCAGGCGAAATCGGGGACCTCAGCCACGGTCGCGACCTCGACAACATCGGCGACCCGGGCGAAGCCGACGACCTCAGCCACGACGGCACCCTCCACACACCAACTCAGAAAACACAGGAGAACTCCGTCTGGACCCGCGCAGGAGTCGACACGCCCGAAGACACGCACACCAGAGGCAAAGCCGCCTGACCAAACCACGCACAGCACCACTGCGCGTCGCATGTATCTTCGCGGAACAACTCCGTCCGGCGCCACCTCCCCCTACACGTGAGCGTGGGGCGCAAAGGCTAGTCCGGCGCGGGTCTAGTCGAGCGCGGGTCTAGTCCGGCGCGGGTCTAATCCAGCACAGCGCCCTTCGACGCCGAGCCGACGAGCTTGCGATACTTCGCGAGCACTCCACGCGTGTACCTGGGCGCGGGCGGCTCGAAGCCGACCGCGCGCGCGGCCAGCTCCTCCGCGCCCACGTGCAGGTCGAGTGTCGCGTGGTTGACGTCAAGAGTGATCTTGTCGCCGTCCTTCACAAATGCGATGGGGCCTGCATCGACTGCCTCGGGAGCGATGTGACCCACACATAGTCCGGTGGTGCCACCAGAGAAGCGGCCGTCGGTGACCAAGAGCACCTCCTTGCCGAGGCCGGCGCCCTTGATGGCCGCCGTAATGGCGAGCATTTCGCGCATGCCAGGGCCGCCCTTGGGGCCCTCGTAGCGAATGACCACCACGTCGCCCGCCTTCAGTGAGCCCTGCTCGAGGGCGTCCAGTGCCTTGCGCTCTCCGTCGAACACGCGAGCGGTTCCCTCGAACACACTCTCATCGAATCCAGCGGACTTCACCACGGCGCCGTCGGGCGCGAGCGAACCCTTGAGAATGGTGATGCCGCCCGACTTGTGGATCGGGTTGTTGAGCGCACGCACCACGCGGCCGTCGATCTTCTCCGGCTTGAGGTCCTCCATGTTCTGGGCAAGCGTCTTGCCGGTGACCGTCATGACGTCTCCGTGCATGAGGCCCGCATTCAGTAGCGTGTTCATGACCGCGGGCACGCCACCCACGCGGTCGACGTCGTTCATGACGAACTGGCCAAACGGCTTGAGGTCGCCCAGGTGCGGCACCTTGGCCGCGATGCGCGAGAAGTCATCGAGAGTGAGGTCGACATCGGCCTCGTGGGCGATCGCCAGCAGGTGAAGCACCGCGTTAGTCGATCCGCCGAACGCCATGACCACGGCGATCGCGTTCTCGAAGGCGGGCTTGGTCATGATGTCGCGCGCCGTGATTCCCTGGCGCAGCATGTTGACGACGGCCTCGCCCGACTTGTGGGCGTACATGTCGCGACGGCGGTCGGCACTTGGCGGGGAGGCGGAGCCTGGCAGAGACATGCCGAGGGCCTCGCCCACCGACGCCATCGTGTTGGCCGTGTACATGCCACCGCACGCGCCCTCACCCGGGCAGATGGCCTTCTCGATCGCGGTGACGTCCTCCCGAGACATCAGGCCCGCGGCGCACGCGCCCACGGCCTCAAACGCGTCGATGATCGTGACGTCCTTCTCCGTGCCGTCGGACAGCTTGACGTGCCCTGGCATGATCGAACCCGCGTAGAGGAACACCGACGCGAGGTCCAGTCGCGCTGCCGCCATCAGCATTCCTGGAAGCGACTTGTCGCAGCCCGCGAGCAGCACCGAACCGTCGAGGCGCTCCGCCTGCATGACCACCTCGACCGAGTCCGCGATCAGGTCGCGCGACACGAGCGAGAAGTGCATTCCCTCGTGGCCCATCGAGATTCCGTCCGACACGGAGATGGTGCCGAACTCGAGCGGGTAGCCGCCGCCCGCGTGCACGCCCTCCTTCGATGCTTGAGCGAGGCGCTGCAGCGACAGGTTGCACGGAGTGATCTCGTTCCACGAGCTCGCGATGCCGATCTGGGGCTTGACCCAGTCGTCGTCTCCCATCCCGACGGCGCGGAGCATTCCTCGCGCGGCGGTCGCCTCCAGTCCATCTGTCACCTGGCGGGAACGGGGCTTCATGTCTGGCGTCTTCGTCATGTTTTCGAGTGTATTGCCGCGCCAAGCATCGGCGACCCCGAAGGGAGAAAACGGGGCCGCAGGTTGACGTTGCGGCAACTTGTCCCGCGTGCGCCGCCGGGCCGAGGAGGCGTTCACCGTGGGGGACAAAATACCCCGGGGATTAAGTCGCCTAGGCATGCCCCCCGCGGGTCTACGCTCGCCTGTTGTGAGTCCCTCATTGCTCAAAATGCGCCGTCTCGTCATCGGCGCACCACTGCCCACACACGCGGCAGGCCATCAAACCCTTCGCAAGCGCATGGCGCTCCCGATCTTCGCGTCAGACCCGCTCTCCTCCGTCGCCTACGCGCCGCAAGAACTCCTGCTCATTCTCGCCGGCGGAGGGCTCGCGTTCATCGGCTACACCCCCTGGATCGCGGCGGCCGTCATCATGCTTCTCACAATCGTGGTGGTGTCCTACCGCCAACTCGTGCGCGCCTACCCATCGGGTGGAGGCGCCTACACCGTCGCCGCAAAGAACCTGGGCGAGAGCGCATCCCTGATCGTCGCATCGGCGCTCACCGTCGACTACGTCTTGACCGTGGCCGTGTCCGTCGCCAGCGGGGTGGACAACGTCATTTCGGCCTTCCCGGGGCTCCACGCGTGGCGCGTCGAATTCGCGATCGTGTGCGTCGTCCTACTCGTGACCGTCAACCTGCGAGGCGTCGCCGAGTCCTCCAAGGCCTTCGCACTTCCCACGTACCTGTTTATTGGCTCGATCGGCGTCATGATCGTCGTGGGCTCGATCCGCGCGGCCACAGGCAACCTGCCCCTCGCCGAATCCGCCGGGTACACGCTGCAGCATCACGACCTCGCGCGCGCGGCGCTCGCGTTCCTCTTGTTGCGCGCGTTCGCGTCGGGATGTTCGGCCCTGACGGGCGTGGAGGCGATCGCCAATGGCGTGCAGGCGTTCAAGCCGCCCAAGGCCCGAAACGCTCAAGCGACGCTTGTGGCAATGGGCGCGGTGGCCGTGGGCCTGTTTGCGGGCGTCACGTATCTCGCACTCAAGACCCATGTGCTGTACACCGCGAACGCGTGCGACCTGCAGGGGTTCGCGAATTGCGACACGGTGGCCCAACGGTCGGTCATGGCGCAAATCGCGGCAAGCGTTTTTGGAGGCCACAACGCGGTCGGGTTCTTCGCCGTGCAGGCCACCACTGCCCTCGTGCTCTTCTTGGCCGCCAACACCGCATTCAACGGCTTCCCCCAACTCGGCTCGGTCCTCGCGCACGATAGGTACGCACCCAAGGCCCTGCTGGCGAGGGGCGACCGCCTTGTGTTCTCCAACGGCGTGATCATTCTGGGCACCGCCGCCGCGGTCCTGCTGCTTGGCTTTCGCGCCAACCTCAACCTGCTGATCCAGATGTACATCATCGGGGTGTTCGTGAGCTTCACCCTTGGCCAACTGGGCATGGTGGTCCACTGGACCAGGGAACTGCGCCGTGGCGAGATCGTGCATCGCACCAGGAGCACCCTGCACCTCTTCAGGGCCATCAACTTCGTGGGCGCCGTGACGACGGGCGTGGTTCTTGTCATCGTCACTCTCACCAAGTTCACACACGGCGCGTGGGTCGTGTTCGCGATCATGCCCGTTTTGTGGCTGCTCATGTTCCAGGTGAATCGCTACTACAGGGCGGTAGCCGAGCAGGTCGCGCCCGATGCCGTCACCAAGTTCGGATCGGCCGGAGACTACGCCGTGGTCCTGGTGCACACCGTCAACAAGCCACTGCTCAAGGCGCTTGACTACGCGATCGCGGCCGACCACAGGCGCCTCGCCGCCGTGCACGTCGCCTCGGAGCCCGAGCTCACCGAATCGATCCAGGCCGCCTGGAGATCGCTCGAGATCCACGTGCCGCTCACGGTTCTCGATTCACCTTTCAGGGACGTGTCAACGCCGCTGGTCGAGCATCTTCAGCAGGATAGGCAGCGGCACGGGTCCGAGGTCGTCTCGGTCTACATCCCGTTCTACGTGTACGGGCATTGGTGGGAGGGCTTCTTGCATAACCGCAAATCCCGCCGGATTCGACACCGCCTCCAGTTGTGCCCCGGCGTGGCCGTGGTGCTGGTTCCGTGGCTACTCGACTCGACGCAATCCCTCTACACGCGACCCGCGCGCCCGCTTCCTGGGCTGGAACGACGCGGCCTGTCGTCCTTGCCCAAGAACCGCGATACCCAGGCACAGCCTCGATTCCACAGGCCCGTCCAGCGCTAGGTTGACATTGACGCCACGTCAACTTCTAGAGTGTTGGCATGGACACGGATTACGACATCGGCAAGGTGGCGCGCATGAGCGGCGTCACGAGCCGCACCCTGCGCCACTACGACAACATTGGCCTGCTCACCCCCGCGTGGACGGGCGCCGACGGCAGGCGCCGCTATGGCCAGCCGGAACTGTTGCGGCTTCAGCACATCCTCGTGCTGCGCGAACTGGGAACGAGCCTCGACCACATCGCGCGCATCGTCAACACCGATGATCCCGCCACCACGATCGCGTTGCTACGCGACCACCTCGAGGGCCTCACCGCCGAACGCGAGCGCTACGCGAGGCTCGCAGCCACTGTCGCGCGCACCATCGACTCCATCGAGAAGGGAAAGCCAATGACCGCCTCGCACGTCTTTGAAGGATTTGCGCACGAACGCTACGAGCCAGAGGCCCGTGATCGTTGGGGAGACGCCGCCGTCGACCGCTCGAACGCGAGCTGGGAAAGGCTCGGGGACGAGGGCAAGAAGCGACACCTGCGCATCGATCGCGAGATCGTCGAGGCCCTGGGCGCCGCCGTTCGGGTGGGCTTCGCCGCTGATAGCGCCGAGGTTCAGGACATCGTGGCGAGACACCACGCGTGGCTCAGTGAGATTTGGACGCCCGACGCGAACGCGTACAGGTCGCTCACGCAGATGTATGTGGACGACGAGCGGTTCAGGGCCCACTACGACGAGGTGGCGCCAGGGGCTGCGGAACTCCTGCGCGACGCGGCCGCGCTCTACGCAGTGCTAGAACTCTGACTCCTGGGCGTGAGCCGGGGCGAGCCGTCGCGCGCTCACGATCTCGACGGTCTTGGTTGATTCATCAAAGAGGGAATAGTTGACACATCACCCAGCGTTGCAATTTGTGAAGCCGCCGATGCTGGCGGTACCCCCTCATCTTCAAGGAGTCAGTCATGCCCCGCATCGGTTACATCGTCGGTTCGCTCTCCAGCAAATCGATCAATCGCCAGGTTGCCAACGCCCTCGTGGGACTGGCGCCCGCGGACGTCGAACTCGTTGAGATCAACTACAGCAACCTTCCCGTCTACTCCCCCGACGCCGACGGCGACTACCCCGTCGAGGCCCGCGAGTGGAAGCAAGCCATCGAGTCGGTCGACGGCGTCATCATCGTCACCCCCGAGTACTTGCGCTCGATCCCTGGTGCCCTCAAGAACGCGATCGACTGGGCGTCACGCCCATGGGGCACCAACTCGTTCAACGGCAAGCCCGTCGCGATCGCGGGCGCCTCAATAGGCCCCATCGGCACGGCGGCCGCACAGCAGCACCTTCGCGCCATCCTGGGCCACCTCAACGCGCCCACGCTCGGCCAGCCCGAGGTGTTCTTGCGCTTCGACCAGGCCGCCTTCGGCCCCAACGGCGAGGTGCAGAACGATGCCACCAAGGCCATCCTCGAGGGATTCCTCCTGGCCGCGATCGCTCACGTCGAGCGCAATACGCACGTGCACGAGCGCGTCGCCGCCTAACAACCGTCGTCTCAACACAGGGGGGTCTCCCAGGGAATGCTTCGGAGGCCCTCCTTCGTTGTCCTAGCGTGACAGCAATCTGGTGGGTACGGCGAGACGCTCGACTTGGCGACAATCCGGCGCTCATCGAGGCGTCGGAGGGCGGTGTCGCATTTCCCGTTTTTCCGTGGTCCCCGCCTCTTGCGTTGTGGTCCGGCCGACGACGTGCACACCTCGCCAGGGTCTTGTGGAGCCTTCGGGATGAAGCGGGCGGCGCGCTCACCGTGCGACGCGGCGCTCCCGCCGATGTCCTGGTCGCCGCGGCGAGAGAATCCGGCTCGAGCGTCGTGTGGGCACAGCGCGAGTGCTCCCCTGGCGCCGTGCGCGAACAGGAATTGGTAAGCGACGGGCTGGCCGATGCAGGGGTTGAGTTGCGACTCCTCGGCTCGCCCTACGCGGTCGCACCGGGACGCGTAGTCAAGTCAGATGGAACCGAATACCAGGTATTTACTCCCTTTTCCCGCGCTTGGCGAGAGCACGGGTGGCACCCCCCAGCCCCTCACGCAGATGCATCGGCGCTGCGCGCCCTCGACTCGGACGTCTCACTGGACCACCACGCCGCGCACGGCGACGCGGAGGATCCGCTCGCCCGCCAGGCCGAGTTCAGGGAGGGCCGCTGGCTTGCCGCGCTCGAGGATTTCGTCTCCGCCCGCCTCCCCACGTACACGGAGGACAGGGACAGGCCCGACCGGATTGCGACATCTGGATTGTCGGTGCCCCTCGCCTTTGGGCAGATTCACCCGCGGACCATCCTGGCGGCATCGGGCCGTGTTTCTGGCACGCAGGCACAAGTACAGGCTCGAAAGTTCGAGTCCGAGCTGGCCTGGCGCGAGTTCCACGCCGACGTCCTCTTCCATCACCCCCACGCGCTACGCGAGTCGCTCCGGCCCGTCGCGCCCGACGACGCATGGGAGTCCGGCCCCGCGGCCGATGCCGCGTTCATTGCATGGCGCGACGGCCGCACCGGCTTCCCACTCGTCGACGCGGGGATGAGAGAACTGCAGGCGACGGGCACCATGCACAACAGGGTGCGGATGATCACCGCTAGCTTTCTGGTCAAGGACCTGCACCTGCCATGGCAGCGAGGCGCCGCGTACTTCCGTCGCGCGCTTCTCGACTACGACCACGGTCAGAACCAGCTCAACTGGCAATGGGTCGCGGGTACCGGTCGCGATGCCGCCCCGTACTTTCGCGTGTTCAATCCCGACGCGCAACTGGCGAAGTTCGACCCTGACCTGGCGTACGCGAGGCGGTGGGTCGCGGAACTCGACACCCCCGCGTACCCGGACCGCATGCTCGACCACAAGGTCGAGAGGGAACGCACTCTCGCCGATGCCGCGAGGGCACGGACCGGTTCTGCCTAAGCAGTCGCGCTCAACCGTCGCGCTCAACCGTCTCTGGCCCCACGGCGACCACATTCACGCCGTTGCCGCCCGACTCAAGGCTCTCCACTTGGCGTCGCACGAGGGCCGCAAAACGCCGGCTGGCGAGCGGCTCGCCTCCCGCGATGTGCGGGACGATGAGGCACTGCGGCGCGGACCACAATGGGTGATCGTGAGGGAGCGGCTCCGGGTCGATCACGTCGAGCGCGGCGTGGAGCCGTCGTGATTGAAGCTCCGCGACGAGCGCATCGGTGTCGACCACCTTGCCCCTCCCCACGTTGACGAGCATCGCGCCGTCGGGCATCGCTGCCAGCTCCGCGGCCCCTATCAACTTGTCCGTCGTGTCGTCGTGAGGAGTGACAACAATGACGATGTCGAATCCGGGCAACAGGCCCAGAAGGTCAGCGATCGCGTGGACCGTGGTGCCATCCGGTGCCGTCCTCGCCGTGCGGGCCACGCCTTCGACGTGCACCTCGAGCGCCCTGAGCCGGGCCCCGATTGCCTCACCGATCGAGCCGTAGCCCACCACGAGCGCGCGGCTATCGGCCACGCTGCGAGTGAAATACACAGGCTCCCACTCACGCCGCCGCTGGGCATCGACAAACTCGGGAAGGAGCCTGCGCGAGGCAACAACGAGCCCGATCGTCATCTCCGCAACCCTCGCGTCGTGCACCCCGCGCGCGTTCGCAAGGGCAACACCCTCGGGAACCAGGGGCACGGCGTGCTCGAATCCCGCAGAGGGAATCTGAATGAGTTTCAGGTTGGGGCACTGACCCAGCCGCCCAAACACGGTGCGCCCGCCGGTGTAGTGCTCGATGCAGGCGATGGTGATGCGGTCGCGTTCCTCATCGGGGACGTCACCTTCGCGTGAGTCCCACACGATGACCCTGGCGTTGTCGCCGAGGTCGCCAATCGCATCGGCAACGTTCTGATCGGGCACTGAGACTGTGATCACCCGATCAGTCTTCCACGCACACCACGCGCACCACGGCACCCCGGCCCCGGCCCCGGCCGCGGATGCGGATGGGGATGCGGATGCGGATGGGGATGCGGATGGGGATGGGGATGGGGATGGGGATGGGGATGCGGTTGCGACAGCGAGCGGCAACGGGACCGACGCGCCTTGCCGCCTGTGAAAGGGGCGCGCCTGTCCCGTTGGCGCTACGGGGTGACGGCCGCCGTTGTGAGCCGAGGCGACGCATTGGTGACAGGGTGAACGTTGCGGGTGAGCGTGACGGTCGCCGTCGTGAGCCGAGGCGACGCATTGGTGACAGGGTGAACATCGCCCGTGAGCATCACGGTCGCCTCCGCCTCCTTGGTGGCCGAGGTCCCACACCACAACACGAGCTCTCCCGGTTCGACAACGCGCGTGAGCGAACGGTCGGAGAAGGCTACGCGCGTGGTCGGCACCGAAAACTCGACGCGCGCTGACTGGCCCGCCTCAAGGTAGATGCGCTGGAATCCCACGAGCTGGGCGACGGGCCGCGTGATCGAGCCGACGACGTCGTGCGCATAGAGCTGGACGATGTGACCGCCCGCCCTGTCGCCCGTGTTGGTCACGGTCACGCCCGCCGCAATCGCGCCGCTCGTGGCGACCTCAGCGTCAACGCCCATGTCCGAGTACGAGAACGTCGTGTACGACATGCCGTGACCGAACACCGCAGCGGGTGCGGCATCGAGGTTGCTGACGTCCGTACCGGCGCCCAACTTCGGATGCAGGTATGTGTACGGCATCGCCCCAGACGACCGTGGCATGGTCACGGGCAGACGCCCCGACGGGTTTACCGCGCCGGTGAGGACCCCCGCGAGTGCGGCGGCGCCCTCTTCGCCAGGGAAGAAGGACTGCACCACGGCGGCGCACTTTTCCATGGCCCACGCGACTGCGTATGGACGGCCCGTCATGAGCACAAGCACCACGGGCGTTCCCGTCTCGATGACGGCCTCCACCAAGGCGCGCTGCACCCCTGGCAGCTCGAGATCGTCACGATCGCAGCCTTCGCCCACCGTGCCGCGGCCGAAGAGGCCCGCGAGGTCACCCATCACCAAGATCGCCGTGTCGGCGGCCGACGCCGCGACGACGGCCGCGTCAAAGCCGGATCGGTCGTCATCATCGATTGCGCAACCCTTAGCCGACTCGATTGCTCCACAGAACCCGGCCGTGAGTCCCTCGAGGAACGACGGAGCATCAAAACCAAGGTCGACTGCCGGGCGTTGGCCCAACACGTGGTTCGTGAAGGAGTAACAACCAAAGAGCGCTCTGAAGTCGTCGGCATTCGGGCCGATGACCGCGAGCTTGAGTCCGCTTTTCGCCAAGGGAAGGGTGCCGTCGTTCGAGACCAGAACAATCGACTCCTCGGCGAGCCTGCGTGCCACCTCTCGGTGCTCGGGACCGTCGAGAACGACGCCCGTCGGGGGCTCACCGGAGAAGTCGGCGTCAAGCAGGCCCAACTCCTCCTTCTGCATGAGCGCCCGCGTGACTGCCCTGTCCACGATGTTGACGTTGACGGCGCCCGACTCGATCGCCGCCTTGAGCGGCGCCAAGTACGCGTCACCCGTCGGTAGTTCAATATCGACGCCTGCCGTGAGCGCCTGTCGGGCCGCATCGGCGTGATCCACCGCAACGCCATGCAGCAAACTCAAGAACGCGACCCCGAAGTAGTCGGCGACGACAGTGCCATCGAAGCCCCACTGATCGCGCAATATCCCCGTGAGAATCGCCGGGTTTGCCGCCACGGGCAGGCCATCGATCTCCGCATAGGAATGCATCACGGAACGCGCGTTGCCATCGAGGATCGCCATTTCGAAGGGGATGAGCAACTGGTCCGCAAGCTCTCGTGGACCCGCGGACACTGGGCCGAAGTTGCGGCCGGCCTTCGAGGCGGAATAGCCAACGAAGTGCTTGAGGGTCGCGTGAACGCCTGCGGACTGCACGCCCTTGACATACGCGGTGCCGATGGCCCCCACCATGTAGGGATCCTCGGAGATGCACTCTTCGACGCGACCCCAGCGCATGTCCCTGACCACGTCGAGGACGGGCGCGAGGCCCTGGTGGATGCCCAGGTCCCGCATCGTGGTCCCGATGAGTGAGCCCATCCGCTCCACGAGCTCCGGATCGCCCGCAGCTCCCCACGCGAGAGGCGTGGGGAACGTGGCGCACTTCCACACTGACAATCCGGTGAGGATCTCCTCGTGCACGAGCGCGGGGATCCCCAGCCTGGTGCCGTTGACCAGTTGACGCTGCCGACCCCAGAGGTAGGCGGCTCGCTTATCAGCATCGACGGGGTTGGTGCCATAGACCCTGGTGAGGTGGCCAAGGCCATGAACCATGGCCTCGTCAAGTTTGCCCGTCACGGCCAACTCCCCCTGAAGCGGCGCGACCGAGTCGCCCTCTTCTCCCTCCCAGAAACCCACAATCTGCGCAAGTTTCTCGTCGAGAGTCATTGCCTCGACAAGCCTGACCACCCGCTCGCTCGCTGCTGCGGGAAGTTCGATCGACATGCCCTACCCCTTGACTGCGCCGGCAAGGCCGGACACGATTCGTCGCTGCATCATCGTGAAGAAGACGATTGCAGGCAGCATGGCCAGCGACAGGAACGCGAGAATCAGCGCCGTGTCCTGTGAGTGGTCGGATTGGAAGCGCGCGACACCAAGAGGAAGCGTGGTCCACTCGGAACCCTGGACAACAAGCAACGGCAGCAAGTACGCGTTCCATGAACCCACGAAGGCCAGCACACCCACCGTGACAAGGGCGGGCATGGTCAGTCGCAACAGGATCCGGAAGAAGAACTGGACGCGTCCCGCGCCGTCGATCGCAGCGGCCTCTTCGAGTTCCTTGGGTATCGCCTTGACGAACGGTCTCAGGATGACGATTGTCACCGGCAACTGGAAGGCGATCTGCGGAAGCACCAGACCCCACCAAGTACCCGGCATTTGGAGCTTGAGCAGAATCAGGTAGAGCGGCAACGCGGCCACAGTGATGGGGAAGAGCAGACCCGCCGTGAAGAACGTGTACAGGCCCTCCTTCCCTGGGAACTCGTAGCGTGCGAGGGGGTACGCCGCCATCACGCCCAAGAGCACCACGCCAATCGTGGTTGCCAGGGCAATCACCGTCGACGCAAAGAGCATCTTCCAGAAGTCGCCCGAGTTCAGGATCGTCTCGTAGTTCTTGAGGACCACAGGGTCAGGCAGGCCCAATGGCTTCGCGGCCAACTGGCCGCTCGACCGGAATGCCGAGTAGATCACATAGAGGACGGGCACGATCGCGACAGCCGCAGCAAGCATCGCGACGAAGTACGCCAACGCGCCCACGTCGCTGAGCTTCCTGCGTCGTTTGGAAGCGGCACGTGCCTGCTTGGCGCGCACGTTGTAGGCGGTCACAGCGCACTCCCGTCTGTCTCGTTGTCACGTCGCATGACGAACCGCATGAACAGCAGCGCGGCGACCATGGAAATTGCGAAGAGGATCACGGCCGCGGCCGTCCCATATCCGTATTGACGGTTTCTGACTGCACGGTCGATCACGAACATCGCCATCGTGTAGCTCGACTGGAAGGGCGCACCGTTGTTTGTCAGCAGCTTTGCCATATCGAACAATTGGAGCGCGCCGATGATCGACAAGAACATCCACACGCGAATCGTCGGCCCCAGAAGGGGGATCGTGATCCGCCGCTGGACCTGCCACCACGAGGCGCCGTCAATCGACGCGGCCTCGAGCAGGTCTTCCGACACTCCCTGCAGGCCTGCGAGGAACAGGATGATCGCGAGGCCCACGTACTTCCAGGTCAACACAACGATCATGGTCCACATGATCAGCTTGGACTCGGACAGCCACCCGATCGCGTCACGCGGAGAATCGAAGACTCCCAGCTGGACCAGTAGGGAGTTCAGGACGCCGCGCTGGTCAAGAATGAGCCGCCACATCGCGCCCGCAACAACCTCTGAGAGGACGTAGGGAACGAAGATCATCGTGCGCAACCCTGCGCGGAACCGCAGCTTGCGGTTCATCAGGAGCGCGACGCCGAGGGCAAGAGGGCCCTGAAGGACCAAGGAAAACACCACGACAAACGCGTTGTTCCGCATCGCATGGAGGAACACCGAGTCGTGAAGGACCTTGGTGTAGTTCTCGAAGCCGACAAACTTGCCCAGGTCACCGCCGCCATCCCAGTTGAAGAGGCTGACGTAGCAGGCGAGGATCACGGGCAGGATGACGAAGGTGAAGAAGACCACCAGCGCCGGGCCCACGAAGATGGCGATTTCGCCCCAACGCTGCGGCTTGCGAGCTTTCTTGGTGGGCCGTGTGCCGGCGGGCGCCAGCCACGGGGGGGCCGGAGGGGGCGGCGGGGCGGCCGGGGAGCCCCCCAGCGGGTGACGACCGCCACCAAGCGGCG
>JBBRWX010000044.1:0-19162 GCA_038248935.1 Actinomycetales bacterium
CTCGCCCAAAGGTCATGAGTAGTACCGCCGTCGCACTGCTCCTCTCCTTTGGCATCGCGAGCCTGATCGGGGCGGCAGTGATGCACGCCATCGTGGCAGCATTTGAGCAGCTTCCGTACGCGCGCGAACGCATCATGGCCGAGGCGAAGAGGCCGGACGGCAGGTCGACAAGCGCGGCGAGATTGGCGCGCGATGCGCACCTGACCAACAACGCCGCATCGGTCGTCTACGCGTCCCTCGAGGCCGTCGCGCTGGTCGCGTGGAGCGTCCTGGCGTGGACGTGGGGAGCCGAGCTCTCATGGCCGTCGTGGGTCGTCGCGCTCATCGCGATGGCGCTCGCCGCCGCGTATTCGTTGCTCCTGGTCCGCGCTGCCCCGCGCCAGTTGGGCAGAACTCACCCGGAAAACACCGTCAGGATTCTCGCTCCCATTGGCGTGGCACTCATCGCGCTGTCGACACCCGTCCGCCGGGTGGTGCCCGCGCTGCAAATTCGCGCGCTTTCCGAGGCAGAGGACCTGGTTGAGCAGGCTCAGGGCGCTCTGGAGAACGAAGACGCCGAGCTGTTGCGCGGCGTCGTCAACCTGGGCGACACGCTGACGCGCGAGGTCATGGTGCCTCGTACCGACATGGTCACGATCGGGACCGGCGCGACCGCACGCAAGGCAATGCTCCTGTTCATGCGTTCAGGGTTCTCGCGGATTCCGGTGATCGGCGATGGCGTCGACGACGTGCTCGGCGTGGTCTATCTCAAGGACGTGGTGCGCGCCACGTGGGACACGGCCGACGCGCTCGCGCGGGCGGTTGATGACCTGATGCGCGAGCCCGAGTTCATTCCTGAGTCGGTGCCCGCAGATGACCTGTTGAGGCGCATGCAGGGCGAGGCGTTTCACATGGCCATCGTGATTGATGAGTTTGGCGGCGTCGCCGGCCTCGTCACGATCGAGGACGCGCTCGAGGAGATCGTGGGCGAGCTCACTGACGAGCACGACAGGGCGGAACCGCAGGTCTCGTATCTCGGTGGAGGTCGCTACCGCGTGCCCGCGAGGCTTCCCCTTGATGACCTCGGTGAGCTCTTCGACATCGAGATCGCCGAGGACGACGTCGACACGGCCGCGGGCCTGCTCGCTAAGGCGCTCGGGAAGGTTCCGATCCAGGGGTCCAGGGCGGTCGCCCACGGATTGGTGCTGCTCGCCGAACGGGCCGAGGGTAGAAGGCGTAGGCTCACGTGGCTCATGGTGGAGAAGGAAGCGGACGACAGCGTCGGCGATGAAGACGAGGCGGCAACCGCTCGCCCGCGCAACACTCGCGGCTCTAGCCGCAGGAAGGCGGGCGAAGATGACTGAGCACCGTTCGGGATTTGCGGCGTTCGTTGGCCGGCCAAACGTGGGGAAGTCGACCCTGATGAACGCGCTGGTTGGCGAGAAGGTGGCGATCATGTCGTCGCGCCCTCAGACCACGCGTCGAGCGATCCGCGGGATTATTACCAGGGATGATGCTCAACTGATCATTGTCGACACTCCGGGGCTGCACCGGCCGCGCACCCTGCTGGGGGAGCGCCTCAACGACGTAGTGCGCGAGACGTTCGCCGAGGTGGATGTCATCGGGTTCTGCCTGCCAGCCGATGAAAAGATCGGCCCAGGGGACGCGTGGATCGCGCGCGAGCTGGCGCAGGCCAAGGCGCCGGTCGTCGCGATCGTGACCAAGGTGGATAAGGTCTCTCGCGATCGCGTGGCCGAGCACCTCATGAAGGTCAGCGAGCTTGGCGAGTTCATTGACCTCGTTCCCGTGAGCTCCGTCGAGGGCATCCAGGTGGACGTGCTGACGGACGTGCTCATCAAGCACCTGCCCACGGGGGCGGCTCTGTATCCCACCGGCGAGGTCACCGACGAACCAGAGGACGTTATGATCGCGGAGCTCATCCGCGAAGCGGCGCTCGAGGGGGTCCACGACGAGCTTCCGCACTCGATCGCCGTCATCGTCGAGGAGATGGAGGAGCGCCCGCAGGCGGACGACGATCCACGCCGGCCGTTGCTTATCATCCGGGCCCAGCTCTATGTGGAGCGCGACAGCCAAAAGGGCATCATCATCGGCAAGGGCGGAGAGCGACTGCGTGCCGTGGGGGCCGAGGCGCGCGAGGGAATCGAGCGGCTGCTCGGTCGCAAAGTGTATCTCGACCTGCACATCAAGATCGCCAAGGAATGGCAGCGCGACCCCAAGCAACTGGGGCGCATGGGGTTCTAGGCGGCATACGCTGAACCGGTTGCGCCGGGATTTGTGATCGCGCTCTCACGGTGTCATGATCCGTACACGGGCGTAACCAATTTCCCCGTATGGAGGCGTGCAATGACGGACGGACCCGTGACCACTTCTGGCGAGGTGCGTGCGTACAGCGGCGGTGATGAAGGCAGCGGTGGTGAAGGCGGCCGTGTTGCAGGCAGAGGTGTTGAAGGCAGCGACGTAGAGGGCCGCCTCGTGGACCTTGAGGGCGAGCGGTTCTATCGCATCGGGCACTACGACCTCATGGACCCGTTCTTCATGAGCGTGGTGAGCGACTCGGATCACTGGATGTTCCTGTCCAGCACGGGGGCACTGACCGCGGGTCGCAGGGACCCCGACAACGCGCTGTTCCCTTACTACACCGACGACCGCATTCACGATGCGTCCGAGACCACCGGGGCCGTGAGCCTCGTGCGCGTCGTGCGCGATGGTCGGACGATGCTGTGGGAGCCCTTCTCGACGCGCCAACAGGGCCTATACCGCACCGAACGCGCGCTCTACAAGAGCGTGTACGGCAACCGCGTGTTGTTCGAAGAGACGAACC
Source organism: Actinomycetales bacterium (assembly GCA_038248935.1). Lineage (GTDB taxonomy): Bacteria > Actinomycetota > Actinomycetes > Actinomycetales > Demequinaceae > Demequina. Next base: position 2,822 of record JBBRWX010000044.1, read on the forward strand.
ACGACCTCGACCTTGTGTTCCGCTACTCGTGGTCCAACAGCGACGCATATGGCTTCGTGCGCCAATCGGAGATTCGCAACACCTCACACACCTCGGTCTGGGTCGAGTTCCTCGACGGCATCCGCAACGTGCTCCCCTCCGGCGTCAGCCGGCGATTCCAGCTCGAGTTCAGCACGCTCGTCGACGGGTACAAGCGCACAGAGACCGCCGAGGACACGGGCCTCGCGCTGTACCGCCTGAGCTCGATTCCCGTGGATACTGCCGAACCCAGCGAGGCGCTGAGGGTCAACGTGGCATGGACCACTGGCCTCGCATCCGCCGCCGGCCCGGTATCGACAACCGTGCTGCTGTCCGAGATTCAACTGGACGCCTTCCGCGCAGGCGCAACAGTCGCCGCCGAGACGGACATTCGTGGACGCCGCGGCGCGTATCTGATCTCCGCGTCGCTCGAGCTTCCAGCGGGGGAGTCGGCCGATTGGCTCATCGTGGCCGAGGTCGAACTGGACGCCTCGCGGGTGCGCGCCCTCATGCGGGACGTGGCCACGATCGGAGTCAAGGCCCGCGTCCTGGGCGACGTCGCGCGCGGCACCGCCAATCTGGTGCGGATAGTGGGAGAGACGGACGGCCTGCAGTCCACCGCAGACGAGCCGAGCGTCTGGCGTCACTTCGCGAATACGCTCTTCAACGCGATGCGCGGCGGCATCCCCGACCACGGCTATGTGGTCTCGCGCGACGACCTGCGCGCCTACCTCTCCAAGACCAACGCGCCCGTCGACGCCCGCCACGCGGCCTTCCTTGAAGCGCTTCCCGCATCGCTGTCTCGCGACGAACTCATCGAGCAGGTCGCGGCCGTCGGAGACATCGACCTCGAACGTCTCGCCGCGGAATACCTCCCGCTGTCTTTCAGCAGGCGCCACGGCGACCCGAGCAGGCCGTGGAACTCGTTCTCGATTCGTCTGAAGGACGCTCAGGGTCAGCCGACGCTGAATTATCAGGGCAATTGGCGAGACATCTTCCAGAACTGGGAGGCGCTCGCGCTGTCGTATCCCGACTTTGTCGAGGCCATGCTCTTCAAGTTCGCCGACTCGTCAACGATTGACGGCTACAACCCGTACCGCGTGCTGCGCGAGGGCTACGAGTGGGAAGAGTTGGACGTCGAGGACGACTGGGCAAACATCGGCTATTGGGGCGACCACCAGGTGATCTACCTGTTGCGCTTGCTTGAGGTCGCCGATCGCTACCGTCCCGGCAGTCTCACCCCGTTGTTGACGCGCAAGGTGTTCACGTTCGCCGATGTTCCCTACAGGATCCGGCCGTACGAGGACCTCTTGCGCGACCCGAGGGACACGATCGACTTTGATGACGACGTCAACGCCGCCGCTTTGGAGCGAGCGGCCCGCATCGGCTCGGATGGCAAGGCCGTCTTAAGTGCCGACGGCGATCTTTTGCGAGCCAACCTCACCGAGAAGCTGCTCATTGTGGCGCTGTCAAAGCTGTCGAACTTCGTTCCAGGCGGCGGCATCTGGATGAACACTCAGCGTCCCGAGTGGAACGACGCGAACAACGCCCTGGTCGGCAATGGTGTGTCGATGGTGACCCTGTACTACGTGCGCAGGTACCTGAACTTCCTGGACGAGCAGTGTGCCGCCTCCGGTCTCGACGAGGTCGAGATCTCTGCGTCAGTTGCCCAGTTTGTGCGAGTGGTCGCGAAGGCCTTTGACGACCACGCCGACCTGGCGAAGGGCGCCATCTCTGACCGTGACCGCAAGGCCTTGCTCGACCGCCTCGGAGCGGCCGGATCTGCGTATCGCGCCACTGCCTACGACCCGCCGTCTCGAGGGGCGGGGGCCACTGTCGCGATGTCGGAGATTCGCGGCTTCATCGAGGGCGCGCTGCGTCACGCCGACCACACGATCGCCATCAATCGTCGCGACGACGGCCTGTATCACTCGTACAACATCATGCTGGTATCGAACGACGGGATCGCGGTCAGGCACCTCACCGAGATGCTCGAGGGTCAGGTGGCGGTGCTCAGTTGCGGGCTGCTCGAGGCGGGAGAGGTCGCGGATCTTCTCGATGCGCTGCGCGCGAGCGAGCTTTACCGCGCGGACCAAAACAGCTATATCCTGTATCCCGATCACGAATTGCCGCACTTTCTCGAGAAGAACACTCTGTCCGCCGACGACGTGGCGAGTTCGGAAACCCTCACGGCAATGCTTGAGCGGGGCGACACCCGCATCGTCGCGAGCGATGTCGACGGAGGCGTGCACTTCAACGCCGAGTTCCGAAACGCGAGCTACCTCCAAGAGGCGCTAACCGCGCTCGGTGAGGCCGATGGCGTCGCGCTGGATGCCGACGAGCGCGCACGCATCGTCGACCTCTACGAGGCCGTGTTCTCCCACGCGTCCTTCACGGGTCGCTCGGGGACGTTCTACAAGTACGAGGGCCTTGGCTCGATCTACTGGCACATGGTGTCCAAGCTTCTGCTCGCGGTGGGCGAGGTCAGGCTGAGCGCGCTCGAGGCGGGGGTCGACGCCGCAGTGATCGCGCGCCTTGATCGTCACTACTCGCAGATCCGCGAGGGCATCGGCGTGCATAAGTCGCCCGCCGAGTACGGCGCAGTGCCTACCGATCCGTACTCGCACACCCCAAGCTTTTCGGGCGTGCAGCAGCCGGGGATGACGGGCCAGGTCAAGGAAGACCTCATCACGCGCGCGAGCGAGATGGGCGTTGTCGTTGCGGAAGGGGCGATCCGTTTTGAGCCCCGGATTGTGCGGGCCGAGGAGTTCCTCGACGCGTCCTCCACGCTGACGTACATCGGCCTGGACGGCGCGCCCCAGAGCCTTGCGCTCGACGCGGGGACGATGGGCTTCACGCTGTGTCAGGTCCCAGTGGTGCTCCATCGTGGCGGCACGTCAGGGATCGAAGTGGCGTGTGGCGGCGAGACGGACCGCGTCGAGGGGCTAAGCCTTGGACGGGCCGACTCGTCGGCAATCTTCGATCGAACGGGCCGGATTTCGCGCTTGGACGTGTCGTTGGGGCTTGCCGACTGACGGTGGGCATCGGCTAGGGTGTGGATATGCGTGCACTCTCGCTCCTTCTTGGTCGCCGCGACGAGGCCTAAACGGGCCGAATCCTCGTCGCGGTGGTTCGTGTGCCAGCTTCCCAAGACGAAGGCACCAGCAAGAGAAGGACACCAGCAGACATGAGCGACTACTACACCGGCGGCGAACAGACGGCATCGAAGATGCCCATCCACAAGTACCGCCCCTACCACGAGCAATTCGCGGTAGACCTGCACGACCGCACGTGGCCAACCGAGCGCATCGTCAAGGCCCCTCGTTGGTGCGCCGTCGACCTGCGCGACGGAAACCAGGCTTTGATCGAGCCCATGAACGCCGAGCGCAAGATGAGGCTGTTCGAGCTACTCGTGCGAATGGGCTACAAGGAGATCGAGGTCGGATTCCCTTCTGCGAGTCAAACCGACTTTGACTTTGTGCGCGCGCTGATCGAGCAAGACAAGATCCCTGCCGACGTCACGATCCAGGTGCTGACCCAGGCGCGCGAGCACCTCATCGAGCGCACGTACGATTCGCTGCGCGGCGCCCCGAACGCGATCGTGCACCTGTACAACTCGACGTCGATTCTGCAACGAGACGTGGTCTTCAGGGCGACCGAGGACGAGATCCTCGACATCGCGACCCATGGCGCGATGCTGTGCCAGAAGTTCGAGGAACTCATCCCTGAGACCAAGGTGTTCTACGAGTACAGCCCCGAGTCGTACACGGGCACCGAGCTCGAATACGCGGCACGCGTGTGCAACGCGGTGCTCGACGTGTGGAAGCCCACCCCCGACCGCAAGGTCATCATCAACCTGCCCGCCACGATCGAGATGGCCACCCCCAACGTCTACGCCGACTCGATCGAGTGGATGAGCAGGCACCTCGACTACCGCGACTCCGTCGTGATCTCGCTGCACCCCCACAACGATCGCGGCACGGCCGTCGCCGCCGCCGAGCTTGGCTACATGGCGGGCGCCGACCGCATCGAGGGCTGCCTGTTCGGCAACGGCGAGCGCACGGGGAACGTCGACCTCGTGACGCTCGGAATGAACCTGTTTAGCCAGGGAATCGATCCCAAGATCGACTTCTCCGACATCGACGGCATTCGCCGCACCGTCGAGTACTGCACCCAACTCGACGTTCACCCCCGCCACCCGTGGGGAGGCGACCTGGTCTTCACCGCCTTCAGCGGCTCGCACCAGGACGCCATCAAAAAGGGCCTCGAGCGCATGGACGCCGACGCGGCCAAGCAGGGGGTCTCCGTCGACGACCTGGTGTGGGGCGTTCCCTACCTCCCCATCGACCCGCGCGACGTGGGCCGCTCCTACGAGGCCGTGATCCGCGTCAACTCGCAATCAGGCAAGGGCGGCGTGGCGTACCTGCTCAAGGCGGAGCACCACCTGGACCTGCCCAGGCGCCTGCAGATCGAGTTCTCGCGCGTTGTCCAGCGTGAGGCCGATGCCTCGGGAACTGAGATGAGCGCCGCCGACATCTGGCAGATCTTCGAGGACGAATACCTGCCCGCGACGGATCTTGAGCGCACGTGGGGCCGCTTCGCGCTCCAGGGCACCAGGGCAACGTCATCGGACGCGGGCCCAGACACCCTCGCCGCCGATCTGGTCGACGGTGGGACGCCCGTGACGATCGAGGGCTCCGGCAACGGACCCGTCGACGCGTTCGCGGCGGCGCTAGGAACCAGGGGAGTGAAGGTCGAGGTGCTCGACTACACGGAGCACGCGCTGACATCGGGCGGAGACTCCAAGGCCGCCGCCTACGTCGAGTGCCAGATCGGCGACGACATCTTGTGGGGCGTCGGCATCGACCCCTCGATCACCACCGCGACACTCAGGGCGATCATTTCGGCCGTGAACCGCGAGGGTCGGGCCTAGGTTGAGCGGCTCCGCTCATGCGGGGGCCTCGTGACGGTTGCTGTCAGGCGGTTCACGAGGGACGACGCTGACGCGGTGGTTGCGTTGTGGGAGCAAGCATTCCCTGACGATCCACCGCGCAATGAGCCTCGACGGATGATCGAGCGGAAGATTTCCAGGGATCCAGAGCTCTTTTGGGTAGCGGAGGACGTGACCGTGATCGGCGCCTTGATGGCCGGCTACGACGGAGTGCGGGGTTGGCTTTATCACCTTGCCGTGGTGCCCGCTCGCCGAGGTGAGGGCGTCGCGACCGCTCTCGTCAGCCACGCCGTTGCCGAGCTGGGAGCGCTCGGCTGCCCCAAGGTGAACGTGCAGGTGCGCCGTAGCAACGCGGGGGTGGCCGCTTTCTATGAGCGTCTGGGGTGGAGCGAGGACGACGGCCGGTCGCTCGGGCTGTTGCTGTAACGTCCGTCCCGGCGCGGGGACCTGTAGCCACACCGTGTGTGGGCGACAATGAGCCGTGCCCCTCTACCGCGACCACGCGATCGTGCTTCGCACCCACAAGCTGGGTGAGGCCGACCGCATCGTCACGATGCTCACGCGCGACCATGGCAAGGTTCGCGCGGTCGCCAAGGGCGTGCGCCGGACGACTAGCAGGATTGGCTCGCGCATGGAGCCCTTCATGCTCGCGGATGTCCTGCTGTACGAGGGACGCAACCTCGACATCGTGAGCCAGGTCGAGATGCGCGAGCCATACGCGCGCCGCATCGCGGAGGATTATGGGCTCTTCACCGCGGCGACCGCGATCGTCGAGACGACGGACACGATCGTCGCTCAAGAGAAGGAGCCTGCGCGGGAGAACTACCGGTTGCTGCACGGCGCGCTCGGAGCGCTGAGCCGCAGGGAGCACGACGCGGGCCTCGTCTTGGACTCGTTCTTGTTGCGCGCGTTATCGATCGCCGGATACTCGCCCAGCTTCGATTCGTGCGCCACGTGCGGGGCACCGGGGCCTCACAGGGCCTTCGCGGTGTCAGGGGGCGGCGCGACGTGCGAGAACTGCAGGGAGCCTGGATCCGCGGCGCCCGCACCAGAGACCTTCACGCTCCTGGCGGCCTTGCTCTATGGCGACTGGGAGACCGCGGACGTGTCCGACTCCAGGCATCGGCGAGAGGCCGCCGGATTGGTCGCCGCGTACGCGCAGTTCCATTTGGAGCGCAAGGTGCGATCGCTGGGCCACGTCGATCGCGGTGAGTGAGCTCGGGGTGTCTGACGGCGGGGTGTCTGAGGGCGAGTCGTCTGAGGGCGAGTCGTCTGAGGGCGGCCAGCATCGCGGACAAGTAGGGTGATGACGTGACGCCAGTGCGACCGCCCCAACACTCCTCCGGCGCGACGCCGCCCGCACTCAGCCCCTCGGCGGTGCCCCGTCACGTCGCGATCGTGATGGACGGCAATGGCCGGTGGGCCAAGCAGCGAGGCCTACCCCGTACTGAGGGTCACACCAGGGGAGAGGCCGCGCTACTCGACGTGGTCGCCGGGGCCATCGAGGCGGGCGTGACCCACGTCAGCGCGTATGCGTTCAGCACCGAGAATTGGAAGCGAAGCCCCGACGAGGTGCGCTTCCTCATGGGATTCAACCGCGACGTCATCAGGCGCCGACGCGATGAGATGCACGCTTGGGGCGTCAGGGTGCGCTGGGCCGGACGCCGTCCCAAGTTGTGGAAGTCGGTCATCGACGAGCTTGAACGCGCCGAGGAGATGACGCGAGACAACACCGTGATGACGCTCACGATGTGCGTCAATTACGGCGGGCGCGCCGAGATCGCCGACGCGGCCAAGGCCATCGCCCTCAAGGTGGCGGCTGGCCAATTGGACCCTGCCAAGATCACAGAAAAGACGGTTTCGGCGCACATGGACGAGCCCGATATGCCTGATGTCGACCTATTTTGGCGCTCGAGCGGGGAGCAGCGTTCGAGCAACTTCTTGCCGTGGCAAGCCGCGTACGCGGAATACGTGTTTAGCGATGTGTTGTGGCCCGACGTGAACAGGACTCACCTGTGGGCCGCTATCGAGGAGTATGCACGGAGGAACCGGCGCTTCGGCGCCGCCGGGTGATCGCGAAGGCGGCGGCGATCAGGCCGATGAGCGTCGCGACGCCGACCACGAGCAGCACGGGCGAGCGCGTCCACACTTCCACGAGCGAAAACGTCACGAGCGTGTAGATCGCGGCCCACGCGATGCAGCCTGGAATCATGGCGACGGTATACAGGTCCCACCTCATGCGAATGAAGCCGGCGCACGCGTTGACCATCGTCTGGAATCCCACGGTGAGGAACGACGCAGGAATGCCGAGAAAGCCCCACCGCTCGAGGTAACGGCGCGCGTGGTTCGCGCCAGGTCCCGAGAGCTTCCGCGAGAGCGATGCGGCGCGAGGATGGGCCGACGTTGTGGTCGCCTCGGCGCCCTTGCGAGCCCAGCGTCCCAACCAATACGTTCCTTGGGCGCGTGTGAACACGACGCCGATGAGGAAGATGAAGACGGCCCACCACCCGAGGTTCTCAACAAAGCCGGGTACGCCAGCCACTCAACGGCTCCTTTGTGCGCAGTCTTTGCACACGCCGGTAAGTTCCACTGTGTGCTCGATGCGTGCGTAGCCGTGCTTGACAGCGACCTCGGTCGCCCACGCCTCGAACGTGGGGATGTCGACGTCTTCGGCGGCGCCGCACTCCCTGCAGCGCAAGTGGTGGTGGTGACTCGTGGCCCCGTCGCATCGGCGATACAGTGTCTCGCCCGTATCGGTCAGGACGGAGTCAACCTCGCCCGCCTCGGCGAGCGCCTGGAGGGCGCGATAGACAGTGGCGAGACCGATGGCGGACCCATCGTGGCGCAAGAGATCGTGCCAGTCTTGAGCCGAACGAAACCCGCCCTTGGCAAGCACTTCCACTATCGCCGCACGCTGCTTCGTCATGCGGGTTTTGGGTTCGTCAGTCACGATGCGGTCCTCCCGCGTCTCAACTGGCTCGTGACGGCGGTCGTGGCGATGTAGGCGAGGACGCCGAGGACCACAATCAGCGCGCCTGGCTGCAGGTTTTGGGTGAGGGTGATCGAGACGCCTGCGAGAGTCAGCACCGCGCCGATCCCCATCGCGAGGTACATGGTGCGCGAGAACGAGCGCGTCAGATGTTGAGCGATCGCCACAGGGAGAATCATGAGCGCGCTGACGAGGAGGACGCCAACGACCCGCATGGCGACCGTGATCGTGACCGCAGCGAGAACGGCGACGACGAGGTTGAGTACCCCGACAGGAAGGCCCGTCGAGCGTGCAAACTCTTGGTCGTGGGTCACCGCGAACAACGCGGACTTGAACCCGAGGCCGATCGCGACGATCGCGAGGGCGAGGCCGGTGGTGATCCACACATCGGTCCAGGTGACGGTCGAGATCGACCCAAAGAGATAGCCAAGCAGGTTCGCGTTTGAGCCGCCGGCCATGCCAATGAGGAGCACGCCTGTCGCGATACCACCATAAAACAAGATCGCCATGACCACATCGGCGGCCTCGCCCTTGGACCGCATGCGTTCGATGATGACTGCGCCCGCGATCGCGAAGATCACGGCGCCTGGAACCGCGAGAGCGTCGCGCTGAGCAAAGCCCGCGGCGGAGCCCGCGAGCCAGCCGGCGGCGACACCTGCCAGAGCCACGTGGCCCACCCCGTCACCAAGGAGCGCCATGCGCCGCTGAACCAAGTAGGTACCGACGATGGGTGCGGCCATGCCCACCAGAAGGCCGACCAAGAGCATGCGTTGAACCAAGGGGTCGGTCAGAATGCTCATCGAGGGCCCTCCAATCCCAGAGTGTTGCGCGCAGCAGGCGGGGGGTCTTCGTGAGCGTGTTCGTGGTCATGACCGGGGAGGGCGTGCACGCCAAGGTCGTGAGGGGGCTCGCCCATGTGGGTCACGCAGCCGTGCTCGAGAACGACGGCGCGGTCGATGAGCCGAGTGAGGGAGCCCAACTCATGGACCACGATCAGGAGTGCAACGCCGTGTTCCTTGAGGTGGCCAAGCGCGTGAGCGAGTGCGACTTGGGAGTGAAGGTCCACTCCTGCCATCGGCTCGTCGAGAATGAGGAGCTCAGGGTTCCGCACGAGCGCGCGGGCAATCAGAATCCTCTGCTGTTGCCCACCAGACAATCGGCTGACGTCGTGCTTGGCAAGGTCCTCGACGCTCAGGGCGCTGAGAGCTTCCCGCACGCGAGCGGCAGTGTCCCTCGGCGGGCGCAACGCGCGGTGGCCAAGCAGCCCCGACGCGACCACCTCGTGAGCCGTCGCGGAGACTCCACCAGCCGCGCTTACGCGCTGCGGTACGTATCCGATGCGCTTGCGTGAATTCGGGGTTGCCTCCTCACCAAACATCGCGATGGTGCCGCCGTCATGGGGAACGGCGCCGACGATGGCGCGCACGAAGGTCGATTTGCCCGAGCCATTGCCGCCCATGAGGGCGACCACCTCGCCCGGCGCCGTTTGGAGCGACACCCCATGCAGGATCTCGGTGCCTTGAAGGGACACGCGAATGTCCCGTGCGTCGAGCGAAAGGGGTGGCGCGCCGTGCGGCGTTGGTGAACTAGCGGCAGTCAAGTCCGGTCCTTAGCGCTTCGAGGTTGTGCGTCATCACGCTGACATAATCTTCGCCTTTGGCCACTGACTCGATCGGGTCGAGGACGGCAGTCGCGACGCCTGCGTCATTCGCAAGGGCCTCGGCAAACCTGCTGCTAACGAGTGTCTCCGTGAAGATGGTTGTCGCTCCAGTTTGAGCGATGAGGTCCTTGATATCGCGCAGGCGTGCGGGCGAAGGTTCCGCCTCCGGGTCGATTCCTGCGAGGCCCTCTTGGCGAAGCCCGTAGGCGTCGGCGAGGTAGCCGAAGGCCGCATGGGTCGTGATGATGTCGTGCCTCTTGCACGTGCCGAGTCCGGTCTTGAAGTCGCCGTCTAGGGCGTTGAGCTGATCGGAAAGGGCCGCGGCGTTTGTCGTGTAGTCGGCGGCGTGGGAGGGGTCGAGGCGCGCGAATTGGTCGCCCACGGCGAGCGCGTAGTCGGCCACAAGAGCGGGGTCGAGCCAGAAGTGTGGGTCGAAGGACAGTTCGCCCGTCCGGCGCGCCACCAGGGGGATGGCGTCCGCGGCATCGAAGGACGCGACTCCCGTCGCCTTGATCGCGTCTTCTACCGCGGGCTGCAAACCACCCACGTAAAGCACAACGTCGGCACTTTGCATGGCCCTGACCGTCGCGGGTGAGAGCTCGAGATCGTGCGGCTCGATGCCTGGTGCGGTGAGAGTCGTCACCGTCCCGTAGTCGCCCGCCACGCGTTCGGCGACGAATTGAAGTGGGTAGAAAGCCGCGTCGATTGTCAGGCCGCCTGCGCCGGCCGATGCGGCGGGCGAGGAGGCGTCGGCCGACGAACATCCCGCCGTGAGAAGGGCGAGGGCGGCGGCCGCGGCGAGCGTTCGATGGAGAACCAAGGTCATGACCACGACACTATATAGGTTGATAATCATTGTCAATTAGGGGGGTTTGCGACGGGGTTTGCGACGGGGTTTGCGACGGGGTTTGCGACGGGGTTTGCGACGGGGTTTGCGACGGGGTTTGCGACGGGGTTCGCGACATCGGTGGCGACCTGATCGCCGACGACCGCGCACTAGACTGACGCGACAGGAACGGCAACCTTCAACCCAGGAGAGTTACCCATGGCCACGCGCCTCGAAGAAGTGATTTCCCTTGCCAAGCGACGTGGGTTTGTGTTCCCTTGCGGCGAGATCTATGGGGGCACGCGTTCGGCGTGGGACTACGGGCCACTCGGGGTCGAACTCAAGGAAAACATCAAGCGTCAGTGGTGGCGCGCGATGGTCACGAGCCGCGATGACATCGTGGGACTCGACTCCTCAGTGATCCTTCCTCCGCAGGTGTGGGAGGCCTCCGGCCACATCAACGCCTTCGTTGACCCGTTGGTCGAGTGCCTCAGTTGCCACAAGCGATTCCGCGAGGACCACCTGTTGGAGGAGTTTGAGGAGAAGAAGGGGCGCGTTCCTGAGAACGGCCTGGCCGACATCGCGTGCGGCAACTGCGGCACCCGTGGGAAGTGGACAGAGCCCAAGATGTTCAATGGACTCCTGCGCACGTACCTTGGCGCCGCCTCCGACGACTCGGGCCTGCACTACCTTCGCCCCGAGACCGCGCAGGGCATCTTCGTAAACTTCGCCAACGTGCTCTCCGCAAGCCGCCAGAAGCCGCCGTTTGGCATCGGCCAGATCGGCAAGAGCTTCCGCAACGAGATCACGCCTGGAAACTTCATCTTCCGCACGCGCGAATTCGAGCAGATGGAGATGGAGTTCTTTGTGGTGCCAGGCACCGATGAGGAGTGGCACCAGTACTGGATCGACACGCGCATGGCCTGGTACACGGGCCTGGGCCTGAGCGCGGACAACCTGCGGTTGTTCGAGCACCCCAAGGAGAAGCTGTCTCACTACAGCAAGCGCACCGTCGACATCGAGTACCGGTTCGGATTCCAGGGCAGCGAGTTTGGCGAACTCGAGGGCATCGCCAACCGCACCGACTTTGACCTCAAGACTCACTCGGAGCACTCGGGCAAGGACCTGACCTACTTCGACCAGGCCACGGGGGAGCGCTACACCCCGTACGTGATCGAACCCGCCGCGGGACTCACTCGCTCGCTCATGGCGTTCCTCGTCGAGGCGTATGCGGAAGAAGACGTCACGACCGCCAAGGGAGGCACCGAGAAGCGCATGGTGCTTCGCCTCGATCACCGCCTTGCGCCTGTGAAGGCGGCAGTGCTCCCGCTGTCAAAGACCGACGCGCTATTACCATCGGCCAAGAACCTCGCCAAGGAATTGCGCGAGGCGTGGACGGTCGACTACGACGAGACTCAAAGCATCGGCAAGCGATACCGCCGTCAGGACGAGGTGGGGACGCCGTTCTGCATCACCGTCGACTTTGAGACGCTGGACGACCAGGCCGTCACCATTCGCCACCGCGACACGATGAAGCAAGAACGCGTGGCTTTGGCACAGGTCAAGGGTTACTTGGCCGAGCGCCTCGTGGGCGCCTAGGGGCGGACCATGGGAGCTGGTCACGGTCACGACGGCCCGCCGCCGCGCGCCTCGGAGCGGACCACCACGATCCTTGCGGTGTTCGTTGGCGTGATCCTGTTTGTGACCGCCATGGGAGCCGCAGCGGTCTGGCCGAGCGACTACAGCTTTAGGGGCTCCTTCGACTCCACAGGCGAGGGCGCGCGCTGGGTCACGGCGACGATCGTCACTGTGGTCGATGATGGCTCCGCCACCGCGGTGATTCGCGGCGAGGAGGACGCGGGCTCGAAGGACATCGCCACTCTCGGTGACCCGACGATCGTGCTGCACCCAGGCGACGAGGTGCGCGCGCTCGAACTTCCGGACGGCACGCTCGGCTTCTCGGATTTTGAGCGCGGCTCCCCGATGCTCCTGCTGTTCATCGTGTACGTGGTCGCCGTGGTCGCGGTGGCGCGCTGGAGAGGTGTCGGCGCGCTTCTCGGGCTTGCCATGGCGTTCGGCGTCGTGCTGTTCTTCACGGTCCCCGCGCTCTTCAATGGGGGAGACCCCCTCATCGTCGGGCTTGTGACGGGCTCTGGGGCTCTCTTTTTGCTGCTCTACCTCGCGCATGGACCCAACGCGCGAACAACGACGGCGTACCTCGGGACCCTGGCGGGCCTGTCGGTCACGGCCGTGCTCGGATGGTGGGCCGTCGGCGCGAGCAAGCTCACGGGACTGTGGACCGAGGAGGGCTCTCACCTGGAATTCTTCAACAGGGGCGTTTCCCTCCAGGGAATGGTGCTGTGCGGAATCATCCTTGCAGGGCTCGGCGTCCTCAACGACGTGACGGTGACCCAGGCGTCGGCCGTGTGGGAACTTCGAGCGGCGCGGCCGGACCTCGGGTGGCGCCAGCTGTTTGTGCGTGCCATGCGCATCGGCAGGGACCACATCGCGTCGACCGTGTACACGATTGCCTTTGTATACGTGGGCGCCGCGCTGCCCACCCTCATGGTGGTGAGCCTCTATGGCACGAGCCTTGGAATCACGCTGACGTCCGCCGAGATTGCCGAGGAGGTGGTGAGAACCCTCGTCGGCTCGATTGGCCTGGTACTCGCCGTACCCCTGACAACCCTCATCGGAGCGCTCGTCGTGGCGGGGCGTTCGATCGCTCCCCAACCCGCTGTGATCAACGCTCCCACTGCTGGGTGACAATAGAAGAGTGACGTCCCCAGCCCCCACCACACGCCTGCTTCCACCATTGAGCATCGGGCCGCTGATCGTGGACACCCCCGTGATTCTCGCGCCCATGGCGGGCATCACGAACGCGGCCTTCAGGCGCCTATGTCGCGAACACGGCGGCGGACTCTACGTGGCCGAGATGGTCACCAGCCGCGCGCTCGTGGAGCGCACGCCCGAGAGCCTGCGCATCATCGCCCACGACCCCGACGAGAAGCCCCGGTCCGTGCAGGTGTACGGAGTGGACCCCGCGACCATTGGCGCTGCCGTGAAGATGCTCGTCGAGGAGGACCGCGCCGATCACATCGACATGAACTTCGGTTGCCCCGTCCCCAAGGTCACCAAGAAGGGTGGGGGAGCGGTGCTGCCGTGGAAGCGGGACCTGTTCCGCGAGATCGTCCGCGCCGCCGTGCGGGAGGCCTCCAAGTTCGACGTGCCCGTGACGGTGAAGATGCGCAAGGGCGTTGACGACGATCACCTCACGTACCTCGACGCCGGCCGCATGGCCGAGCGCGAGGGCGTGGCTGCCGTGGCGCTCCACGCCCGCACCGCCGCCGACTACTACAGCGGCCACGCCGATTGGGAGGCCATTGCGCGTCTGAAGGAGGCGGTAACGTCGATCCCGGTGCTGGGCAACGGAGACATCTGGGCCGCGGAGGACGCCTTGGCGATGATCGAGCGCACCGGTTGCGATGGTGTCGTTGTCGGTCGCGGCTGCATGGGACGGCCGTGGTTGTTCGCCGACCTGCAGGCCGCCTTCGAGGGCAGGCCCGAGCGAGTCCAGCCTGGACTGAGGTACGTCGCCGACACCATCTACAGGCACGGCGTGTTGATGGTCGCGCATTTTGATGACGACGAGAATAGGGCAATGCGCGAGATTCGCAAGCATATTGCCTGGTACCTCAAGGGCTACCCGGTCGGAGGGGACGTTCGTCGTCGCCTGGGCCTTGTCGAGTCTCTCGCAGGGCTTAGGGGCACGCTTGACGAGATGGACCTCGACTCACCGTTCCCAGGCACGGACGCCGAGGGACCGCGGGGCCGCCAAGGAACGGCGCGGGTGCCCTCGTGCCCCGACGGCTGGTTGGACACACAAGACATCACCCCCGCGATGGAAATCAAGCTGCGCGAGGCGGAGCTTTCCGTCTCAGGCGGTTAGGCACGTCGGTGTTGAGCGAGGCGGACGCCCCGATGGCGCTGGCCAGATAGCATCGAATGGTGAGTTCGCTTCCCGATGGCTACGGCCCCGCCGACATTGAGAGATTTGTCGACGAGCCACCCAAGGAAGCGAATCGCTCCCCCTTTGAAAGGGACCGCGCGCGCATCGTGCACTCGAGCGCCTTGAGGCGGCTGGGGGCAAAAACCCAAGTCCTCGGCGCGGGATCTGGCGACTTCGTGCGGACAAGGCTGACGCACACCCTCGAGGTCGCTCAAGTGGGGAGGGGGCTTGGTCAGCAGCTCGGCTGCGATCCCGATGTTGTCGACGCCGCGTGCCTCGCACACGACCTGGGTCACCCGCCCTTCGGTCACAACGGCGAGCGTGCTCTCGATCAAGCCGCCAAGGACATCGGCGGCTTCGAGGGAAACGCCCAGACGTTGAGGCTCCTGACCAGGCTCGAGCCCAAGTCGGTTCACCCCGTCACGGGCGAGAGCGTGGGCCTCAACCTCACGAGGGCCACGTTGGATGCGAGCGTCAAGTATCCGTGGCGCGAAAATGCGACGCCCTTGCGCGCAGACGGACGGGCAACGCGCAAGTTCGGGGTGTACGACGACGACCTCACTGTTTTTGAGTGGCTGCGCAGCGGGGCACCCGACCGCGCGCCAAGCTTCGAGGCGCAAATCATGGACATCGCAGACGACATCGCATACTCGGTCCATGACGTCGAGGACTCCGTCGTGCACAGTGCAATCGCGCTCAACCTGCTGCGGGATGAGGGTCAGGCGCGAGCCGTCGCGGCCCACGTGAAGGAGTGGTACGGGCGCGGTGATGAGGCCGCGATCCTCGACGCGCTTGACCGACTGCGGTCGATGCCGTGGTGGACGGACGAGTACGACGGCTCGCATCGCGCGCTCGCGAGCCTCAAGGACATGGCCAGCCAGTTGATCGGGCACCTTGTCCAGGCGATTGCGGCGGCGACGCGCGCCGAGTATGGCGAGGGGCCGTTCACGAGGCACGCGGCTCACCTCGTGATCCCCGAGGACACGACAGCCGAGATCCTGCTTCTCAAGGGCGTCGCCGTGCACTTTCTCATGGCGCCACGCGAACTCAAGCCCTCGTACAAGGCTCAAAGGGAGAGGCTCGTCGAACTGGTGGGTGCTCTCTCGCAGAGGGGTCCAGAGGCGCTCGAGACGCACTTCGAAGGGTTCTGGAATGGAGCGAGGGACGACGCGGGACGGTTGCGCATCGCAGTTGATCAGGTGGCGTCGCTCACGGACAAGTCGGCCTACGACTGGCACCACCGCTACGTGGTGAAGCCGCGCAGGGCCGCGACCACCTAGGTGTTACGTCTCATGAGGTTGGTGACGCCCGGCTCCAAGGTGGGGTTGGACGTCGACGGCAAGAGCGGCGTGCGGGAGCGCGAGTAGCCTCGTTTGGCTACGCAGCCAGCGTTTCGTTCGCCGCGGTGTCGTTGTCGTGCGAGGCAGGGTCGTGCGAGGCAGGGTCTTGCCAGGCAGGGTCTTGCCAGGCTGCGTGGTTTTGGGCAGGGTTGTCTGACGGATCGCGGGCCGGTGGGTCGAGGTCGCGCACTTCGTCGAGGTTGCTGACTTCGCCGATGTCGATGGCGGCGCGTCCTCCTGGTCTGGGTTGTCTTGTGGGGTCGATGGTGGGTGGTGGGATGAAGTTGACCCGTCCGTGTTGGACCACAATGTCCCAGCCTTGGCGGTGGATGTCGTGGTGGCAGCGGGTGCACAGCATCACACCGTTGGATAGATCGGTGCCGCCACCTCTGTCCCACCAGTGGATGTGGTGGGTTTCGCAGTGTTCGGGTGGGGCGTGACACTTCGCGCACCCGCCGTCACGCTCGAGCAGTGCAATCCGTTGGGCGCGGGTGAACATCCTGACGGTGCGACCAAGGTCGAGTACTTCACTGTCACCGCTGAGGACC
>JBBRWX010000045.1:0-19099 GCA_038248935.1 Actinomycetales bacterium
CTATTCTTCCATGCGCGCCAAGCGCGAGGCAGGTTACCCGAGCGGCCAAAGGGAGCTGACTGTAAATCAGCCGTCTACGACTACGGGGGTTCGAATCCCTCACCTGCCACGACGGGGCCCGGTTCGCCGGGCCCTCGTCATATCTGGGCTCGGTTCGCCGGGCCTTTTTCGTTCCCGATGGCGCTCCGCGGACGCGGCCAACCCGGTGCCGGTGCCAGCCCCTCACTGTGCACAAGTGCCGGACCCTGGTTCTGTCGAACCTCGGCATGAGCGGCTCCTACAAGCGCAGTGACGCGCTCGTCCCGCCCTTGTGCACGCAGGCGTCTGGTGCGTACGCGGCCGACGCCCGAGCAGCCGGTTTTCGGCGACGCCGACGTTGCGGTTGACAGGCCGATGCCCGGTGCTAGGTTCGATTGCAAGGCGTCGGTGCACAGGGCAACCGCTGGCACCGCGTGCCCACGGAATGCGGCGCTCTAGGTCCAAGCGCCGTTCAGGTTGGGGGAGTCCGTGAGAATTCGAGTAGAACATAGCGTGCCGGCCGCGAAGGGCGCATCGGCGTCGTTGCCGAGAATGGGGTTGTCTTCGCTCCCAGGGCGGCTCGTCACTATCGCGTACGCCAGTTGGGCTGTGGGGCTCGTGTTCTTTTTCAACGGGCTCACCTCCCCCGAGGCCCGAGCACTCGTCACGATCGACGGTGCGGCGGGCGGTGTGCCGGACCCTGCGAACGGCTGGATCGAGGGTTCGGCCTCGACGGGCGTATTCCACTTCGGAGAGATTTACACAGTCAGTGACCGCCTAAGTACCCGGTTGGGCCTCGTCGCAGCGTGGGGCACGGTGGGGCTCCTCTGCTGGGCGCTCGGGGCGCTCATGCGCGCGCATCGCACCTCCGGTTTCGCGGGTCTTCAGGCAGCGTCGGGTGCGTGGACGAGTTTGGCGGCCGCGGCGGTGTGCGCAGGCTTGATGGTGCCGTTCGCCGAATGGGCGCAGTCCGCGACATTGCTGGACCTGGCAGGGAAGCCTGAGGGGCTCGGCCCCGTGGCGTCCGTCGGTTGGGGTTGGCTCGCGTTGGCGGCCGCAATTGGGGTGCAACGGCGGCTGGCTCGCCATGCATCAATGCCCGCCGCCCAAGCCGCCGAACCTCTCGCCTGATACCCTGGGGGGTATGAAGCCCGCGCTGTCACTCCCGGTGGTCGACACGCTGTTCGGCTCCGCGTCGCCCACGCTGGCCGGGTACATCGAGGAGGCGCTCGGCCCGGCCGTCGGCGACTACGACGTCATCGGACTCGAATACGACCTGCGAGCACTCATTGACGAGGCCTTGCCCGCGGGAGTCACGCTCGTGGGTCAGACGCTGGTGGGGGACGATGCGACGGGCGTGACCGAAGAGGACGTGCGCGAGTCCGTCGGTTGGATCGATGTGCACACGGTCGCCGTGGGCCACGACATGGCGGGCCCAGGCGCCTAGAGCCGCCCGAAGTCCCGCCGTCAGTGCCCGCCCATGAGCGGAGCCATGACGCGTGCCGCCACGCTCTGGCGCTTGGTGACGCGCTCCTCTGCGTCCGCGAAACTCATCGCCTGCAGGCCAGCGTTGGCTCCCAGCCAGCGCAGCGGCTCCGGTTCCCACTTGCGCGACCGATGCCCCACCCACGGCAGCGAGGTGAGCTCGGTCTTCTCGCCCAGGATCAGGTCGCGCAGCGTCCTTCCGGCCAGGTTGGTCGTCGTGACACCGTCTCCCACGTACCCGCCTGCCCATGCCATTCCGGACTCCGTGTCGAGACCCACCGACGCGTGCCAGTCGCGCGCGATGCCCAAGGCGCCTCCCCATCGGTGGGTGATCTCGGCGTCGGCCAGGACGGGAAAGAGATCGACAAGAGCGGCCTCGAGCGCCCGATGCACCCGCGGCTCCTTGTCGAACTCGGGCCTGATCCGCGAGCCGTAGTGATACGGGGCGCCCCTGCCGCCAAAGACGATCCGGTCGTCGGCCGTGCGCTGGCCGTAGATGATGAGGTTGCGGTGATCGCTGAACGTCTCGCGCTTCGCGAGGCCAATCTCATCCCACACCGCGGCGGGAAGAGGCGCGGTCGCGATGATGAGCGAGTACACAGGAATGATCTCGCGGGAGAGGCCAGGCAGCGAGGGCGTCGAGCCCTCGGTGGCCCGCACCACAAAGTCGGCCGTCACGGTCCCGCGCGGGGTGGTGACGGTGTAGGGCGCCAAGGACAACGCGGGAGTCTGCTCGTAGATCGCGACGCCGAGGCGGCGCACAGTCGTGGCAAGTCCGCGCACGAGTTTGGCAGGGTTCACCGCGGCGCAGTCCGGCGTGTACGTCGCGCCCAGGGTCCCAGACGCGTTGAGGCGGGCCCGCGCGTCGGCGCCATCGAGGAACGCGATGTCGTCCTCGCCTCGCCCCCACGCCCGCGCATCATCGACCTCGGCGCGCGCCCTTGCCAACTGCGGAGCCGAGCGTGCCACCACGATCGTGCCGCCCTTGGCGATGTCGGCCTCGATGCCCTCCGCCTCGGCAACGGCGATGATCTCGTCCACGCTGGCGCGCATCGCCGCGTGCTGAGCCAAGGCCCATATGCGGTCGCTTCCCTTGGCGAGA
This sequence comes from Actinomycetales bacterium, assembly GCA_038248935.1. Classification (GTDB taxonomy): domain Bacteria; phylum Actinomycetota; class Actinomycetes; order Actinomycetales; family Demequinaceae; genus Demequina. The sequence goes on from JBBRWX010000045.1 coordinate 2,606, forward strand.
GTATCGAGCGAACTTGGGAACAGCGCCGACGCCCAGCCGCCGTTTCGGCCCGATGCCCCATAACCGGCGATCTCCTTTTCGAGGATCGCGATCTTGAGCCCTGGCTGCGCCTTTGCCAGGTAGTACGCGGTCCACAGTCCGGTGAAGCCGGCTCCGACGATCGCAACGTCGACCGCGATGTCGTCCTCGAGCGGCGCGGACGGCTTGAGTTCATCGGCGCAGGTCTCGAACCAGAGCGAGAGGCTGTCGTAGGCGGTCATAGGGCGTTTCCTTGACGACGAGTTGTTGGCGTCGCGCCGGCGGGATGACGGCGCATCGTAGGGCGACCACGGATCGTTCTCAGTGTTGCTATACCAGGGACTTTAGTCCAGGGACCTCGTTTTCATAAGGGGGCAAGCGTGTGTTAAGCCGGTAAATTCTTGGGACCTTCAGCACATGTGCGGCTCCGAATTCCGCAAAACCCCTGGTCAGGGGGCGGACGCCGTGGCAATATACAAATCAAGAAGCGGGGTGACCGAAACCACCGCATCGTCAAGGAGGTTCCCATGGAAGACCAGCCGGTGACCAAAAAGGGCGTGTCGCGCAGAGGCCTGCTTATCGGGGGCGCGGTGGGCGTTGCCGGTGTGGGGGCGTTGACCTTTTTCAACACGAAGAACCGCAACCAGGCTGCGGGGGATTGCGTCAGCACCGACATCTCGGCGACAGACAAGAAACTTACGGTCTCCAACTGGCCCGAGTACATCGACCAGGACACCGCCGACTACGTCTCGACGCTCACCCAGTTCCAGACGGACACGGGCATCGCCGTCGCTTACACCGCCGATGTGAACGACAACTCGGAGTTCTTCTCCAAGGTGGTCAACCAGCTCGGTGCCTGTGCGCCGACGGGGCGGGACACGTTCATGCTGACCGACTGGATGGCCGCGCGGATGATCCAAGCGGGCTGGATCCAGAAACTCGACAAGGCCAATGTGCCCAACCTCGACAAGAACCTCATCTCGTCGCTCCAGGGCGTGGGGTGGGACCCGAACCGCGACTATTCGGCGCCCTGGCAAGCGGGCTTCACGGGCATCGCTTACAACAAGTCGCTCGTGGGCGAGGTGGGCAGCATCGCTGACCTGCTCACGCGTTCGGACCTCAAGGGCCGCATCACTCTGCTCACGGAGATGCGCGACACCATGGGCCTGATCATGCTCAGCAACGGCGCGGACCCGGCCAAGTTCACCGACGGCGACTGGTCACAGGCGCTCGAGACGCTCAAGAAGGCGCGCTCTGATGGTCAGATCCGCGCGTTTACCGGCAACGAGTACATCAACGACCTGGCCGCGGGCAACATCGCCGCGTGTGTGGCGTGGTCGGGTGACGTCGCCGCCGCGGACGACGAGAACCTCGTCTTCTTGCCGCCCGAGGAGGGCATGATGATCTGGGCCGACAACATGTTGATCCCCAATCAAGCGGACCACAAGGCCAATGCCGAGAAGTGGATTGACTACTACTACGACCCGGCGGTCGCGGCCAAGCTTGCGGCCTACGTCTGGTACGTGTGCCCCGTCAACGGAGCTCAGGCGGAGATGGAAAAGATCGACCCCACGCTCGTCGACAACCCGCTGATCTTCCCGACCGCGGACTACCTGGCAAGCACGCACAGCTTCATGGCGCTGCCGGACGACAAGGCCAACAGTTACGAGCAGGACTTTGCGAGTGTCAGTGGCTGACGAGGTCAACCGCGACCTCAAGCTGGAGGGGCTGCGCAAGCGATACCCCAATGGCTACGTCGCGGTGAAGTCGCTCGACCTCGTGGTCCCGAGTGGGTCCTTCTTTGCCCTGCTTGGCCCCTCGGGTTGCGGCAAGACCACCACGTTGCGCATGGTCGCGGGACTCGAGGACGTGACGGAGGGGTCCATCAGCATCGGCGACGTCGACATCACGGACGAGAAGCCCTACCGTCGCCCCGTCAACACGGTGTTCCAGAACTACGCGCTGTTCCCTCACCTCACCATCATGGAAAACGTCGAGTTTGGTCTGAAGCGCAAGGGAATCAAGGACACAAAGCCGCAGGTCAAGGAGATCTTGGAGCTGACCGAACTCGAGGCGCAGGCGAACAAGAAGCCCGCTCAGCTTTCGGGAGGTCAGCAGCAGCGTGTTGCCCTCGCCCGCGCGCTGATCAACCGCCCCGAGGTTCTGCTCTTGGATGAGCCGCTTGGCGCCCTCGACATGAAGCTGCGCAGGGCCATGCAGATTGAGCTCAAGCGCATTCAGTCGGAGGTGGGGATCACCTTTGTGCACGTCACGCACGACCAAGAGGAGGCCATGACGATGGCCGACATCGTGGCGGTGATGAATGCGGGTGAGATCGAGCAAATGGGCTCCCCTTACGAGCTGTATACCAACCCCAAGACCACCTTTGTCGCGAACTTTCTTGGCCGTACAAACCTCATCAAGGGCACGGTCCTTGGCCGAGAGGGATCCGGGGCCGACGAGGTGGTCAAGGTGGACATGTATGGCACCACGGTGTCGATCAAGGCCGGGCGAGTTCACACCACATCGAGCGAGGTCTGGATAGGTATCCGGCCGGAGAAGGTGGTCATTCAGCCGCAAGACAAGCCGGTCGACGGCCTTGGCACTCACCTGTCTGGCGCGGTCGTGATTGACAGGAGCTACACCGGAGTCTCTACCGACTACATCCTCGAGATGCCTTGGGGGCAGGAACTGACCTGCTTCGAACAGAACACGGGGCGGCGCGGTGGGTTGGTGGCGGTAGGCACCAAGGTCGACGTGTCATGGCGTCCCGAATTCGCGTTCCTGCTGGATTCCTCGCAGGACGCCGAGGCGGGAATCGGGGAGGACTAGCGTGGCCACCAAGTTGCGCGCCCGCAGCAGCGCCACGGCGTACTGGCTCATCCTCCCCGCGGCCGCGTGGCTGGGTGTGTTCTTCGTCTTCCCGTTCTTGTCGCTCTTGGCCACCTCGATGTACGACCCTGGCGGCTCGGCGGTCACCGGCTACAACATGACCTGGAGGGTGCAGAACTTCTCCGAGGCCTTTGCTGACTACAACTCGTACCTGGTGCGCTCCCTGATCTACGCGGGAATCGCCACGTTCTTGTGCCTGATCCTCGGCTACGTGCTCGCGTATGCCATCGCGTTCAAGGCGGGGCGCTGGAAGACGATCTTGCTCGTCCTTGTTGTCGCGCCGTTCTTCACGTCGTTCTTGGTGCGCACCCTCGCGTGGAAGCTCATCCTGGGCGACGACGGCTGGCTCGTGAGCACCATGCAGACGATTCACCTGCTCCCGCCCGACGGGCGCCTCCTGGCCACGCCATTCGCGGTTGTTGCGGGCCTCACCTACAACTTCTTGCCGTTCATGATCCTCCCGCTCTACGCGAGCCTGGAAAAGATCGACCACAAGCTGCTTGAGGCCTCGGGAGACCTCTACGCGAGGCCCTTCCAGACCTTCTTCAAGGTGACGTGGCCGCTGTCGCTTCCCGGCGTTGTCGGCGGCACCCTGTTGACCTTCATTCCCGCTACAGGCGACTACATCAACGCATCGCTCCTTGGCAGCACCACCACCCAGATGGTCGGCAACAAGATCCAGGTGCTCTTCACCAAGGCGGGTGACTACCCGCACGCGGGCGCGCTCTCGGTCATCCTGTTGGTGATCGTGGTGGCGATGGTGCTGCTCTATGTCCGCAAGGCGGGGACGGAGGATCTGCTGTGATCGTCGCGCTCGGTCGTTGGATCGGCAAGCACCTGGTCCTCACCCTTGGCCTGCTCGTGCTCCTGTTCTTGTATCTTCCCAATGCGATTGTGGCGCTCATGTCGTTCAACGACGCCTCTCAGTCGCGCAATCTCTACAGCTTCCAGTCGTTCACTTGGAATAACTGGCTCCACCCGTGCGCGCCGATGGGCATGTGCGAGTCTCTTGGAACCAGCATCCAGATCGGTCTGCTCGCCACTGTCTTTGCCACCGCGATCGGCACGGTGGCCGCATTCGGTCTGGTGCGCTACCGCTTCGAGGGCCGCTCCACCATGAACCTGGTGCTGTTTCTCCCGATGGCGACACCGGAGATCGTGATGGGCTCATCGCTGTTGGCGCTGTTCGTGTCGATGGGGCTCGCCGGTCAGTTGGGGTTCTGGACCATCCTGGTGGCTCACATCATGTTCTGCCTGTCGTTCGTGGTGGTGACAGTGAAGTCGCGCCTGTCTGGTCTCGATTCAAACCTCGAGCAGGCGGCAATGGACCTGTATGCCAACGAGTGGCAAACGTTCTGGCGCGTGACGTTTCCGCTCGTTTTCCCCGGCATCCTGGCGGCGGCCCTGCTGGCCTTCAGCCTGTCCTTCGACGACTTCATCATCACCAACCTCAACTCCGGACAGACCGTGACGTTCCCGATGTTCGTGTGGGGCGCGGCACAGCGCGGCGTTCCCATGCAGGTCAACGTGATCGGCACGATGATGCTGCTGGTGGCGCTCACGATCGTGATCGTTGGCGAGGTCGGGGCGCGTCGCAGGGCGAAGCTGCTCGCCGCGCGTTAGGCGCCCGCGCGAGGAGTCCCGTCTGGAAGCGGCGCCTAGAAACGGCGCCCGGAGACCACGCCTCGAAAGCGCGCCCGGAATCCATGCCTGGAAACCGAGCGTGCAAACAGCGCGTGGAAACCGCGCGTGGACACCGCAGCTCACCGCAATTCAGCGCAGGGCCGCTCCCAAGTGGCCCGCAATGTTGCCGCTGGGCCCGGCTCCTATGCCACCGAGCCCAAGCCACCTCGCGATGCCCCCAAGCTCCTCGGCAAGCGCCTCGACGATTTCCTCATCGGACCGCCGCCGCGCGCCCGCCGCCGCGCGCTCCTCGCGCCACGCTGCCGCGACGCGCAGCACGCCAGCCTTGCGATCTGCCTTGAGATCGACGCGACCCACCATCTGGTCTCCCAGGAGGAACGGCAGGCAGTAATACCCGTATACGCGCTTGGGCGCCGGCGTATAGATCTCGATCCGGTACTCCATGCCGAACATGCGCTCGAGGCGCGGGCGGTACCAACAGACGGGGTCGAAGGGGCTCAGTAGCGCGGCGCCAGTGGCGCGCCCAGGGTCGTGAGCGGCGCGATGCCACGGCGCCTCGGGCGCCGGCCCTCCTGTGGAGAGCAGCGCGGGCTCCTTCCAGCCCTCGACGGACACCCACTCGGCCAGCCCTCGTTCGACGGCCGATGCCGCCCATGCACCGCCCCCCGCGGCATCGGGCGCATTCTTGCCGGGTTTCAGTGGCAAGCGAAAGTGGTCGCACAGGTCGGCAGGCGTGCCAATCCCGCACGCGGACAGAGCCCGGTCAAAGAGTTCCTGGCGGCCAACGTCGACCGTGAGAGCCCAGGAGGGAGTCGGCGCGGCGGGGGAGAGCCCCCACGCCCTGTCCGTTGCGTCGTACGTGCGCGCGAAGTTCTTGCCTCGCGAGGACGCGATCTCACCGGTGATGAAAAGCAGGTCGAGAGCGTCCTTGACGTGGCTCGTGTCCCACCACGTGCCGCGCTTGGCGGCGCGGGGAGAGAGATGTTCGACCTCGGTGCTTGTCACCGGGCCGCGCTCGTTGACGAATGCGAGCACCTGGGCGACGAGTCCCGGCCGTTCGCTCTCAAGGCGATCGCGGGTGCGGGACTGCCACGAGGCCCCACGCGCCATGCGGTGGTGCATCGCGGGCAACAGGGCGTCGGGCATGACCGACGCCTCGTGCCCCCAATGCTCGAAGGTGTGGGCGCCGTGGCCATCGGGCGCGCCCCAGAGGTAGGTGTCGAGAGCGCCCGTGTCGTAGGGCCCCAGGCGCGAGAAGAAGGGTAGGTAATGTGCGCGCGCGAGCACGTTGACGGTGTCGAGTTGCAGCACTCCCTGCCGTTCGAGATAGTCGGAGAAGTCCTGCGGTCGCGGCCGTCGGGCCCGTCGCTTGCTCGCCAAGCCTTGGGCGTCGAGAAAGATTCTCCGAGCCTGAGCAGCACTGAGAGACTGAGTCACGACGGCCACTGTAGCCCCGCCCACGGACATGCCACGTGCTCGATTTCATTCGGGGCCCCCGGTCCGGTACGCTAGTCCGGCTTGCCCCGATAGCTCAGTCGGTAGAGCGTTTCCATGGTAAGGAAAAGGTCCAGGGTTCGAATCCCTGTCGGGGCTCACAGTGATGACATACCGCCGTCTTTGGCGACGGTGCGTCCGTTGCTTACCCGGCGGGGTAGCTCAGGTGGTTAGAGCACACGACTCATAATCGTGGTGTCGCGGGTTCGAGTCCCGCCCTCGCTACAGGTTCCACCGATCAAGGTGGTCCGGCACGCGCGAGCGTGAACGACAAGGCAGGGAGTCAGAACATGGCCAAGAACGATGTACGCCCCAAGATCACGCTCGCATGCACGGAGTGCAAGAACCGCAACTACATCACGCGCAAGAACCGTCGCAACAACCCAGACAGGGTTGAGCTGAACAAGTTCTGCCCCAAGTGCGGCAAGCACCTTCCGCACCGCGAGACGCGCTAGCTTCCAAGCTTTCGCTTTTTGACGCCCGCCCGGCCCTGAGCCGAGGCGGGCGTCGTGCTTTTCCAGGCGAGGTAGGTTCGTGCGCACTGATGACGGCACGTGCGTGGCAGACTCGGCCTCATGGGGGATCTCCAGCCGGACGCCGAGTCGCGCAGCAACGATCACGCGGGTGCCGTGACCCTGAGCAGATCGCAGTGGTGGCGGCGCCTGGGCCAATGGACCGCAGCGATCGCTCTTGCGGCTGTGTCCGTGCCGGTGGCCGCCCGACTCACCGGCTGGGAGCCGGGTCCGATCGCTTGGCTCGTTTCACTCATGCCGTGGGTCACTCTCGCCTGCGTGATTCCCGTGACGCTCGCCGTGCTGGCGCGATCCAGGAAGCTAGGTACGGCCGCAGTGCTCCCGCTCGCGCTGTGCGTGGCGTGGGTCGCTCCGCTGTTTGCTGCGGACGGTGCTCCTGCGGATGCGACGGCTTTGCCGGTGCTGCGGGTGGCTACCATCAATCTCACCTTTGGACACGCGGATGCCGACGCCGTCGTACGTCTGGTGGTCGATCGCTCCATTGACGTTCTCGCGCTAGAAGAACTCACCCCGGGCGAGGTGGATGCGCTGAGGGCCGCGGGGCTCGACGAGGCGATGCCCTATAGCGAATTGCGCGCCGAAGAGGGCTTCACTGGCACTGGGTTGTGGTCGCGACTGCCACTTAGCGCCGCGACGTCCGTCACGGGGCTCGTCTCGCCTGCGGTCCGCGCGGAGGTGACGGTGGTCGGCGTGCCGATCACCGTCTACGCGGTACACCCCGCCGCGCCAGGGGTGTTCGGCCATTCCCCGTGGGCCGCCGACATGGAGGTGCTTACCGCGCTGCTGACGCCGCGTGACGGGGCTGTCATTGTTGCGGGAGACTTCAACACGACGAGGGACCACAAGCCGTTCCAAGACCTTGAGTCGCTCGGCTTCGTTGACGCGGCGGACCAGGCAGGTGCAGGATTCCTGCCCACGTTCCCTGAAAGCGGGCTCCCTTTGCCCATCGTCGCGATTGATCACATCATCACGCGAGACGTGCCCCTTAGCGCCGTCGACGTGACGACGGTGGCCATCGTGGGCGCTGATCACCGTGCGCTCGTCGTCACCTACGCGCGCGCATGATCCGTGGGCGTTGTGGGTGGTTTATCCCGAAAGCCTGCAGATGCGGACTGCCTTTCGATAGGGTGGTGAAGTGCCTGTGAATCCAGATGCTGTTGGCCGCACATACGGCCCCTTCGAGGCGTACGAGGTCACGCGGAGCAAGATCCGCGAATACGCCGATGCCGTCGACGCGCGCTCAGGCGCGCATTTCTATCCCGAGATCGCTCGCGCGGAGGGCTACACAGACGTGGTCGCTCCCACGACGTTCGCGGTATTGATTGCGCAGCGCGCCGAATTCCACGTGGTCGCGGACCCGGAGGTGGGTGTCGACTTCTCGAAGGTCGTTCACGCCGACGAGCGCTTCACCCACCATCGGCCGCTCGTAGCGGGCGACGTGGTGCAGGCCGCCGTGACGATCGAGTCGATCACCCAGCGTGCGGGGATCTCGATGGTCACCACGCGCGCCGAACTCACGGACGCGGACGGCACGCCGGTGTCCACCGTCATGTCGACGCTGGTAGTAAGGGACGACTCATGAGCGACGAAACACTGCCTGCCTTTGTTTCTCTCAATGTGGGTGACGAAGTCGCGACGCGCGACGTGACATTCACGCGCGACACACTGGTTCGCTACGCGGGCGCGTCGGGCGACTTCAATCCGATTCACTACAACGATGCCTTCGCGCAGTCCGTCGGACTCGACGGCGTGATCGCCCACGGCATGTTGACGATGGGGGTGGGTGCGTCGGTGGTTGAGGAGTGGGCGGGCGCCGGAAACGTCGTCGACTACCAAGCCCGTTTCACGAGGCCGATTCCCGTTCCCGCGCTGGCTGGAGCCGCCGTCAGGGTGGTCGCGGTCGTCGGCGCACTCGACCATGACGTGAAGCAGGCCCGCATCGATGTCACCGTGACGGTTGACGGAGCCAAGGTGCTCGGCAAGGCCCAAGCGCTCGTCGACTGCGCCTAAGTCGGCGGGTGTGCTGGGGCGAATCGCGGTGCCCTAGCTTAAACCCGCGAATCGCCCGACCGCAACAAAGCCGGAAAGGGCGATGAGCAAGATATTGATCGGGAAGGCCCGCCGCTCGCCCCGGCGTGCGTGGTCGACCAGCGCGGCCACCATGAGCAGGCCTAGCCCCGCCGCCGCCACTGGGGTGAGCCACGGCGCTACCCCGGTGGCCTCGGGGAGGATGACGCCGATGGCCCCGGCAAGTTCCACCACGCCCAGCGTCTTGAATAGCCATGTGGGCATGTGCAGGGCGTACGTTGTCATCGGTGGGCGCGTAGCGGCGTAGACCTCGCGGCCGTCTTTGAGTTTGGTGACCGCCGCTCCGACGAACGCCAGCGCGAGCAGTGCCTGGGCAATCCACAAAGCTACGGTCATGTCCGGTCTCCTTCATGCTGGGTGAGTGTCGCCTGTGCGAAGTCGCGCAGGTCGTTTGCGAAGCGCTCGACGCGCGCGGCCGGCCATTGTGTGAGCATGTCGGCGAGTCGTGCGCGGCGGTAATCCCGGGCGCGAGTTGCCAAATCCTGGCCAGTGTCAGTGAGCACGATGATGACTTGGCGGGAGTCGTCTGGGGACCGATGACGCGCGACCATCCCCGCCGCCGATGCTCGCTCGACCAGGCGTGAAGCAGTAGACGGGGTGACTGACAGGCGATCAGCGATGCCTCCGACCGAGGCGGGCTCGCCGCTCGCGGCGAGTTGTTCCACGGCGTCGACCACGAGCACGGTGGACATCTCGATGCTCTCGCGGGGTCCGGGGGCGCGGTCCCCGGCGGGCGCCTGCGCGAACCTGCGCAGCCGCAGCAGGGCTTCGTCGAGTATGGACAGCGAGTCGCTCATGTGGTTCATGATACATGTACTATACAGATAAATGACTTTTAGGGAGCATCATGGACCACCCCGTACTGATCACCGGCGCGACCGGCACCATCGGCTCTCGCGTGGTCGAGGGACTGCGTAGCACGGGCGTGCCGGTGCGCGTGGCGACGCGACACCCACTGTCGTCGTCAGCGGTGGACGTCGATAGTGACCGCCCCGACACCGCCCTTTCCGAGGCCGTGCGGTTCGACTTCACCGACCCCGGCACCTGGGCAGAGGCCTTCGACGGCGTGAAGACCGCGTTCATCGTGCGGCCACCGCAGGTGTCGAATGTGGGGCGCGACATGATTCCGTCATTAGAGGCTGCGCTCGAGGCGGGGGTAGAGCACATGGTACTTCTGTCGTTGCAGGGTGTGGAGGCAACGCCTTTCGTGCCCCACGCCAAGCTTGAGGCGTGGATACGCGAGGCCGGCATCCACTGGACGTTCGTGCGCCCGTCGTTCTTTATGGAGAACCTGAGCGGCGTGCACGCGGCCGACGTACGCGAGCGGGACCTCATCGTCGTCCCGGCAGGGCGCGGGCGTACCAGTTTTGTCGCGGCAGCCGACGTCGCTGCGGTAGCGATCGCCGCGCTGACCCACCCCGGCGCGCACCAGGATGTCGCCTGGACGCCCACCGGCTCCGAGGCGCTTACCTACGACGAAGTCGCGTTGGCGCTCTCGGCCGCACTAGGCCGCAACATCACCTACGCGCGGCCCGGCGTCTGGCGGTATGCGGCGCACGCGCGTCGTGTGCTGGGCCTCCCCTGGGCGATGGTGGGCGTCACGACCGCCCTGTATACCGTGGCGCGCCTGGGGAAAGCCGCGGGCCTCACGGACGACGTGAGGGAGGTCACCGGCGTCGCTCCGGCCACGGTGAAGCAGTGGGCCGCCGAGCACAGGGAGGTCTGGCAACGTGAGCCCTTGCCTTCCTGAAGGGCGAGCCGGGTCACGAGCGCTGTCTCGGCGTTGGCGCGCGGAGGTGTGCCAAGACGCCTGGCGAGTAGGACGTTTGTCCGGGACGAGCCCGGGTTTGTAGGAATACGACAACGATTCGCCGCATGCTTTGACGCCCAGTTGGCGACGGGGCGCGCCCATCACTGCCACGATGCGACTATGGCAACCGCATCAAAGGAGAGCACGGGCTTCGCACAGAAGCTAGACACCTATTTCTCGATCTCCGCAAGGGGATCGTCGTTCGGTCAAGAGGTCCGCGGTGGACTCACGACCTTCTTCACGATGGCTTACATCGTGGTTCTCAACCCCCTCATCTTGGGCTTCGTTGCTGACCGCAACGGTGACTACTTAGGTGGCGATTCGACGAACGGCAAGAACCTTGCCGTGATCGCGGCAGGAACCGCTCTTGTCGCGGGAGTCATGACGCTCGCGATGGGAGCATGGGCGCGATTCCCGTTGGCCGTGGCGGCAGGCCTTGGCATCAACTCGGTCGTGGCCTACGGGCTCGTCGCCAACATGGGACTGACATGGGCTGAAGCGATGGGGTTCATCGTCCTTGAGGGTGTTCTCGTCCTCATCTTGGTGCTCACCAAGGTGCGACAGAAGCTCCTGATCGCGGTTCCGCTGTCGCTGAAGAAGGCGATCGCCGCTGGCATCGGCCTCTTCCTCGCATTCATTGCCCTGTGGGATGCGCGTGTCGTGACTGACCCGTCACCCGGTGGAGTCGAGGGAGTTTCGCCTGGAGACCCCACGCCCTCAACCTTCGGCTTCGACGGTGCCATCAGCACGTGGCCGACGTTCGTCTTTGTGATCGGGCTCCTGATCGCGGCGTTCCTTTACATCCGCAAGATCAGGGGCGCGTTCCTCATCGCCATCGTTGGCACCACGGTGCTGGCTTTCCTGGTCGAGGCGGTCGCGAAGCTCGGAGGCTACGGCGGCGGCTTTGGCAACCCGAAGGGCTGGGCGCTCAACGTGCCGACCTTCGACGGCAAGGACCTGATCGCCGCTCCCAGTTTCGGAACGCTCGGCCACGTGAGCTTTGGCGGATTTGCGCACCTCGGAATCTTGTCGGGCATCCTGCTGATGTTCTCGCTGTTCATGATCGACTTCTTCGACACCATGGGCACCATGACCGCTGTGGGCGAAGAGGCCGGGCTCAACGACGATGAAGGTGTGCCTGAGCACTCTCAGGAAATCCTGATCGTCGACTCGATCGCTGCCATCGCAGGTGGAGCGGCGGGCGTGTCATCGAACACGGCCTACATCGAGTCCGCATCCGGTGTCGGTGACGGCGCCAGGACGGGATTCTCGTCGGTCGTGACGGGCGTTGCGTTCTTGGTGGCGATCTTCTTGGCGCCTTTGACGACGCTCGTGCCCTTCGAGGCCGCCACGCCGGTACTGCTTCTGGTCGGCCTGCTGATGCTCAGTTCGGCCGTCGACATCGACTGGAAGGACTGGCGGGTCGCTGTTCCTGCCTTCCTCACCATGATCGTCATGCCGTTCGGGTACTCGATCGCGGCAGGCATCGGCCTTGGACTGATCAGCTACTCGGTGCTGCACGCGGCCACGGGCAAGTCCAAGGAAGTGAAGCCGCTCATGTGGGCGGCTGCCGGCCTGTTCGCGGTGTACTTCGCGCAGGACCTCATCAAGTACTTCATCAACTAGGAAACCGACCAGAGGCGCCGTCCGGTAGGCCGGGCGGCGCCTCTGCCTTTCCGGTCGCGTGTTGGCGAAGGCGCGCGCGTGGCCCGATGCGCGCCGCTGCCTTGCCTCGGTGTGAACCAGTCGCCTTGTCTCGGTGCGAACCAGTCGCCTTGGAAACGCGCCGACGTGGGTGCGCGAGAAGGCCCGCCTGACGGCGCGTCGGCGTCCGAATTGGTGCGTAGCGTCAGCGCACGAGGCACGAGGCACGAGGCACGAGGCACGAGGCACGAGGCACGAGGCACGAGGCACGCAGCACGCAGCACGCAGCACGCAGCACGCAGCACGCAGCACGCAGCACGCAGCACGCGACTAAGCCGCGCTCGGCTCTTACCTTTCGCGAGCGACGGCCGTGCTCGTGCCCCGCTTGAACTCGACGGGGAGCTCGAACGCCGGGGGTTCCTCCCCCGCGAGCAATGCCTTGACGCACTGCGCGATGAGGTGGCCTTTCACGGCGGCGTCTTGAGTCATCGTGGTGAGTTCCATGGGGGCCAACCATGCGAGGTCGAGCCCGTCGAAGCCCGTGACGGACACATCGCGTGGCACCTGAAGCCCAAGCTCTCTCGCCGCAAGCACCACACCGCCCGCGAGCAGGTCCGACTGGCACACCACCGCAGTGGGGCGCGAGGGGTGAGACAGCGCCAGGTGCCCGGCGGCGATCCCTTCCTCGATCAGCGACCCGCGCGTCTCGACCACAACGCACGGCTCGATGCCCACATCACGGAACGCCTGGAGGCGGTGGTGAGTGGGCGTCCACAGAGGCCCAGCCAGCATGTCGCCTTCGACGATGGCCGTCTCGCCCCCTGAGTTTCTCGGCAACGTGACCGTGGCGATGCGCGTGTGGCCAAACTCGACCAGATGGCGAATGAGGTGGGCCGTTGCCGCTGTGTCATCGATGGTGACCGAGGCCGCGCCGGGAGCGGTTCCCTCGACGATGGTCACTGGTAGGCCCCTGCGTCCCAAGATCTCGAGCGCAGGTTCGTCGTGATCTCGAGTGCGCATCACGACGGCCGCGTCCATCGGCGCGGTGTCGAGGAGCCCTGGCTCGGTGCTCGCCGTCGTGGGAGACGGGATGAGAAGCACGCCCAGTCCCATGTCTCCGAGGTCGCCCACGACCGCGTCGAGCACCTGCAAGGTGATCGGGTCCCTGAGCGCGAACTGCAGCCTCTCGTGAGTCACGAGGCCCACCACGTGGGTGCGCCCTGACCGCAAGGCGCGCGCTTGGGGTGACGGCCCCGCGTATCCGAGGTCGCTCGCGGCCTTTTCGACCCGAGTCTTCATCTCTGGGGAGATGGGCCCCGCGCCCGAATAGGTGAGAGAGACCGTCGACAGCGACACTCCTGCCTTGGCGGCAACGTCCGCCATCGTGGGGCGGCGTGCACCGGACATTCGGTCTCCTTGGGGCGTCTGCGAACTATGGGTGCTCTTCTGATGATCAGCGTACCGGCCCCGTGCTAAACTCGGATCGAAACGTTTCGATTCTCCGGGGTGTCCTGTGCACGCCCCGAACCTAGCAAGGTCATCATGGTTCCCTCCTTCGGTCGCGCGCCGACCACAACGCCCGATGCCGCTCGCATTCAGTCGGGCAGGCGGGCACTTCTCGTCCTCTTTGGCATTCTCGGCCTGCTCACCACGACATTCCTGTCACGCATGCCCTCGCTGCGGGACCTCATGCACGTGACGCCTGCGGGCCTCGCCATGTTGCTGCTTTCGGGAGCAATGGGAGCGCTCGTTGCACTCACGGTGACCGGGTGGGCCACGGCGCGATTCGGCACCCGCGCGCTCCTGTGGTGGTCGAGCGTCGGCTACCTCATTGCGTTCTCCGCGGTGGGTGTGGCGAGCGCACTTGGTTCCTCGATGCTCTTCGTGACGGCGTACTTCTTTGTGAGCGTCACGTTCGCGCTCGCCAACGTCCCCGTCAATGCCGAGGCCGCGGAGATCGAGAGGCGAGTGGGCCGGTCGATCATGTCGCAGTTCCACGCGGCGTTCTCGGTGGGAATGGCGATGGGCCTTGCCATCGGCGTGGCCGCGTCCCACTGGCGCATCGAGCCCGTGTGGCACTTCGCGATAGTGGCCTTCGCCATGACGGTGGTGCGTCTTGTCATGATTCCCGTGGCGGTAATCGACGGAACTCCCGATCCCCGTGTGGCGAGCAAGTCGCTCGGCGGGCCGTTTGCGACGGCGGGCGTCGAGTTCCGCAACAAGCGAGTTCTCCTGATCGGCGCGATCGTGTTTGCCGCGGCGATGACGGAGAACGTCGCCGCACAGTGGCTTCCGCTCTCGATCGTCGACGACTTCGGCATGCGCGAGGCCATGGGCGACATCGTCTACTGGGTATTCGTCGCGGCGATGTTCACAGTCCGTATGAACGGCGCCTCGGTGATTGATCGGTTCGGACGAGTAGTCACCCTGCGTGCCTCCGCCGTGCTGGTCGTGCTTGGCGTGGTCCTGTTCGCAACCACCCCCGTCTTCTGGTTGGTGCCCGTCGCTGCAATCCTGTGGGGCGTGGGCGCGGCCCTGAACTTCCCGATTGGCTTCTCGGCCGCGGCCGACGACCCGCGATACGCGGCGGCCCGAGTCGCCGCAGTGTCGACGTTCTCGACGGTGGCCGGACTCATGGTGCCTCAGGCCGTGGGACGCCTCGCGGAGTGGGTTCCGCTCCGGCACGCGATGCTGCTTGTGATCATTGGCTCGATCGCCTCCTTCGTGATGGCGCGATCGGTTCGCGGCCAGAACCGCATCTTCAAGTCCCGTCGCGCGGAAGCCGAGACGGTGGGCGCCGCCACGTTGAGGCGCAGACGCAAGGAACCGGTGGGGGATCCCGCAGACGTGATCGACGCTGCGGGCGTCGTCACCCCGATGCATCAGCAGGAGTAGGCGCCGTTCACGGTCGGCTCCTGCCGCATTCAACTCCTGCGGCACTTAACGCCGGCCGCGCTCAGCGCCACGGTTACGCTGGACGCATGACACTCCTCGCCGAGCTCACCACGCTGCGCGTCGGCGGCCCCGCAAGGGAGCTGATCGAGCCCACGACCGACGCTGAGCTGATCTCGGCCGTGAGCGACGCCGACTCGGCGGGCACCCCGGTACTCGTCATCGGCGGCGGCTCCAACCTGCTCGTCGGGGACGATGGCTTCGATGGCATCGTGATTCGCGACGCCAGGAATAGCATCGAAGGCGATGTCACGATCCAGGACGACGGCTTCTGCGGGGGCGTCTCCGTCACCGTCGCGGCGGGGGTTCCGTGGGACGACGTCGTGGCGCGGTCAGTACGTGACGGGTGGGTGGGACTGGAGGCCCTGTCGGGTATCCCGGGCTCGACGGGTGCGACCCCCGTGCAAAACGTCGGCGCGTATGGCTCCGAGGTGGCTGAGACGATCGCCTCGGTGCGCGCGTGGGATCGCCTCGAGTCGCGCGTGCGTACTCTTCCCGCGATTGATTGCGGATTCGCCTACAGGGACTCGCTGTTTAAGCGCTCGCAGCGCGGCGCCGCTGGCGACGGCGCGGCCAGCGACGGCGTAGCCAGCGATATGAGGGTGTGGTCGCCCACGCCTCGATTCGTCGTGCTCGACGTGACGTTCCAGATGCGCTTTGGCACTCGATCCGCTCCGGTGCGCTACGTGCAGCTCGCCGACGCGTTGGGTATTCAAGTGGGCGACACTGCGTCGACCGCTGCGGTTCGCGACGTGGTCCTTGCGCTACGGCGCTCGAAGGGAATGGTCCTCGACTGGAGTGACCATGACACCTGGAGCGCGGGGTCGTTCTTCACCAATCCCGTCGTGACGGCCGATGCTGCGTCCACGCTGCCCGCAGACGCGCCGCGATACCCCTCGGGCACCTGGGCGCCCGAGGGCGCGATCAAGACCAGCGCCGCGTGGCTCATCGAGCACGCGGGCTTTGGTAGGGGCTTTGGCGTGACGCCCGATGCCGCGGCAACCCTGTCGACCAAGCACACGCTCGCGCTCACCAACAGGGGAGGGGCCACCGCCGCGGACGTGCTTGTTCTTGCGCGCGCGGTGCGCGACGGCGTGCGGGAGGCCTTCGGCATCGACCTGGTCCCCGAGCCCGTGATGGTCGCCGCTGAGCTCTAGGCATTCGGAGCTCTAGGCATTCGGAGCTCTAGCCGAACGCACGAAGGGCCCCGACCTAGAGGTCGGGGCCCTTCGTGGTCAATCGAGACTATCCGTCGGCCGCGATGGCCTTGAGGATGTCAAGTCGCGAGGCACGGTAGGCCGGCCAGATGGCCGCCACCACTCCCGCGATCAGGGATGAGAGTGTGTAGATACCGATCAGTGCCCACGGGACAACCGCCCGCTCGAATCCGTACTCCTTGAGCGAATCCACGAGCGCGGC
>JBBRWX010000046.1:0-18498 GCA_038248935.1 Actinomycetales bacterium
AACTGGTGGCACGGGCGGAACTGGTGGCGACACGGGTACCGGCGGAACTGGTGGCACGGGCGGAACTGGTGGCGACACGGGTACCGGCGGAACTGGTGGCGACACGGGTACCGGCGGAACTGGTGGCACGGGCGGAACTGGTGGCGACACGGGTACCGGCGGAACTGGTGGCACGGGCGGAACTGGTGGCGACACCGGAGGCGGTAGCACCGGCACTGCGCTCCTCTCGCTCGCGAGGGCGCCCTTGGACTACCTTGAGATCTCCCGATCGGCGCCCGCCATTGACATGGGGCTCTCGAACACTGGTGATGGCGCCGCGGCAGGCGTCACGGCCAACATCACCCTTCCCGCCGGCCTCACCTTTGCCGCGCCAACCCCAGTTGACGGGGGCGGCGGCACGGCCGTCTACCCGCAGGCACGTCTCGCGTCCTACATGCGCTTTGCTCTCGACAGCTCGTTCTCCGCTGGCGACTGGGACTGCACACTGAGCGGCGATGCGCTCATCGCGACCTGCCAGTTGCCCGCCCTTGGCGCAGGCGACGCTTCGTCGCTCGATTTGAACCTGCTGGTGAATGCCGACTTGCCGGCCAACGCGGAAACCTCGTTCTCAGTGACGTCCGGCGAACAAGTCGTGACCTACAAAGTTCTGACGGGCCTCGAAAGCAACGAGGAGGACGTCGACGGCACTTACTCGGCCGAGGGCCACATGGCCGCCATCCACGTGGGCGCAACCCTTCTCGGTTGCGATCAGAACGACTCCGCATGTAATGGTGTCATGGCGTCTGTGGGCAATTCCGTAGACCGCAACAACAACAACAACTGGCCGATGCAGCAACTCAACGAGGCGGGCGGCGTCCGCAACTCGGCCTCCACAACGCTGACACTTCCGGAGGGCGCCACTGTCAAGTACGCGCTGCTTGAGTGGTCCGCAAACCGCTGGGCTGGCACCTTCGGGTCGACTCCCGAGGCCTTCGCAGGCGACACGTCAACAGCTCGACTCAAGGCACCAGGCGCAGCCGACTACGTGGACATTGCCGCAGACAGCACCGTGGAGAAGACGATCGACGGTCGCGTGTATTACCGCTCGCGAGTCGACGTGACCAACCTGGTCGCGGCTGCGGGGAGCGGCTCTTGGTCGCTCGCCGACATCGCGCTGCCTGCCACGATGCACGACCCCGACAAGACGTACTACGGCGGCTTTGCGATCACGATCGTCTATGAGGACCCGGCACTTGCGAACTCGCGAGTCGCCGTCTTCGACGGCGCCCAATGGGTCACCTCATCGCAAGGCGCCGACGTGCAGTTCGCGACATCAAGCAACGCGAACGTCACCGTCGGCTGGACGGCGTGGGAAGGCGACCGCGGACTCGTAGGGGACAGTCTCGACATTGATGGCAACAAGTTCACACCATATCGGTGGAACGGAAAGAACACCTCGGTTGGCGCCATTGGGAATGCGGCCGACTCCACCGCGTTCGGCGGGAAGTATGGAAACACGCTCGGCGTCGACGCCAAGCTCTTCCGGCCAGCCACTGTGACGGCGGGCGTTCACACTGTGAAAGTCGGCAGTTCCGGCGACAACTTCCTGCTGAGCACCCTCACGGTGACGATCGCTGACGAGGTCGCGGGTCCGTAGCTTGCGCGTCCGCTGGTGACCTAAGCGGTCGCGCCAGACGGATCCCACGGCTGATCCAGTTGGCGCGCGGTGCGCAGCGCGTGTTCGAGACCGTAGTCCCTCGCAACAAGGTGAAGAGCCATGTGAATGCCAGACGTGAGCCCTCCGGACGTCACCACAGCGCCCTCGTCGACCCACCGCACTCCCCTTGCCACCGTCCCCGTCTGTCCGGTGGCCTCGAGGATTTCGAGATCCTCCCAGTGCGTGGTCGCCGACTTCCCGGCCAGCACGCCGGCATCGGCCAGCAGGAAGGCCCCTGTGCACACCGAGGCGATCATGGCCGAGTTTCCCACCAGGCTTCTCACTGCGTCGCCGATGCTCCGATCGCCGAGCGCCGACGAGACATCGATCGTGCCTGGCACGATGGCGATGTCGACCCGTCCGACATCGGCAGGATCGTGCAGATGGGTCAACGTCATCCCACCAAACGCCACCGCATCGGCCCCGCCGGGACTGACCAAAATCACCTCGTATTGCGGCGACAGCCCATCGCGCTCGGCGAGTCGAGACGCGGTGAGGAACACCTCGTAGGGCCCGCCCGCATCGATCAGATCGAAACCGGGAAACAGCAGAATCGCGACACGCTTTGTCATGCGAACACGCTATCGCGCGCCCGGAGGTCCACGGGGCGCACAGTGGCACTACTAGCGCAGCACCTCGGCGGACGCGTGTCGACGCACCACCAGCCACAAGCTCGCGTTCGCGACCGCCATGGACCCCACCATCACCGTGGCCATGGACGTCACCGAAATCCCGAGGACGCTGACAAGCGGCGATACGACGCCCGCGACGGCGAAGTTGAGCGCGCCAAGCAGGGAGGCAGCGGTGCCCGCCTCCTGGGGGTGATCGTTGAGAGCAAGAATTTGCGCGGTCGGCAAGATGAGGCCAAGTGGCGCCACCGTGAAGAACAGCGCTACGAGAAGCCACGGCATGCCGACCCCCACGAGGCCGAGGATCAGCAGCGAGAGGGCGCCCAGGGACACCACGCTCACTCCGATCGCCATCACGGTGCGGGGGGCCAACCTGCGCATGAGTCGTGCGCCTGTCTGGGTGAAGAGAACAAGGCCTACGGCGTTCGTGCCGAAGGTCATCGCGAAGTGGGGCGTGGAGAAGCCGTACTGATCTTGCAGGATGAACGACGACGCCGACAGGTACGCAAACAGCGCCGAGAACGTCATACCACTCACCAAGGCGACACCTAGGAACACGGGATCGCGAAAGAGCACCCGATAACGCTGACGGATAACGCGCGCTTTGAGCGCTCCCCTGCGTTCTCTGTCATGGGTCTCATGCAAAAAGATCCCCGAAGTCACCATCATCAGCGTGCCGTAGATGGCCAGAGCGATGAAGACTCCTCGCCACGGAGCGAAGCTGAGGATGGCCGCACCCGCGAGGGGCGCCACGACGGGCGCCGCACCCGACACGAGCGCCATCCGGGAGAGCATGCGCACGAGGCCCTGTCCGCCAAACATGTCGCGCACCATCGCCATGGCGACGACCGCAGAACCCGCCGCCCCCAGGCCCTGGCCGACGCGACCGATCATCACGGCAGTGACGCTAGTGGCAAAGAGAATGCTGATGGAGGACAACACGTGGATCGCGGTTGCGATCAGCAGCGGACGCCTGCGACCCAGTGAGTCGCTCAAGGGACCTGCCAACAGCTGCCCGAGCCCAAAGCCCAACATCGTGGCGGTGAGTGTCAGCTGAATCGCGGTCTCGGTGGTCCGCAGATCCGCCTGCACCGCGGGGAAGGCTGGGAGGTACATGTCCACCGTGAATGGGCCCAGGGCGACCAAGGTGCCCAACAACAAGATGTAGGCAAGCCTTTGCGAGCGAGTCAAGGAGTCACCGTGCTGAGCGGGGGTCGCGGTCAGTGCCGCGGTCGTGGGCGCCGCAAGGGCAGTGTCGACTGACACAGGTGGAACCTCCAGGAAAGACCGTCGCGCATCAAGGCGTGGCGCATGAGAACTGATCGCCCTTAAAAATGTGGCGCCGATGCCGGGGACGGGGGGAAGCAATAACGGGTGCGGACCACTCCGCGTATCACTGCTGCCTTGAGGTTAACCGACCGCAAGGCCCTCTCATTCCCGTGGTGCACCCCGCAGGGCACCGGAGAGCCGCACCTGGACAACTGGCACCACCATTGCGAGAGGGAGCATCCGATGGCCGCCGCCACACCGACGCCCGCTCCGCCGAGAATACGGAGAAGGGGCGAAGTTTTTCCAGGAGGGATCAAGCCTGACCGCCCTCGCGGGAAAACTTCGCCCCTTCATCCGAACCGTGGGCTAAGAACTCGTCGCCTTCGCGTTGACCTCATACGACGTGTTGGTCGCCTCGAAGAAGTTCACTAGCTGAAGCGTGTCATTGGCTGTCGCCATCCACTTGGCGGGGTTGGACACGTTGTAGTGAGCCTCGAAACCGAGCTCCTCGAGACGGCGATCTGCCAGGTACTTCACGTACTGATTCACATAGTCGGCGTTGAGGCCCAGGATGCCTGTGGGGAGTAGGTCGCGGTTGTAGGCCTCTTCCATTTCCACGGCCCCGAGGATCATGCTGCGGATCTCGTTGGCGAACTCCTCGTCCTGCAGGTCCTCGTTCTCTTCAAGAACCGTGAGGATCAGGTTGATGCCGAACTGCAGGTGCAGCGACTCGTCCCTGATGACCCAGTCCATGAGAGAGCCGAAGTTCCTCAGCAGGTTTCGCTGGCGGAACGACAGCGCCACCATAAAGCCCGAGTAAAACAAGATCCCCTCGAGAACGATGTTGTACGCGATGAGGTTGCGGATGAAGTCCTTTTTGCCCTCTGTTGTCGTGATGTCGAGGGTCTCCTCGGTCATCCGCTTAATGAACTTGACCTGAAACGCTTCCTTCTTGGCCATCGATGGCACATCCACGTGGGACGCGTACGCGGCCTCGCGGTCGATCGGGAACGTCTCGAGGACGTACTCGAACGACATGCAGTGGTTCGCCTCTTCCCACATTTGCTTGGCAAGGTAGAGGTGGCACTCAGGGGCGTTGATGTAGGGGTACACGCCTAAGGCGAGCGCCTTGTTGACGAGCAACTCGTTCGGGTTGAAGTACGACATCAGGAACGTGATGGCGTGCTTTTCTTCGTCAGTCATCTTCTTGAAGTCGGCGAGGTCTTCACCCAACTGGATCTCGTTGGGGAACCACGTGTTCGCGACCGCCTGGTCGTACAGGTCCATCGCCCACTGGTACTTGACGGGCTTGAGCAGCAGTCCGTCTTGAATGCCGGTACCGAGAATTCCCATGGTCTTACTCCTTGTGGTCTATGTGGTCTGCGTGGAGGCCGATAGCTACTGGCACGACTCGCACTGCAGTCGCTCCATGGGGTCGACGGGGCACGCGACCCCTCCCACCATTTCCATGTCGCCGTCAAGCGAGGACACCGTCTCGATGACCTCAAGAACAGTGGCTCCGTACGGGGCGTGGTACGCGTGTGCACGGTCGGCTTCGCTCGTCGACTCCGGCTCCACGATCGCGGGGAGCGACGTGGGAGACACGACCGGCTTGTGCTCGGGTGCCGGGGCGAAGGCCTTGGCGGCCAGCGCCGACATGAACGAGGCGGGCGCAATCGAAATGCCGCCCGTTCGTGGCGCCGACTCGGTATCCACCTCAACCGGGGCAACCGTCTCGACCGCGGAAGGCGCAACTGCTGCGCCGAATCCACGCCTCACGGGAGCAGCTGACGAAACACCGGCAACAGCGATATTGACAACAGCGGCATCGGCAACAGCGGCATCGGCAACAGCGGCATCGGCCGATGCCTCGGTTGAGATCGCTCCTGCCGCAACGCCTGTCGCCGCCCCAAAGCCCTTCTTGGCGCCTCCGAAGCCGCCGAAGCCCCTCTTCGCGGGCCCCGTCGAGCCGGTGCCCTTGCCGGACGCAGTACCCGTCGAGTTGATCTTCTCGGTCTTGTTGACCCTGACCGTGGACTGCTCGGCGGTGTGACGCGGCTTCATGTGGAGGTAGTACGTCGTCTTGACGCCCCGCTCCCACGCTGCGGAATACAGGGCCATCATGTTCTCGACGTCGCGGTCCTCGAGGTAGATATTCCGGCTGATGGCCTGGTCGATCCACTTCTGGGCGCGCGCGGCAACCTCGATAAAGGCGTAGGGCGACAACTGGAACGAGGTCTTGTAGACCTCCTGCAGGTGCTCAGGGATGCCCTCAATCCGCGACAGGTCGCCCTGCGTGGCGAGCAATTCGTCCTTGACCTGCTCCCACAGGCCCAGGTCCTGCAGGTCCTTCACCAGGTTGCGGTTGACCTCAAGGAACTTCCCCGACGAGGTGGCGCGGGAGAAGATCTGCGAGAACTGCGGGTCGAAGCCTGGCGTAGTGCCCGCCACGAGACCGATCGACGCTGTGGGTGCCACGGCCATCAGGGTCGCGTTGCGCATGCCGCCCTTGACCTTGGCGCGCAACGTGTCCCAATCCTGGCGCATGGTGCGGTTGACCGCGATGGGCACACCGCGGTCGGCCTCGGCAACGGCGATCGTGTCGAAAGGCACGAGGCCCTTCGACCAACCGGAGCCCTCGAAGTTGGAGTACGAGCCTCGCTCACGCGCAAGGTCGGCCGATTCGTCGATCGCGTGGAACGAGACGAACTCGACGATCTGGTCGATGAGGTCGTACGACTCTTCCGACTCGTAAGCGAGCTTCATCTTCTCCGTGACGTCGGTAAAGCCCATGACGCCAAGGCCGATCGCGCGGTTTTCCTTGTTTGCGTGATCCGACTCGGGGACGGATGACAACGTGATGTCCACGAGGTTGTCGAGCTGGCGCACCGCGAGGCGAACCGACGTCTCCATGCGCGCCCAGTCAATCGCACCGTCGATGTAGTGCGCCGAAAGGTTGATCGATGCCAGGTTGCACACTGCGATGTTTTCGCGGTCCTGCGGCAAGCAGATCTCAGTGCACAGGTTCGACAAGTGGATCGTGCCCGTGTTGGTGTTGAGGGCACGGTTGTTGATCGTGTCCTTCCAGGTGAGCCACGGGTGCGAGGAAGCCTGCAACGAGATAAGAATCGCCTTGTACTGCTCGCGCGCGCGCATCTTCTTGAACCTGCGGATCTTGCCTGCCTCGGCAAGCCCGACGAGTTCGTTGTAGCGACGCGAGAACGCGGAGCCGACGAGCTCGACCAGGTCGGGAGCGTCGGCCGGATCGAAGAGGTACCAGTCGGCGTCGGCGGCCACGCGCTTCATGAACTCGTCAGAGATCCATACGGCGGTGTTGGCGGTGCGCGTGCGGCGGTAGGGGTCGCCCGAGTTCTGACGCAGGTCAAGGAACTGCGGGAAGTCGAGGTGCCAGTTCTCCATGTAGAAGCACAATGCACCGAACTTCTTGCCACCGCGGCTCACGGCTCGCAACGTCGAGTCGATCGTGTGCATGAACGGGATGGGGCCGGTCGAGGACGTGTTGTTCGACTTGATGGGGCTGCCCTCGGAGCGCAGCTTTGTCACCGACAGGCCGATGCCCCCAGTGCCCTTGGTGAGCCACATGACGTCGCCGACTGTCTTGGCGATGTGGTCCATGTCGTCTTCCATCTGCATGACAAAGCAGTTGGACAGTTGCGGGTACGACGTTCCCGCGTTCACCAAGGTCGAGCCCGCGGGAAGGTATTCGAGGTGCGAGATCTTGTCGTAGAACTTGAGCGCCATCTCGGTGGGGTTGTTCTCGTTGAGCGCCAGGCCCATGCTCACGCGCATCCAGAAGTATTGGGGCACCTCGAGCGCCTTGCCGTGGCGGTCGGTGATCATGTAGCGGTTGCGCATAGTGACCGTGCCGATGTACCGCATCAGGTCGTCGCGACGGTGATCGATCGCTGCTGCGAGCGCGTCCAGGTCGAACAGGGCCTCGAGTCGAGTGTCGAGCAGTCCCTCCTCGACGGCGTCGCGGATATAGCCAGGGAAGCGGGCCTGGTGAAGCAAGGCGAGCTCGAGGTCGGTGTCGAAGCCGCCGAGCACGCGCTTGTAAATCACCTTGCGCAAGAGGCGCGAGGCGACGATGTCGAAGTCGGGGTCGTCCTTGACGTTCTGAACGGCGACGCCGATCGCGGCCTCGTCAAGCTGCTCCGTTGTGATGCCGTCAAACAAGGTGATTGCCAACTCGGAGGCGACCTGGGTGGTGATTGAGATCTGATCGGGCAGTCCGGCCGCCGCGCGCTCGATTGCCTTGTTGATCCGGTCCGCGTTGTAGGGCTCCCGCGACCCGTCACGCTTGGTGACGTGGATTCCCGACCGGGTCGAGGCGGCGTTGGCACTCGCACTGGCACTGGCACTTGCACTGGCCGAAGCGACGTCCACATTGACGTCGGCTGCGTTGTTCTCCGTGATCGTCACGATTCTCCTTTGAAGACTGCGGCCCGAGGGCCAAATGGGGACTCCGACGATCAATCGTCGGTCATGCTGGGCTACCAGGGGACTTTCATTCGGGAGGGCTGCGAGGCCTTGATCTCGCTCAAAACCCGCTCGGGTGCTGAGGTCGAGAGTAGCCCGTCCTTACCGTCCTTGCAACAACATGTGGGGGTGTTCTATGCCTTTTGGCCCTAGATGTAGTGGTCATGTGGAAAACCATGGGATAAGCCTGTGGACAAAGCGTGGCACCGGTGGAGACGTAGTTCCCTCGGAAGAAGACTCGCTCCGCCGCTCATTGCCATTGGTCTATGGTCTCTCTCAGGTATGACATTGACCTCTGGCTTTGCCGATTGGCCCGCTACCAGTCAGAATGGGCGCGTGATTCGTGTAGCCACCCTCGCAACCGCCGCCGCTTTGATGCTTTCCGCTTGCGCCGCAAGCGCCGCCGCGGACACGTTGGCCGCGCCGCCAAAGCCCCAGGACTTCTGCAACACCATGGCGGAAGCGGCAAAGCTCGCGCACCCTGCGGCCGATGCCCTCGACACCCTGTTCACCACGATCGACGACATGGCGGCGGGATCCAAGGATGGCGACATCGCCAATCTCCACACGGTCGGCGACATGACCACGACCACGTCCGACGCGTATGCCGCCGCCCTTGGCACGGCCGCGGGCTTGGCCCCCGACACCTTGGGGGCCGACATCACGTCGCTGCAGAACTACTGGACGCTCTACGCCGTCGGCCTCGGTCAGATAGCGCAAGACGCAGCGAGTTACGGAAGCCTGGCGGACCAGACAACCGCGCTGTCTACAAGTGAGCAGGCTGCCTCGCTCATCCAAGAACTGCCCGCGGCACAAGAGCGCGTCAACGCCGGCTACCTCGCGGAGTGTGCGGGCTAAGCGCCGCGTATTCGATACCGATGAAACAATTCTTGAAGGACGCCTCGATCGTCGTCGTCACGCTTGTCGTGTTGTTCCTGGTCATGGCCGCGACCGGCAACGCTCCGCCAGTGGCCGCGCTGTTGCTGGGCGGATCCATCGGCCTCATCACCGCAGCGGCCCGTTGGTGGCGACACACCCAGGAAGAGCGCGCGGCCTCGAACAAGAGGCCGCGCGACGGTCGCTAGGGCGCTCGCGGTGTACGCCCAGCGCCTGGGTTTCTCGGCGACGAGCGTCTAGACCAGGTGCCTCTAGACCAGGTGCCTCTAGACCAGGTGCCTCTAGATCGCGAGCGTCTAAACCACGCACCTTAGACGACGCCGTAGAGCCTGTCTCCCGCGTCTCCAAGACCGGGAACGATGTAGCCGACCTCGTTGAGCTTCTCGTCGACGCACGCCACGACGATGCTCACATCGGCCCTGTCGCCCACCGCCTCGCGCACATTCTCGATGCCCTCCGGGGCGGCCAGAAGGCACACGCACGTGACATCGGTGGCACCTCGCTCGAGAACATACTCAATCGCGGCGATGAGCGATCCACCGGTCGCAAGCATGGGGTCCAGGACGAACACCTGGCGACCGGAAAGGTCCTCGGGAAGGCGATTGGCGTACGTGATCGCCTTGAGCGTCTCCTCGTCGCGCTTGAGCCCCAAGAAGCCCACTTCGGCGCTTGGGAGCAGGCGAGTCATCCCATCGAGCATGCCCAGGCCCGCGCGCAGGATGGGCACGATGATCGGCGCGGGACTCGCGATCTTGGTACCCGTCGTCACAGTCAGAGGCGTCGTCACCTCGCGTTCGACCACGCGAACGTTTCGAGTGGCCTCGTAGGCGAGCAAGGTCACCAACTCATCGACGAGAAGTCGGAAGGTGGGTGACGGCGTGCTCGCGTCACGCAAGACGGTGACCTTGTGATCGATGAGCGGGTGATTTGCGACGTGAAGGTGCATGGGCTCACGCTACCGCGCGACTGGCCCGCGGGAGCAGCCCTACCGTCCCATGGTCGGCTAGGTTGGCGCACATGGACGTTCACGAGGCGATGGCGGAGGCGCTCGCGCAAGCGCGCGAGGCGGCCGCTCACGACGACGTCCCCGTGGGCGCCGTGGTGCTGTCCCCCGACGGCGCGATCGTGGGACGCGGCCACAACAGGCGAGAAACCGATGGCGACCCCACGGCGCACGCCGAGATCCTCGCGCTGCGCGACGCGGCCTTACACGAGGGAACGTGGCGGCTCGACGGCCACACGCTCGTGGTCACTCTCGAGCCGTGCGCGATGTGCGCGGGAGCCGTCTTGGCCGCACGGATCCCTCGGATTGTGATTGGCGCTTGGGATGCGAAGGCGGGCGCGACGGGCAGCCAATGGGACCTCGTGAGAGACGCCAGGCTGGGCGCGCAGGTCGAGGTCGTTTCCGGCATCGCTGCGGACGCGTCGGCCGCACTGCTCCGCGAATTCTTCGAGACCAAGCGCGGGATCTGAGTCTCCTCCACTGCACACACAGTGATGACGCGCACCTCGGTTTGGTGGGCACCGACCAGGCCGGTATCCTTGTCCGCGGTGCCGTGTCCGAGCGGCCTAAGGAGCACGCCTCGAAAGCGTGTGTGGGTGAAAGTCCACCGTGGGTTCAAATCCCACCGGCACCGCCAAATGACAACGGCCCGGACCTCCAAGCGAGGCGCCGGGCCGTTATCGTTTTACGTTGGGCGCGGGTCCGTGCATCGCGAGGACATCGAATTGAGCGCTCTACGAACGCGCCGCAGCCACCACGATCACGACGATGCCAATCAGGCCAATCGACGAAGAGACCAGGCCAAACCAACCGAAGATGATGGCGGCCTCGGCGATGCCGCCGCCACCCTCGCCCGTTTCGTCGATCTGCTTGACGGCCCTCTTGCCTCCAAGAATGCCGAAGATCGAACCGGCGACGGGAAGGATCATCGCGAGGCCAAGAAACGATGATGCGAGGCTCCACGCCGCGACCCTGTTTGTGCGCGCAATCGCCGGTCGCTCATCGCGCGACCTAGAGAGCTCGTCGGGTTGCTGAGGGCCCTCTGTGTGCATCGCTGGCGTCATCCGCTCACTGTAGAGGGCGAGGTCACCCAGTGGCCACGCACCACGTCCCAGCCTGGCGTCGCCTAGGCTGCCGGGCTAGGGCTCGGAGTGGGGCTGGGGCTCGGAGTGGGGCCGGGGCTCGCGGTCGATACGAGCGGGTCTACCGGAATGATGTGCGGCGCTGGCTGCTTGGGGGTGCGATCGAGAGGGAGGCACTGTAACGGCGCCACCAACGGCGTCGTGGGGTCAAGCTCGGGCGCGTACGGCGGCCTCATCTGGCTCACTTCAAACGTGGCCCCCAGGATGACGTCAACCACCGCTCCCTTGCGGGTATCGAGCACGTACTCGGCGTTCGAGAAGTTCCTAGCAACGGTGTATGCCTGCCTTAACCCCTCCTCGCCAAACTGAATGCGTATCGATTCGCCATAGGTGCGGTTGTCCCAGTTGGTTGCACCGACTCCCACGTATCCCCTGCCTGCTAAGACGTCAAGCGTGTCGCGCGCGAGGCCCGTCTTGTCCGTGCCATTGCGCACCCGCACCACGACCTGGTCGGCTGGCAGGGGCAGGTTCTCTCCACCGCCGAGGTCGGCAGGTGGGCACGGCACCGTAATGTCGGTAGAGAACGCAGCATCGGGAGTCTGGAAAGCGGCATCGATAGGCGAATCGATGCGGCCCTGGTATGCGGCAAGAGCAATCGCGCTCAACGCGACAAGCACGCCCACCGACAGACCAAAGACGAGGAACTGACGCTCGCGCCGGTGGCGGCGAACGACGTCGCGGCGCGTGCGCAGGATGCGGGAACGAGACGCCACGGTCACCTTCTTTGGGGGTTGAGCACGATCGGTTGGCGGAGGATGGGGGATTCGAACCCCCGAGGGCTTGCACCCAACACGCTTTCCAAGCGTGCGCCATAGGCCACTAGGCGAATCCTCCAGGCCCCAGAATGCTACCCGAGCGACAAGCCCTCGGCGAAACGCGCGACTGGGGCGAGTATGCAGTTGAGTCTAGAATGGTCGCGACCCCTCACGTGGCGTCACCTCGCCCAACTCCCCCAGGTCAGGAATGAAGCAAGGGTAAGCGGGCTCTGGCGGGTGCGTGGGGGGTCCTTTCACGCCCCGACAACGTCGCGAGGGGCGCGCGCGCTCCCGCTAGCGCGGATCTGTCAGGCCGAACTGCGTGCCGAATCCCGCGATCATCGCTCGCAGGCCTGAATCGAACTGCACGTCGGCGTCGAAGACCCAGCCAGCCTCATAGGCAGCGACGAGCGTTGGGATAGCCGACGGATCGAGGGTTGCCGCATCGGGAGGAGGCCCCTCCGGCCCGCCCACGGGGGCGCCGACGTCCGCCAGGAGGTGACCGATCGTGTAGGTGCCGAAGCAGTTGACCATCGCCAGGGCATCGGTGGGGCGCGCACCAGCGCGTGCCAACCTGGCGACGAGGACCTCCACGAGAACCAACACCGGCGCAGTATTGACCGGGCGGGTGGCGATCAGCACCAAGGCGTGCGGGTGCGCCCTCATCGCGGTTCGCATCGCGCTCACGTACGTCGCGATTGCGGCATCCCACGCGTCGGGGACCGCCACGGACGTGTCGATCTGGGTGTAGATAGTTTCCACCACCGCGTCAAACAGCGCAGCCTTGTTGGGGAAATAATGGTAGACGGCCATGGGGTCGACCTCGAGGGCCGCACCCAACTTGCGCATGCTGAACGCGTCGAGGCCGTTCGCGTCGATCGTGGCGAGCGCCGTCTGGGCGATATGCCGCGCGGTGAGGGTGGGCCTGGTGGGCCGCTCTAGTGCGTCGTTGTGTTCCATCGTCACCTTTACGTCGCACCCAACTTACGTCGCACCCACTTTAGTATCCGTGGGGCGGAACCTCGCCGTGGCGACAAGCACGCACGCGGCGGTGAACAGGGCCATGACGCCAAGGGCGGGCGCGACATCGGCGACTCCCGCGCCATCCAGGCTCACGGAGCGCAGGCCCTCGATTCCCCAATACGTGGGCGTGACGTGGGCGAACGCTTGAGCCCAGCCAGGCAGGGTCGACGTGGGAGCGAGCGCACCCCCGAAGCCCGCCATGACCATCCCTCCCATGTTCCCGAGGACCATCGCTTGGTCGAGCGTGCGAAACAGGGACACGACGAGCACACCCAGCGCCACGACGCACAGCGCAACTCCGGCGAGCAGGAGCACCAGCGCGAGGAGCGAGCCATTCGCCCGATAGCCGAACAGCCACGTGCTCGTGACGAAGACGACCGCCATCTGGGCCAGGATCACCAGCACAAGTGGCCCCGCCTTGCCCACCACGAGTTCGATGCCCGTCGCGCCTGCGGCCCGCACCCGTTGCCATGTTCCCCAGAAGTGTTCCCTGAAGAAGAGCATGCACACCGTCTGGATGGACAGGAACGCGAAAAAGACGGCGAGGCCAGGCACCCCCAATTGGGCGCCCGATGCGCCGTGATAGCCCTGTTGCTCGAGCTGGGCCTGCAGCGAGGGCTTGAGAAACGCGATGAAGATGAGGGGCATCACCACCATGATGATCGTCACCCCAGGGTCCTTGATGACTAGTCGAATGGTGGTGCGGGCGATCGCTGCGCTACGCGTGAACGACATCGGAGGACTCCTCGGAGGCGGCTTGAGTGGGGAAGGCTTCGCCTGGATCCGTGTGATT
Organism: Actinomycetales bacterium; assembly: GCA_038248935.1. Taxonomy (GTDB): domain Bacteria; phylum Actinomycetota; class Actinomycetes; order Actinomycetales; family Demequinaceae; genus Demequina. The sequence goes on from JBBRWX010000046.1 coordinate 13,708, forward strand.
GCCCGACAAGTGGTGGCCTGTGATGTCCAGGAACGCGGATTCGAGAGACGCAGGGGTTACGTCGACCCCCTCGAGCTTGGTGCGGGCACCCAGCCTGCCGAGGGCATCGGCAAGCGCGGCGACGCGATCGGTCTTGATCGCGGAGGTTGGGGCGTCCCACCGCACCCTTCCTCCCCGGCCCGCCTTGCCGTCTTCAAGCACAGTTCCGTCGTCAAGAACCGCTCCGTCGACAAGGCTGGGGACCCAGCCTGGAAGCGTCGGGCGCTCTCCCGACGTGACGATGGCGACGGAGGGTGCGGCGTGAGCATCGACCATCTCGTCGACCGAGCCCTCAAGCGCGATCCGGCCCTCGTGGAGTATTGCGATGTGGGCGCCCAGGTCGGCGAGCTCCGTCAGGTAGTGGGTCGTGTAGACGACGGCGGTCCCTTGCGCGGCGATGTCGCGTACCACCGCGAGGATCGCTTGCCTGGCGGCGACATCGGCGCCCACCGTCGGCTCGTCGAGGAAGAGCACCTCGGGCCGATGCATGAGCGCCATCCCCGTGTGGAGCCTGCGCGCCTGACCACCCGACAGGGTGTCCGCGCGCTGTCGCAGTTGCGGTTCGAGGTCGAGGGCGGCCACGATTCGCTCGACCTGGGCGTGCGCGGCGCGGCGGCCGAGACCAGCGAGCTCCGCGAACGTGATGAGGTTTTGCTCAACAGAGAGCATGGGGTAAATCCCGAGCTCTTGAGGTGCGAGGCCGATGAGGCCCGCAGCCCGGCGGCGATCCGCGGCCACGTCGACATCCGCCAGGTCGGCCTTGCCGACAAGGACGCGGCCGCCGCTTGCCGTCATGAGGCCGCAAGCGATCGAGATGGCGGTGGACTTGCCCGCGCCGTTCGATCCAACGAGTCCCATGATCTGTCCAGCGCTCACCTCGAGGCAGAGCCCGCGCAGCACCTCGTGGGCGCCGTAACTCTTCCGCAGGTCTTCGATGAGAAGCATCGCCTCTCCCTCCATTTCTACACTGTAGAACTCCTCTACGGTGTAGAAACATACTCCACAGACGGCCGCCGCGCAAGACCTCGACGCGACGTCGGCCACGCGGGCTAGGCTCGGCCTTGTGACAACCGCCTTGTACCGCCGCTACCGGCCAGACACGTTTGCCGACCTGGTCGGCCAGGAACACGTGACGGTGCCGCTCATGCAGGCGCTCGCGTCCGACCGCGTGGCCCACGCCTACCTCTTCTCCGGGCCCCGAGGCTGCGGAAAGACAACATCGGCGCGCATCCTCGCCCGCTGCCTCAACTGCGCCGAGGGGCCCACTGATACCCCGTGCGGAAAGTGCGACTCGTGCATCGAGTTGGCGCGCGGAGGGTCCGGTTCGGTCGACGTGGTGGAGATCGACGCGGCCAGCCACAACGGCGTCGACGATGCTAGGGAGCTGCGGGAGCGCGCCGCCTTCGCCCCCGCGCGCGATCGCTACAAGATCTTCATCCTCGACGAGGCCCACATGGTAACCACTCAGGGCTTCAACGCCCTACTCAAGCTGGTCGAAGAGCCTCCCCCCCACGTACGTTTTGTGTTCGCGACCACCGAGCCAGACAAGGTGATCGGCACCATCCGCTCGCGCACGCACCACTACCCGTTCCGCTTGGTTCCCCCGGGCATCCTCACCGACTACATGGCGACTCTCGCCGATGCCGAGGGTGTCACGATCGCGTCCGGCGTCTTGCCATTGGTGGTGCGCGCCGGCGGGGGCTCGGTACGCGACTCGCTGTCGGTGCTGGATCAGCTCATCGCCGGATCAGATGCGGGCGGCGTCACGTACGAGCGCGCCATCTCGCTTCTTGGCTTCACCGACGCAACCCTTCTTGACGACGCTGTCGACTCGATCGCGGCGGCCGACGGCGCGTCCCTCTTCGGGGTCGTTTCCAGGGTCATCGAGACCGGCCACGAGCCGCGCCGCTTTGTCGAGGACCTGCTGGAGCGGCTGCGGGACCTGATTGTGCTCGCCGCGTCCGGCCAGGCTGGCGCGCAGGCGCTCGCGGCGGAAGCCGAGGATGCGCGCGAGCGATTGATCGACCAGTCACGTCGGCTCGGTTTGGTGCGGGCCTCCCGCGCCGGCGACCTCGTCAACGATGCGCTGACCGCGATGATCGGCGCGACGTCACCTCGGCTTCACCTTGAACTGCTCTGTGCGCGCTTGATCGCGGCCGATGCTCCGCAGGGAGTCCCGGTTGCCACCGCGACCGTCGCTCCTGCGCCTGTCGCTCCTGCGCCTGTCGTTCCCGCCCCTGTCGTTCCCGCCCCTGTCGTCCCCTCGCCGTCGCCGGCTCCCTCGTCTCACAGAAGCCCACCCCCGTGGGAAATTCCGGACGAGGCATCGGCGTCGGCATCGGCATCGGCCAGCGCGCAATCGCCTACCGCCGCCCACACCACGGCCGCCGCGCCCGCATCGTCGGCGCCCGCCCAGTCCGCGCCCTCATCGTCGGCGCCCTCATCGTCGGCGCCCGCGGGCTCAGGCCTCGCTGCGGCGCGAGCAGCGGTTGCCGCCGCGCGGGACGAGGCCGCCGCGTCGGCCGTGCCGGTCGTGAAGCCCGCGACTCCTGTTGCCAAGCCATCCACGGCGTCGGCCCCCTCTGATCCCGAGCCCGTGCGCGCGCCCACAGGAGACATCGCGAGCGGCCCCGACGACGCAGCCCTCGTGCGGCGGCGCTGGGACGAGGTGCTGGGCACTCTCGAGCGCAGGCGCGTCACGTGGACGATGGTGAAGCAAAGCGGACAGGTCGCCTCCGTCGAGGGCGGCGTCCTCAAGCTCGCATTCGACAACCCGGCTCTCGCGGGGCGATTCGGGGCGGGTCCGCACGCGGAGAACGTCGCGCTCGCCGTGCGCGAGACCCTCGGGCTGCACGTGCGCGTTGAAGGCGTCGTGGGCCCCTCGGGCGACACGAGTGGCCCCGCGTCGTCCACTGCGCCGCAGCAGGCGCCTCAAGGCTCGTCTGGGTCATCTGCGTCGTCGAGCTCCGAACCTCCCCTGCCTGACGAGGCCCCATCCGACGATGAGGACATGGCCGCGGACGATGCGCAGGCCCCGTCCGCGCACTTGAGCGGCGCCGAGGTTATCGCGTCGATGCTCGGCGGGACCGTCGTCGAGGACTAGATCCGCCGACGCTGCCTGCCGGGAACTCCCGACCGGAATGGCCTCCTGGGACTCCCGGCCGGAGTGGCCGGGTGGCGCGTGATGGAACTCCGCGGCGGCGGTTCGCTCGGCATTTCTCGGGAGTCGTGACGACCACCCGGGCGGGCCCTGGCGTCGCCCCCAAGACGGGTTCTCTTGGCGTATCCACAGCGCATCATGCCTGATCAGAAGATGTCAGACCCCTCTGCTTGACTGGGTCCATGGCAAGCGACGCGGAGGTCATCGGCACTGCAGGTGCTGGCGCGCCCCCGGGCGACGCCGGTGGCATTGACACGATGCAGATCGCGCGCGTTACTGCCTTGGTGGGTGACCTCGCACGCTGGAACGTCTGTGGGCTGTCGCAGGATGACTTCCTTGAGGCGCACGACGCTGTGGCGCGGCTTGGGAGGATGGCAGACGCCTTGCGGGCGCGCTTCGCGGGCGATCTTGCGCGGCGGTCCGCGCCAGACCTGCCCGGCGGTGGGCTTGCGAGGCGGCAGGGCTTCGGGAACGCGGGGGCGATGGTCGCTCGGATCACGGGCGCCTCGCAGGCGAGCGCGATGCGGTCAATCGAGGCCGGCCTCGCCCTCACCCCAGTGCCGGCGTCCCCTCTTGCGGAGGAGTACTCCGCGGACGCGCTGGCCACCGACGATCCTCGGAATCTCTCGCTTGCCGATGGTGAAGACGTCTCACTACCCACGCACGTCGCGCCCCTCGCGCCTCGTTACCCCGCGATTGCCGAGTCCACGCTCGCGGGAGAGCTCTCCGTGGAAGCTGCGGCGCTCATCACCTCCGGCCTCGAGACCCTTGCCGATGCCCTGCCGGGCGACGAGCTTCACCAACTCGAACGTCGGCTTGTAGCGAAGGCAGTGCATCTCACGGTCCACGAAGTGCGCCGCCTGGTCGCCAACGCGGTGGCGCGCGCGGATCTTCGAGGCCATGAGGCGCGCGAGCGGCAAAGGCGCTCCGACCGCTACCTCGCGTGGAACGAGGACCACCACGGCGTGGTCACCTTCACCGGCAAACTCGACGCTGTCACCGCGGCTCCCATCCGCAACGTGATCGAGCAAATCGTCACCCACGGCTTCCGGGCACGCCGCGACCAAGACCCGGCGTCGCAGGACCAACGGACCGTGGGCCAAATGCGCGCCGACGCCCTCTTTGAGGTGTGCCGCCACGCGCTGGGATGTAGGGAAACGGACCGCTCGGGGATCCGTACCACCATCGTGATCAGGGTGGATCAGAGGGACCTGGAGACGGGCCGCGGCCTCGGAAGCATTGATGGAACAGCGCAGCCAGTGTCGGTGGGCGAACTGCGAAGGCTTGCTGGCGACGCTGGAATCCTGCCCGAGGTCTTGAGCGGCGAAGGCGAGGTGCTCGACCTAGGACGCAGGGTGCGGACGTTCACGCGAGCCCAAAGAATCGCACTCATCGAACGGGACGGTGGTTGTGCCAAGTGCCATGCGCCCCCGGAACACTGCGAGGCTCACCATATCCGCTGGTGGGATAGGGGTGGCGGTACTGACCTCGCGAATGGCGTCATGCTGTGCACCCGCTGTCACCACGACGTCCATCGCCAGGGCTGGGAGATCCTCATCCGCGCAGGCCGGGTCGAGTTCATTCCGCCGCCC
>JBBRWX010000047.1:0-18379 GCA_038248935.1 Actinomycetales bacterium
AACGCCGTGGCCAATGCCAGCGGCCAGTACACGCTGACCGCACCCGCCGGCACCTACAAGATCTGGATCCAGGCCAACACGGTCGGCTATCCCAACCAGTGGTATGGCGGGGCCAACCTCACCACGGCCACGCCCGTCGACCTGTCGGCCGACACCACCTTGGACATGACCCTCCACCAGTAGAGCGTCACCGGCGGCAGGTGCTACCTAGCGCCTGCCGCGGTCACTCTCTCGACAACCGATCACCACCCCGGAATGCCGTCTCTGTTCAGTAGCGTGTCAGTCGCGGCGCAGGGGCGGCGAGGCAGCCTCTGGTGGGCCGGTTTCGCCGCCCTCCCATACTCGGAAAGGAGCCATGGCATGCGAGCGATCCCGCGCCGCCTCGCCGCCACTGCAGGCCGACGAACCGCTGTGTCGTTGGTCCTCGGTATCCTCGTTGTCGGCCAGGCTGCGTGCGGAGGTAGTAGCTTGGCTTCGCCTTCCGCCGGTGCAGGCGCCAGCGCGGCAGCCCATACGCCGGTGATTGACCCCACCAGCGGCCCGACCGTGACTCCGGCGGACAGCGCGGCAGGCAGTCTCGACGCCTGTTCCCTTCTATCCCCTGTCGACCTGGTCGAGGGAATCGTAGGGATGAAGATGGACTCAGCCACGAACTCGGGAGGGGGATGGTCTGCCAGCGACTGCGTCTGGAACGCAGCCTCGGGCAGTTTCATCATGAGCGTGGGGAATGGTGAGTCGTTCCGCGCATTCGGGGACCCTGGGGCGCCGGACGCACAGGCACGGCTAGCGCAGTTCCGCACGGAAATGAGCTCGACAGGACCTCCGACGGTGGAGGCTATTGGCGACGGAGCTGTGCTGTTCAGCGGCGCGATGGCCGCCTACAAGGGAAGCACGTACGTTGAAGTCCAGAACCTCAGCCTAACGGACGATCAACTTATAAGAATCGTGAAACTTGTGATCGAGGGGCTCAGGTAGTTGGCTGGTGTGAAACGCGCGTTCTGGCTGACTGGGGTTTGATCCGGGACCCCACGCGCCGACCCGTGGTCGTGGCCGGCCGGCGGGTGGTGCATGTGGCGTGCGCGATCTCGGGGGCCCGCCGATCCGCACGGCCGGCTATCCGGCGCCGGTCACGGCAGCCCGGCCGGGACTGTCCCGAATGAGCCGCTCATGCACGCGCACTGCAGGGTTGCCTGCGTACACACCGCCCGGCTCCGCATCCCCGAGCAACACGGAGCCCAAGGCCACGACGGCGGTCTGACCAACGGTGACACCTGGGGCGATCCGCGCGAAGGCTCCCACCCACGCGCCGTCCTCGACGGTGACGGAATTCACCACGAGGCCCATCCCCGGGTCGGACCAGTCATGGTTGCCGGTGCAGAGGTAAGCGCCCTGGGAGATGACCGCGTTGGCTCCGACGCTAACGATGACGAAGTTGTCGATCCAGGCGCGCTCGCCGATCCACGCGTGATCGCCAATGCTCAGGTGCCACGGGTACTTCACATGAACACCAGGCTTGATGATCACGCCGCGCCCGATGGTGGCTCCAAATTGGCACAGAACCCATCGCTTCAGGGAGTACGAGGTGATGATGGGGTTGAGCAGAACCAGGGCCTCGACGACCAGCCACAGCCCACGGACCGCATACGAGCGTCCAGGACGGTAGCCACGCCGAGATGTTCGGGTGAGGTCAACCTTCATCGCGTTTTCGCCCGGGATTGCCTGAGCTCAAGGAGATTGGCGTCGATCATCGCCTCGTAGGCTGAGATCAACTCGCAGTAAACCAAGCCCTGGCGGCCATCAAGGAACCCGCGCCTCAGGACGAACATCCAGACGAACCTGATCAGCGGTCGGGCTGGGAGTCGATACCAGACGTCCATCTTCAATGCCCGGCGACGCTCCTGCTTAGTACCAAGGATGCGCCCAGCGCGCCGGCCATGAAGATCCCGACGGCGATGGAGAAGGATCTCCTCCGCCTCCAGCGCAGCGTATCGCTGGTGCCTGCGAATGAAGGCGTCGACACCCTTCAGGTTCTCGTGGTAGCTGGGTTCGGACAGCGCCGCCACTGCTCCATTCACGACCACGTGCTCGTGCACCGACCGCTCCTCATAGCGGCCCAGGCCCCATCGAAAGAGCCTCAGCTGATAGTCGGGGTACCACCACGCATGCCTCAGTAGTCGACCCATGAAGATGTTCCACCGCGGCACAAGGTATCCGTTGACGGCCGACGAGCTAACGACCCGGTCCGCTATCTCGGCACGCAGGTGCTCGGTCAGGTACTCGTCTGCGTCGAGCATTAGGACCCAATCGGTCTCGATGGGAAGGTTGTCCAGAGCCCAGTTCTTCTGCGCCGCGTAGCCCTCCCAAGCGTGCTCGACAACCGTAGCTCCTGCTGCCGTGGCATGCTCTGCCGTGCCGTCCGAGCTACCGCAGTCAACGACAAAAACTGGCCCCAAGGGCGCCGCGGACCTTACGGCTCGAACGATATGCGCAGACTCATCCAAGGTTGAGATGATCGTTGTGACTGCATCTCCGTTCACGGCTTCCTCGCCCAAAGCAGCACGCGCACGAGCGACCGCGGCTTCTGAGGTCTCGAGTCCAGTCGCGTCGCATCGGCGGCGGGCGGCCTCAACAACAAGATCACCGTGCCCACTTCCGCAGTCGAGGAACCTCGCGTGGTATCCCCTGCCTCAATGTCGCCGATCACGGAAACTCCACCTTCGATCACCGAAACTCCCCAGGTGAGCACCCGGGCGGGGCGAACCTCAGTTTAGCTCTAGCACCTTGGCTCCAAGGCTCGCGGCGATCTCACGGGTTCCGTCAGTGCTGCTGCAGTCCACCACGATCACGTCGCCGAGGCGCAGCCCACTCTCGAAGGAACGGCGGATGTGGAGCGCCTCGCAGAGGTTTGGGACGATGATCGCCAGCTGTCTCCTGGGCTCAGGACCTATCTTGCCTTCGAGGCCTTTATGACCGTCCGGTACATCTGCTCCAGTTGTTGGCCGACCGCATCCCAGGAGTAGCGTCCAGACACCAGGGCCCGCCCGGCAGAACCCATCGCCGCGGCCGCTTCCGGGTATCCAAGAACCCGCTCCATTGCCCACGCCAGTGCCTCGGCGTTCGGCTCCGCGACGATGCCGGCAGCGGCCTCGCGAATGTCTGTATGGAGCGCCACGCCCTCGGAAACGATGACAGGCACGCCCGAAGCCATCGCTTCGAGCACGGCCACGCCCATGTTCTCGTCGTACGATGGCAGCACGAACACCGACGAGGACGCTAGGAGAGCATCCTTGAGCTCCCCGGCGACCGGGCCGGTGAACACGGTGCGGTGTCCAATCCCAAGGCGTGCCGCCTGTTCCCGATAGCCCGTCTCGAGCCCCTCGTTGTCTGGCCCGGCCAGTACTAGGCATGCTTGCTGGTCCTCGACGCGGCTGAACGCCTCCAGTACTAGTGGCAGCCGCTTCTTGGGGGTCAATCTTCCCAGGAACGTGACGATCGGCGAGCCTGCGAGCAACGGGAACGTCGCGTCGAGGAGGGCACGAGCGGTCGCATGGTTCGTATCGGGGATCGCTACCCCGAGGGGCACGACGAAGGCCCGAGGCCGGAGACCGAGGTCAGAGGCCCCGATACGCTCCGCCTCAGACGTGTAGTGAATTCCGTCGGCGCCCTGGAGGTTGCCGTGTTCGACGAGTCGCCAGTACACGGCCTTGCGTCCTTGGCTGTAACCGCGGTGATATGGGTCGAGTGTGCCGTGGGGGCGGACCAGATACGGCACCCCGGCCCGGTGCGCCAGCGCCCTGGCGACAGCACCGTGGAACAGGAACAGGCTGTGCACATGCACGACATCGAAGTCCGCGAGGCGCCTGGAGAGATCTCTGGCCAAGGGGATCGAGAACTTGTACGACCTAGGTGGCTGCACGGGCCAGTAGGTGATGGGAACGCCGTGCTGGATGACCTTGATCCCGGTCGGGACCTCGAGCCGCGTCGGGCCATCGATGTCCGTAGTGACAATCTCGACATCGTGGCCACGCGCCGAGAGGGCGGTGCACATGCCGAACACGGCGGCGCTGGGGCCACCGTACCGGGGGGCAACCGATGCGATCAGGTGCAGGATTCGAAGGGGGGCATCTCCAATTCTCACATCTCTGCCGCGTGCTCCTGAGACTGCGCTGCAGGGCCTACCGTAGCGAGGGGCTTCGGAGGAAATGACGTGAAGGATCGACAGGGGCCGCTCATGGGGCCGGGCGCCGGCGTTCACCCGCGGGCCCCCATTTCTGCTTCGACCGACGACCACCAGGTGAAGAGCGCGTATAGCGACCACGGTCGCAGCCGGTGCCGGCCACTCGCGCGGAACGCGTCCCAGACGTCTGCCACCGCGTTTCTGTCGAAGAGCGGCTGGAGTGCGGCCGGCGGCTCGTGAAGTCGCCCGGCCACGTCTCTACCCAGAGTCGACGCCATCCACGGGGCGATCGGGAGCAGGAACCCCCGCTTCGGGCGACCCAGGATCTCAGCGGGCAGAAGATCGCGAAACGCGTCGACCATTAGCCGCTTCCGGCGCGATCTGATTCGCCGCGGGAGGGATAGAGCCAAGTCGACAACGCCATTGTCGAGGTACGGAACCCGAAGCTCAACGCTGTTGGCCATGCTCATGCAGTCGCTATCCCGCAGCAGAACGAGTGTCTTGCGGCGAGCGCGGCGATGATGGATGAATCGAGCCGGCCGGACAGGAACACGCCCGTCGGTACATCGCTGACGAGATGCGACTGGACCGAGTCGTTGACGCGGTCCCGCAAATCGATGACGGCCTGCCGCCACGGGACGTCGACAACCGACCAGCCCGGACGCCAGAACTTCCCACGATCAACTCGACCGGCGCGAGCACTGGAAACCCGGACAACGCGATCCCCTCGTCGCAGCACCGTTTGACCGTTGCGCGCCACCATGGCGTCTCAGTGTCGCCCGGGCGGACGACCACGGCGACATCGCATCGCACCCCCGCTCGAGCGGCGGAGATCGCGCTGTTGAGCGCAGAAACGGCCGGGCCACCCACGTGCGGGTCAAGGCTGTCGATGACGCGCAGTACTCTCATTGAGTGACTCGCACTGCGTGCAGTTCGGAAGAGCTGCCATGGACGGTGTTGGCCCTGCGAGCAGGCGTGTCTTCCGACTGGTTCGCGAGGTAGGGTCATGCTCTCGGAGAGCGCGGACAGCGGGAGGAACGTCGCGGTCATTCCGGCCCACTCGATCGCGCCCCGGTCTCCATGTCGAGTACACCGCTCCCGTCGACGTTCGTGGTGATGACCGGAATGTCGTGACCGTTCCTCCCGAGCGCGATGCTCATTCCCGGCACTGCCGCCGCCGGCCCACCATATCGCGGTGCCAGCCAGCCGATGACATGGAGAATCCTCATGTCGACTTGCGCAGGGTCTGTGGATCAGAGTCTCTTGGGCGTAGCGGTGGGCGAGACGCCCACATTGCTCCGGGCCGCCGCAAGCAGATGTGGCGCGGCTGACCCCCTCGGATGCTTCTCGCGAGAACGCCGACGTGCCGTGCTCCTTGGTTCATGCCAATCTCTGACAGGACGGACTACGCACGTTGACACCCCGAAGTGCGGCGCGCGCTGAGTTCTGGCCAGCGGTGCCGTGCCATTCACAGCGTCTTGCCGCGTCCGTGGCGGGGCCAGCGGGACGAGTACCTGAGCGGCGCCAGCGCTGACATCATCGCACTCCTGATGGTCGTCCACAACGCGAGAATCCAAAGCCACGGAGAGTGGCCCGCGTGGCGGCGTCGCACGCGAAACGCTTCGCGCAAGAACACCAGCGCAATCGTGGATGACTTGCTCGCGTCGTGCATCCGGAATTGGCCGATCGTGTTGCCAAGATGTTGTGATCGACCCGCCGCGTGCATTCGCAGCAGGAGGTCGAGGTCCATGCATGCTCGCAATGAGGCGTCGAATGCGCCGATCTCCATGAGTATCTCTCTCCGGACGAAGAGTGAGCCACTGAAGATGTAGCACCCTCGTGCGTAGACGCGGTCCCAAGAGTATTGGCTCGACCGGTACCTGCGCATCACTGCGTCTGAGCCATCGATCATGTCGAAGTCGCCATATGCGAACGCGAGATCGGGGTCCCGTTCAAATGCCGCTGTGGCTGCCGCGAGTGCGCCCGGCACTAACCGGTCATCGGCATTCAGCCAGATGACCACGTCGCCGGTGGCGCGCGCGAGAGCTCGGTTCAGTGCATCCGACTGACCGTCATCCGGTTGAGAGACCCAGGTAACCCGTTCCCCGAACGATCGCAGGATGGCGAGGGCGTCGTCTGTGGACCCACCATCTTGCACCAAGACCTCGTATGGACGCGGATGTTGATCCAGCGCCGATGCGAGAGCCGCGCGCAGATAGCGGCCCGAGTTGTAGCTCGGAACGATCACCGAGATCCGCACGACGATGGCGGCTTCTTGCATTATTCGCCACCAGACTGCTGAACAGACGCCAAACCGCGACTGCCTCCACGAGGATCGGTCAGACGCCCGGCCTTAGATCCTGTCCCTGGCCAAGTTATATCGTCGATACGGCGAGGCAAGGAAGCACCTTCCTCGCTGCGGAGCAGCCGCAGTCCAAGGAGACACAGGACGATCGCATAGGGAGCGATCAGTCGCTCATTCAGTCCGTAAGGAGAGAACGCAATGTCCCACAACAGCAACATCGTTGAAAATACGAGAAGTGGGCTCATGTTCATCCTGTATGAATACAGGTGCGCCAGTAGCCAAACGGCCACAGCCAGAATGACAGACCAGAACAGGCCGCCCATCAGTCCTGCCCACACCCAGGAACCCATCAGAAACGAGTGCGCTGGGATCAACCCGATCTCGGAATAGTCGGGACCGGCCTCGTAGCCGAGAGAGGTGCGCCGCGCTGTCAACAAGTCGACATACGCAAAGTCCCTGGCCCACGACCCATGGCCCAGGATCGGCGAGTCCAGAACCGCCTGAGTCGAAACTAAGAGCTCTGGGCGACCGCCGACAAGGACGCCGAAGGCGCCGGTCTGGGCAGAGTACTTGGCTTGTGCTTCTGGGCCAAGGAGCCCTTGCGAAGCGACGGCCGTGTAAAGGTCAAGCACTATGAGAACGGCCACAGCCAGGAAGGTCACACCCACAGTGGCGCGGAGCGGAGAGCCCGCAAACACTGTCCGTCGGCGGCCGAAAACAAGAGTCATGAACAAATAGCCGCCGGTCAAGAGGCTCACTCCTCCGAGGCTTCGGAAACCCAGCACGAGATTCAAGGCTCCGAACGCCACGAAGGTAACCACCGCAAGCCAGCGGAGCCGACCGCCCAGGCGTCCGGACAACATCGTGGCAATCAGATACCCCACCGGTAGCGCGAACGCCCATTTCCATGGATCGAAGGCAGCGTATTCGTTGGGGCTGTACAGGTAGCCTAGAACGCCAGCAACTGCCAAGCCCAGCGCAAATAGACGCGCACGCCGCGGGGTTGAGACAAGGATGAGGATCGCCACGAAGTTCGTGAGAGTAAATCCAATGGCCGCCCAGCCACGTGCCAAATCCTCGAATGAGCTGCCGACGAGGATGTCAGTCAAGATCTGAGAAATGAGCCAACCGGCCCAGAGCGCCACAAACCATTTCGGCACGAGCGGTCGGTCCCGCATCGTCATGAGCCATGGCAGCATCGTGACGGCGAGGATTTCCGTCACGAACAGCCTACCGACCAAGGTGATTTCGAGGAACGACAGCGCCGGCAAGAAAAACGCCCAGAAATCCAGGACGCGACTACGACTAGAGGCGATAACTGCGTTGTCGCCGACCCTCACCCCGCCCAAGTATCGCGGCTCGTGAGCCACCACGACGCATGCCCTCACGTGCGGATATTGATGTTATCGGGTGCGCGCCATCAGCCTGTCGTTCGCCCAGCCTGACTCTGGGCACGCTTGCGCCGTCCCTTACAAGATTACCGCACCGCGGGCGACAACCGTTCTCAGGGGATGCGTCAAGACCAGTCCCGAACCAACCCGGCACCTGACGTCGATTCCGCACCTGACATTCGGAGATCGATGAATGACACCGCGCGCGTCTGTTGGCGCCGGCCGCGTGGAGGGCCATTTTGGGCCCGGAACAGGAGAATGGCCTTAACTCCCAGATCGGCGACGATACGCTTCCTTGCGGCCAAAGCGGAAACGCAGCAATCGGCGGCAACGCTGTCCCCATCTCGACTAAGGCGGCCCCAGGGTCGCGCGTCATTTTGAGGCCATCCACCGTCACGAGGGTGACGAATCGGTCGCCACGTTGCTCGAGCCGACGTAGAAGCCGCAGTAATAGACGAGCGCCGGACCGATGAAAGAAAACGCATCACCTCTGCACCCCAAGAAACATCCAAGAGACATCGGCGAAGTAGAAGCACGACGGGTTTCGCGATGGGATTGGCGCTCGACCTGACGGTGTCACTCCGATACTGACATTTCGTTGCCTGTGGGACGAGCATGACCTCTCGCGACCTGCAAGTTCCAAGGCTTCGTCTCAGCTAGCACCTAGTAACCGGGAACCGTGGCTAGGTTGGCGATGAGAAACGCCCATGCAACGTTCTCAAGGCTCGCATTGACCGTTACGAGGATCAGTAGCAGCACCGCGTTCATTGCACCGCCGACGAGATACAGCACCGCAGGATCTCGCTGACGATCAGCCGGCCGACAATCGCGATTTCGATGAACGAGACGGCAGGCACAACGAAGGCCCACGGGTCCAGTGCGCCCACACCTGCCCGCTCCGCGGTACCCGCAGTGTCGACGATTTGCAGGCGGCTTGCGTTCGAAGTCTCAGCTCGCCTACGGTTCATCGCCGTGCCGACTCATTAACACGTGTGGGTTCATCCTGGCCATCCACTCCGCTGAAAGGGACGAATCGGTCGTCACCTGACTCGAGCCGACGGAGCAGCCGGGGCACATAGACGACGGCGGGAATGATGAGTGCCAGGACAACTGCGATCACGGATCCAACCGCTACGCCGGCCACGCCGATGCGCGATGCGAGGTAGACGCTCACGGCCAGGTTCAGGATCGCCATCAAGGTCATGGTGGAGATCAGGAAGCGCATCGCCTGGGCGCCGCCCAGGAGCATCCCGAAGGCGCTGGCAAGCGGAAGGACGATGGCCACGGCTCCCAGAGCAAGGAACAAGCTATAGGCGGGGGAGAGGTCCTGGCTGGTCCAAAGACCAACGATTGCAGGGCCGGCGATCGCCAGGACGATGGTCAATGGGATGGTCGCAAGGATCGTGATTCGCAGGGACCGCTTCAGTGTCAGGCGTACCCATGCGATGTCGTTCCGTGAGATTGCCTCGCGGTAGGCCGGCCAGAGGGGCACCAAGGCAATAGCGGCAAGCCCTGCCGGTATCGAGAACAGTCGAGCCACCACAGAGTAGTCAGCCACGGCCGCCGGGCCAACGATGTGCGCCACGACGAGAGGGTCGGTCGAGAGCCCGAGCGTGTACGCGACCTGAAGGACCATGAACGCAAGTCCGAGCCCCACTACGGTCCGCATCGCGTCTCTGGTGACGTCTGCCAGGCGGGGTGCTAGCCATGGTCTCTGGAGGCGAACGAGCACAGTCAGGTTGAGGGCGGCCCCGATAAGCGGCCCGCTCGCAAGCGCGAGGACCAGTACCGGTAGGCTCGCCTGCATCGCGACGCCCACGATCAGAAGCCCCAGCGTGAGAACGTTCCCTAGCCCTGCGAAGGCACTCTGAACGAATCCCTCCTGGTAAGCAAAGCGGACCTGGCTGACGAGGAGGAGCGGCAAGCCAGCGAGGAAGGTTGCGACGAAGACAGCAGTGGAAGGACCCGCCTCCGACGCGGCGAGGGGGTCTCGAGAAACGTTGTAGATGGCTGCCCACGGGACAATCGGGTAGATGGCCAGAAAGAGAACGCCCAGCGCCAACGCGATCCCGGTCAGAGCCACGAGGCCCGAAGCGAGATACCGGCGGGCCGCGGCTGTATCGCCTTGCCCGTAAGCCCGAGCGATGCTGTTCAAGACTCCGTTCCCAATACCGAGGTCGGCTGCGCCGAGGAGAGCGACCACGGAGGCGATCGTCATCCACATCCCGAAGCGGACCGGACCGAGTAGCCCGAGGGTCAATGGCACGCTCATCAGAACGACGAGAAATGACGACCCGCGAAGGGCGAGCCCTGCGATGGAGCTCGCGACCGCGCGCCGGTTGCGCTCCGACGATCGCTGCGCCTCGGTTTGTCCGCTGATACCGGTGGATGTGAGCCAAGAACCCAGGGTTCGTCGCCCGGCCACCAGCACCTTCGGCATAAACCGATGGTCCTCACCCGGACTCACTCGGTAGTCGATCCCGACGGCAGCGGGGCGCCGCGTGAAGCCGCTTCGTACCACGCGATTGTCGCTCGGAGCCCCTCTTTCCACGGCATCTTGGCCACGAACCCGAACCGTTCACGAGCCCGTGAGATATCCAAGGATCGTCGCGGCTGCCCGTCGGGCTTGCTGGTGTCCCAACGGACCTCGCCCTGGTAACCCGAGAGGCTCACGATCAGGCCGACGAGCTCGCGGATCGTGATCTCCCGACCCACTCCGAGATTGACCGGCTCGGCGCCGTCGTAGCGGTCCGCGGCGAGGACGATCCCCTCCGCGGCATCTTCCACGTAGAGGAACTCGCGCGAGGCCGTCCCGGTCCCCCACACCTCGATGTATGGGTCGCCCGCGTCCCGGGCATCCACGCACTTCTTGATGAGCGCCGGAATCACGTGCGAGCTGCGGGGGTCAAAGTTGTCGCCCGGTCCGTAGAGGTTCACCGGCAGCAGATAGATGACGTTGAAACCGTACTGCTGGCGGTAGGCCTGCCCCTGGACCAGGAGCATGCGTTTGGCGAGTCCATACGGCGCATTCGTCTCCTCCGGGTAGCCGTTCCAGAGGTCGTCCTCCGTGAACGGGACCGTCGTGAACTTCGGATAGGCGCAGACGGTCCCGATCGTGACGAACTTCTCCACGCCGGCGAGGCGCGCCTGCTCCATGAGCTGGATGCCCATGATCGCGTTCTCGTAGAAGAAGCGGCCCGGGTTCTCGCGATTGGCGCCGATGCCGCCGACCACCGCCGCGAGGTGAATGAGTAGTTGAGGGTGCCCCTTGGCGAGGGCTAGGTCGATCCCAACACGGGTGCGGAGGTCGTAGTCAGCACTTCGGGGGACGAAGACCTCGTCGACGCCTGACGCGCTGAGGCGGGCCACGACGGAGCGCCCGAGGAATCCAGCGCCACCGGTAACCATCACCCTGCGTCCCGACCGCGATGTCATCTCGACTTGCCCGAGGCGGGCGCGTGATTGGCCGACGTCAGCGCCTGAGTCGGCGTTTTACACCGTGGCTTATAGGCCGCCGCCAGGCAATCCCCAAGAACCTTGGTCACGGCGCGATGGCCAAGGGAAGAGAAGTGGGTCCCATCTGGGACGATCTCGTCCGGCGAAGTAGCCCCTGCAGCTGCCAGAAATGCCGCAAACGGAATGTAGTCGGCCCCACTCTTGTCAGCCGTTGCGCGGACTATTCCGTCAAACCGCGCGATGGCATCTCGGCTGTCTGGAGCATATCGCGCGACTTGAGGGCTCCATGGCGTGGGTCCGATCAAGATGATCCTGCTCGAGGTCTCGGAAGCGAGGTATTCCACCAGCCAGCTGAGCACCTCGCCGAAACGCCGTGGCGACACCCACTGTTCGGTCAGGCGGAGACGGGAACGGACTGCGGACCACTTACGTGCCACCCTTTGAGCGAGAATAACGGGAGCAGCCCGCGGCGGTTGGTACATGTGCTCAAAGTACCAAATCCGACGCGAGTGAGGCCGCCAGAGAGCCTCCGTGTAGCCGTGATGCACGATGACGGCGTTGGGCTGGCAAGAAACGATTTCCGTCGCTGATCGCGCCACGTCCTCAATCGTCCCCGCGATGCGACTCCGGTTGAGAACAAGCCAACTGCCGTGCCCCCGCCTGTTCAGGTATTGCTCCAAAGCTGCTGGATACGCGAGGCCCCCGTCGTCGCCGTGGGGGCGGACCAGCATGCTTATCGAGCTCCCGCACACAATGACACGCTTGACCCGGCCACTTGGGGACTCAATGGGTCGAGGGAGGTAGGCCACGGTTCAGACCCCGGTCCGCTTCATCAGGCTGATTGGACTAAGGCCAACGGTCCTCATCGTGATACCGCTCCGCCGCGGGCCGCCGCGTCAACCACATCGTCAAGCGTTCCCCCGAGACGGAGTCCTGCGATACTCCGAAGACCTTCATCGACCGGGCCAGTCGTGCCTATTACCACGCAGCCACGACGAGCGCCGGTCTCGGAATTGGAAGGGGCTGCCGGCCAGAATATGGACAGCGACCTGTCGGCGAGAGACGCAAGGATGGCGGGGGCGAGTGCCTTTCCCTCGCCGTAGTTGTCGTAGGCGTAGCCGGGATCATCTGGAACCCGGAAGTCATCGATGAGCACTGCGTAGTTGCGCCAGCCGCCAGCAATCTCCTCGAGCTCTGCGGGAAGCGGCAGGGTCTCGCCCCAGTGCGCGTCGAGATAGAAGAATGCGGGATCGCGGTTCCACTTGGAGTCCACCGCAATCGAGTGGATGACAGCCGAGGACTCTCCCCGAATCAGCGTAATGTCCTTCGCGCCTAGAAGTCGCTTTCGCGCATAATGGTAGTAACGCGAACTAGCCTCGATCGTCGCCAGAGGGGCGGGTGTGAGATCCCTCAGGAACAGAGTCGTTGTCGCCCGGTAGGTTCCGGTCTCGATGACGACCGCGAAGGGAACGGTTGCGAACATCTCACGAACGGCCTCCATCCTTCGCTCCTGGCCGTTGAAGGGGCCGCCGAAGCCATGTGCGAGGCTGGGCCGGAGCCCATCTATGACTGCCCCAATTTGGCCCGGCACGATCCGAGCCGCTCGATCAAGTGCGCGCTCACGCAGGGACATGGTGCCTTTCCAACTCGACACCGGGCATCGCGCACGAGGGGGCTCGCACGGTTCCCTCGCCTTGGTCGCCCTCGAGCATTAGTCGCACGAGATCTCGGAACCTGGAGATTCCTCCCGCGGACCGAACGACCAAACGGCCCCTACCCCCCTTGCCGCCGTGTCCTTCCCGGATATGTAGCACTTTGCCGATCACGAGCACGGGCATTGGATGGCGGCTGTCGACAGGAATGGACCCACGGCCTCGCGCCGCGATCACCTCCATCAACGGCTTTGTGGCCCCCGACCACGTCGCGCCGTCTGCAGGACTATGCCATCCGGCAACGACCATCGGCGCGAGGTCACGGCTGTGCACCGATTGGAGCGTCGTCAGACTCGGTGCGAGTCGACCCAAACTCGCCAATCGTGCGCCAGAGACCCTCTTCAAGGCTCAAGTTTGCCTCGAACCTGAAGCCCTCACTTGCACGGCTTGTTTCGAGCGCTCGTCGAGGCTGGCCATCCGGTTGACGTGGGTCCCAGTTCACCGCGCCCCTGAACCCGGTTGTGGCCACGATCAGCTCCACGAGCTCGCGGATCGTGATCTTCTGGCCGGTCCCGAGGTTCACCGGCTCTGATCCGTCGTAGCGCTCGGCCGCTAGCACGATCCCCTCGGCCTCCCCGAGCCTCGACACCACCACCTTCCCCAGGAAGCCGCCGCCGCCGGTCACCATCACGCGGCCTCGACTCCACTCGGTCACGGTCGGACCTCCTCAGCGCTGGGCTGCGCCATGAGGTCAACCGCATGCAGCCCGGCCTCTTCCAAATCTGCGGCGAGCATGATCCGAACCAGCTCGTCGAACGTCGTCCGCGGGTGCCAGCCGAGGATGCGAGCCGCCTTCGAGGTGTCGCCGCACAGCTCGTCGACCTCGGTCGGACGCAGGTATCGGGCATCGATCTCGACATGCTCCTGCCAGTCAAGGCCAACGAGGCCGAAGGCCGTCTCGCACAGCTCTCGGACGCTGTGCATCTCGCCGGTGGCGATCACGAAGTCATCCGGCTCCGGCTGCTGGAGCATGAGCCACATGGCCTCCACGTACTCTGGCGCATAGCCCCAGTCGCGGCGTGCGTCCAGGTTGCCAAGGTACACCTTGTCAACCTGACCGCCCAGGATGGCAGCGATGCCGCGCGTCACCTTTCGGGTGACGAAGGTGCCACCGCGTCGTGGAGACTCGTGGTTGAACAGGATCCCGTTGGCTGCGAAGAGCCCGTAGGCATCGCGGTATTCGACCGTCATCCAATGCGCGAAGAGCTTGGAGATGGCATATGGGCTGCGCGGCTGAAACGGCGTGGTCTCGGTTTGGGGCGTCTCGACCACGTTCCCGTACATCTCGCTGCTACCGGCCTGGTAGAAGCGCACCGGCCAGTCCGCGTGCCGAAGGGTCTCGAGGATGCGCAGCGTCCCCGTGGCGACCGTATCGGCCGTGAACTCGGGGATCTCGAAGCTGACGCCCACGTGGCTCTGCGCCCCGAGGTTGTAGACCTCGTCCGGGCGCAGCCGGTTGAGCGTCGTCGCCAGCGAGGAGGAGTCGGACAGGTCGGAATAATGCAGGAGCAGGCGGACCCCTTCCTCGTGCGGATCCCGATACAGGTGCTCGATCCGTCCGGTATTGAAGGAGCTCGATCGGCGGATCAGGCCGTGGACCTCGTACCCCTTGGCGAGAAGCAGCTCAGCCAAGTATGAACCGTCCTGACCGGTGATGCCGGTTATGAGAGCTCGCCTCGTCATGGCCCGTTACCCTTCAGCGGCGAGCAATCCGGCGCGACCATTAGGCGCTCGATGAATTGCTCGGCACGCAATAGCGCCGGTTCAGCCCCCAGGGACTCGGTGGCGTATGCAGCTGCCGCCTCACAAACTCGGCGAGCGAGACCATGGTCTCCCTGGAGACGGAGCACCGCATCGAGCAGCCCTTGTGGTTGGCCGGCGGGGACGAGGACGCCGCCACCCGAGCGTTGCACTTCTCGCGAGGTGGCTCCACCGGGCGAAACAGCGGCCAATACCGGACGTCCGGCAGCAAAATAGGAGGTGAGCTTACTCGGCAGCGACATGTCGATGGCGCTCGCACGCTCGCTGACCAGCAGCACATCCGCGGCCGCCAATACATCGGAGAAGGTTGACTCCGGCTCAAACGCGTAGAAATCAACGTTCGGCAGATCGGCCGCCTCGCGCTGAAGAAGCTGGCGTTGAT
Source organism: Actinomycetales bacterium (assembly GCA_038248935.1). Taxonomy (GTDB): domain Bacteria; phylum Actinomycetota; class Actinomycetes; order Actinomycetales; family Demequinaceae; genus Demequina. Next base: position 15,185 of record JBBRWX010000047.1, read on the forward strand.
TGCCATCCCCGATAAACGCGAACCGAACGCGGCTGTCTTGCTGCTGCGCCAGACGAGCAGCATCAAGTACCTGCTGGAGGCCCTGCTTGAGCCCCATGTTCCCCGCATGCAGCACGACGACGTCGCCGTCATTCCAACCAAGTCGGCATCTCGTGGTTGAGCGTTCGCTGGTAGGCGGCGCGATGTGATTCCAGTTCGGCAGGTGCATGATTCGCTCGCGATGCACTCCCAGGCTCACCAGGTGCGGGATGAAGCGTTCCGCGACTGTCGCGACAGCCCGTGCGCCTCGCGCAGACCAGCCCTCGATAGCCGTGGTCGCGGCCGCGACGTGCCTGCCGCCAGCGATCCCGCTCTGCGCTGCCGACCGACCCATCATGTCCTGGAAGATGATCCCGTACGGTGTCCTGAAGCGCGACGCGAAGACTCGCGCCAGCACGGCGCCGCTCAACGTCGGTACGACAGCCAGGATGACGTCGGGCTTGGCGAGGCGCCGGAACGCCCTGCCCGCGCTGATCAGGAACGAGCCCTCGTAAAGTGCCCTCCTCAGTGCTGACTGGCGTGTCGGCACATAGTTGGCGAACCTCAGGAGCCGAACCCCATTCAGGCTCTCTTCAACCGTTGACTTCCCGCGGTAACGGGGTGCGACCTTCCACTGAGGATAATGCGGCATGCCGGTAACCGCCGTGACGTCATAGCCCTTGGCACTCAGCTGCTCGGCCATCGCCGTGGTGTACGGAGCGATCCCGCTCTGCTCTGGGGCGTAGTTGATACCCACGATCACGAGGTGCATACGCTTCAGGTTCTCCCCATCCGACATAGGCATGGCTTTCGGCAGCGACTGCAGCTCTTCGTTCGTCAGTAGGCTCCTCGTCCCGTAGCTACGGCGCGCACGGTCCGAAACGCAATCTGGCCGTCTAACCACAATCCGCGTCGTCGGACGTAATCAACGTCCAATTCGATCCGTTCCTCGAACGTGCGATCTGAGCGTCCGTTCACCTGCCACAGCCCTGTGATCCCTGGACGTACGCTGAGCAGCTGCGTGGCTTCCGCACGTCCACGCAGCTCGTCGGCGAAGTAAGGACGCGGACCAATAAGGCTCATTTCACCCGTGATGACATTCAGCAGCTGAGGTAGCTCGTCAAGCGATGCACGGCGAAGGAACGGGCCAACTCGCGTGCGGCGAGGGTCGTGGCGCACCTTGCGGTTGACCCCGTACTCAAGTCTGCGTTCTTCGTCGACGCTGAGCAATTCCTCGAGGTGGCAATGGCTACCGTCGGCCATGGTCCTGAACTTCAAGACCTGTATCGGTTCGCCGTAGCGACCGAGTCGCTCACACCGGTACACGATGGGCAGCCCAGAATCAAGGTAGACCGCAGCGGCAACGATAAGCAAGACCGGCGAAAGGACGACGAGCAGGAAGGTCGCTGCGACTGCGTCGATCAGTCGCTTGCTGATCGAGTACAGAGCATCGGGCAGCGACGTCCCGGCTGCGCTCACGGGGGGCACGTTGGATCGATTCAAACCTAGCTCTCCCGGCGAGTTGGGCGTCGCGTTCGAGAGCCTGACCAAGCACAGCGTGAATGGTCAGGTCGGTCGAAGCAGCGTACAACAGTTCCTGACGCTCAGGCAACTGTTGTTGAACCTGATATTGCACGCCTGGCGCGGCGGGCACGCCATTACCAAAGTCCGGCTGCGGCAAACTTGGCTACATCATCATGTAGCGGACGGATCGATGACTCTGAAACCCTCCCGCATCGCGGCGAGCGCGAGACGCTTTCGAGGGTGAGGAACGTGAGCGAGTCGGGCCGCCCGCCGCGCCGACGATCGCCGCAGCGAGCTGAAGGCTATCGGCCGCCCGGAGCGGGTGAACACGCATCAATCGCAGGGCCGTCCGGCGCACGGCATCTGCAGCCGAGATCTCGCGCCAGGACGTGACGAGCGCATCGCGGCGCTTGAGCGCAATGAGCATGTCGTCGGAGTCGAGATCTCCATGCCGTTCGCAAAGCGCCAGCGCGGAAACGGACTCGATTTCTGTCCTCCACCAGGCCAGCACAATCGGGTCGCGCTCGAACTCGGCCTGCAGCGGCGCGCTCGACTGCGCTCGTCCCTTCCCGCATCTGCGGCGGCGCCTCGCGCAACAGCTCAACTGGGGGTGCGGATTGGCCGATGCGGACGATTCCCGCTCCCCGGGTGCCTCGCCAAACCAGATCGCCATCAGGCCGTGACGCGAGTCACCCCAGGGATGGCCTCGAAGGCGCGATCGAAGCTCATCACGCGCGATATCTCGTGCGCCTGAATGACGGCGACGTGGAGGGCATCGCGCGCAGAGAACCGCTCGGCGTTCAGGACGAGGCGCTTGGCACGCTCCACATCGGTCAACGCGATCGCGTACACCTCATCGACGATGCCGAGGAGGACGTCCATCGCCGGCTGAATCGCATCTCGCCGGTTGATCGCGACGTACCGATGCAGGATCTCCTGCGCGACCTCAGCGTCGGTGACCAGTCGCTCGCCACTGGCGATGCTCCGCTCGACCAGCCGGCGCGCGACCTCCTTGTTCGGGTGATCCGCGCCGATGAGATACATCGGGATATTCGAATCGACGAAGATCATGTGTCGTGTTCGGCCAGGTAGCCGCGTTCGACATCGGCTAGGAGACGCTCGATATCGCCGGTCGGAAACGCATGCTGGGTGGCCTGGTACAGCGCCGCAAGCTTCTGCGCCGGATCGCTCCGCGCATCATCGTCGCGCGCCCTCCTGGTCGCCTGGCGCACCCATTCGGCGACCGTCAGACGGCGTCGCCTCGCGGCGCGCTGAATGTCCCGCATCTCGGCATCGTCGAAGAGGACCTGGAGCCGTTTTGTCATATCGACGAGTATTCCTTACTCATGGAGGTGAGTCAAGATTGGACAAGCTCCACGCCGGCTCGTTCGGACACGGCGAACAGGTCGCGATCGGGGGTAGCTCTAGTCCGCCGATCTCATGGCAACTGCGTCCCGTCATTGGCGACCGCCCGATCCATCGACAACGGCGCGTCGACGCATGGCAGGGTGGCCGCCAGCTCCATCGGCCGTTGTTCACCAGAAGCCGCGCCTGCGCGCAGTTTGGCCGGCGTATCGGTCATTGGTGAGCGTGAAGTGCGCGCCGGCGTGCGCCGCACGCGTGTAGTTGGCCGATGTGGCGCTCAAACGCAGC
>JBBRWX010000048.1:0-18193 GCA_038248935.1 Actinomycetales bacterium
ATCAGGCGTTACAAAGGTAGCGTGAGACATGTCGAGGTCTTCCAGATGGGCAGCGTTAGAACTCCCATCTTCGGGGGACCTCGACCCCTATCCGAACACCGACCCGCCCACACCCTCTACACCCTCATTTGTGAAGAGCCCTGAAAGCGCATTCACCGCATTCATCGTTGCCGCGGGGGCGTTGCTGCTCGCCGCCTGTTCGACGTCGGAAGGCCAAGAAACAACCACCACGGCGCCAGCGCCAGACCTACAAGCCGCGTCCGGCGGCGCCGTCACCGTCCTGACTCACGACGAACCGCGAAGAGCCCGTTTTTTCCTGCCGGAAGGCCTGCTGACGGGGTTCGAGAAGTCGAGCGGCATCGATGTCACGTTGGCTCCCTGGCCGTGGCCCCTGGCGCTCTCGCGGATTCCGTGGTGCCCGGCGCCACCGACGCCGTAGCGAGGCAGCTCACCGTGGTGGACTGCTCGGATGTGTGCTTCAGCATTGACCTGGCTGCATTCAACGACGACCACCACGCGCCCACCACGTTCAACGATCTCATCGAGCCCGCGTGCGTAGACCACGTGTCGGTGCCGAACCAGACCACGCCATCACATGGACTAGCGCTCCTGCTTGCCACCTACGGTACGTACTGCGGCGACAATCCCATCGTGCTGAGCTACACGCCTCTTCCCCACCGTCCGAGGTGATTGACGGCAAGCAGATTCCTGCCGCACTCCTCGACACCTGCTTTCAGCAGGTCGAGTACGCGGTAGTCCTTGAGGGCGCGTCGACCCGACCTCCATGAGGTTGGCTCAGCCCGCGTCGTGAGGCACTGAATCCAGATACGCCCTGATGGTCGGTTGAGCATCCCCGACCTGCATGAGCTCGCCCCTGTTGATCCACGCGGCCTGATCGCACATCGAGCGGACTGTTTCGGTCGAGTGGCTCACGAGGATCACGGTCTTGCCCTGCGCCTTCAGGTCGCGGAAACGGCCGAAGCATTTTTCTTGGAACTCCGCGTCACCGACGGAAAGTACCTCATCCACCACCAGAATATCCGGGTCGATGTTGATGGAGATAGCAAAGCCAAGCCGGACGTACATTCCGGACGAGTAGTTCTTCACCGGCTGATCGATAAACTGTTCAACCCCGGAGAAATCAATAATCTCCTCCAGCCGAGAGTTGACCTGCTTCTTCGACATACCCAAGATCGAGCCATTGAGGTAAATGTTCTCGCGACCAGAAAGCTCGCTATGGAAGCCAGATCCCACCTCGAGCATGGCTGCGATGCGACCGTTATGAGAGATCGTCCCGTTACTCGGGTAGTAGATGTTGGCCAGGCACTTGAGCAGGGTCGACTTGCCGGATCCGTTGCTTCCGATCAATCCAAACGTCGAGCCCTCCGGCACGTCGAACGAAACGTCCTTAAGCGCCCAGAAGTCCTCGTGAACCGACTTGCGCCCACGCATGATGGCCGACTTCAGGGTCTGGTTGCGCTCCGAGTACATCCGGAAGCTCTTGCTCACGTGGTCAACGCTCACCGCGATCTCGGTCATAGCGCCTCCGCCAGGCCGCGTTCGTGGCGGCGGAAGACCCACAGTCCCATCGTGATCGATACAGCAGCCATCGCCACGGCCCAGATCCAGTCGGAAAGGTTGGGCATGCGGTTGTCGTACAACAGCGCCCGGAAGAGATTGACGAAGTGCTCCATCGGATTCAAATGATAGATGTCTGCCACCGTGATATTGGTGCCTGCGATGCCGCCGACCCTGGCGGACTCGTTCTCGACAAGCGATGCCGGATAGATGATCGGCGTTAAATACATCCACATCTGCAAAGCAATGCTAATGAAGTACTGAGTGTCCCTGAAGTGGACATTGGCAATCGAGAGCATTAATGCGAGTCCGCCGCCGAAGAGTGCCAAAAGAATCATGACCACCAGAAGCAGTGGAATCCACGGAATGAGGAAAGCTCCCACAATGGTCAGCGCGATGATCAATACGGCCATTTCGAAGAGCCAGTTGTATCCCATTGACCCCACCGTGGCCAGCGGCAGCACTATGCGTGAGAACGACACTTTTTGAATGAGGTTCGCGTTGTCAACGAGCGAGCCCGCGCCCTGACTAATCACGTTCACGAAGAACGTCCAAGGGAGCAGTCCGCACAACATCCACAGGGCGAACACGTTCAGGCCGCTCGGGTCGCCGGGATCGGGTTGGACTTTGAACACGAACGCAAAGACGAACGTATAGATGAGCATCAAAGCCAGTGGGTTCGCGAGTGACCACAACTGGCCGAGGACCGTCCGCTTATATTTGCCTCGGACTTCCCTCATGGTGAGGTTCACCAGGAGTTCACGCGCACTGAGGATTTCCCTCAAGTAGTTCACGTGACCTCCCGGTACCGGCATCTCTTGGCCGTCAAGACGGACCTAGTCTAGAGGTGCAGCGTGACTGAGGCGCACAAGCTTCCAGCAGCCGGGCTGCCACGTTTTCGCTGGTGCCCGTCCGCCGCGCTACAGTTGTTCACACGACAGGGGAGCGCCTCCCAAAGGTTGGGATCAGGGCGCTGAGAGTGCGGATAGCCGCAGACCCTCGAACCTGATCCGGTTTGCACCGGCGTAGGGAGTCGAGACTCGTCCCCTCCACTTTGGAGGCGCAACACTGTGCACAAGAATCACCCTGCGGCGTTGGCCGCACTTGCATTGATCTTCGTCACCACCCTCGCCGCTTGCGTCGGGCCTGCGTCGGACACGAAGCCCACAACGGTCACCATCGTCACGCACGACAGCTTCAGCGTTCCCGACGCGCTGGTGGCCGACTTCGAGGCTCGCACCGGTCTCAAGGTCACCTTCGCGGCCCCAGGCGATGCGGGGATGCTGACCAACCAGTTGGTCCTCACCAAGGACGCGCCGCTGGGCGACGTCGCCTACGGCGTCGACAACACCTTCGCTTCGCGAGTCGCCGATGCTGGCGTCTTTGCGGACTATGCGTCCAAGGTCCCCGCGGCGGCCGACGCCGCAAAGTACGCGGTGCCAGGCGCGGCAAATCTCACCGCGGTCGACTACTCGGACGTGTGCCTGAACATCGACCTGGGCTACTTCTCGAGCCATAGCCTCACCCCACCCGCAACGCTCGAGGACCTCACCAAGCCCGAATACAAGGGTCTCCTGTCGGTGAGCAACCCGGCCACATCCTCGCCGGGGCTCGCGTTCGCTCTCGAGACGGTCGCGGCGTTCGGCAAGGACTGGCCCGCCTACTGGGAAGCGCTCCGGGCGAACGACGTCAAGGTCACGTCGTCATGGTCCGACACCTACTTCACAGACTTCTCGGCCCCCAACTACGGCGGCGACAAGCCGATCGTGCTGAGCTACGCATCGTCCCCTCCGTCTGAGGTGATCGACGGCAAGCCGACCACCGCCGCGCTCCTCGACACCTGCTTCCGCCAGATCGAGTACGTGGGCGTGCTCGAGGGGGCCAAGAATCCCCAGGGCGCTCAGGAGGTGGTCGATTGGATGCTCTCGGATGAGTTCCAATCGGCAATGCCCGACTCCATGTACGTCTACCCGGCGTCGACCACGGCGACCATCCCGCCCGAGTGGGAGAAGTTCGCGCCCCTGTCCTCCAAGCCCTGGTCGCTGACGACGGCGGAGATTGATGCGCAAAGAGACGACGTCATCAGCATGTGGACCGCAACGGTCCTGAACTAGGACTCGCGGGGTGCTCGCAGTGACGCAGGGGCCAGCCACCGGTCGCCCGTGGTCGCGCCTGCGTTCCGGGTCCGCTTGGTGGCTCGCCGTCGTGCCGCTTGGGTTCATGGCTCTGTTCTTTGTGTTCCCAAGCGGCGCGTTGATCCTTCGCGGGCTGACGGATTCGACTCTCCAGCCGCACACCGTGTCCTGGCCCCGGGTGGCCCAGGTGCTAGCGACCACCCTCGGGCTGGCGGCGGCTGGCACCCTCGCGTCCCTCGCTTTGGGGCTACCTGCGGCGTGGGCGCTCTACCGCGTGGCGTGGCGAGGGCAAGCGTTCGCTCGGGCACTCGCGAGCGTTCCCTTCGTGCTGCCCACGGTGGTGGTGGGAACCGCGTTCAACGCCGTCATTCGCGAGCTCGGGGCCGGAACTCGCAAGGACGCACTCACTTTCTCGATCATTGCGGCGCTGGCATTCTTCAACGTCTCCGTGGTGATTCGGGTGGTGGGTGCGCGATGGCAATCGCTCGACCAAGGCCCTCTCCTGGCCGCGCGAACGCTTGGAGCCGGGCCCGTGCGCGCCGCCCTTCACGTGACACTCCCCGCCTTGCGATCGGCTCTTGTCGCCGCATCGGCAGCGATCTTCTTGTTTTGCACGACCTCATTCGGCGTAGTGCTCGTCATCGGCGGCGGGCGCATCAGCACCGTCGAAACGGAGATTTGGTTTGAGGCAAACCAGTTCCTCAACATCGGTGCGGCAGCGACGCTGTCGCTGGTCCAGGTGCTGGTGGTGTCCATCGCCATGCTGACAGCCAGCCGGCTCGCCGCATCGGCGAGGCCCGATGGGCCCAAAAAGCTCGCTTCCGTCTCCATCCGACGCGCGCGCCGCGCCGATCTGCCACTCATTTCACTGGCGCTCGCACCTTCGGCCGTCCTGATCGCCGGGCCGTTGACTATGCTCGCTTTGCGGTCGCTGACGGTTGGTGGACGCCACGGTCTTGAAGGCTTCGGATTCGACAACTACGTGGGAATCTTTCACCGCACGTCAAGCAACGTGTTCGCCATGTCGGTTCCCGACGCGGCACTGCATTCGATTCAGGCAGCCGCGCAGGCAGGGAGCGTCGCGGTGGTGCTGTCGCTTGCGTTAGGCATCGTGATCGCGCGCAAGCCGCGTGCATGGTGGCTGACCCCGTTCGTGCTGCTGCCACTCGGCGTCTCGTCGGTTGCGGTTGGCCTTGGAACGCTCATCACGCTCGAACGCCCGCTGCCAGGGGGCTTGGACGTGTCGAACCCGTCGATCCTCATCCCTGCTGCTCAAGCCATCGTCGCCATTCCACTCGTCACCGTGGCCATCGTCCCAGCGATTCGGGCCATCAATCCCCGCATGCGCTGGGCTGCGGCAACGCTGGGTGCGTCCCCGTGGCGGGTGTGGTGGCGCGTTGAGTGGCCGCAGGTGCGGCGTACTGTCGGGCAGGCGACCGGCCTGGCCTTCGCCGTGTGCCTTGGCGAATTCGGTGCCACAAGCTTTCTTGCGCGACCGGACCACCAGACCCTGCCCACGATGATCTTCCGGCTCCTTGGCCGTCCGGGCGCGGAGAATGTGGGGATGGCCATGGCAACTGCAGTCGCGCTCGCCGTGTTGACGGCAGCGGCGATGCTGGCGCTTGAGATGCATCCACGGCGAACGGGATCGGCCCAATGACGGGCTTGCAAATTCGCCACGTTTCCGTCTCATACGGGAAAATCGATGCCGTCGTCGGCGCGTCGTTCGACGTTGCTGAGAGCGAGACTGTCGCCATCGTCGGCCCCTCCGGGAGTGGGAAGTCGTCAGTCCTTGCCGCGATCGCGGGGCTAGTCCCATACAGCGGCATCATCCGTTGGGGCGAGACCCCACTCAACGCGGTACCGACTCACAAGCGCGGTGTCGGCATGGTTTTTCAGGATGGGCACCTGTTTCCCAACCGCGACGTGCGGGGCAATATCGCGTTCGGGCTCGAGATGGACAAGGTCGATAGGGCGGCGATCAAGACCCGAGTGGACAACCTACTCGCGCTCGTAGGCCTTGAGGGAATGGGAAGCCGCGGCATCGACGAACTCTCGGGAGGCGAGCGTCAACGCGTCGCCCTCGCGAGATCACTTGCGCCACAGCCTCGCGTGTTGCTACTCGACGAGCCACTCAGTTCACTCGATAGCGCGCTTCGCAAGCGGCTCGCGGTCGACGTACGGGACATCCTGCTGGCCTCGCGCACGGCCGCGATCGTCGTGACCCATGACATCGACGAGGCCCAGGTGATGGGATCACGGGTGCTCGCGATGGAGCGCGGGAGATTCACTGCTGCCGCCTGAGGGTGATGCTAACGTGCAGGCATCGGCGCCATTTCTGACAACTTGAGCAGGGTTCGCTCAACTTTGGCTAAGTCCACTTGACAGGCGCCGCCCCCAGACGTAAGTTGAGTGCATGCCGCTCAAGTGTCGAGCGGGCAGTCGAAAGGGCGGGAGACCCCCGCACAAGAAGGAGCCACCATGTCCCGTGCAGTAGGCATAGACCTGGGAACCACCAACTCGGTGGTCTCGGTCCTGGAGGGCGGAGAGCCCACCGTCATCGCAAACGCCGAGGGCGCTCGCACCACCCCATCCGTGGTCGCGTTCTCGAAGACAGGCGAGGTGCTCGTTGGCGAAATCGCCAAGCGCCAGGCCGTCACCAACGTCGATCGCACCATTTCCTCGGTCAAGCGCCACATGGGCACTGACTGGAACGTGAAGATCGACGACAAAAAGTACACGCCTCAAGAGATCTCCGCGCGCATCTTGGGCAAGCTCAAGCGTGACGCCGAGGAGTACTTGGGCGAGAAGGTGACCGACGCGGTCATCACCGTCCCCGCATACTTCAACGACGCCGAACGTCAGGCCACGAAGGATGCAGGCGAGATCGCAGGCCTCAACGTGCTGCGCATCGTCAACGAGCCCACGGCGGCCGCTCTCGCGTACGGCCTCGACAAGGGCAAGGAAGACGAACTCATCTTGGTCTTCGACCTCGGCGGTGGAACGTTCGACGTCTCGCTGCTCGAGGTGGGCAAGGACGAGGACGACTTCTCGACCATTCAGGTGCGCGCCACGGCGGGTGACAACCGCCTCGGCGGCGACGACTGGGACCAGCGTGTTGTGGACTTCCTAGTCAAGGAGGTCAAGAACTCCGAAGGCATCGACCTCACCAAGGACAAGTCCGCCATCCAGCGTCTGCGCGAGGCGGCCGAGCAGGCCAAGAAGGAACTCAGCTCCGCTCAGCAGACCACGATCTCGCTCCAGTACTTGAGCATCGGCGAGAACGGGCCCGTTCACGTTGACATCAAGCTCACGCGCGCCCAGTTCCAGGAGATGACCAAGGATCTGCTCGAGCGCACCAAGGCGCCGTTCCAGCAGGTCATCAAGGACGCGGGCATCAAGCTCTCAGACATCGACCACGTGGTCATGGTAGGCGGTTCCACCCGCATGCCCGCAGTGACCGAGGTGGTCAAGCAACTCACAGGCGGGCAGGAGCCCAATAAGGGCGTCAACCCCGATGAGGTGGTCGCCGTGGGCGCCGCGCTCCAGGCGGGCGTCATCCGTGGCGAGCGCAAGGACGTGCTGCTCATCGACGTCACCCCCCTGAGCCTCGGCATCGAGACAAAGGGCGGGGTCATGACTCAGCTCATCGAACGCAACACGGCCATCCCCACCAAGTCCTCCGAGGTCTTCTCGACGGCGGATGACAACCAGCCCTCGGTGATGATTCAGGTCTACCAGGGCGAACGCCAGTTCGCCCGCGACAACAAGCTGCTGGGCACGTTCGAGCTGGGTGGCATCGCGCCCGCACCGCGCGGAGTGCCTCAGATCGAGGTCACCTTCGACATCGACGCGAACGGCATCGTCCACGTGCACGCGAAGGACCGCGGCACCGGCAAGGAGTCTTCGATCACGGTCACAGGTGGCTCCGCGCTCAGCAAGGACGACATCGAGCGCATGGTGAAGGACGCCGAGGAGCACGCGGCGGAGGACACCAAGCGCCGCGAGGACGCGGAGACCCGCAACAGCGCGGAGACCTTCGCGTACTCGACCGAGAAGATCCTGGCCGACAACGAGGACAAGGTGCCCTCCGAGGTGGCCGACGACGTCAAGGCTGCCATCGCCGACGTCCGCAAGGCCCTCGAGGGCGACGATGCCGCAGCCGTCAAGACCGCACACGACGACCTCGTGAGCAGGGCACAACGCATCGGCGAGGCGATCTACAAGGCGGAGCAGTCCGCCGAGCAGAGCCCCGCTCCCGACGCCGGCTCGACCGAGTCTGACGACGACGTTGTCGACGCCGAGATCGTTGACGAGGACGAGAGCAAGTAGCGTGACATGCGACGAGCGGGGAAACCCGCTCGTCGCCGCCGCGCGCGAAAGGATGCCATGAGCGACACCACCGGATTCACATCGCCCGACGACGACGACGCCCGCAATGACGCCGCCCGCAATGGCGCCGCCCGCAATGACGCCGCCGAGTCCGCCTTGGCCGAGGCCGAACGCATTTTGGACGCGGCCGGAACGGCCGGCCCGGACGACTTCAGCGCCGATGAGGCCCTCGCCGACAACGCGCTCGCCGCGGTAGAACTGAAGGCCGCCGAACACCTCGAGGATCTGCAGCGTCTGCAGGCCGAATACGTGAACTACCGCAAACGCGTCGACCGCGACCGCTTGGCCATGAGCGAATCGGCCATCTCGAAGGTGATCGAGTCCCTGCTCCCCGTGCTCGACGACGTCGCGGCCGCGCGGGCTCACGGCGACTTGGTCGAGGGCCCCTTTGCCTCGATCGCGGAGAAGCTCGAGGAGACGCTCGGCAAGCTGGGCTGGTCGAGTTTCGGGGTTGCGGGCGAGCCTTTCGACCCCACGCTCCACGAGGCGCTTATGTCGCAGCCGAGTTCGGACGTCACCGAACCGACCGTCGTCCACGTCGCCCAGCCGGGCCACCGCGTTGGTGATCGGGTCGTGCGCGCGGCCCGCGTCGTCGTCGCTCAACCGGAGAACTAGCGGGCCCCGCCCGCAGGACGTGCTCGAGAGGAGGCGACCGTGACTAGCCAAGACTGGTTCAACAAGGACTTCTACGCGATCCTTGGCGTCCCCAAGGACGCCTCCCAGGCGACCGTCAAGAAGGCGTACCGCAAGCTCGCCAAGGACAACCACCCCGATCGACACCCCGGCGACAATGCCGCGGAGAATCGCTTCAAGGGGATGGGCGAGGCCTACGCGGTGCTCTCGGATCCCGAGCAGCGAAAGCAATATGACGCCGTTCGCGCCATGGGCGGGGGCGCCCGCTTCCAGGCAGGAGGGCCAGGCGGTGCCGGCTTTGAGGACGTGTTCAGCGGAGCCTTCAACGGAGGACAACAGCGGGGGGGCCAAGGCTTCGAGGACATCTTGGGCGGGCTCTTTGGTGGGTTCAACCGCGGCCCCCAGAGGGGATCCGACGTGGCCGCTGCCACCGAGGTGACCTTCCGTCAGGCCGCCGAGGGAGCCACCGTCACTCTGGGCATGGAGGGCACCAGGGTTTCAACCCGGCTCCCTTCGGGCGTGGCCGACGGTCAGAAGATTCGGCTGCGCGGAAAGGGCCGCGCCGGCTCGCACGGCGGGCCTCCTGGCGACCTGATTCTGACCATTCATGTGAGCAGGCACAAGGTGTTCACCGTCGACGGCAAGAACCTCAGAATGAACCTTCCTGTCTCGTTCGACGAGGCCGTCCTTGGTGCCACCGTCGAGGTGCCGACGCTCTTGGGCGAGAGGGTCAAGGTGAAGGTCGCGGCAGGAACGTCCTCGGGCACCACGTTGCGCGTGAAGGGAAAGGGCATCGTCGGCAAGAACGGCGCGGGCGACCTGTTGGTGAGGGTTGACGTGCACGTGCCGACGAAACTGTCCAAGCACGCGCGTGAGACGATCCAGGCCTTCGCGCTCGAGACCGCCCAAGAGGATCCGCGCGAGCGGCTTTACGACGACGCTGCCGGTTAGGGGGGCTCCAGCTAGGGCCTCCGGCAAGGGACCTAGCCAGGAGTGACGCGGTAGGTGGCATCGTGCGACCGCCAGGAGAAAGGAGAGACCGTGGAGCAGCCGGACGTTGACGAACCGGTCTTCCTCATCTCCGCCGCCGCGGAGCTTTCCGGGATGCACGCTCAGACTTTGCGCCAATACGACAGGCTTGGCCTGGTCGTTCCAAGGCGCAGGCCCGGAGGCGGCCGGCGCTACTCGTTGCGCGACGTCGTGACGCTGCGCGAGATCCAGCGCCTGAGCCAAGAAGAGGGAATCAACCTCGCGGGCATCGCGCGCATCTTGGATCTCCGCAAGCGCGTCGACTGGCTCGAGCGCGAGGTCGACAGGTTGCGTCCAAGGGCCGACGTTGGCTCCCGCGTGTTTACGTCGGGCCCCACCGGCAAGGTGGTCATCGTCGAGCGCGGCCAGAGGGGCCGCCGCGACGAGGGCCGCTCGATGGTGGTGTGGCGAGGTCGCAACCTATAGCGAGTCGCCGGTTTCCTTGTCTCTGTTGTTCTCGTACCGCCGCAGCCACTCCTCGAGGTCGGTCGCCGGCAGTGGCCGCGACCAGTGGTAGCCCTGGGCGGTGTCACAGCGGAACTGGGTCAGCACCTCGGCGACCTCCGCCGCCTCGATCCCCTCGGCAACCACCCGGAGCCCGAGGGCGTGCGCGAGTTCAATGGTCGACCGAACAATGGACGCGGAGCGGTCATCGAGCAGCATCGGCATGACGAAGGACCGGTCGATCTTCACCTCGTCGACCACGAGTTCGCGCAAGTAGATGAGCGAGGAGTAGCCCGTCCCGTAGTCATCGATTGAAACCTGGACTCCCAGGGCACGCAGGTTCCCGAGCACAGGCTGGGCGCGGGTGCGGTCACGCAGCAGCGCCTCCTCAGTGATCTCGACCTGCAGGGCGGAGCCCGGTAGTCCGTGCGCGCGCAACAGAGCGCCGATATGACCCGGCAGCGTCTCGTCGATGAGGGCGGAAGCTGGCAGATTCACGGCGATTGGCAGCACAATGCCGTGGGCGCGCCACGCGACCGACTGGGCCGTCGCCTCCTGCAGGACGGCCTCTGTCAACGCGTGCATGAGCCCCGCCCGGTTCGCCAGCGGGAGGAATGCGTCGGGGTAGACCAGCCCAATGCCCGGTCGCTCCCACCGCACCAGCGCCTCGACACCCTCCACATGGCCATCGTGGAGCGCAATCTTGGGCTGGTAGTGCAGCACGAGCTCCCCTCCTTCGATCGCGAGCCTGAGCTCCGCGATCCGCTGCAGACTGTGCTCGCCAGCAAGGTCGACGAGTGGGTCGAAGGCCACGAGACCGAGGTGGTCCGTCTTAGCCCTGTACATGGCGATGTCAGCCCTTCTCAGCAGGGACGACGGGTCCGTGCCATCACGCGGCGCGGAGGCGATGCCAATGCTCGCGGTCATCGCGACCTGCGTACCCTCGACCTCGACGGGAAGCGACAGAGCTCTGCGCAGACGAGCAGCCAGCTCACTCGCGGCCTCCACGCGGGTCTCGGGAAGAAGCACGGCAAACTCGTCGCCCCCCAGACGCCCGATGACGTTGCCTCCAATCGCTGCCTCGGCAAGAATGCGGGAGGTCACGGAACGCAACACCTCGTCCCCCGCGTGGTGGCCGAGGCTGTCGTTGACCTCCTTGAACCCATCGAGATCGGCCAAGAGCAGGGCAGCGCCGCGACCAGCGCCTCCATCGAGCAGCATCGCCTCGGCCTCCGTGGAGAAACCGCGGCGGTTGAGGAGGCCCGTCAGGTCATCCGTCGTGGCGTCCCGACGGGCATCCATCATGAGCAACGTGTGGCGTACGGTGCCGTTGAGCCGATCCAGCACGCCCAGGAGCGCGGCGGCGGCCATCATCACCGTGATGACTGGAATGTTCCGCGCGGTGCCGAACGCGAGGGTTGCAGTCGCGGCTACCAGGCTCGCACCTGGCACGACCAACAGGCCCTTGGAGGTCACGGCGGTCTCAATGCGGGGCGCGCGAGGAAGCCAGGCGCCTATGGCGAGCAAGATATTTCCGAGTGGCCACAGCGCGTCGAGCAAGGTGCCCTCGCTGTAGGCGCTCGCGGCCAGCAGGTTCCAGTACGCAAGGTCCGCGAGGGCCATGACAACCATGGCCGCGCTGATCCACAACAGCGCGTGCGCTCTGCGCCTCCCCATAAGAGTGACGCCCAACAGCGCGATCAGCAGCACCACCGTGTCACCGATGGGGTAGGCAGCGCCGACAACCACCGCCGCGGTGCCGCCGGTCAGTGTGTCCGTCAGTGGAGCGAGGAACACCGCGCCTACGAGGCCCCCCACGGCGAGCGCAAGCATGGCGCCGTCCCTCCAGACGACGCCGGGCACCTGGCGCACTCTGCGCTTGACGAACACCACGACGCCGACGATGCCGAGGGGGTAATAGAGCAGATAGAACGGGTCGGCGAGCGAAGGGAACGCCTCGGCGTCGCGGCCCGAGACTATGACGGAGTACACGATATCCCCGACCGCAGAGACGAGCATCGCGGCGCCAAGAGTCAGCCAGACCGGCCTGTCGCGACCTCCTACGAAGCCGCGCGCCATCGCGACCAATGAGGCGCCGATCATCAGCGCGAGGTAGAGAACGACATCCCTGCCGAAATGGTTGCCCGGCTCCCCTGCGACGTACATGACGACCAGAGCGACCCATCCCACGGCGAGTAGCCCGAGTGCGATGCGCACCACGAGCGGCGCCCCGCGACCCCACGTCACCGGTCCCGCGCCACGGAGGGAATCGAGTCGTCCGGTCACATCGGTCCTATCGTCCGCCGCCTGCCCCACGTGAGGTATCGCCATCGCCAAGTGGTGCTACTCGTCGACCTCGATCGTCTTGATCCTCGCATTATGGCCCGACACTATCCGTACATCTGACTTGCGCACCCCAAAGTGCGCGGCGATCACTTCCACGACGCCGTCGTTCGCGGCGCCCTCGACGGCCCTTTCCTTCACGAAGACGGTGAGGAGGCCGTCGTCGCCAGGCTCAACCAGGGGGCCCTTGCGGCTCCCCGGCTTCACGTGGATGCGATGGCGGGTCACACGGCCACGTCCCCGGTTGCGTCCCCCGTTGAGCGACGCTTCAGGGCGCGCCACGGGCGCGAGAAAATGAGGAACGCGGCGGCGGGCACGATGAATGAGGCGAGGTTTGACGCCACCGCTATGGTGTCGACTTTGCCAGCGCCATCGGTGGTCACGTCGTAGGAGACTCCGGGAAGGAGGGGGGAGGTGACCGCCAAGGAAGCATCGGCGGGCGCAAGGTGCTCAATGGCGGTGGACAGCACGTCGAGACCCACGAAGGACGCCAGATCGAACGCGACCCAAAGGCTCACGGCGACCGTCGCCCCGAGCGCCCATGAGGGCCCGCGTCGCGATGCCGCGATGTCGCGCGCGAGTCCCCTGGGGTGACCAAGCCTTTCGAGCACGACGCGCATCGGCGCGTCCTTGGCCGCGTCAGCGATGTTGCTGCGGAGTTCGTTCAGCAAGCCCTTGCGTCGCTTTCCGGCCACGCCGAGCCACTGAAGAGCATCGTCGTACGACAGGACGTACCAGGCCGCCCTGATCTGATTTTGCAGTCCGGGCACCCGCACCCTATACAACAAGAAGAGAATGGTCGCGGTGACGACAACGCCCACGAGAGCCGAAGCGCCAAACCAGATGAGCACTGCGGGGCCGAAGGTCATGACGTTTCTCCTTGAGTAAGTCCGGCCACCAGGCCGGTCAGGTGATTCCACGCGGTGCGGGTGCGCTCGAGTTCGAGCTCGCCCGCCGCGGTGATCCGGTAGTACTTGCGCGCGGGTCCCTTTTCCGAAGGGACGAGGTAGGCGTCCAGCCTCTTGGCCTGCTCAAGCCTGGCGAGGGCGGGATACACGGTGCCTTCTGCCATCTCACCGAAGCCCGACTCGCGCAATCGGACCACGAGCGCGTAGCCGTAGTCCTCGCGTTCGGCGACCAGGTGCAGCAACAGCAGCGTCACGAGCCCCTTGAGCATCTGTGGATCGACATCATTCATGACTACATGGTGAACCTTAGTACCTCGCATTGTCATGTAGTGGCTCCAGGTGCGGCCGCGTCACGCCAACCGCGAAATCCGCCGTCTTCCCTATGCACGATGTCACCCTCACGTCGTACCGTGTCGCCATGTCCCCCGATATCGCGGTCGAAGCAGACGGCCTCGTCAAGTCCTTCAAGGAAACCAAAGCCCTCAAGGGCGTAAGTTTTCAGGTGCCACGCGGCAAGATTCTTGGCGTGCTTGGCCCCAACGGTGCAGGCAAGACCACAGCTGTGCGCATCCTCGCCACCCTGCTCCGCCCCGATGCGGGGCGGGCGACGGTGGCCGGCTTCGATGTCGCCAAGCAACCAAGGGAGGTCCGCAAGCGCGTAGGCCTCACCGGCCAATACGCGTCGGTCGACGAGGAATTGACCGGACGCGAGAACCTCCTCATGATTGGCGAACTCCTCAACATGCGCCTTGGCGACGCCAAGTCGCGCGCGGTTGAACTTCTCGAATGGTTCGACCTGACCGACGCGGCCGACCGCATGGCCAAGACCTACTCGGGAGGAATGCGCAGGCGTCTCGACCTCGCCGCATCCCTCACGGGCCACCCCGAGATCGTGTTCCTCGACGAGCCCACCACCGGCCTGGACCCCGCCAAGCGCGAGGACATGTGGGACGTCGTACGCGCGATCGTCGAGCGCGGCACCTCGGTGCTCCTGACCACCCAATACCTCGAAGAGGCGGACGCCCTGGCCGACGACATCGTCGTCATCAACCACGGAGAAGTGATCGCACATGACACCGCGGAAAACCTCAAGCGCGTGGTCGGCTCACAGACCCTCAAGATCCGGCCGACGGACCTGGCACACACCGAGCAGGTGCGCGCGATCCTGGCCGAGGTCGCGACCGATGCCGCTCGCGTCGACGAACAGAGGCGGGGCGAGTTCTCCGTGCCGGTACCCGACGACTCCGTGCTACCCGGGGTAGTGAGCAAACTGGCCTCAGCCAAGATCGAGGTGACCGAGTTGTCGCTCGCGCTTCCCAGCCTTGACGAGGTCTTCTTCACCCTCACGGGCGAACGCAACAAGTCCCTCGCCGATCCCACCCAGATCGAAGAGGTCAGCGCATGACCGCCGCAGCAACGCACGAGGTCACCGCCACCATCCCCCACGGCCCCCTGGACGTCCTCAGGCACTCGTGGGTGCTCGCCAAGCGATCGCTGGTCAAGACGTGGCGCACTCCCGAAGGTCTCATCGATGTGACGCTGTCACCCATTATGTTCACGCTGCTGTTCGCGTACATCTTTGGTGGCGCGATCTCCGGATCCACCCAGGAATACTTGCCGCTCCTTGTGACGGGCCTGATCGGCCAGAACATCGCCTTCGCCTCCGTGGGGATAGGCATCCAGCTCAACGCCGACATGGAGAAGGGCATCTTTGACCGCTTCAGGTCCCTGCCCATCTCGCGCATCGCGCCACTTTTTGGGGCCGCGCTCGGCGACATCGTCCGCTACGTATTGCTCATCAGCATCATGGTGGGCACCGGCTACGCGCTCGGGTACCGCGTGGGAACAGACGTGTGGCACTTCCTCGGCGGTGTCGCTCTCGCGATGCTCTTCGCTTTGTGCCTCGCGTGGGCGCCGATGCTCGTTGGCCTCATCGCAAGGTCCCAGCGCGCGGTACAGGGGATCGTGTTCATGACCCTGTTCCCGCTCACCTTCGCTTCCAACGCCTTCGTGCCAACCGAGTCGATGCCTGGCTGGTTGCGGGCCTTCGCAAATGCGAACCCCCTGTCTCACCTCGTGGCGTCGTTGCGCGCGTTGTGGAACGACCCAAACGGTCCGGGTGCAGTCGCCGACTGGCACAGCCCCGTCGCGTGGACCCTCTTGTGGTGCGCGATCTTCGTGGTGGTCTTCGCTCCGCTTGCTATCAGGGCCTACAACCGCAAGGCCTAGGAGTCCTCCGAGGCAAAAAGAAGACGGCGCGTGACGCCCTCAGCTCGTCACGCGCCGCCAAGTGTGGTTACCGCTGCAGCGACTCGATCAGTTCGTGCGCATAGCGGTGAGTCTCTGGGAGCGCCTCAATCCATACGCGAGGAGGCTGGCGCATGAGATTGCCAACGCGCATCTTCATGGCACTATCCGAGATGTGGTCGCGCAGTGCGGCGATTCCCTCGCCGAGCATCGGGCCGCGTTCGACCAACACTGCGTAGAGCCCGTCGCACAGTCGCGCCACGGGGTGGCCGTCGCCGTATGCGCCCTTGAGCGCCTGGCCCACCGCGGCGTTGCGCGCCAACCTCTGCCATGGGTCAGTGTCTGCGACGGACACATCGATCATGACGAGCGCATGTGAGTGCGTCACCGAGACGCCGCTTCGTAGCGCGGCTCCGTAGACCTCCGACAGACGCTGAGTCAAGTACTCCGCGGTACCGAGCCCCGATTCTGGGTCGGCCATGACGGGCGCCGACGATGTGTTTGGGGACCCCTCGGTCCAACCCTCACACAGCGCCCTGATGGATCGGATAGGGGCAGATTCGTAACCGGCGGCGCGAAAGAGCACTGCCATGTCGTCGATCGCTTCCGTGATGCCGACTCCGGCCTCGGACCTGGCCTGACCAAGTCGGAAGGCAGGGGCTGCCGTGTCGAGCCGGGCCTCAAGGGCCTCGACCAATGCCTCGGTCGCCGGGGTATACCAGTCACCCGGGCGTAGCCACACGGAGTGGATGCTCTTAGCCTGCCACCGCTGCAGCAGACCCGACGCTTCCACCGTTCCCGTGGGGTATTCGTTACCAGTCATGCCACATGAGAGGCGCGAGTGCGTCGCTTATGACGCGGATTCGAAGAATTTCGGGACTTATTGCCCATGTCGCGGGCCCGGTGTGACATACGCCACTCGTGCGCGGCCTTGTGGAATGCCCCCATAAAAGGGGACCATTGTGGTGAAAGGTGCCCACGTATGGGCAGACTTGAGGGCAAATGGGTCACGAGATGATCGCGCTGTGGACGGAAACGTCCAGCGATCCCGAGCTGATCGCCGGAGTACGTGCGGGCGATACGGCGGCCTTTGGCGTGCTCTACGAACGCCACGCCGATGCCGCACGCAAGGTTGCCGCCCAGTACACAAACACTCCGACCGACATCGACGACGTGGTGTCCGAGTCCTTCTCGCGGGTCCTGCGCGCGCTGCAGCAGGGCGACGGCCCCGATCTTGCGTTCCGTGCCTACCTGTTTACGATCGTGCGCCGCACCGGAATGGACGTCATCAACAAGGCTGTCCGCACCAAGCCTCGCGATGACATGTCGCCGTACGAAGCGGCGCTCGGATATGAGGCACCTTCCGACGAGCCCGCCATGGAGGGATTCGAGCACGGCCTGGTGGCCGACGCCTTCAAGTCGCTCCCAGAACGGTGGCAGGCGGTCTTGTGGTACACCGAGGTCGAGAAGAAGAGCCCCAAGGAGATCGCGCCCTTGCTCGGCCTGTCTGCCAACGGAGTCGCGGCGCTGTCCTACCGTGCGCGCGAGGCGCTGCGCCAGGCGTACTTGCAGCAGCACCTGTCGAGCGCAATCGACGTGAACTGCCTCGAGGCAAACGCTCAACTCGGCGCATTTGTGCGCGGCGGCCTGAACCGCAGGGAAGCGACCCGCGTCGACGAACACGTGAGGGTGTGCGAGAAGTGCGCCGCGCTCGTCTCAGAACTTGAAGACGTCAACAGCGGAATGCGAAGCATCATCGCTCCCTTGATCCTTGGTGTGCTCGGCATGGGGGCCCTCGAGGGCGGACTCCCCGTCGGTGGAGTCTTCGGCACTGGCGCGGCCGCGAGTGGCGCCGCTGCAGGCGGTGCCGCCGGAGCGGGAGCGGGAGGCGTTGCCGGGGGCGCCGGGGGAGTGGCCGCTGGAGTGGGCGTGGCTGGCGCCGCTGCCTTCGGAGCCGTACTCACTACAGGTGCCGCAGGCGCCGGAGCGAGCGCAACGGCAGCCGCACACGCGTCGGCCGCCGGTGCGTCGGCTGGCTTTGGTGCTGGCAGCGGCGTGGCAAGCATCTTTGCCGGTGTCAGCAGCCTCGTCATCCCAATCGTCGCCGTCGCAGGCGTGGCCTCCTTGGCGCTCGCGGGCGCTAGTTACTTCGGCGTGTTCGGCGGAACGCCAACCGACCCATTTGACCAGGCGTTGCCCCAGGCAACTCAGAGCAACGTCGTTCCCTCAGCAGGCGCAAGCGAGCCGCAAGCGCCGGAATCGCAAGCTGCGCAGGAACCACCAACGGCGCAAACAGACGCGACCGGCGTTGTGACCGATGGCGGCACTGGCACTACCGGCACTGGCACTAGCGGCACTGGCGCCGCTGGCACAACCAATGGCACCGGCACCGGCACTGGCGCGGGCGGAACTGGTGGCACGGGCGGAACTGGTGGCGACACCGGTACCGGCGCAACTGGTGGCACGGGCGGAACTGGTGGCGAC
>JBBRWX010000049.1:0-18147 GCA_038248935.1 Actinomycetales bacterium
ATGCTCGGCACGCTCGAGTACACGGAAGACGACATCGTGTCCTCGGACATCGTCGGCAACCCGCACCAGAGCATCTTCGACGCCAAGCTGACCAAGGTCTCCGGCGACATGGTGAAGATCGTTGCTTGGTACGACAACGAGTGGGGCTACTCGACCAGCCTCGTCAAGCTGACGCAGTACGTCGGCGAGCGCCTCTAACATTCCAGTGAAAAACGTCCGTACACGCACCGTGCGTGTGCGGACGTTTCTCTGTCACGACTTAGGAGGATTCACATGCTGAAGACAATTGACAGCCTGGGTGACCTGACCGGCAAGAAGGTCCTGGTTCGCTCCGACCTGAATGTGCCGCTCGACGGCACCACCATCACCGATGACGGCCGCGTGCGCGCCTCCGTCGCCACCATCGAAAAGCTGCTCGCGGCGGGCGCTTCCGTCATCGTGACGGCCCACCTCGGCCGCCCCAAGGGCGAGCCCGAGGCCAAGTACTCGCTCGCTCCCGCGGCGGTTCGCCTCGCCGAGCTTCTGGGCAAGCCCGTCACACTCGCGGAGGACCTGGTGGGACCGTCCGCCAAGGCCACGGTCCACGCGCTCGAGCCGGGCCACGTGGCGATGCTCGAGAACGTGCGCTTCGACGCGCGCGAGACGTCGAAGGTCGACGCGGAGCGTGAGGCTCTCGCGGCCGAGCTCGCCGCGTTCGCCGACGCCTTCGTCTCCGACGGCTTCGGTGTCGTTCACCGCAAGCAGGCGTCTGTCTACGACATCGCCAAGGTTCTTCCCGCAGCGGCCGGTCTTCTTGTCCAGAAGGAGGTCGAGTCCCTGAGCAAGGCCGTGACCGACCCCGCTCGTCCGTATGTGGTGGTACTTGGCGGCTCGAAGGTCTCCGACAAGTTGGGGGTCATTGCCAACCTGCTGACAAAGGCTGATCGCATCCTGATCGGTGGCGGCATGTCCTTCACGTTCCTCAAGGCCAAGGGCTACGAGGTGGGCAAGTCGTTGCTCGAAGAAGACCAGCTCGATGTGGTGAAGGGCTACCTGGCGACCGCCGAGGCGAGTGGGGTGGAGATTGTTCTCCCCACCGACATCCTTGCGGCCACAGGCTTTGCCGCCGACGCGGAATTCGACGTCGTCTCGGCTGACGCAATTCCTGCCGATCGCATCGGTCTCGACATCGGCCCCGACTCCGCCGCGCTCTTCGCCTCGAAGATCGTGGACGCGAAGACCATCGTCTGGAACGGCCCCATGGGCGTGTTCGAGTTCCCCGCATTCGCGGGAGGCACCAAGGCAGTCGCTCAGGCGATGATCGACTCCGATGGATTCTCCGTGGTTGGCGGCGGCGACTCTGCCGCGGCGGTCCGCATCCTGGGCTTCGACGAGGCCGGCTTCGGCCACATCTCAACGGGTGGCGGCGCGTCGCTCGAACTGCTCGAGGGCAAGGTTCTGCCTGGCCTCGCCGTTCTGGAGGGCTAGACCATGGCACGCACGCCGCTCATTGCAGGCAACTGGAAGCTCAACCTCGACCACCTCGAGGCGACGCACACCGTGCAGAAGCTCGCGTGGCTCTTGCGCGATGCCAAGCATGACTTCACCAAGGTCGAGGCCGCGGTCATGGCCTCCTTCACCTCGTTGCGGTCGGTGCAGACCCTGATTGACGCTGACAAGCTCGAGATCAAGTACGGCTCGCAGGACATTTCGCAGCACGCGTCCGGCGCGTACACGGGTGAGGTCTCCGGTGTTCAGTTGGCCAAGCTCGGTTGCGACTTCGCAGTCGTTGGTCACTCGGAGCGTCGTCAGTACCACAACGAGACAGACGCGACCGTGGCCGCCAAGGCCAAGGCCGCTTTCGACAATGGCATCGTTCCCATCGTGTGTGTGGGCGAGGGCCTCGACATCCGCAAGGCAGGCGACCAGGTGGCCTACACGCTCGCCCAGGTCGAGGGCTCACTGGCGGGCATCCCTGCGGAGCAGGCCAAGGACGTCGTCATCGCCTATGAGCCCGTGTGGGCCATCGGCACGGGCGAGGTTGCGACGCCGGCAGACGCTCAGGAAGTGTGTGGAGCGATCCGCGGCAAGCTTGAGGAGCTGTACGACGCCGAGCTCGCAGCAGGCGTCCGCGTTCTCTATGGCGGCTCGGTGAAGTCGAGCTCGATCGCGCAGCTCATGGCCGAGGTCGATGTCGACGGCGCCCTCGTGGGTGGCGCAAGCCTCGATCCAGAGGAGTTCGCGAAAATCGTCCGCTTCCTGGAGCACGTCACGGCTTAGCGTTGGTCCCTGCCGCGCGCCTTATCGGGCGCGGCAGGGAGCCGCTCGCGGCCCGGGCGTGGGCGCGACGCTTCGCGTCGCGTATCCTGTAGCCAATGTCTTGTGAACGAGGAGAATCGTGCAAATTCTTACGACCGTCTTGTGGGTGCTGTTGCTGACGACGAGCGGGCTCATCATCGGCCTCGTGCTGGTGCACCAAGGCCGTGGCGGCGGCATCACCGATGTGTTCGGCGGCGGCATTGCGTCGGGCATTCAGAGTTCCGCGGTCGGCGAGCGCAACCTCTCCCGCATCACGTGGGGCGTCGCGATCGTATGGGGGATGTCGATCGTGTTGCTCGGTCTCATCGAAAAATACGCGGGCTAAGCAGCCCCAGACGCATCAAGGGAAAACACCATGGCAGGTGGTAGTGCAATTCGTGGGTCGCGCGTAGGCGCTGGTCCCATTGGCGAGGCAGAACGCGGCGAGTGCGCACCCCGCGAGGTCTTTTCGTATTACTGCGTCAAGGGCCACGTCACGAGGCCCAGCTTCGCCGTCACAGACGACCGCGAGATCCCCGCTGAATGGGACTGCACCCGCTGTGGGCTGCCTGGGGGGCTGGATCCCAACAACCCGCCGGAGCCCTTGCGCAATGAGCCCTACAAGACGCACCTTGCATACGTGAAGGAGCGCCGTACCGACGCCGAGGGCGAGGAGTTGCTCAAAGAGGCACTCGACGCCCTGCGCGCCCGCCGCGGATTTGTTGCGGCAGAGTAGCGCCGCACCACTTCTTTGTGACGCATCGCCCGCCCGCGGGAATGCAAGCGCCGCTTCTGTTGCTATCTCCACTGGAGGTAGACATGAAGATCGAGATCGAATATTGCGTCCCCTGCGGATATCTGTCGCGAGCAACCGAGGCGCAGACCCGGCTACTTGAGGAGTTCGGTGGCCGCATCGAAGCGGTGGCGCTGAAGACAGGCAGTAAGGGAGTCTTCACGTTCCGCGCCGACGGTGACGAGATCTACTCCAAGCCGGATCTGTTCGATATCGACGCGATTCTCCACACAGTGCACGGGATGCTTCCCGCAACGGATGGCGTGCAGACCGGCGGCCGTGACCTGCTGATGGGAAAGAAGCACTAGTTCCCGTGCGACACGTCACGCACACGTGCCTGACAGCCGGAACTGTTCGCGCCGGCTAGATGAGTGTCGACGCGGCCGCATCCAGCAGCCACAGAGTGCGCTCAGTGCCTGCAACTACCGCGACGGGCAGGTTCTTGTCGCCCGCGAGACCGCGCGAGACGGCGTCGGCCTTGGGCGCACCCGCAGCGACCACCCATACCTCGCGCGCCCGATTGATCGACGCGAGACTCAGGCTCACGCGAGTGGGCGGAGGCTTGGGGGAGTCGTGGACGGCGACCGCTTCGGTGCCGCCCGCCTCTGCCCTGCCCGCCTCGGCAGCGGCTACCTCTGCAACCGCCGCGGCGGCGAAGACGGAGTGGCCGGGGAACAGCGATGCCACGTGTCCGTCGGGGCCCATTCCCAGCATCAGCACATCCCACATGGGCCAGCCGTGGGCCGCGATCTCGTCGGTGTAGGCCGCGGCGGCGTGCTCGGCGGTCGCGAAGTCGTCGGAGGAGCCCATCCTGTGGATGTTCTCCTCCGGAAGCGGCAGTCGGCCCAGAAGCGCCTTTTGAGCCTGGCCTTCGTTGCGGTCGGCGTCGCCGGCGCCCACAAAGCGTTCGTCTCCCCACCACACGTGCACGCTGGTCCAGTCGATGAGGCCCACGAGCGGAGACGATGCAAGGGAGGCGAGAAGCCCAATTCCCACGGTGCCGCCGGTGAGCACCACGTGCGCCACGCCGCGCTGAGCGAGCACATCGGAGACTGTCACTCCAAGGCGTGCGGCCGTCGCGTCCGCGACGGCTTGCTGGTCGGCGTAGATCACCACGCTGCGCATCAGCAGTGCGCAACCCGTCGCAACGCCTCGCCGTAGACGGGGTCGTTGTCCATGCGGCGCAACTCCTCGGCGAGGCACTCGGCTTGAGTGCGAGAAGGCAAGGTGATGATGTGCGCCGGCTGTCCAGGCTGGCTCAGGGTCGCGTTGAGGCCGTCTGGGCGTTCGATGACGATCGAGCCAGATGGAGTATCAAGACACACCGAGACGAGCCCCGTCGCCTCTGGATCGTAGGTGGCCTCGAACTCGCAGCCAAGGGCCCCGCGCAGCCATGCGCCCAGAAGCAGAATCGACGGCGAATTCATGTCCCCATGAATGCGAGCCTTGGTCACACGCTGGTCGGAGACCTGCTCGAGCGCCGAGGCGAGCAGGGCGCGCCAGCGCGTGATTCGGGTCCAGGCGAGGTCGGTGTCACCGGGCGTGTAGGCGTCCGACAGCGAGCACAACAGCGCGGAAGGGTCGGAGGCGCCCTTGGCGTCGGTGATGCGTCGTTGCGCCATCGCGCCGATGCCCGTCGCCGAGGGTACGAGGGGGACGACGGATGCCCACCACGCGACGATCGGAGTATCGGGAAGCAGCAGGGGAGTGACGAGGGTGTCCGCATGGTCCATCGCGCTGAGCGGAGGCCTCAGCACGATGACCTCCGAGGCACCTGCGTCGCCACCGACGCGAATTTGGCCGTCGAGATCGTCCGAGTGCTCTTGCGGCGACAACACGATGATGCGGCAAGGGTGCTCTCGCGACGCAACGTTTGCGGTGCTGATGGCCTCTTCGGCATCGGCGTCCGTGGCGTCGATGACCAACGTCATCACGCGGCCGATCGTGACGACGCCGCCCTCCTTGCGCAGTCGGAGAAGTTCGGCGTTGATATCCACAGTGGTGGTGCGAGGGAGGTCAATGATCATGGTCGCCTCCATGTGCGTCCGTCGCGTGCCATCATGTCATCCGCGCCCACCGGACCCCACGTACCCGAACGGTATTGCTCGGGTTGTCCCTGAGTGGCCCAGAAGGCGGTGATGGGATCCAGAATCTGCCACGAAGAGGCGACCTCTTGGTGCCTGGGGAACAGCGGCGGGTCTCCTAGCAGGACGTCGAGGATGAGCCTCTCGTACGCCTCGGGTGACTCGTCGGTGAAGGCGTTGCCGTAAGCGAAGTCCATCGTGACGTCGCGCACCTCCATCGTCGTTCCCGGCACCTTGGACCCGAACTTGAGCGTGACTCCCTCGTCGGGCTGGACGCGAATCACGAGCGCATTGGTGCCCACGTCTGATCCCTCGATCTGCTGGAAGTACGGCGAGGGCGCCTTCTTGAAAACGAGCGCTATCTCCGTCACCCTGCGCCCCAGGCGCTTGCCAGCGCGAAGATAGAAGGGCGTGCCCTTCCAGCGGCGGTTGGGAATCTCGACCTTGATGGCCGCGTAGGTCTCCGTGATGGAGTCCGGGGCAATTCCGTCCTCATCGAGGAAGGCACCTACTCGCTCGCCGCCCCGCCAGCCGTCCGTGTATTGGCCCCTCGCGGTCGACACCGAGAGGTCAGATGGAAGGGTTACCGCGCGAAGGACCTTCTCCTTTTCCGCGCGAAGATCAGTGGCGTCGAACGAGGCGGGCTCCTCCATGGCCGTCAAGGCCAGTAGCTGCAAGAGGTGGTTCTGGATCACGTCGCGCGCAGCACCGATGCCGTCGTAGTAGCCCGCACGGCCGTTGATGCCGATATCTTCCGCCATCGTGATCTGCACGTGGTCGATGTATTGCGAGTTCCACATGGGCTCAAAGAGCTGGTTGGCGAAGCGCAAGGCCAACAGATTCTGCACCGTCTCCTTGCCCAAGTAGTGGTCGATGCGGAACACCGCGTCGGGGGGGAAGACCTCGGACACCACCTGGTTGAGCGCGTTGGCCGTCTTCAGGTCGGAACCGAAGGGCTTCTCGATGACGACACGTCGCCACGTGCCTTCTTGAGGATCGGACAGTCCGGAGTCACGCAATTGGCCGATGACCTCGGGGAAGGCCGACGGCGGGATGGAGAGGTAGAACGCGTGGTTGCCACCCGTTCCCCTGCGTTCATCGAGCTCCTCGACGGTGCGCCTCAGCTCGGCGAACGCTTCGGGATCATTGAAGGAGCCCTGCACAAAGCGGATTCCTTCGGACAGCTGCTCCCACGTCTCTTCGCGCCATGGTGTGCGCGCGTACTTCTTCACAGAATCGTGAACCACCTGCGTGAAGTCCTCGCGACCCCACTCCCGCCTGGCAAATCCGGTGAGCGCGAACGCGGGGGGCAGCAGGCCCCTGTTTGCGAGGTCATAGACGGCCGGCATGAGCTTCTTGCGTGCGAGGTCCCCAGTCACACCAAACATGACAAGACCGCATGAACCCGCAATCCGAGGCAGTCTGCGGTCGCGAGGATCGCGGAGGGGGTTGACCACTATCTAGCCTCCAAAGCTGACGTGCACTCCGCTCCTGGAAAGCCATAGGAGGGGAGAGTTGCGGGGGACACCTCGATGATGATGGGGGACGTACGCCGGGGGGCTCGGATCACATTCAATCGAACGTGAGCCGTCAGCCATTATTCCGCCTCTGCTCGAACTGCCAGGCATTCGCGGTTGATTCCCACGTCGAGTGCGGGCCTCCTGGGAAAGCCAGCTCTCGACGTGGCGCACTCAATGTGCACACTCAACGCGCAGACTCCACACTTTCCTTTGCCTTAGCGACCACGTTTTCAGCGGTGAAGCCGTACTTCTTCATGAGGAGGTCGCCCGATGCGGACTCTCCAAAGTGGTCAATCCCGATGACGCGACCGGCGTCGCCGACGATCTCACGCCAACCAAGCCCAGAGCCTGCCTCGATGCTCACACGAGCCTTGACATCAGGAGGGAAGACCGACGCGCGGTACTTCGCGCTCTGACGCTCAAAGAGCTCGCGGCACGGCATCGACACGACACGCGCCTTGATGCCCTCCGCCGCGAGCGCCTCGCGAGCGGCAACGCAGTGTTGGACCTCGGAGCCGGTGCCGATGAGGATCACGTCTGCGTCCTCGTCCGTACCCGCAAGCACGTAGGCGCCCTTGGCGAAGCCCTCGGCCGATGTCCCCTCGAGGGTGGGGACGTTCTGACGCGTCAGGATCAGGCCCGAGGGGCGATCCTTGGTCTCGAGCGCGTGCTTCCACGCCCAAGCCGTCTCGTTCGCATCGGCGGGACGCACCACGTCGAGACCGGGGATGGCTCTCAACGTCGCCACGTGTTCGATCGGTTGGTGCGTGGGGCCATCCTCACCCAGACCAATCGAGTCGTGGGTCCACACGAAGGTGGTGGGGATTCCCATGAGGGCGGCGAGGCGAACCGAACCGCGCATGTAGTCGGAGAACACCAGGAACGTGCCGCCGTAGGCGCGGGTCAGGCCGTGGAGTGTGATTCCGTTGAGAATCGTGCCCATGCCGAATTCGCGGATGCCAAAGTGAAGCGTGCGGCCGTACCAGCTCGCGTTGGGGTAGGACGTGGTGGCGCGGTGCGGGGGCAGGAACGACGCCTCACCGTCCATCGTGGTGTTGTTGGATCCCGCCAGGTCCGCCGACCCACCCCACAGCTCCGGAAGAACGGGAGCGAGAGCGGTCAGCACCTTGCCCGACGCGGAACGCGTCGCGACCGACGTGCCCACCTCGAACGTGGGCAGGGCATCGGCCCAGTTGGCAGGTAGCTCCTTCGCGACGAGGCGCTCGAGCAGTGCCGCGCGCTCGGGTTGCTCGGACTGCCACTTGGCAAACTCGCCATTCCACTCGGAGTGCGCCGCCTGACCTCGCTCGCGGGCTTTAAGCGTGTGCTCGAGCACCGCGGGCTCGACCACGAATGACTCGGCGGGATCAAACCCAAGGGCGGTCTTCAGACCCGCCACCTCGGTGGCTCCCAAGGCCGATCCGTGCACTCCACCCGTGTTCTGTTTGGTGGGCGAGGGCCAGCCGATGATGGTGCTGAGCGCGATGAACGAGGGCTTGCCCGTCTCCGCCTTGGCCGCGTGGATGGCCTCCAGGAGAGCGTCGGGGTTCTCCTCGTAGCCCTCGGGCGTGACCCAGTCGACCCGCTGCGTGTGCCAGCCATAGGCCTCGTAACGCTTGAGCACGTCCTCGTCAAAGGCGATGTCCGTCTCATGCTCGATCGAGATCTTGTTGTCGTCCCAGATGACGATGAGGTTTCCGAGCTCCTGCACGCCCGCAATCGCGCTGGCCTCGTGGCTGACGCCCTCTTGGAGGTCACCATCGGAGCACATGACGTAGATGTGGTGATCGAAGACGGACTCACCCGAGGGGGCGTCCGGGTCGAGGAGGCCGCGTTCGCGGCGAGCGGCCATCGCCATTCCGACCGAAGAGGCGAGACCGGAACCGAGCGGTCCCGTGGTGATCTCGACTCCGGGGGTGTGGCCGTATTCGGGGTGGCCTGGAGTCTGCGAGCCCTCGGTCCGCAGCGACTTCAGGTCATCGAGGCTCATGGGATAGCCGGCCGCGAACAGCTGCAGGTAGAGCGTGAGCGAAGAGTGGCCGCACGACAAGACAAAGCGGTCGCGCCCAAGCCACGTCGGGTCTGCGGGGTCATGTTTCATCACGTTCTGGAAGAGCAGATACGCGGCGGGCGCCAGCGAGATCGCAGTACCAGGGTGGCCGTTGCCGACCTTCTCCACTGCATCGGCGGCGAGGACACGCAGAGTGTCGATCGCGCGGGTGTCCAGGTCAGTCCATCCTGTGGTCACGGTTCTCCCTTGAAGATCAGTCGGGCGGCCCTTCTAGACTAGCGGCGCGCCGGAGCGGAAGAGCGCGATCACCAACCCGGAATTCGAGGTTGCATACCGAACCAGGGAGCCACAGGGCCGAAGCACGCGGCCCGCGTCGTGCCACGTACAATTGCTTCATGCCGGCAGACGTGACTTCCCACACCGACATTCCTGCACCTTCGGTGGGAAGGGTCTTGCACGCCACGCGAAGACTGAAGGCGTATGTCGCTCTCACGAAGCCGCGAATCATCGAATTGTTGCTGATCACGACGCTTCCCACGATGGTTTTGGCCGCGAGTGGTTGGCCTGGCTTGTGGTTGATGGCCGCAACGCTCATCGGCGGCACCCTGTCTGCCGGTTCGGCGAACGTCTTCAATAGTTACCTTGATCGCGACATCGATGCCGTGATGAAGAGGACCCAAGGAAGGCCTCTCGTCACAGGCGCGGTGACGCCGCGCGCGGCGATCGTGTTCGCCTGGGTTCTGGCAGCCGTCTCGACCGCATGGTTCTACTGGATTGTGGCGTCGCCGCTCGCGACCCTACTCAGCGTGATCGCGATCCTGATCTATACGGTCGGCTACACGATGCTTCTCAAGAGAAGAACCTCCCAGAACATCGTGTGGGGAGGCGCAGCGGGCTGCATGCCTGTTCTCATTGGCTGGGCCGCGGTGACTCAGTCCCTCTCGCTGACGCCCGTCGTCCTGTTTCTCATCATCTTCTTCTGGACGCCACCGCACTACTGGCCGCTCGCGCTGAAGTTCCGCAAGGACTACGCGCACGCCGAGGTGCCGATGCTTCCCGTCGTCGCCACGCCGGTCAAGGTCGCCAAGGAGATGATCATCTACGCGGTCGCCATGGCGATCGTGTCCCTCTTGTTGGTGCCGCTCGCAGGCATGACGTGGATCTACGCGGTGCTCGCGCTTGGTTTTGGGGTGTGGTTCGTCGGCGGCTGCTACGCGTTGTACCGCCGCACGTTGGACGGGTCAAAGCTCCGTTCGATGCGCTTGTTCCGTGACTCAATCATGTACTTGTCGGTCGTCTTCGGCGCGATACTGGCCGATCCGTTCTGGCCCGACACTCTCACGGTGTGGCAACGCTAGGGCTCGAGCGCGAGCTCGCCATCTACTTGGCCCACGTCACGGTCGAACGCGGCCTGTCAGCCAACACCGTCTCGGCATATCGCCGCGACCTTTCACGCTATTGCGCCTTTCTTGAGTCGCGGGGAATCGAGTCCCTCGAGTCGACGCCCTCGCGCGTCGTCGCCGAGTTTGCCGAGGCCATCTCGGCCGGATCCGACAACGGAACCCCCTTGGCCCCAGCATCGGCCGCGCGGACGGTGGTGTCGGTACGAGGTTGGCACCGCTTCGCCGTGGCGGAGGGCTGGGTGACGGACGATGCCGCGGCGGACGTCAAGCCGCGCGCTACTCCAGTACGGCTTCCCAAGGCGCTGACCACCGACCAAGTTGCGTCGCTACTTGACGTCGCTGCGATCGGCGACGGGCCCGCGGCCCTGCGCGACAGGGCCCTCTTGGAGGTGCTGTACGGATCAGGTGCACGGATCTCGGAAGCCACTGGCCTCGACATCGACGATATTGATGTGCGCGAGGGCAACGAGTCCGTGAAGCTCCGAGGCAAGGGTCGCAAGGAGCGCATCGTGCCGCTCGGCGGCTACGCACGGGAGGCCCTCGACGCGTACCTGGTACGAGCGAGGCCTTCCTTCGCGGTGCACGGCAACGGCACGTCCGCCCTGTTTCTCAACGCCCGCGGGGGGCGCCTCAGCAGGCAAAGCGGTTGGACCATTCTCAAGGCGGCCGCGGAGCGGGCGGGAGTGGGCGACATCTCCCCGCACACGCTCAGGCACTCGTTCGCGACGCATTTGCTGCGAGGCGGAGCCGACATCCGTGTGGTGCAGGAACTCCTTGGACACGCGTCTGTGACGACCACGCAGATCTACACGTACGTCACGAGGGATGCATTGCGCGAGGTGTACCAGACGGCACACCCGCGTGCCCTCGACAAGCCCATGCCCCGTCCGGAGTAAGGTGAAGTCCGTGACCGAGTTTGATGTACCGCCGCCCCTGAGTGGAACCGGCCCGGCCCGTATCATCGCGATGTGCAATCAGAAGGGCGGGGTGGGCAAAACCACCACGGCCGTGAATCTTGCCGCGGCCCTCGCCTTGTACGGACGCAAGGTGCTGCTGGTCGATTTCGACCCGCAGGGCGCCGCGTCGGCCAACCTGCGCGTGAACTCGAATGAGTTCGAGACCACGGTGTACGACCTCTTGCTGAGTTCGAAGATCCACACGCGAGACGTCATCGTATCTACCGCGGTCGAGGGTCTCGATGTGCTTCCCGCGAACATCGATCTGTCGGCGGCCGAGGTGCAGCTTGTTGGCGAGGTGGCGCGTGAGAGTGCTTTGGCTCGAGCCTTGCGCCCGATCGTCGACGACTACGACGTGATCCTCATCGATTGCCAGCCCTCGCTCGGGCTCTTGACGGTGAACGCCCTCGTGGCTGCTCACGGCGTCGTGATCCCTTTGGCTTGCGAGTTCTTCGCGATGCGCGGCGTGGCCTTGCTGGTCGACACGGTGGGGAAGGTTCAGGACCGCCTGAATCCGCGGCTCGCCCTCGACGCGATCGTTCCGACGATGTACGACGCCCGCACGCTGCACGCCCAAGAGGTCGTCACGCGCGTACGGGAGGCCTTCGGTGATCGCGTGACAGAGACGATGATCGGACGCACCATCAAGTTCCCTGACGCAACGGTCGCAGCGGAACCGATCCTGACGTTTGCCCCGAACCACGCGGGTTCTGAGCAATACCGCCAGTTGGCGCGCGAGCTCGTTGCCCGCGGGGTCACGGCCTGACGTGACCGCCTCCGTCGACGGGGCGAAGTCGTCCTTCGAGGTGACCTTGCCCAACTTCTCGGGGCCGTTCGACCTGCTCCTCAGCCTGATCGCCAAGCACGAGGTGGAGATCACGGAGGTAGCCCTCGCGGTTGTGACCGACGACTTTTTGGCGATCGTGCGCAATCGCGACGTCGAATGGGACCTCTCCGTCGCGTCCGAGTTTCTGGTGGTCGCCGCGACCTTGTTGGACCTCAAGGCGGCAAGACTGTTGCCGCAAGGCGAGGTCGAGGACGCCGAGGACCTGGCGCTCTTTGAGGCGCGCGACCTGCTGTTTGCGAGGCTTCTTCAGTACCGCGCATTCAAGGAGGTCGCCTCGACCCTCCAGGAACTGTTCGAAGGGCCGCGCCGTGTACCGCGCGACGTCCACCTCGAGCCCCACTTTGCGATGCTGCTTCCCGAATTGGTGTGGAGGGCGTCACCGGATGACCTCGCTCGCATGGCCGCGCATGCGCTCACCCGCACTCCGCCGGACCTCAGAGTGTCTCTTGCCCACTTGCACAATCCCCAAGTGAGCGTGAGGGAGCAGGCCGCGATCGTGTCGACCCGGCTCCAGCGCCAAGGGGCCGCGACGTTCCGCTCCCTGGTAGCCGATGCCGATCATGTGGGCGTCGTCGTCGCCAGGTTCCTTGCCTTGCTTGAGCTGTTTCGCGAGTCCGCTGTCGCGTTTGAGCAGGTACGCTCTCTCGGCGAGCTCACCATTAGGTGGACGGGGTCCGTGGACGACGTCGAGGTGAGCGGCGAGTTTGATTCAGTGGTGGAAGGAACGGACGAGTCATGAGGCACCTCCACGCGGGAATCGAAGCGATCTTGATGGTGGTCGACGAGCCGGTGAGCCCCGTCGACCTTGCGACCGCACTCGACGTGCCGGAGCCCGAGGTTCTCGAGGCGCTGCGGGCATTGCGCGACGACTACGCCAACCCGGACGCCCCGCGCGGCTTCGAATTGCGCGAGGTCGCGGGCGGCTGGCGCATGTACTCCTCACCTCTCTTTGCCGACGTGGTGGGTACGTTCATCATTGAGGGACAGTCCGCGCGTCTGTCTCAGGCCGCATTGGAGACGCTCGCCGTGGTTGCGTACCGCCAACCCGTCACACGCGGGCAGGTTTCGCAGATCCGCGGCGTTAACGTTGACTCAGTGATGAAGACGTTAGGTGCCAGAGGATTGGTGACCGAGGTGGGGGAGGCCTCTGGCGCAGTGTTGTACGGGACGACGACGGAGTTCTTGGAGCGGGTTGGGCTTGAATCGCTCGATGCACTGCCTCCCTTGGCGCCCTACCTTCCCGACTTAGCAGATGTGGACGAGGCGAACTGATGGCTGACCTATCGATCTACCGGCCGGAGGGCACGCGCCTGCAAAAGGTGCTTGCCCAGGCTGGCGTGGGTTCGCGCCGCAAGTGCGAGGAGCTCATCGAGGCGGGCGCAGTGACCGTCAACGGCCAGGTGGTCGATGAACTCGGCGTGCGCATCAACCCCGACGAGTGCGTCATCGAGGTACTCGGCAAGCGAGTCTCGGTTGATGCGAGCCTCATCACGGTGGTGCTGAACAAGCCAAAGGGCGTGGTGAGCACGATGTCGGACCCCGAGGGCCGTCCGGCGCTCGATCAGTACGTGACGGGCTTTGACGAGCGGCTCTTCCACGTGGGGCGGCTCGATGCCGACACGACGGGCGTGCTGCTGCTGACAAACGACGGAGAGCTGGCCAACAAGCTTGCTCACCCGACGCACGGGGTGTCGAAGGTCTATGTGGCCAAGGTCCAGGGCCACGTCACCAAGGGCCTGCGCACACAGCTGTGTCAAGGGATCGAGCTCGACGATGGCCCCACGCGCGCAGTGGAATGCCGCATCATTGACGCCGCCGACGACGCCTCGCTTGTCGAGGTGGAGATGCACGAGGGACGCAACCGCATCGTCAGGCGCATGTTTGACGCCGTCGGCCACCCGGTGATCGACCTCGTGAGGACCCGCTTTGGCTCCGTCACCCTTGGAACCCTGCAGCCAGGGGAGATGCGCACGCTCACCAATGCCGAGATTGGCGAGCTTCAAAAGGCCGCCGGCCTCTAGGGTCCCGTCCGTCCGCCACGGCGAGCGACCGGTAGCATGTGCGCATGGCCGTACGTGCAATTAGGGGAGCAACCACGCTTGAGCGCGATGAGCGGGACCATTTGCACGCGCGCACTCAAGAGCTGGTCGAGGCGATGCTTCAGGGCAATGAGCTGACGTCTCGCGATGTAATTTCCGTGTTCTTCACGTGCACCCCCGACATCGTCAGCGACTTCCCTGCGGCGGCAGCTCGCCAGATGGGCTTTGGGGCTGTGCCCCTCATGTGTTCTCAAGAGATGGCGGTTCCCGGCGCACTGCGCATGGTCGTGCGGGTCATGATGCACACGGAGATGGAGCGCCCCCGCGACATGGTCGCTCACGTCTACCTCCACGAGGCCGTGTCACTCAGGCGGGATCTCGCCCAGTAATGACCACCACGCCGCTCACCCACATCGTTGGGGCGGGTCTCATCGGCGCATCCATCGGAATCGGTCTCAGCGCCGAGGGATGGCGCGTCACGATCTCCGATGCCGACCCCGAGACAGAGCTTCTTGCGCGCAGCATCGGCGCGGGAGGTGCACCTGGGCGCGCTCAGCCTGGCCTTGTCATCGTCGCCACGCCGCCGGGGGTGACTCCCGATGTGGTGTCACACTCCCTCAATACGTGGCCGCACGCGGTCGTCATGGATGTGGCGAGCGTCAAGGCCCCCATCGCTGAGGTGGCCGCCCGCTCGGGCCAGGGCCACCGTTACGTCGGTTCGCACCCCATGGCCGGCCGTGAAATATCGGGCGCGATGGCCGCTCAGGGCGACCTGTTCAGGGCGCGCCCCTGGGTGATCTGTCCTGGACTTGCCTCGCAGGAGGCCGTCGCGATGGTCCGTCGCGTAGCCGATGCACTCTTTGGCGATGTGGTGGAGATGGACGCCGAGGCGCACGACAGGGCCGTGGCGAGGGTCTCGCACGCTCCGCAGGCCGCCGCGTCCGCCGTGGCGGCAGCGCTGGGGCCCTTGGGCGCCGACGATGTTGCCCTCGCCGGCCAGGGACTGCGCGACGTCACGCGCATCGCGGCGTCGCACCCCGCGATGTGGGCGGATATCGCACGCCTGAACAAGCCATCTTTGGTCGAGACGCTCAATCACATCGTTGCGGAACTCGATGCGGTGCGAAAGGCAGACGACATCGGCGCAGCGATGACCG
This sequence comes from Actinomycetales bacterium, assembly GCA_038248935.1. Lineage (GTDB taxonomy): Bacteria > Actinomycetota > Actinomycetes > Actinomycetales > Demequinaceae > Demequina. The sequence continues at coordinate 15,088 of JBBRWX010000049.1, forward strand.
CACTGATCGACCGCGGCAGGCGCGAGGTCGCGCGCATCCCAGGCAAGCACGGGGGAGCGAAGCGCGAGTGGGAAGCGGTCACGGTCATCGTTCCCGACCGCCCAGGGCACCTGGTGCGCTTGTTGTCAGATGCCGCCGCGGTGGGCGTCAACGTCGAGGACATATCGATCGAGCATTCACCGCGTCAACCTGTGGGTCTCACTACCCTCTGGGTGCTCCCACAGAAGGCGAGCGAACTTGTCGAAGCCCTGGAAAAGGGTGGTTGGGTGGTTGCGGGATCATGAGCATCGTCATTGCCATTGACGGCCCAGCTGGAACCGGCAAGTCGACGGTTTCGCGCGCGGTCGCCGCGCGGCTTGGCCTCGAGTATTTCGACACGGGTGCGACGTACCGCGTGGCGGCACTTCACTGTTTGCGCGAGGGCATCAACCTCAAGAATGTCAGCGACGTGACCGCGATGGTGTCCACCATGAACGTCGAGATGCGGCTCGACCCTGCCAATCCCGCCGTCATCCTGGACGATGAGGACGTGTCACGGCTGTTGCACACCGACACGATCTCGCTCCTGGTGTCCGATGTGGCAACCAATCTAGAAGCGCGGGCCGTGCTGGGCAACATGCAGCGGCGCATCATCGCCGCATCCCGCAACGGCGCAGGAATCGTGGCCGAAGGCCGCGATATCACCTCGGTGATTGCCCCCGAGGCCGAAGTGCGCGTGCTGCTCACCGCTCACGAGGATGTGCGTGTCGCCCGTAGGGCGGGCGAGGGCGCGGACCCGGCCACGGTGCGCGAGGCGGTCCTTGGGAGGGACCACAAGGACTCCACCGTTGTGAATTTTCATACGGCCGCCGATGGCGTGGTCGAGATCGACACCACTCACCTCACGATCGATGAGGTCGTGTCAGCAGTGGTGCGGCTTGCCGAGGAGGCTTCTTCATGAGCGACGAGACAGACGACTTCGAACTGGAACTGCCTTCGGCATCCGACCCCGAGGAGAGCATCGACGCGATCCGCGAGGCCGCGCTGCGCGCTGGCCTTGACGACTACGAACTGAGCGAGGAAGACCTCGCGGCACTTGACGACGGGGTGGTCGAACAGCGAGCGGCATTGCCGATTCTGGCGATCGTCGGCCGTCCGAACGTCGGCAAGTCGACTCTCGTCAACCGCATCATCGGCAAGCGACTCGCGGTCGTCGAAGACACCCCCGGCGTGACCCGCGACAGAGTCACGTACGACGCCGAGTGGGCGGGCACCGACTTCATCCTGATGGACACGGGCGGTTGGGAAATCAACGTCACGGGCATCGACCTCTCGGTCGCTCAAGGCGCCGAGGTGGCCATGGAGATGGCGGACGCCATCATGTTCGTGGTGGACGCCACGGTGGGCGCCACGGCCACGGATGAGCATGTCATGCGACTGCTGCGCCGCACCAAGAAGCCCGTCATCCTGGTGGCCAACAAGGTCGACGGCCCGCAGGGCGAGCTCGAAGCGGCCGCCCTGTGGAACTTGGGGCTAGGAGAGCCGTACCCCGTGTCGGCCCTACACGGCCGTGGCATCGGCGATCTGCTCGATGTGGCCGTCGCCGCGCTGCCCAAGGAAATGCCGATGGTGGACGACGAGGGTGCGATGCGGCGCGTCGCTCTTGTGGGCAGGCCCAATGTGGGCAAGTCCTCGCTGCTCAACCGGCTCGCGGGCTCGCAACGTGCCGTGGTCAATGAGGTCGCAGGCACCACTCGCGACCCGGTCGACGAGATCATCGAGGTCGAGGGCGAGTTGTACACGTTCATCGACACCGCCGGTATTCGCAGGCGGGTGCACCTGACCAAGGGCGCCGACTATTACGCCTCGCTGCGCACCTCTGCCGCGATTCACCGCGCGGAGCTCGCGCTGGTGCTCCTGGACGGCGCCACGCCGCTGTCTGACCAGGATCTGCGAATTCTGTCCGAGGTGGTGGACGCGGGCCGCGCGATCGTCATGGTGATCAACAAGTGGGACCTGGTGGGGGAGGACGAGAGGTTCCTGTTTGAGCGCTCGTTTGAGAAGGATCTCACGCACCTCACGTGGGCGCCGCGCATCAACCTGTCCGCGCTGACCGGCTGGCACACCAATCGCCTCAAGCGCGCGATGGACGTGTCACTTGGCAACTGGGACAGGCGCATCGCGACGGGAAAGCTCAACACGTTCCTTGGCGAGTTGGTTGCCGAGCACCCGCACCCCGTGCGCGGCGGCAAGCAGCCCAAGATCCTGTTCGCGACACAGGCCGCCACCAGGCCGCCCAAGTTCGTGCTGTTTACCTCAGGCTTTCTCGACCCGCAATACCGACGCTTCATCGAGCGTCGCTTGCGCGAGACGTTTGAGTTCACTGGGACTCCCATTCACATTTCGGTGCGCGTGCGTGAAAAGCGGGGCAAGAGGTCCAAGTAGGCCGATGCTCGGACCGCGCGTATGAAGCTCAGAGCCCGCCCACGTTTTGATACCCCGGGGGGTATGGGGTGTATGGTGAGGATGAAGGAAGGAGTCCTCCCATGGGATTCGTAGCATTCATGAGTTCAACCGCAGGTCGCGCGACGCGCGCGATTGCAGGCGTCGCCCTCATTGTCGTCGGAGTCGTTGCCGGCGGAGGCTGGCTTGCGCTTGCCGTCGTCGGCGTCGTCTTCGTCGCCGTAGGCGTATTTGACGTGTGCCTGTTGGCCCCGCTTTTCAAGCAGCCGTTCTCGGGCAAGGCAGTGCGTTCAAAGCTGAACGCCTAGGCAACTCGCGGCGGTCACCGTGGTGCCCGGGTGAGCCCGTGACTGTGTAAACTTGGCGACGGCCTCAAAGCGGTGTGTCTGTACCGCGAGGGGCCAAACGGGCTGTGGCGCAGTTTGGTAGCGCACTTGACTGGGGGTCAAGGGGTCGCAGGTTCAAATCCTGTCAGCCCGACTTTTGAAACTTGCTGATAAAGGGCCGCATTCGAGAAATCGCATGCGGCCCTTTGTCTTGTCCCCGGGACCTCACATCTGAAGATCAACTCAGGCCAAAGTAGCGGTCAAAGAACTGGGCCAGTCGCTCGACAACGCG
>JBBRWX010000050.1:0-17777 GCA_038248935.1 Actinomycetales bacterium
TCCATCGCTCGCGGTGGTGCCCTTTGGGCGCGTCACGGTGGGCCCCGTGGGCGCCGCGGCGCCCACAGCGTCAATCACGATCGTGGCGCCCGGCGACCTCGACCGCGTCACGCCGGACGGGGCATGGCCGCTCGGGCTTCAGGATGGATTCCTGCTGAGCCCGGACTCGGAAAGCGACGCCCTCGCCTTCCCCGCTCATCCACCGCGGCTCATCGACGTGTCGGCGAACGCGGCCACGGCCACGGCCACTCTCTTCCATCGCCTGTGGTTCAACACCGCGACACTCGCCACACGCTCATGGGCCGAGGCCTCATGGGGAGACGTTCCCGTGGTCGGGGCCCTGGTGAAATACGTGGGTGGCGATGTCTCTACGAACGATCGACTCGCGTACATCGACCGCGCCGCCGCAGTAGCGGGGGGCCAGGCACAACCCGCACCCACCATGAGCGTCGAAGACTTCGAATTCCGCGACACCAGCGGAGTCTTTTCACGCGGGGCTTTCGGCTTCTTCGCCGTCTACTTCGTCATCCTGGTCGGCTTCGCCGTGGTCATGCTCTCGGTACGTACAGTGAAGACGAACCGTCAGGTGCGGGCCACGGTGGCGGCACTGGGTGCCACGCCGCGAGCGCTTGCTTTCGCCGTGCCCATCGACGCGGCCATCTCACTCACGATCGCTATGGGCATCGGTGCACCCTTGGGCGGGCTGGTCGCCGCGATCGCCAAGCACCCCACGCTGCTCTCCCCCGGCGCACCTCTCGACCCGGCAAATACCGTGTGGGGGCTGTGGTGGAACCTGACACACATTGCGTGGGGGCAGATGCTGGGCGTGACGGCACTGACGTGGCTGGTCGCCGTCACAGCTGCCACGGTCTACGGATTTGCGGTAGCGAGGCGGACTCCGGTCGACGAGCTCCGCGAGGCAATCAAGGAGGGGGCACTATGAACGGCACGACGCCGCGGTTGGGAGCACTTCAGTGGGTGGGGCCTATGTTTGCAGGGCTTGTGCCACTCGCGGTCGCGTTCACCCTGGCGCCGCTCTTCACAGAGCCGGGCAAGAACGACTCCTATTTCTTCTCCCCGCTCCTGCCGGGCTACCACGGCCTCGTGTCCGTGATGCTCTTCCCGCCGCTCCTGATCGCCCTGCTGACTGCACTCATCGGCGCCTTCCGCATCCTCGCAGCGGCACCACATCGCCAGGAGTTCGGAGCGCTTCAAGATCTAGGGTCGCCGCGTCGTTCGCTCGTACGCCACCAGACGCAACTTGGGTTGACTCATAGCATTGTCGCCGCATTGACAGGCGCTTCCATCGGCGCAATAGCTACTCAAGCCGTCAAGGGTTTTGGCGGAGACTTCAACTCGGGAACCGCCTGGACGCTGCTCATCATCGTGGGCTCGAGCATTGCGGCGACTGTGCTCGCGTACGCACTCGTGGCGCGGTGGACCACGGGAACTCCAGGAACTACTTCTCGCCGTTCGCTCACCACCAACAACCCGGGGCGCTCGCGTCTAAGCCGGTGGTGGCCATGGGTGGCTGCCGGGATCGTGATCGCGGCGCCACTGATCATGAGGGCCTGGGCGGCCTCCGGGTATGAGTATTCGGGGGGAAGTCAGCGCCCCATGTCGGCGAAGCTGCTCATCGGAACGGCAGTGACACTTCAGGTGCTATCGATGATCGCGGTGACGGCACTCCTGATCTTGGCGGGAGCACGTGCTGCCACGGCGCTCACTACACTCGCCGGCCGCACCCTGTCTCGCGCCACGGATGGCACGGGGCTCGGGGCCATCGCGGCCGATGGCCTCACCCGACCCACGCCTGTGCGCGGGGTAGCGATGGTGGGCATCGGGGTCATCCTCGCCATTGCCACGGCATTGAGCATGGGTGCGAACGGCGTCGATGCGCGCAACCACCTTTCCGCAGACCTGATTCCACACGCGGTCGTATCGACGTTCCACATGGCGCCCCCGAGGCTCGGCCCAGTAGTTTCGGCCACCACCACAGCAGGCGCCCCAAAAGGCCTGCCCGACGCGCTTCTCGCCGCGTTCCTTGAGGACCCCCGCCTCATCGTGGTTCCCACCGCCGCGATTCTGACGGATCCGGTGAAGGCAGAGGGAGCCTCACGCGACCCTGGGCTGCTCTTGGCTCCCGACGCGCTCGCATTTGACAAGGTGAGCAATGGCGCCGCACGGAACCTCTTCTTCTCCGACGGCTATTCGTGGGGCTACGTCAGTTCGATCGTGGTCGCAGGGCGCACGCTGACGATGCATTCCCCCTCCGTCTCTGCCCCGGTGACAGGTGTGCCACGGGCCTGGGCGGAGTCGCAACTGGGGGCGCTCCCCACCAGCGCTGTGTTGCTGTACCCCGCCGGTGAAACTCCTGTGGTCGACATCCTGGCGGACTACGACCTTGCAGAGTTCCAGGTCACTCGCCCCACCCTGTCGCGATCAACACCCGACAACAGCGTGCAAGCATCCACGCTCTTCGGTATCGCTGGGCCGTTCCTGTTGCTCGCGATCGGGCTGGTCATCGCCCTCGCCTTCACCGTGCAACGGCTGAGGGCGGGTGACTACGCGACCATGAGTGCGCTGGGCGCGACGCGATCGGCGCTGCGCGGCGCGACTGCGATTGAGGCAGCCGTCACCACGCTCATCGGCGCCGCGCTCGGCATGGCGTTCGGAGTGGCCCTCGGGGCGTACGCCACGACCTTCACCGCAGGGGTCGGGCTCACCCAGCTGAGCTCGATCGTGTGGTGGAACATCGGCTTCGACATCATGCACGCCCCCTGGCTGACGCTGTGGGCACTCACATTGGCGACAACCGGACTGGCCGCGGTGGGCAGCCTTGTGGCACGGGCACGGACCGATGCGTCCACCCCTTCGGAGCAACTGCGCGAAGCGATCAAGGAGGGGGCACTGTGACCGGCACTCTCCGCACGATTGGCGCCACCATCGCATTTGGGGCGGGTGTCTTTGCCTGGCAGGCGAGGGACGTCGCCGAGGGGGGACTCGTGGTGGCACTGACTCTGGCGGCGGTGGCGGTGGCTGCGCTCGGGGCCCGTCGGCCGACGACCGGCGAGCAGCGACGCGAAGCAATGAATGAGGGGACACCATGATTCGGATCCTTGTACGGGAGCAACTGCGTGCGCAGCGTCGATTTGTGACCGTCACGGGCATCGTCCTTGCGCTCGCCGTCGGCGTGGCCAGCTACGGCCTCCTCATGACCACGACGATGCGCGAGGCGAATCAAACCGCAAACGCGACGCTCGGTTACGACAAGCAGTGGCATCTGTGGAGCAGCGCCACGGTGGGCACCCCCACTCAAGACCTGGGATACCCGACGCTTGCCGTGGTGGACGCTGCTCTTGATCGAGCTATCGCGGACGGATCGGACGTCGTTGCCACGAGGGGCGCAAACATTGGGTACCCGGGCATCGGGCAGGGGACCCCTGAATACTCAGGCAGCATCGCTCTCAAGGGCGCCGTCGACTGGTCCGCGATCCTTGCACAGGGCGACCCACCACAGCCCGGGCAGATCGCACTGTCGGCGGGCGTCGCGAGTGCCGCGGGAGTCGGGATCGGCGACCCCTACACGATCACGGTGCAATCCTGCCCTCCGAAGTGCGAGACGCGCTCAGTCACGCTGACGGTGTCAGGCATTGCCCGATCCGGCTTCACCGCCTTGGGTCTCAGCGCCTATGCACCGGATGCCTTCACCGCGTGGGACGACACCGCCGGCATTGAACAACTGCTCGGGAGCCCCGGCGACACCAACCGCACCGTCATGACCGGCTTCAGTTGGAACACGGGCTCAAGCGCGCTCGACGTCCTCGGCTCCGCCGAAAATTACACGGCGTCGGCCGGCGCCCTACCGACTGCCGTCACGGGCGCGGCCGCGGCCGGCGTCGGGGCACTGGTGGTGGGACTCATCGCCATGGCCTTCGCGATCGGCCGGGCCCAGGCGCAGGTGCGCAGCCGCTGGGTCGCGACGGCCCGCACTCTCGGTGCCACCCGCGGCACCATCGCCGCAGCCAGCATTGTCGAGTCAGCGGGCGTCGGGCTCACGGCCGGCGCCATCGGCTCCGCACTCGGGTACGCCGCCGGATCCGCGCATCTGACGTTGCTGCACCGTGCCGTGGCAGAGCCCCTCTTCCCCTCGCGGCTGGCTACCCCTTGGTGGGCGGTGCCGGGACTGCTCCTGCTCGGACTCGTGCTCAGCACCATCATCGGGGCGATCCCGGCCTTTTGGTCGGCGCGGGTGGCGCCCGTGGCGGCGCTCAAGCCAGTCACGGACCTGTCCGAGGCCGACGTATCACGGCGCGTGAGCGCACGTCCCCTCTTCGTCGTCTGGATCGCCTCCAACGCTGCCCTGGCATTCACGGCAGTGATGGACGCACCCGGGGCGCTCCTTGGCCCCGCAGTCGTCGCGGGCCTCGTCATTGTGGTCGGCGGCATCATGCTGATGCACGAGGCGTTGCGTTGGGCGGTGCCCCGCGTTGGGGCGTCGCTCTCGAAGTCGCGTAGCCGCGCCCGAATGATGGCGGGCGACGTGCTGGTCGCGAGGCCGCGTCAGGCCACCATTCCCGCGTTCGCGGTGGCGCTTGGCGTCGGCACGATGATCGCGATCGCCGGGCGTCTAGCCGCAAGTGGCGCGCTCAACGCGCCGAGCTACCTTGAAGGCGGCCCCGCCCCTGCGTGGTTTGCCACGGGCGACATATCCACAGGATTCGTCAACGCGGCGGCGCTGGCCCTACTCATCACCACGATTGTCACCATCGCCATCAGCGCGGCAACGGCGACGCTCACCGCACGGGACGCGGCCACCCAGGAAGCGCTCGGCGCCACGCGCAGGGACGGGAGGCTCGCGGGGGCGATCACATTTGCCGCCATGCAGCTCACCGGCATTGCTCTCGGGGTCGTGGCGGGCGCGATCGGCGCGGCGTGGCTCTTCGTCTCAACCTTGGACAACACCCCCGGTGTGGACATTCCCAAAGCGCTCAGCGCCGCGGTGATCCCGACCTGCGCAATTCTCGCATTAGCGGCGATCGGGGCGGCCATTGGGGCGTGGGTCGTGGCGTCGTTCACGCCGTCTCCGATCTCCGCCTCTCGCCTCGAATCCGCGGCATAGCCGGGACATTGGGGTAGACATGATCGTCACACGTATTCGTCAACCTTGAGGGGGCACCATGATTCTCACGATTGTCAGGGAGCAGCTCCGTCGCCAACGCGGCTTCATCGTCGCACTCGCGCTCATCGTCACCGGGGCCGTGGGTTTTGCTACGTTCGCCACCACGATGGCCGCGACACAGGGCGCGGCCAACTACTTCGCTGATCAAGCGAGCGGCAACGCGTCCCGCTACTCCGCGGTCGCGGTATTGACGGACGAGCGTCTGCCCCAACCCGCTGGGTCGGGCGCGACCAGAGCCGCCGTACTCGCCGACTACGGGTCCTCCTTCAAGCTCGCGGATCTCGAGCGCGCGATCGAGGACGCCAACGCAGGGGGCGCTCACGTGCGTGCAGACGCGAGCACTTCGGCGTCGATCACGCGCACTGGCGTCACAGCCCGGAACCAACTGACGCAGAGCTTGTCGAGCGACATCAGTGCGGTGTGGGGGGAATTTCCTTGGACTCAGATACTCGCCGAGGGACGGGCCCCCGAGAGTGGAGAAATCGTGCTCTCGGGCGAGGCCGCCAAAGCCACTGGTGTGACAATCGGCGACCCCGTCATATTGTGGGCCAGTCCCCACTCAGAGGATGTGACCCAGCTGCCATCTGCGACCCTGCGGGTCTCTGGCATCGCGCGCGACTACGGCCCCGGTTGGCGACCCTCAACTGCGTATATCTCGCAAGGCGATCTGGGCATCATCGAGGAGTTCGTCACCGCGACGTCCCCCGGCGACGATCCGTGGCCCATGCAGGTGTACATCCATTGGGACCAACCAAACCGAGCGTTCGCCGACCGATTCGACCGCGCCAGCGAAGGGAGCGGTGCGCGGGGGCTCTTCGGCTCCTCATCACCCATCGCGTGGCTCGTGGCTGCGGCGCTCACGCTCGGAACCGTGGTGGTGGCCTTTGCCCTGGGCCGTTCTCAGGCTCAGGACCGCATGCGTTGGACGGCGACCGCGCGAGCGCTAGGTGCTCGGCGTTCTCACCTACTCGCCGCCGCAGGCGTCGAGTAGGCAGTGATAGCCGCAACCGCAGCGGCCGTCGGCATCGGCGCCGGAGTGGGAGCCGCCGCCATCGCGCACCGCGCGTGGCTCGACGCGATCGCGTCGCCGCCGCCCGTGCCCCTGACGTTCCCCGGCATCGTCGCAGCGGCGATGGTGGCCCTCGCCGCAGTGCTCGCAGCCGTCACCGTTATCGTTCCCGCGATAGCCGCAGTGCGAGTGCCCCCCACCGCGGCGCTCAAGGACACCACCGCGGTCGACGAGATGGAGATGTCTCGGCGGGTGCACCTGTGGCCGGTTTCCCTGCTCTTTGCCACCTTCTTTGTGGCGCTCCTGGTGGTGCAAGCCACCCAAACGAGTGGCTCGTACGTGGCGCTCATCTTCCTTGTGCTCGCCACCGTCGTCACCGGAATCGCCACCATGATGGAGATTTCCCGCCGCGTGATTCGCCTGGCAGGCAACGCGCTTTCGAGCAGTGCCACACCCTGGGCGCTCCAGGCGGGACTCACCCTCAAGGCGCATCCACGGCAGGCGGTCGCGATCGCCAACACCCAGATGCTCGCGGTCACGAGTATCACGGGCTGGTACACGGCGAACACCGTCAATCACCTCCTCTGGTGGTCCACGAACACCAATCCCCTCAACGCCAGTTGGTCCTTCTTCGTGAGGGACACCGCGCCACACCCCGAGTACTTGATAGCCGCGCTCGTCATTGCCAATGCGCTCACGGTGATCATCATGTGGTCAACCAAACGCCTCATGAAGGCCGAGAGCGGGACAGCCAGAGCCCTTGGCTTGTCGGGCACCCAAGCCATCGCGGCAGACGCCGCCGCCTGGTGCGCGAGCCAGTGCGCGGGGATCTTGCTCGGTTGGGCCGTGGGCGGCTATGGGATCGGCGCAATCGCCGTAGCGGTGACCATGGGGGGCGCGAATGACCGCGCCTTCGCCGAGGCGCGCGCGGGCATGAGCATGGGTCTGCAGGAGTCGTTCATCGCGGCCGCTTGTGCAGTGGTCGTGGCCGCCGGGGTCGCCCTTCTAGCCGCGGTGGCGCTCCGCCCGAGCAAGCTGTCCGTGCGAAGCGGCCGTCACGCGAGCGTCGGCTAGGCGCCGCAAATCCACAGGGCGGCTGCGTTCCAGACGGAGCGCAGAGCAGTAAATGTCGATTTGCGGTGCTCAGCCGACACCGGGTTGCGCGAAAGCGTCCCACGGGGCTGGCGGCGCCGCAACGATCGCCGAGTCGCACCGCGCGCGCTCCCGCCCTCCGTATGACATCCCCGCATGACGCACCCGGTAGTCTCGCCTCACCCCGGAGTGAGGACACCCCATGGCCGACCAAGAGCGCGAGATCCTGACCTGGCAGGGCTACGGCGACGCGTCACGCGAGCTCGCCCAGATGGTGGTCGACTCCGGGTTCAAGCCCGACGTCGTGGTCGCCATCGCGCGCGGCGGCCTGCCTGTGGGCGGCGCGATCGCGTACGCCCTGGGCACCAAGGGCGTGGGCACCATGAACGTCGAGTTCTACACCGACATCGACGAGCGCCTGCCCGCGCCGATCATCCTGCCGCCGCTGCTCGACACTGTGTACATGAAGGGCCTCAAGGTATTGATCGCCGACGACGTTGCAGACACGGGCGAGACGCTCGCCCTGGCCAAGGGGCTCATGTCGCAGCACGCGGGCGAGGTGCGCACCGTGACACTGTTCGCCAAGCCGCGCTCGATCATCGCGCCCGACTACGTGTGGAAACGCACCGACAAATGGATCACCTTCCCGTGGTCCGCCTTGCCGCCCGTGACGCGCTCCGCCTAACGGCTCCCACGCCGCGATGCCGCGCCCTATCCCGAGCCCACTACATTTGTCCTGCTAAACATGCGCGTCCGATGCCTCTAGCCGTACGCGCGCTCGTTGCCTACACTGTGGTGGAACTCACCGCTGGGTGAATACCAACCAGGAGATGCAATGAGCGAGTACGCGGGGGACCTTTCGCCCCAAGAGGCGTGGGAGCTCTTGCTGAGCGATCCCGCGGCGATCTTGGTGGACGTGCGCACGGAGGCCGAGTGGCGCTTCGTTGGCGTGCCCGACACCTCGGCCACCGGTCGTGAGCCCGTCTTCGCCGAGTGGGTCAACTACCCCCAGGGCGCGCGCAACGCACAATTCGTCGACGAGCTCCACAAAGCAGGCATGAGCCCCGATACGGGAGCACCCATCGTGTTCCTCTGCCGCTCGGGTCAGCGGAGCATCGGCGCTGCTACGGCGGCAACCGCCGCCGGAATGGGCCCCGCGTACAACATCCTGGACGGCTTCGAGGGGCCGACGGATGGCGACGGTCACCGCGGCGTTCAGGGATGGAAGGCCGAGGGCCTTCCCTGGAGCCAGGGCTAGCAATCACTGTGGTTTGAGCAGCTTCAGAGTGAGGCGTGCGAGACAACACGGGGCCCCCTCCCAGCGTGATGCCAGGAGGGGGCCTCGTGTGTTCGGGAGTGCTTAACCCTTGGTCAGGGGGCCAAGCGTCGTGTCGTTCGCGTAGACCTCGGCAGCGTTCGCCTTGGTCACGATCTTCGGCGTCAGCAGGAACGCGGGCACGATCTTCACGCCGTTGTCGTACTGCTTGGTGTCGTTGATCGGGATTTCCTTGCAGTTCTGCAGCTCGACGATCGAGGCGATCGTCTGGGCCACGAGCTCGCGGGTGTCCTTGTAGATCGTCGAGTACTGCTCGCCTGCGACGATGGACTTGACGGACTCAACTTCGGAGTCCTGACCGGTGATGACCGGCGTGTCCTTGCCGGCCTGTGCAACCGCGACGAGCGCGGCGCGTGCCAGGGTGTCGTTGGGCGACAGGATGCCGTGAAGCGGCACATCGCCAGCGTAGAAGCCCGAGAGGACGGTGTCCATGCGCTTCTGCGCGTTCTCCGCCTTCCAGCCCTGCGTGGCGACCTGCTCGAACGAGACCTGACCGGAGACAACCGTGAGCGTCTTGTCGTCGATCTTCGGCTGCAGGATGCTCATGGCACCGTTGAAGAACGGCATGGCGTTCGCGTCGTCAGAGGAACCAGCAATCAGTTCGATGTTGTACGGACCGGCGCCCATGCGCTCGCCGAGGCCTTCAAGCAGCGCCGTGCCCTGAAGCACGCCCACCTGGAAGTTGTCGAACGCGATGTACGCGTCAACCGCTTCGGTGTTCTTCACCAGGCGGTCGTAAGCGATGATCGTGGCACCGGAAGCCTTGGCGGCCTCCAGCTGAGTTCCGAGCTGAGAGCCATCAATGGCGCCTACAACGATGACCTTGGCACCCTGCTCGACCATGGCGTCGATCTGGTTCTGCTGCTCGGTCACACCGCTGTTGCCGAACTGCACGATCGGCTTGAAGCCGGCCGCAGTCAGGCCGTCGTTGAACAGCTGCTCTGCGAGCACCCAGTTCTCCGAGGTCTTCTGCGGAAGCGACACACCAATGGTCGAGCCTTCGGGAATGCACAGCTCCGTGCCAGCAGCAGCCGTGTTGGCTCCGGTTGCTACGGTCGTGGTTTCGGTTCGGTCCGATGAACATGCGGTCAGCGCGAGAGTGCTCGCCGCCGCAAATGCAATGAGCCCTGGAAGGGTCTTGCGCATAGTGTCCTACCTTCTGTCTTTCGCATCCGGCGTTGGATGCTGTTCGTGGACAGCGGAGGTCGCCGGGTCGACACCGACTCCTGCCACTGCTGCGGTCCGTGGATCGACATTGGGAGGCGTCTGTGCCCCGCCGTCCACGGAATCTTGGGGTGAAGGGCGCATCCTGATGAGGAGCCCGATGATCGAGGGGCGGCCCTGTTGCTTGTTGTAGACGTCGAAGGCGACGGCGAGCAGCAGCACGAGTCCCTTGATGATCTGCGTGCGGTCGGACCCAACGCCCATCAGTTGAAGTCCGTTGTTGAGCGTGGCCATCACCAGGCCACCGATGATCGAGCCCGTCACCGTGCCGATGCCGCCGGAGACGGCCGCACCACCGATGAAGACGGCCGCGATGGCGTCGAGTTCCCACATGTTCCCGTCAAATGGTCCCGATGCGGTCGAGCGTCCGATGAACACCATTCCTGCGACCGCGGAGAGGATCGACATGTTCATCATCACGAAGAAGTACGTGCGCTTGGTCGAGACCCCCGACAGCGAAGCCGCAATTCGGTTTCCACCGACTGCGAAGATGTGCCGTCCGATGACGGTCCGCTGCGTGAGCACGTGATAGAAGATCACGAGCAGGACCAGCAACACTCCTGGCACGGGGAACGACGTCCCGACGCGGCCCGCGCCGTAGAGGAACGTGACGTACCCGATGACGACGATCAGCAGGCCCGCGCGAATGGATGCGATCACGAGGCTCGCGGGCTGCATACCGATCCGAAGCGCCTTCTTGCGTAGCTTCAACTCGCGCCACACGACGTACGCGGCCGCGAGGATGCCGAGCAGGAGCGTCGAGTTGTTGAGCCCTGTGCTGGGACCCCACTCCGGGAGGTAGCCCGCGCCGATGAATCTGAATTCCTTCGGAACGGGAACCGAGTTCGAGTGGCCGATGTACTGGTTGAGACCTCGGAAGAGCATCATGCCGGCGAGGGTCGTGATGAAGCCTGGGACCCCCACATACGCGACCCACCACCCATTCCACGCGCCGATCGCGGCTCCCACGGCGAGGCCGAGCAGGATGCCAGCCCACCAGGGGATACCCCAGTCGCGCATCGCGAGCGCCACGATGATGCCCACGACGGCGGCAACGGACCCCACCGAGAGGTCAATGTGGCCGATCACGATCACCATGACCATGCCGATCGCAAGGATGAGCACGTAGGAGTTGCCGTTGATCAGGTTCACCATGTTGGTGGACGTCAGCACCTTGCCACCGGTCCCGATGTGGAAGAACGCGATGAGGAGGACTAGCGCACCCATCATCGAGAACTGGCGGATGTCTCCGCCTAGCAGACTCTTCAAGGACTTCATTGTCGATCTTCCTTCTCTGGGTCAGGCCGGTCAGGCAACGTTGGCCGTGGTGGTCGTCATGAGGCGCATGAGGCCTTCTTGGTCGGCGTCCTCGCGATCGACCACGCCGGAGATGCGGCCCTCGCAGACCGTGTAAATGCGGTCGCAGAGGCCGATGATCTCGGGAAGCTCAGACGAGATCAGAATGACGCCCTTGCCTGCGTCGGCGAGCCGCTGGATGAGGCCGTAGATTTCGTACTTTGCGCCCACGTCGATTCCGCGCGTCGGCTCATCGAGGATGAGCAGTTCCGGCTCGGTGAACATCCACTTGCCGAGAACCACCTTCTGTTGATTGCCGCCTGACAACTTCGCCACACCTTCGTTGACATCGGGCGTCTTGATGCGAAGAGACGTGCGGTACTCCTGGGCGGCGGCAAACTCCTCGTCCTCGTCGATCATCGCCATGTGGCTGATCTTGTGCAAACCTGCGGAGACGATGGTCTTGCGGATGGTATCGAGCATGTTCATGCCGAGCGTCTTGCGGTCCTCGGGCACGTAGGCAAGGCGGTGAGAGATGGCCGACTGCACGGTGGGGATGTGGACCTCCTTGCCGTCCATGAAGATCTTTCCCGACCGGTAAGTGCCGTAAGAGCGGCCGAACACGGAGCGGGCGAGCTCGGTCCGGCCCGCGCCCATCACGCCCGCGAAGCCGACGATCTCACCGCGGCGGACGAAGAAATTGGAACCCTTGCACTTCAGGCGTCCAGGGATCGTCGGATCCTCGACGGTCCATCCGCGCACCTCAAAGAATGTCTCCCCAATGTTGGGGGTGTGATCGGGGAATCGCGACTCGAGCGAACGTCCCACCATTCCGCGGATGATGCGGTCCTCATCAAGGGGACTGTCTTCGACGTTGAGCGTCTCAACCTTGACCCCGTCGCGGATGATCGTGACTGCGTCGGCGATCTCGGCGATCTCGTTCAGCTTGTGGCTGATCATGATCGACGTCAGGCCGCGCTCCTTGAGCCCACGAAGGAGCATGAGCAGGTTGGCGGAGTCCTCTGCGTTCAAAGCCGACGTGGGCTCATCGAGAATCAAGAGTCGCACGTCCTTGGACAGGGCCTTCGCGATCTCGACGAGTTGCTGCTGCCCCACACCGAGCGCCTTGATGGGGAGATTGGGGTCAATCTCAAGTCCCACGCGAGCGAGAAGTTCGAGTGTCTTGATGTGGGCGCCGTCCCAGTCGATGAAGGCGCCGCGGACCACCTCGTTGCCGAGGAAGATGTTCTCCTTGACGGAGAGTTCAGGGATGAGGGCGAGTTCTTGGTGGATGATCACGATGCCCGCGTGCTCGGAGGCCTTGAGGTCCTTGAACTCGACAGGCTTTCCCTCGAGGATGATCTCACCCCGGTAGGTGCCGTGCGGGTAGACGCCCGAGAGCACCTTCATGAGCGTGGACTTGCCCGCGCCGTTCTCGCCGCAGATGGCGTGAATCTCGCCACGCCTTACGGCAATCGACACGTCGTCGAGCGCCTTCACCCCTGGGAATTCCATGGTGATGCCACGCATCTCGAGTGTCACGTGCGTCATCGCCACGTCGTCTCCCAACGCCTCGTCGAGCTCGGAGTGAATACCTCAGGGTCCTGTACCGGTTCGAACGCTAAACCCGGCGGATATTGGCGTCAAGCCTCGAACCCAACTGTAATCATTTCGTTACGAAACCCGAACCAATGAGCGCGCGACCGGGCGAGGACTCAGAACTGGATTCCTTGCACAAACCCACCCGTCGGGCATTCGTCGTTGCCACGCTGCGCCCCGCCCGGTATGGGTCCGGAGCCCGAATCCAAGGCCGCCTCTCTCCAATCTTGTGTTTGACTTTCGAACTCATTGCGTGCCAAAACGGGTGGCCTCGGGTACTCTCATCCTGTGGCGAGACAGGTCATGTCCTCGGGTTCGCAGTCGGCACTGCGTGAGGCAAACAGCGCCCGCTTGCTGATGGCCGTGCGCCGATTTGGCGGCATCACCCAGGTCGAGCTCGCTGAGGCGACCGGGCTGTCGCCCGCGACGGTGTCGACCATCGTGAAGCAGCTGTTGGCGGCGGGAACGGTCGAGACCCGGTCAACCACGCGCAGCGGCCGCCGGGCCCAGATGGTGACGCTGGCACACAAGTCGGGCCTGCTGGTCGGAGTGCACATCGGAATGCGCGCGCTTGAGATCGTGGTCGCGGACTCAGGCTTCAATATCCTGGCGAACCAGACGCTGCCGCTACCGTCGGACCACAGGCTCGACACCACGCTCGACCGCACCGCCCTCTTGGCCGTCGAGCTCGTCGAGGGTCTCGGCTCGACCACGGCGGAGATCCTCGGAATCGGCATTGGGGTGCCAGCACCGATCGACCCCTTGGCCGGCACCATCCGCGACCAGGGTCTGATGAAGGGTTGGGGCAACGTGCCCATCGCGGAGGTGGTCAGCGCCCGCCTGAACACACCGGTGGCGGTCGACAACGACTGCAACATGGCCGCACTTGGCGAGGCTCGCTTCGGCGCGGCGCGAGGCTATCGCGACGTGCTGTACGTCCACTCCTCCTACGGCACGGGTGCGGGGCTGATCGTCGGAGGTGAACTCCACCGCGGGCCGCGCGGTACGGCTGGCGAGATTGGCCATGTCCTCATGGATCCGCAAGGGCCGATTTGCCGTTGCGGAAGCCGCGGCTGCCTCGACACTCTCGTAGGGGCGCAGGCGCTCATCGATTCGCTGCGCATCAGTCAGGGACCCCTGTCATTGGGCGACCTCATCGAGAGGGCATCCGCAGGCGACCCTGGTTGCCGACAGGTCATCGCCGACGCTGGTGCAGCCATCGGCGTCGCCGTGGCCAACCTCGCGGTGGTGCTCAATCCCGAGATCGTCATCGTCGGCGGCGAACTCGCCCAAACGGAAGACGTCTTCCTGGACCCCATCCGCGGCGCCGTCAACCGTCGGGTTCTTATCTCGAGGGACGATGCGCTCGAGGTGCGCCGCGGGGAACTCCACTCGCTCGCGGCCGTCCAGGGAGCACTCGCTTACGCGGCCGACCTCGCCCACGTCACGGGGGTCCACTGATGAAAAGGACACCCTCGGCACGACTGCAAGAAAGGAGGAGACCATGACCGCTCCACCGCTGTTGCGCATGGAACACATCTCCAAGTCCTTCGGAGCCGTTCAGGCACTCATCGATGTCGACTTCCAGGTCAGGCACCACGAGATTGTCGCGCTTGTAGGTGACAACGCCGCAGGAAAGTCGACCC
Source organism: Actinomycetales bacterium (assembly GCA_038248935.1). Classification (GTDB taxonomy): domain Bacteria; phylum Actinomycetota; class Actinomycetes; order Actinomycetales; family Demequinaceae; genus Demequina. The sequence goes on from JBBRWX010000050.1 coordinate 14,385, forward strand.
TCGCGCGCGTCATTGCAGGAGTGCACCAACCCGATTCGGGCACCATCTGGCTCAATGGCGATGCGGTCACCCTCCCGCGCACGGCGGTAGCGCAGTCGTACGGCATCGCTACCGTCTTTCAGGGGCTCGCGCTCGCGGAGAATCTCGACGTCACGGCAAACATCTTCCTTGGCCGCGAGATGCGCGAACACGGGCTCCTCGCCGAGGAACACATGGAGACGTTGGCGCGCGGATACCTCAAACGGCTGAACGCGCGCATTCCGTCGCCGCGCACGCCCGTTTCTCACCTGTCTGCGGGCCAGCGTCAATGCGTCGCGATCGCGCGCACCCTCGTAGGCGAACCACAACTCATTGTTCTCGACGAGCCCACCGCATCCTTGTCCGTCGCTCAGACCGCGGAGGTGCTTACCCACATCCAGAGCCTCAGGTCCTTGGGCCTCGGCGTGGTGCTGATCAGTCACAACCTCACCGACGTGAGGGCGGTCGCCGATCGCATCGAAGTGCTGAGGCACGGGAGGCTGAACGGGTCATTCACCGCGCCTCACGATGCATATGAGGGAATCATCGCGGCGATCACCGGAGCGACGACGGTCCGCAAAGCCCCCTGACGCCTCATCGAAGGCCACATCATGACCGGGCGGAAGAATGACTAGTCCCGAATTTCCAATGACACCCGCACTCCCTAAGAAAGGTCCATCGAACGGGGCCAAGGCAAGAGGACGGTTCCGACCGGACGGACTGCGGCGGCTTCCTACTGGGCCGAGCCGAGGATACGGTTCAGGGTGGGCCCAATGGGCGGATTGACGAGGCGAGCGCCACGGCTTCTGCCACAAGTTTGGTCAGTCGAGCGACGTCGAGGGATGCGAGAGCGTCGCGAGGAACCATCCACGACCCGCCAACCGCCAAGACCGTCGCGAGTCGCAGGTAATCCGAGAGGTTGGTGGGGCTGATTCCGCCCGTCGGTACGAACTTCATTCCTCCAAACGGACCGGCAAATGCCGCGATCGCTGCTGCTCCGCCAGAGGTTGCCGCCGGGAAGAACTTCACCGTGGAGAGGCCCATCGTCATCGCCGACTGGATCTCGGTCGCCGTCACAACTCCCGGCACGGGGGTGATCCCGTGCTCGACGCAACGTTCAACAACCGCACGCGAGAGCCCTGGCGAGACGATGAACCGTGCCCCCGCGGCGACCGCAACATCGACCTGAGCCGGTGTCAGGACGGTACCCGCACCAACGAGGATGTCGCCGCGCGCCGCAAGTACCCGGATGGACTCGGCCGCAGCGTTCGTGCGAAACGTGACCTCCGCGACGGGCAGACCGCCTGCCACCAGCGCGTCACCAAGGGCAGCGGCGCCGCCGACGTCGTCCAGCACGACCACCGGCAGGAGCTGGTAGCGCGCCATGCTTTCCAGCACAGACAGGTCTTGCACGGTTACTGGCATACCACTCCTCCAAGCGGATAAGTTCCTACGCGAAGCACGCGCCGGGCGGGCAGTGAGCGCCAAGCTGGCGGCCGGTACCGGAACGTGTGTCTGGGAGCTTCAATCAGGTCGTCGCACGCCACGTCAGCGCGCGCAGTGCGTTGGCGTGGAAGAGCTTCTCCGCCACTTCCGGGGCGAGTCCTGCCTCCGCAAGCGTTCGGGGGAACTCTGCGGCGAGCCAGGCGAGTCCCGGCTCGCCTCCCAGTGCCGCCCACAGTGTTCGGCGCGCGCCGTCCGTGCCCAGGGTGAGTTGATCCTCGAAGCCAGCCTCCACCAACCCGAGAACGGCGCGCACGGTGACGGACTCGGCCCCCTTCGTGCGCTCGCGCAGGGACTGGTCGAGTTCGAGCACGGCGCCGGTTTGGGCGAGATCGATCATGTACGCGAGATCGTTGGACTTGTCGACATGGCTCACGATGATCGACGACGCAGGCACGCCGGCATTGACGAGAACTGCCACCTGGGCCATGCCCCCGAGCCCGCCTTCGCAGTGGGTCAGAACAGGGGCCCCCGTAGCGACGCTGGCGGCTGCCACGGCCTCCAGGTTCCGTAGGTCGCGACCATCGGGCTCCGGTCCGGAGGTGGCAACCTTGACCAGTCCCGCGCGGTGCTGGGTGCGCCTGACGACGGGACTGGTGTAGTCGAACTCGTCGATGCCTTCGGTGAGATCGGCAACGAACAATTGGGTGAGTTCGTCGCCGCTGACGCGGTTGGTCCAGTGCAGCGGGCCGTAGTACCGGTCGTGATGCAGGCCGGTAACAGCGAGAATGCTGACACCAGTCCGTTGCGCGATGGTGGCAAGGCGCACGATGTCTCTCCCGGCGGAGACGGGCATGGTGTCCACCATCAGGCCCGCGCCGGCTTGCCGGCACTGTGTCACTTCTTCAACCGCCGCTTCCACGTCGTACAGGTGGATGTGAGGAAACCGTTCCTCAATCAACGCAGAGTCGATGATGAGATGCTCATGAGCGTAGACCGTTCCGTCAACGCTTGAGATGTCACCAAGTACTGTGCGAATGAACTCGTTCATAGGATCGCTCCGTCCTCAGTTAGCTGGTTCCGTAAGGTGTTGACGTCAACATCGCGCACTTGGCTGTCCGTCGACACCGCGAGCGCAGCAGCAGTTCCCGCGGCCTGGCCATAGGACAGACACTGCGCGATCGACCGGGCCGACGCGTGGGCGTCGTGTGTGGCCGACAGGCAGCGTCCTGCGACCAGGAGCCCATCGACGTGTTGAGGTACAAGGGTTCGGTACGGAATGCCGTACGACCGTCCAGTCGGTTCTCCATCGTCCCCTGAGGCAACGTATCGCCAGATCGTGGCTTCTCCACCGTCGTGGTCTTCTATGGGTGCGCCGCAGAGAGCGATAGCGTCCTCGAACTGACGGGCCTCAAGCACGTCGTCCTTATCGAGCACGTACTCACCGACCAGACGTCGAGTCTCGCGTGTTCCCGCCCACACCGACGTGTTCAACAGGTAGGAGTTCTCGTAGCCGGGCACCCGGTCCTTGAAGAACCGGGTGTACTCGGCGGTCTGCTTGCGGCCCTCGATCTCCGCCGCTGTCGCCGCCCAAGGGTTCGTAGGATCGATGCCTGACACCCGTGTGACGTTCGTGTGATACACTCCCGGGAGAATAGTCGGGTGAGCCGAGCCCTCGAGCCGCGGGAGCGCATAGCCATTCTCGGACGCTGCTCGCATGAGCCGGTGCAACTCAGGCGTCTTCACGGGCTCGCCGACCCCACCGAGCCGGAAGGTCGTGGTGAGGGGTTGCACGCGACGCTTCGCGCTGGGCACCTCAAGCGCGCAACCCGCGGCCCAGGCGACGTTAGCGTCACCGGTCGCGTCAATCACGCACTTCGCGCGGATCTGGAACAAGCCTCTCCGAGTGAGCACGAGGACGCCCCTCACAGA
>JBBRWX010000051.1:0-17418 GCA_038248935.1 Actinomycetales bacterium
CCGGTAGTCTTCTTCACCTGGAAGGTGCTCCTCGAACTCGTCTGATGTGGTTCTCAACAACCCACATTCTCCCAGTTCAGGGGCACTTTTCAGTTCACCAACACGGCCTCACACAACACCACCATGAAAGACCGAGGCTAGGTGGCGGACGGCGGCTCATGATAGGTGAATCGTATAGGGGATCTTTTTTTCCTTCAGGAGAAGAGCAAGTAGTTCGTCGTCAGGACCAACCACCCCATTCTTGTCGGCGTAGAACACCCACTCAATTCGTTCGAAGTCCGCGTCGTCGGGCGGCGACGCGAGGTAGTCGCGGTCACGCATCGCCTGCTCCCGCCGTGCCCGCCCCGAGAACGGCACCTTGCCGTGCTTCACCTCAAATGCGACGGCATCGTCAACTGATGTCACGTCGTAGAAGCGCACCTTGCCCGCGGAGTTCTTCGCTGCGAATTTGGTTGCATCCGCGCCGGGGGTCGCCGCTCTCAACAAGTCTTCCGCGTCGATCTCTCGCAGAAACCGGCCGCTGCCGCGGGTGACGTTCGATGCGCCATCAAGCATGTTCTGAACGTGCTTAGGACTCATCCCGCGGCGCGCGAAGTTCAGAATGACGTCGTCGTCCAGTCCGCGCGGTTTGAGCGCAGACGCCGCGCCGTCAAAGGCTTCGTCAAGCGCCTTGATGCGCACGGACGCGGGGAAGCTCGTCGAACGACCGATGAACCTCAGTGCTACCTGTGGCGTATCCCCAAGTCGCTTGGTGAACTTCGCTATCTGCGAGGACGCCTTGGCCGCATCCCCCACAAACGGGATGACGCCAAACACGCTCAGCGAAGCGCCCACCACATCCCCGGTTACTGCCGAAGCGAGGAAGTCCCTGACGTCGCCCACCGCCGCGAAGCCCGCGGCGATCTGCCCGGTGAGGAATGCGATGGTGGTGCCCTCGCAGAACGGACCGATGGTGATAGATCCGCACAGTGCGCCCCGCGAGAAGTCGCCCTGATACTCCCACCACTCATAGGAATCGTCGTAGATGAGGGCGTCAAACCCTTGGTCTGCGTTGACGATTTCGTAGATGTCGTTGAACCCGTCGCCATCCGTGTCGGCCGCGATGGGGTCCGTGCCGTACGTCATCCACTCGTCGTAATCGTTCAGGCCATCGTGGTCGTAGTTGGCGTCGAACGCGTAGAGAAGGTTCGAGATCTCAACCGAATCGTCGAGTCCGTCGTTGTCGGAATCGACATCCGTCGGATCGGACAACACCCTGTACGCGGTGGCGTCCGGGTAGATGGGGTGTGACGTGACCTCGCCAGCTTCGGCGCCATCCTCCATGCCGTCACCATCGGTATCGGGGTTGTGGGGATCGGTGTGATAAATGGGACCAAGGTAGGAACGGATGCCACCAATTTCGGTGGCATCGGACAGGCCGTCCCCGTCCGAGTCCACGGGCTCACTGGGCTGGACTCCCAGGCGCGTGATCACGGATTCGATCGCATCTGCATCACCCCAGGGCGCGAAGATCCCTCCCGTTCCTGACGCCATGGACTCAAGCCGCGGTACGTCGGCACTCGCGCCGAGGGCAATCGCGTAGATCGTCGTGTCCGACGCACTCGCGGCGGCGATAACGCTCGACGAGAACGTGCCGTAGCCGTTCGAGATCAGCACGATCGCCCGCTCGTGACCTTCAACCCCGTAGTAGTCGAGGTTGCTCAACGCCTGGTTGAGCCGAAGCGTGAGGTCCGAGTTGTAGTAACTGAAGATCCGATACAGACCGGCCAGAGCCAGCTGATGGTCGGTCGACGGGGTTTGAATGAGCCCGACCGTGGTGCCGATAAGCCCGACTTGGTCGCCTTCGCTCAGTCCATTAATGACATCCTGCGCAATGTAGAAACGGGCCCAGTCCGGGTCGGCCGTTCGCATCGAATAGGAACTGTCCACGATCACGACGACATCAACCGGGCCGCGAGTGCCCGTGTCACCTGGTGTCACGACGTCTTGTTGCCACGCAAGTTCAAATTCGTCGAGATTGACGACGACAAACGGCGAGAAGTCCGACGTCGTGACGGTTGCGACCGCGGCTGCGATGTCAACATGCTGGTTCGTCGGGAAATCAATCGTTCCTGTTACTTCGTCCACGTGCAGCACAGCCAGGCGTGCCCCGGGAGCCATCCCCGTAGTGTCGAACGGAATCGTGAGCGTTCCCTCGGCGTCCGAGGCGCCTCGCACCTCGACTGGCACTGAAACGAGCCCCGGAATCGCAGCGTAGGACGTGTTCGACGAGTCCACCAACTCAATGTCGAGGATCGACGCTCCGACGGCTTCGACCTGCAACGTTGCCCCGGAGCCGCCTGCGACCATAGTTCGCACGAACGTGTCGGCCGCGTCAAGGATCCCGTCGCCGTCAGAGTCGGCGCTGTTGGGATCCGAGCCCAACTCAAGTTCAGCCGCAGTGTCAAGACCGTCGGAGTCGGAGTCGGGGTTCGCGGGGTCGGTGCCGGCCGAGATTTCGTCGCCATCCCGAATGGAATCGCGGTCAGTGTCCGCCCGCGCAGGGTCCGTTCCGGCCGCGAGCTCCACGGCATTGGCGATGCCATCACCGTCCGCATCCTCTTCGCCGTCGCCTATCCCATCGCCGTTCGAGTCCCTGAGGAGCGGATCCGACAGGGTCGCAAGCTCGTCGCCGTCACTGATCCCGTCGCCGTCGGAATCCGCCGCGAGCGGGTCTGTTCGCCACAACAGCTCGATAGCATTCGGAACCCCGTCGCCGTCGATGTCGTCGCTATCTTGCGAAGACTCCTCAGACTGCGTCTCACAACCCACCGTTGCATCGAGAGAATCGCTGCAAACATCGCGACCCTTGCCGCCGTCAAGGGTGTCTAGCCCTGCCCCACCGTGAAGGCTATCGACGCCCTCGCCGCCGAATACCGTATCGACGCCGGCGCCTCCAAAAACGACATCCTTGCCGGTTCCGCCGTCGATAACGTCGTTCCCCGGACCACCGTCTACGTAGTCTTGACCGTTGTCGCCTGAGAGTCCGTCGTCGCCTTCGCCGCCCGCGATCCGGTCGTCACCGTTACCACCGTCGATACGATCCGGCACATCACCGCCAACCAGGATGTCTGCCCCGTTGCCTCCGCGAAGCACGTTGACCCCGAGTTCGCCGTACACGGTGTCATCCCCGTTGCCGCCATCGACGGTGTCATCGCCGTCGCCCGCGTAGATCGTGTCGTTGCCGTCGTCTCCACGAAGATTGTCGCCGCCACCCGCACCGTAGATGGTGTCATCGCCACCTCCACCACAGATGACATCTGGCCCATCGGTACCCACCAGGACGTCGGCCGAGATGGTGCCCATAATGGTGCACTGCTCGGCGCTTGCCACCGGGGAAAGCCCCACCCCCGTGATCCCGACAGAGACAACCAATACCGCAGCAATGCGAGCAAATACCCCTCGTGGACGTGTCGACATCGAAACTCCCCCATTGTCAATTTGAACAAAACGTACCGCACAACGGCTGGAGACTCGCGCGCAACGTGCACATCGGCCCGTCCGACGGCGTCGCCTGGCTCGACGACCGCAAATGGGCCTACGTGCGCCTTGAAGGCTCCGCGTTCGGCGAAGTTCCCTTGAGCCTCGAATACAAGCTCGAGGTCTGGGACTCGCCCAACTCGGCAGGCATCATCATCGACGCGATCCGTTGCGCCAAGATCGCCAAGGACCGCGGCATCGGTGGACCCATCCTCTCGGCAGCGACGTACTTCATGAAGTCGCCCCCCGTGCAGATGGAAGACACGCTTGGCCGTCAGCACCTTGAGGAGTTCATCGCGGGAACCCGCGAGCGCTAGTAGCTCGTGTGGATGGCGTTCGCTTCACCGCGTGTCCTGTCCGACGCTTCACCCAGAAATCCTCGCGGGTTTCGGGTACCAACGTCGGACAGGGCGTAGCGCGGCGGACGCGAAGCGGTCGAGCGGTCAAAGGGCCGGGTCACCTTCGGGCGGCCCGGCGCTTTGCGTTGGTGTGTGCTGTCTCGCCATCGCGCATTGTTGAGTCTTTCGGCTTCAAGTGAACCGAGTCACACACCCATCGACGTGCTCGGGCAGGCGCGCTAATGTGACCTCAAAGCCGCACGTAAATGCGCGGGCACGGGCACGAGGAGACACCGATGAGCCGCTGTGACAGTTGCGGCATGCCGCTCAACGACTCCACCCGTGGCACCCAGGCAGACGGTTCGCTGAGCGCCGCGTATTGCCTCACCTGCTACGCGGACGGCGCCTTCACAGCTCCCGCTGCCGGGGTCGACGCAGTGCGTGACGCGGCGATGGCCACCCTGGTCGCCCAAGGAGTGCCGCCGCTGACCGCCACTCGCCTCACCGCCACCATCGAGTCGCTCCCGCGCTGGGCATAGCCCACGGCGATGCCGACCGGCGAGTCGGGATCGAACGGTGCTCGCGGGCGATCGCTACAAACCCGACCCGTGGACCAGGGCCTCCACAGGCATCAGTGCCGAGCCGAGTGCCACCGTGTCGCCACCAAACGTCGCGGCCCGCACCTCGACCTGCTCGGCGAAGCGGTCCAGACAGTTGGCCAGTACCGCATCGCGAATGGCCAACGCGTGACGCTCCATGAGCCTGAGTCCCACCCAGCCACCGATGATGATCCGGCTGGGGTTGGTCATGTTCACCTGGGAACCGAGTGCGGCACCGAGAACCACAATGGCCTCGTCCACCACGGTGCCAGCGGCCTTGTCGCCCGCCGCCGCGGCGTCAAGCAGGGCGCCGATCGCGCGCCAGCCGTCACCCTCGGGAGTGGCTCCCAGGCCGCGCCACGCCGTGAGCAGCGCGTCGGCCCCCAAGTAGGCCTCCACGCAGCCTCGCGCGCCGCACCGGCACTCGCGGCCACCGATCTGGATCTTGGTGTGGCCCCACTCGGCGGCGCTGCTGGCCGCGCCGTGGGTGATCTGGCCGTTCGTCACGACACCCATGCCCACGCCTCGGCCCAGCAGGGCGACCAAGGCGTGGTCGACCCCCGCAGCGGCTCCGAACCACAATTCGGCGTTGGCCAGCGTCTTCGCGCCGTTTTCGGCAAAGAGCGGCAGGCCCCCCGCCAAGTCGGCCGGAATGACGAGCGGCTCCCACCCGAGCGACTGGGAGTAGAGCACTTGTTCCCCAGCGGGAGAGACCTCAACCACGCCAGGCAGGCCAAGGCCAACGCCGATGACACGGTCCCAGCGGCCTGCGTTCCGCTCGCGCAACGCCGCGATGGACCTGCGCAGGTCCTTCACGATGTCCGTGGGGGTCTCCTGACGGCCGCCACCGCTGAATTCCCTGTCCACCATCTGCAAGCCAAAGTCGAACATCTCCACGGCAACACCGCGCTCGCCCACGTCGGCCCCAATCGCGTACGCACCTTGCGGATTCGGCGAGATGACCGCGATCGGTCTCCCGCCCCGGGAGGATCGCCATCCTGATTCGACCACCAGGCCATCGTCGATGAGGTCGGACACCATGTTGCCTGCCGATGCGGGAGACATCCCGCAAGCACGGGCTAGCTCGGCGCGGGTGGTCTGGCGCTTACGCAGGATGTGCGTCAGCGCGAGCGCCCGGTTGCGTTGGCGCAACGAGGTGACGGTCGCGCCATCGGCAACGTGGTTCGAGCGCGGGTGATCGGCGGAGGTCACGGTTCGACGGTAGCCGGTCGAGCCCTCCTCGTCGATCACCGCGTGCCCCGTCGGCGAGGCGCCCGGATCATGAGGGTGACACGGTCAGTGCTCTGAAGGCCGTGCTTCGCACCGCATTCACCACGATCGCCGCGCCATCCCAGCATGCCTCCAAAGCCGCGGGGTCGTCGGCGTCGATCGACCATGATTCCGGCCGCTCGGCCAAAACAAAGCGCAGCGAGTCCCCCGGGGTGACATCCACGGCGACCGACAACTCAGCAGGGCTGTAGGGCTGGCCGCCTCCGTGCTGCCACAGCGAGTCGGGCGCCGTCGCGAGCACCGCGTGAGCAGGCCCCGCCTCGCCGAGTTCGACGCCAGACCATGCCGCGAGACGCGCAGGACCCTGCGCAAAGAGCGCGCTCGTGACGGCTGGGCGCTCGTCACAGCGCTGGACGTCCATGCCTTCCAAGTAGGACTCGAGGACGCGCCACGCCTCATCGGGATCCGGCACTGGACCACCCGTAGCCGCGATGAGGTCCCAGCCCTGCGGCAAGCGCATCGACAGCGGTGAGGTGACGGTGTCGAGCTTTTTCCACGGCCAGAAGTTCCAGCCGATGCCGTGGCGTTCGTAGAGGCGGAACGCCGCATAGACCCATTCGGGGGTGTTCTCACCGCCCTCGCCCATGTAGATCGGGGTCTGCAGGCGCGAGCGCGCATCCAGGACATGACTGATCGAGCCCCGGTCGGGCGCGCACCAGTAGCGATGAAAGTGCAAGGCGCTGTTGGGGTCAAGCGGCTCGGTAAACGCGCTGAAGTCCGTCGCCCAATGGACGCCCTCATACATGATGAGGTGATGGGGGTCGACCTCCCTAATGGCCGCCGTGAGGTCGGCGTACAACTCCATCAGGTCCAGCCCGTAGACGTGCTGCCACTCGTTGGGCAGCGGCTCGTTGAGCAGGTCGTAGCCCATGACGCAGGTCCGGTGGCGGTACCGCATCGCAATCTCCCGCCACAGCCGAACCGTGAGGTCGCGGTAGTGCTGGTCCATAAAGAGTTCGGGTTTGCCTGCGACCGAGTCGTCGATATTCGTGCCTGTCTGGCCGCCGGGTGCGCCGTGGAGGTCAAGCAGCACCCACAGCCCGTGCATCTCGCACCAGTCGACGAGTCGATCAAGGTGCGCCACCCCGTCGGCGATCAGCTCACCGTGATCATCGATCAGGCCGCGCGCGTTGAACGGCAACCGCACATGATCAAAACCCATCGACGCGATGCGCTCCACGTCGGCTTCGGTGATGAACCCGGCGCGGAACCTCCGCCAGAACTCGGCCGCCCGGTCGGGTCCGACCAGTTCCTCAAAGCGCGCCTCGATCTGCCGCGGGGATGCCATCTCGTCCGAGAACCCCCACATGTACCCCTCGGGAAGCAGCCAGTTGCCCAAGCCCACGCCGCGCAATTGCAGCTCGGCTCCTGACCCGTCGACAAGGCTGGTCCCGCTCGCGTGCACGTAGCCACCGAAGTGTGCGAAGCCCATCGTCTGCCGCCCCCTACTTGAGTCCGGACAGGGCAAAGCCCTGCACCACGTATCGCTGGAACACCATGAAGACCACGAGAACCGGCACCACCATCACGGCCGCGCCCGCCATCTGCAGCGCAGGGTTTGTTGCGATTTGCTGGTTGAGCAGGGCCACGCCGACGGACAGGGTGTAGTTGCGCTCGTCGGTAGCCAGGATGAGCGGCCACAGAAAGCTGTTCCAACTCGCGATGAAGGTGAGGACCACTTGCACAGCGAGGATCGGCTTGGACATCGGCATCACGATGCGCCAGAACACAAGCATCTCGCCCGCGCCGTCGAGGCGTGCCGCCTCCAGAATCTCGTTGGGGATGGTGGTCATGAACTGCCGGAACAGGAACACGCTGAATCCCGTCACGAGCGTCGGCAACGCGATGCCGATCAACGTGTCGGTCAGGTTCGCGGCGTTGATGATCAGGAACGTCGGAATCATCGTGACCTGAACGGGGATCATCATCGTCATCAGCACCAGGAAGAAGAGGACCTCCCTCCCGCGAAACTGGAACTTGGCGAAGCCGTAGCCCGCCATCGCCATTGCGAGCAGGCCCACCATGCTGATGGCGACCAGCGCCAGTGTGTTGAGCAGGTAACGGCCAAAGTCGAGTTCCTGAAAGAGCTTCACGATGTACTGAAACGTGGGCTCTTCCGGGAGCAGGTGCGGTGGGTAGGCGACCGCCTCGCTAAATGGCTTGGCGGCTGACACCAGCATCCACAAGAACGGAAAGGCCGTCAGGAACGCGCCAAGCGCGAGCACGGTCCCGATGATGATGGTGGCGGGCCTCACACGCCGCCTTGTCGGGCGATTGCCGTGGCGTGCCGCCCGCGCCGCTTCGTCATCCGCGGTCAGAACGCGGGGAGAAAAGTCAGTATTCGACATCGGCCCTCCTAGCGCGCAGTTGCACCAAAGTGATGACCGCGATGATGACAAAGAGGATCAGCGATCCCGCGCTCGCATAGCCGAATTGGCTGCCCGAAAAGCCGCGCTGATACAGGAACAGTGAGATCGAGGTGGACTCCCCGAGGGGCCCGCCCTTGGTGAGCACAAACGGCTCATCGAAGAACTGCAACCACGCGATGATCGTGGTGACGCTGACAAAGAAGATGGCGAAGCGCAACAGCGGGATGACCACCGACACCGTGGCGCGCAACTCTGAGGCGCCATCAAGAGCGGCCGCTTCCCTGTAGTCCTTGGGGATTCCCTGCAGGGCCGCCAGGAAGATGATCGTGTTGAGCCCCAGGCCTCTCCACACGGCCACCAAGACCACCGAGAATTTCACCAGCACGGGGTCGCTGAGCCACTGCACTTGCGGTAGCCCCACGAGCGAGAACAGGTAATTGAAGAGCCCGAACTGGGTGTTGTAGAGGTAACCCCAGACCAGCGAGACGGCCACGATCGCGGTAATCGCAGGCACAAAGTAGAAGGTCCGCATGGAGCGGAAGAACCAGTGGTTTGAGTGATTCAGCATGAGCGCGATGCCCAGCGATATGCCCACAACGGAAGGGACGCCGATGATGGCGAACAGTCCCGTATTGGACATCGCCTGCCAGAAGGCAGGGTCGGCGAACAGGTCGCGATAGTTCTGCAGCCCGATCCACTCGACGACGTTCCAGTCGCCGAGCCCAGCGAGGTTGAGGTCAGTGAGGCTGACCACGCCAGCGACGAGGATAGGCAGCACACCAAAGGCCAGCAGCAGTATCACCGCGGGCGCGATCAGCAGATACGGAGTGAGTCGAGTCTTCATGGCGTTGGCGTCCCACGGGTGGCGGGGGCGATGAGGCCCCCGCCACCACGCGAACTAGTTGACCGACGTGCCCTTGGTGGCGGAGAACAGGCCCGAGAATGCCGTGTCCTTGTCCGCGCCCGTGAGCACTATCGAGTTGAGCCCGTCGAGCAGGGCCTTGCCCGTCTCGCCGTCCCAGTTCGGCACCAAGGGCAAGGCCCTGGAGTTCTTGAGCTGTTCGGAGTACACGGCGACCAGTGGGTCCGACGCGAGCTTGGGATCATCGAACGCCGCCGCCACGCTAGGCAACTGGCCATCGAGCGTGAACCACGCCACTTGCGTCTGCGGCATCGACAGATACTCAAGCAGCGACAACGCGCCCGACTGGTTATCCGTCGTCTTCCACACACCGATGCTCGAACCAGCAAGCAAGGACGTATTGGAGTTGGCCGATGGCACCGGGGCGATCGCCCACGAGCCTGCGAGCTCCGGGGCGGCAGTGGAAATGGCGGACGCGAGGTATGGCCCCGAGATCAGCATCGGCGCGATGCCTGACACGAATCCCTGGGTCTGGTCGAAGTCGCCGTTCGTGGGGACGGAGCCGTCCGCATACAAACCGGTGTAGAGGTCTGCGGCCTTGCGGAAGGCATCGGTGTCGAAGTCGATTATTCCGTCTGCGTTAACGGCATCGCCGCCAAAGTCCCACGTCATGATCATCGGCAAAGCGCTGTCCCACTGAGGGATGTAGTAGCCGTACTGGTTGTCACCGCGGGCGGACAGGACCTTGGCGTCGGCTCGAAGCTCGTCCCACGTGGCAGGCGGGCTGTCGATGCCGTTCTGGGCAAGGATGTCCGATCGGTAGAACAACACGCGCGTGTCACTCACCCACGGCACGGCCATCGTGGAACCACCGACGGTGATGGGGTCGCCCACGAAGTTTGCGGGATCCAAGCCGGGGTAGTCCGCGATCACGTTCGCGTCGAGCGCAAGGAGCGCGCCCGAGTCGGCCGTGTTGCGCAACTTGGAGACGCCGATCTGAAGCAGATCGGGGCCGTCACCTGAGGCCACCGCGGTGGTGAGCTTCTGATCGATGCTGTCCCACGGAACGGCGACCACGTCCACCTTGGTGCCCGTGTCGGCAACGAAGGGGGCGATCAGTCCTTCGAAGTTGGTCGAGCTGTCGCCCATGACCCACACCGTGAGTTGGCCAGGGTCGGCCGCTTGAGTTGTCTGACCTGCGGAGGTCGGCGTCTCAGCGGGGCTGGACGACGTGCAGGCTGTGGTGGTGAGGAGGGCGGCGGCCGTGACGGCGATACCCACCATTCGTACTCTCGTCATTGAGGTTCCTTTCACGCAATGTGGCGAGTGTCGGCAGCCCGGCCGGGCTAGGACGACGGCGGCTCAAGGCGGTGCACGGTGCACGTCATCACGGCAACAACAATGTCACCGCGACGTTGAGTCGTACCCTGTTTCCTTTTGCCACGCCTTAGCCTAAGTCTTGTGCGATGGTTCGTCAAGGCCTCATCGCGTGAAATATACGTGTGACTTGCTAAGCAAGTGTGAACCCGCCCGTGACGCCAGGGTGGTGCCTGATAGATGACCCAAAATGCGAGAGCGCCTCCTACGTAGCGGCGAAGTGCGAACCCGCGACGATGGCATCCGCGAGGTGCAGAAGCGTCTGGGGAATGTCGGCGAGGGGGCTGGTCACCGTGACCAACACGAGGCGTTTGCTCACAGGGACCGTCCGCCAGTAGTCGGCCACAAAGGAACGAAGCGGCAGGTCCTCTGCGCCCTCGGCGACCACGGTCTCCGTGACTCGCCACCGACGGGCAGCCTCACCATCGGCGCAGTCGAGGCGCGTCCATTCGGCTCCGTCGCCTAGGACCTCCATGGCCGCCAGGAACGTCTCGATGACCGTGCCCGGCCCGGTGCCCACCGCTGGGCTCATGTGGATGTCGGCAGGCGAAAAGACCGAGACCGCGATGGGGACAGGGGCGCCGGGCGAGATCTCGTGACAGAGAAAGGTTGACTCGAGCGCCGCGGCCCCTGGCGCCTTCTCCATCATCAGCCCGAGTGCCCTGCGCATGTCGTGGCGCGCCTGAGCAAGCTCGTCCGCTCGGCCAATGGCCAGGTCCACATACAAACGGATGCGCTCGGCAGTGACCTCGGACCTGTTGGGGTCGAGCTGAACCCACGTTCCCGGCAACCGGAGCGTGAGCTTGGTCGCTCGTGTCTCGGTGGCGTTGCCCTCGGTGGCGTTGCCCTCGGTGGCGTTGCCCTCGGTGGCGTTGCCCTCGGTGGCGTTGCCCTCCGTGGCCCGCCCGCTACTCGCTGAACGCATATTGCGCGTGCTCGATCGTCGGCTTGCCCGTGTGGTTCGGGTCGTCGACCACATAGAAGTCCCTGAACGCATCATTGAGGCTCTCGTTCGCGGTCACATGCTGCGCGAGGGTCTCGTGGTACTGAATCGCGTTGTGTCCCACCGCCTTCGTCTTGAGGTCCAAGCCAATGCCCGAGCGATCGCCGTCCCACAGGCTGATGTGTGAGCCCTGGTCAGGGACGGAGTCGATCATGTCGGCACGATGCACGGGATCGGTGGTGTGCTTGACCTGGATCACCGGGACGTTCGCGGAGATGCTCATGTGATCGATGGGCGCACCCGCCACCACGAGGCCGGCATAGTCGTAGCCGCCGGCGCCCGTCTGGGCGAGATGGCCCGCCAGGATTCCGCCCAGGCTCCATCCGGTGAGCAAAACGGGCTCTCCCTCGCCGATTCCCGCCTGGGCCATCGCGTCCATCACGGCCTTCTCATACTGCGATTTCAGTTCTGGGAAAGCGAGCAACACGAGGTCGGCGTCGAGGTCGTTGGTCGCTCCCTGATCCGACGGAACCACCCAGTCCTTGGTCGAGGGCAACGTGACGATCCACGACACGGTGCCGTCCTCCTGAACGATCTTGGCGATGTCGACCACGGTCTGTGCGCCGCCGCCGATCGTGTCCACGGCCTCCGCCTGCCACAGGAAGTCGTCCACCGAGTCCGGCTCGTTCGTTTCCAGATCCGCGAGCGCCTGCTCCTGCACTGTGAGTTTCGAGGCATCGTGGTCGACCACCGAGCCGGGATCAAGCAAGGCGACCTTCGGGGCGGGCTTGGAGAGCTCGCCCTGGATCCGCTTCAGCAAAAAGTAGCCGAGCGCCGGGCAGGCGACCGCCAAGCCCGCCAGTACCATGCGAATGCGCGCGAGGTCGTCCACTCCCCATTCGGTGGCCACGTCATATACGACCGCGCCAACGATGAGCAGGAACACCACGGTCACGAGGACCCCCACGATCACATTGACGATCAACGCGATGGTCGCCGCGAGTACGACGACGAGCAGCGCTATCAGCGCCACCACGGCGATCGCGAGCAGGACCGCGGCGACGAAGATCGCGACGGCCTCCACGATCAGCTGGAGGGCCGCCTTGAAGAAGTCGGCCACCCAGTTGGTCAGGCTCGACAGGAATGAGACCACGTCGGCCAGCGCGTTCTTGAGCCTGTCCATGCGACTGTCGTTGGTGCCATCGAACGCTACTTCGATGAGCGCGATGGCCCGCTGCGCCGCCTGCTCGAGAGCATCGGCGGCCTTGTAGTACTCGAACTCCGCCGCGGCCATCGTGTCCTCGGCCACGTCTCGTCGGTGGCGGGCCAGGTACGCCTGAACCTGCCAATGGTCAATGGTGGCCTGATCCTGTGGGTTCATGGCCGCCGAGCGCGCATGGTGCGCCGCGTCCGTCAGGTCTTCGTTGGCCTCATGCGCCTCCTGGCGGGCCGCTTGCTCGCGCTCGATGGCCGCCGTCGCCTCGGTGTGAAAGCTCACGAGGTCAACCGTGTAGGAGCGCAGCGCGGCCCGCGTGCCCTGGTAGCGGACGTGGGCTTGGCTCAAGTGGCCGCTCGCCGTGCGCGCCTTGTCGTTCAGGGCGTCGATCGAAACGGAGTCGCCCTCCATGACCACGCGCATCAGCTCGTCCGCGGCAGAGCCGATCGCTCGCTCGGTTGCCTCGTAGCGGTCGACGGACGCCGCAAGGGCCGCAGCATCGCCTCCTGGCGGCGTCAGTGTTCCCCTCATGCGTCGCGGCTCCCTTCCACAGACGGCGCTGGTCCCTGGGTGCCCGCGTTCCCAGATGGAAGGATCGCCGCCTCGACCGTCGCGGTGGCCTGCCTCACCTGCTTAGCGGTGTGGTTGTCCAGGTCAGTAAACGTGTCGTCGACCGCGTCGAGCATGTCTGCCATCTGTTGGAGCTCGTCGCCTAACCTGCCTCGATGAATGTCCCAACCATCCGCGAATTCCTTCACGCGGCTCGCGAGGCCCCCGTGCCCCACCTGGTCGGCCGCGTCGTGAGCATCGGAACCCAGGGTCGCGAAGGAGTCAACCACCTCGCGAATGCGTCGCGCGGCCTCACGAAGCGAATCGCCATCGATGCGGAGGTCACTCATGAGCGGACCTTCGTGAATCGATCTTCGCCCACAGGTGCGCGTCGCTCGCGGCGACGAGGGCGGCGAGCGAGGTGCCTGCCAGATCTCCGCGCACGGGTTCCCTCTGCTCGGCAAGATCACGCGGAACCCGGTCGAGATCAGCCCGTGCGAGCGTCTCTGCAACATCGAAAGCTCCCGCATCGAAAGCTCCCGCATCGAAAGCTCCGGCGTCGAAGGCTCCCGCATCGAAGGCTCCCGCATCGAAGCCGCCCTCGTGGTGAATCGCCAATTCCACGGCCCCTCCCTCTCACGTGCACAGAAGGCAAGTTACTGCGGCCGCAGGGAATCCTGGATCGACGGAACTCCGCCTGGGGAGGGTGCCGCGTTCAGGGTTGTGGGCACGACACCGGGTTCGCGGAGCGATCCAGCGGGAAAGCGAGTTCCGCCCGCGAGAGCAACTGATGTCGCCGCAGCCCCGAGCGTCTGCGGCAGAGGTCAGTTACTTGGAGTGGAGAAAGGATCGCTCCCAGCAGCAGGAGAAGCGGGCGGGGTGTAAGGCGGAGGGACGGCGGGGTAACCGGGCTGCGCGGGGTAACCGGGCTGCGCGTACCCCGATGACGGGAACCCGCCCGAGCGCCGCTCGCCCGCCTTCGGGTCCGGACCGTGCTGGTTGTCGTACGCGTTGCCCTCCATGATGCACATGACTAAGGGGACGATGCCCGCGCCCGCAAAGCTCAGCCAGATCCAGTGAGCCGACTGTCCGGTGTCGTGCAGGCGACGTGCCATCACCGCATACAAAGGCAGGCTGAGCGCAAGGCTGGCAAGTGCGCCGATCCCCATCAAGATGAGCGCGATCCAAGCCTGCGCAGGCAAACTGGATGATCCAGAGTCGGACCCTGAACTCCACACCACCAAGGCGATGACGAAGAAGATGTACGGAATTCCGACCAAGACGAATGAAAAGATACTCATCGCGAGGTAGAACCACCAGAACTCGGAACGGGTGGCCCTCCCGCTGAACGTCGCGTATTGGCGAAATCCCGACCTGACGGCCTGACCGAATGACATGTGCGTTCCCTCCAAGATGTACCGCCAACGCTAGCCGTCCGCGCGCAGCGAAGAAACCGGCCGCGCAAATCCAGTCCCTTGGACCCCCTAGCCTGTTGCCATGACTTTCCTCGCGGACCTGGGTCACCTGTGGAGATCTCGCGGCTTCCGCCTCCTCACGTGGGTTCGAGTCCTGTCCCAAGGAGGCGACGGCGCGTTCCAAGTCGGAATCGCCACCGCCTTCTTCTTCGATCCCACCTCGGCGTCGACGCCTCGCGATATCGCGGCGGGCTTCGCCGTGTTGCTCGCCCCCTTCACGCTCGTAGGACCCTTCGTTGGGCCGATGATCGACAGGTGGCACCGTCAGCGAATTGTGCTGGTCGGCAACCTCATCCGGCTGGGCCTCGTGGCGGCAATCGCAGGCTCCATTGCCGTCGGCGCCCCCAAGCCGTTGCTGTATTTTCTTGCGCTCGTGACCTTGTCGATCAACCGCTTCCTCCTGGCCGCGCTGACGGCGGGGATCCCGCAAATCGTCGACGACGAGGACCTCCTCACGGCGAACGCGATCATGCCGACGATGGGCACCATCGCGGCCGCCATCGGCGCTGCCGTCGGCGGCGTCGTCACTGTCCTCGTTCCGGGGGTATCCGACAATAGGCTCGCCGTTCTTGCTTTGGGCGCGGCCGCGGTCGCTTTTGGCACGTCGTCCTGGGCGGCAACCGCGCTCGGCAAGCGCTCCCTGGGACCCGTGACAACGATCGACGGCAAGGAGCTCGCCGCCGAGGCCGTCCACTTGCTCAGGGAGCTGCGCGCGGGCTATCGCCACTTGCGCGAACGCGTCACCCCCTTCCACGCGCTCGGCGTCATGGCCGCGGGACGGCTTCTTTACGGGATGATGTTTGTCGCGTCCATCCTGATCTCGCGCCACATCCTCAGCACACCGGGCAGCGCCGAAAGCGCGATCAAGCACTTCACGCTCGTGCTCGGCTTTGCCGCGATCGGCTTCGGTCTCGCTGCGATACTCACGCCTGCCTTCGCACATCGAATCGATAGACACCAGTGGATCGTCGCGTGCCTGCTTCTTGGCGCCGTCGGGCAGACGATGCTTGCGGTCTCTTCGGCTTCTTGGGCGCTCCTTGGTGCGGCGATCATCGTGAGCTTTTCGGTTCAGGGCGGAAAGATCGCCGTCGACACGATCGTTCAGCGAGACACGGACGATGCCTTTCGCGGGCGGGCCTTCGCGCTCTACGACGTCGCATACAACACCGCCTTCATCTCCGCTGCGGTCGTCGGCGCGGTGGTCTTGCCCGCGAATGGCTACTCGCACGCAGTGATGGGCGCGTTGGTGGTCGCGTACCTGGGTGCCGCCTTCGCTTACGCGCGCGCGCCGCGCACCGCGACGCCGATCTAAGCGAGCTTGCGCCGCATTGCCGTGAGACCGTCGTCGCCCTTGTTGTGCTCGGCGCCGATGAGGTGCTCGAACACGATTTGCGTCTCGGTCGAGGCGACGGCGGGGTCCATGCTCAAGTGACTCGCGACAAAGTCGCGCAACTGGGACGTCGACGTGCAGGCCACGTGAATGAGAAAATCGACGGTCCCTCCCACAAAGAACACGGACACCACGTTCGGCAATTGCGCCACCTGACGGGCATACGTCTTGACCTGAGGACGAGCCTGGGCACGCAGCGTGACCGACACGAGGCTCTGGACGGTGAGCCCGAGCGCCTCGAAGTCGACCTCGACATGGGATGACCGGATGACGCCCGAATCCTTGAGCGCGCGCACCCGCGCGTGAGTCGTCGAAGGCGACACGTGCAGGCGCGCGGCGAGGGCCGCGTTCGACAGTTGCGCATCCTTGATCAACTCCCACAGGATCTTTTCGTCGAGCGAGTCGATTCGAAGATTCGTCGGCAATCTGGGTTCTATGGCGTTCATTCTCGAACTTTCTTCTCATTTAGTGCCTCTGCGATACAGATTATCCGCCAGTGCTTGCCTTGCGCGCAGATCCTTCGACAATTGTCGGTAAGAGACGATCCTCGGCCACGACCGCTCGACCCCGGCAGCGTCGGGGCGGGCATCGACGTCACCCGCTCGCCCCCTGTCCCCAAAGGAGAACACCATGCGCGTCGGAATTCCTGCAGAGGTCAAGAACAGCGAGACGCGCGTGGCCATCACGCCGGCCGGAGTGCGTGAGCTTGTCGAGTCGGGGCACCACGTGACGGTTCAGGCCGGTGCTGGAGTCGGTTCATCATTCGGCGACGCCGAGTACGCGGCGGCGGGAGCGACGCTCGGCGGCGTCGACGACGCCTGGGGTTGCGAGATGGTGCTCAAGGTCAAGGAACCGATCGCATCGGAGTACGGCTACTTGCGCCCCGACCTCACGCTGTTCACGTTCCTCCACCTGGCCGCGAACGAGCCCCTGACTCGGGCACTCATCGACTCGCGTTGCACCTCGATCGCCTACGAGACCGTGCAACTCGCGGACGACTCGCTGCCCTTGCTAGCCCCGATGTCGGAGGTCGCCGGGCGCATGGCGACGCTCGTTGGCGCGTATCACCTCATGTCCAGCCAGGGTGGCCGCGGGGTGCTCGCGTCGGGCGTGCCTGGGGTGCGGCCCGCGAAGGTGGCCGTCATCGGCGCGGGCGTCTCGGGCACGGGGGCGATTTCCCAGGCGGTCGGCATGGGTTGCGACGTCACCGTGCTTGACACCTCGATCTCGCGCTTGCGTCAGCTCGACGCCCTGCACGGCGGCTCGATCAAGACCGTCGCGTCGAGCGCTCATGAGATCGAGGTGACATGCCTCGAGGCGGACATTGTCATCGGCGCCGTTCTCGTGGCGGGCGCCCGCGCGCCCCACGTGGTGAGCCACGAGCTTGTTGCCTCCATGAAGCCGGGCTCCGTGCTGGTCGACATCGCGATCGACCAGGGCGGATGCTTCGAAGACTCACACGCGACCACCCATGAGGACCCGACGTACAGG
>JBBRWX010000052.1:0-17354 GCA_038248935.1 Actinomycetales bacterium
GATGCGGCGCGAAGCGAGCGAGGGCGCCGCGGCGATGAGCCGCTTCGTGTATGGGTGTTGCGGGTGCTGGAGTATCTCCAGGCTCGACCCTGCCTCGACGATCTTTCCCTCATGCATCACGATGAGCGTCGATGCGCGTTCCGCCGCGAGGCCAAGATCGTGGGTGATGAGCAGTAGCGCCGTGCTGCGATCTCGAGTGAGCGACTCCAGGTGGTCAAGGATGACCTTCTGAATCGTCACGTCGAGGGCAGAGGTAGGTTCGTCCGCGATCAGCAAGCGCGGCTCCGCGCCCAACCCGATGCCGATCAGCACGCGCTGGCGCATCCCGCCTGAGAACTGGTGTGGGAATTGCTTCATGCGCCGGGTGGCGTCGGAAAGTCCCGCCTGCTCGAGCACCTCAATTGCCTTGGCCTCGATGGCCTCGCGACCCGTGGCCACGCCATTGGCGCTAATGGCCTCGCGAACCTGGAAACCGATCGACCACACGGGGTTCAGGTTGGACATCGGGTCCTGAGGAACGTAGCCGATGACCTTGCCACGGATGGCTTCCATCTGGCGCTCGCTGTAGTCCGTGATGTCGTTTCCGTCGACAAAGATCTTGCCAGCCGTGATACCGCCGTTTTCGGCAAGCAACTTGATCAGCGCGGTCGCCGTGGTCGACTTGCCCGATCCCGACTCGCCCACGATCGCGACGGTCTCGCCAGGGTAGATGTCGAACGACACGCCCCGAAGGGCCTGGACGTCGCCTGTGCCGGTCACGAAGGTCACCTCGAGGTCCTCGACGCGAACCAGAGGCGCATTGGGGTCAACCGAGGTGTGGGTTGGGGAAAGGATCTCCACCATGTTGTCCTTGCTCATCGATGAGCCCTCGCCTTCGGGTCGAGCGCGTCGCGTATGAGCTCACCAAGCATGATGAAGGCGAGAACAGTGATCGTGAGGGCGAGGGACGGCCAGAACAGTGCCATCGGGGCAATCCTGAGCGAGGTCTGCGCTCGGGAGATGTCGCCGCCCCACGACATGATCGAGCTTGGGAGCCCGATCCCGAGGAACGACAGCGTCGCCTCCGCCGTGATCGCACCGCCAAGCGCGATCGTGAGATACACGATGACGGGCGTCAACGAGTTGGGCAACACATGCCGCAACAGGGTAGAGAACTTCGACCGCCCCACAGCCTCCGAAGCCATGACGTACTCCAGGTTCTTGACCTGAAGCACCTCCGCCCTCAGAATGCGGGCCAGCGATGCCCACGCGAATCCCGCGATCGCGAAGGCGATCACGAACACGTTGCGGTGAGCGGACAGCACAGACATGACGACGACGGCGGCAAGGAAGTAGGGGATCGCAAAGAAGATATCGCCGATGCGCGACAACAGAGCGTCGATCCATCCGCCGTAGTACGCGGCGATGGCACCCATGGGAATCCCGATCGTCGCCGTGATGAGGATGACGAAGACTCCTACCGACAGCGAGGTGCTTGCTCCATTAATGATGCGCGAGTAGACGTCGCAACCCTGAAGAGTGAAGCCAAGCGGGTGACCCGCTGCGGGACCCCCGTTGGAGTCACCCAGTTGGCAGTTCAAGGTTGGCGAAACGTCCGTAAACAAAGAGGGGAACAGCGCGACAGTGGTGACAAGGAGGACGATGGCGGTCGAGATGTAGAACAGCGGCCTGCGGCGCAGGTCGCGCCACGCATCAATCCACAGGTTGGAACGCCTGTCCCCCAAACTGACACTGTCGACTTCAATGGCATCCGCCGGATCGACAGGCGCGACGAAGTGCTCAACGTGGCGGTCAGACATACCGAATCCTTGGGTCGAGGACCGCGTAGAGCAGGTCCACCAGAATGTTCACGACGACGTAAAGAATCGTCAAAATGGTCACGAACGACACGACCGTGGCGTTCTCCCCCAAGCGAATCGCTGAGAAGAGAACATAACCCACGCCAGGGATATTGAAGATGCCCTCCGTGACCGTGGTGCCCGCGATCAGCGCGCCAAAGCTCGCCGCCGAGTTGGTCACCACCGGAATAAGTGAGTTGCGCGCGATGTGCACGGGAATGATCCGCTTGCGAGACAGCCCCTTTGCGGCGGCGGTGCGCACATACTCCGCCGACTGTGCCTCGATCACCGAGCCGCGCATGAGTCGCATACCTGTGACGTAAATCGTGAGCGCGATGACCAAAGCAGGGAGAAACATCGCTCCCCACGTCGTGTTCGCGCCCACAGTCACAGGCGCCCAACCGAGCTTGATGCCGATGAAGTACTGGGCCACAAAGAGTGCAACGAAGGGCGGGACCGAGCTCAGCACAAGTGCCGTCACCAGATTGGAGTGGTCAATGACGCGGCCCTTGCGCAGACCCGAGATCAGGCCGATTGTGATCGATAGAAGAAGTTCGATGACGACGGCCATCAGAACAAGCTTGACCGTCACCGGCAACGCACTCGCCAGGATGTCGTTCACGTTTCGGCCGGAGAACGTCACTCCCAGATTCCCGGTGAAGAGGTTCCCCAGGTAGAGGAAGTACTGGACGAAGAACGGCTTATCCAGGTTGTACTGGGCCGTCACTTGAGCCAGCACAGCCGGGTTTGGGGTCTTGTCGCCGAACAGTGCGATCACAGGGTCGCCAGGCATTGAGAAGACCATGAAGTAGATCAGGAACGTGGTTCCGAAGAACACGGGGATGGCCTGCAGCAAGCGGCGCCCCACGTACATCAGCATGGGTGTACCCCGTACGTCTCGGTTGGCATGAGCATTTGAAAGCCGATTCTACTGTGCGATGGCGGGGATGCTTTTCGTCGGGGCCCGCCTCTATTGGCCCCGCGAACGGCGCAATCACGTTGCGACGGACGCGAAACGGCCCGTCCCACATATGCGGGACGGGCCGTTTACGCAATTACTTCTTGGTGATCTCGTAGTACAGCGGCACGGAGTGCCAGTCGAACACCACGTTTTCCACTGCCTTGGAGTATCCGCCGGTCACGTTGGAGTACCACAGCGGGATGGCTGGAAGGTCCTTGAAGAGGATCTCCTGAGCCTGCTGGAACGTCTTGTTCGCTTCCTTCGTGTCCGTCTGAGACGAGCCCTTCTTGAGCAGATCATCGAACGCAGTCGACGAGTAGTCGCCATCGTTCGAGCCAGCGCCCGTTCCGTAGATCGGTCCGAGGAAGTTGAACAGCGACGGGTAGTCCGCCTGCCAACCGGTGCGGAACGCGCCATCGATGACCTCGTCCTTGATGTCCGTACGGAACTCACCGAAGGTCGGGTACGGGTTGCCCTCGGCGTCAATGCCAAGCGCGTTCTTGATCGAGTTGATCACAGCGTCGACCCAGACCTGGTGGCCACCGTCGGCGTTGTAACCGATCTTAAACGTGCCGTCCCATGGGCTGATGGCGTCAGCCTCTGCCCATAGCTTCTTTGCCTGCTCGGGATCGAACTTCAGGACCTCAGCACCTGGGATCTTGTCAGACCAGCCGTCGATGACAGGCGACGTGAAGTCGCTCGCCGGCGTACGGGTGCCCTGGAAGATGACATCCGTGATCTCTTGACGGTTGATCGACATCGACAGCGCCTGGCGACGGAGGTTGCCCTCTTCACCAGAGAAGTGCTTGAGGCGCGCAGGGAGGGTGAAGGACTGGAAGATGGCGGCGGGCTGGTTCACAGCACGGTCGCCAAGGTCAGCCTGGAAGGTCTGGAACGCGGAGTTCGGGACACCATCGATGACGTCGACGTTGCCAGCAAGGAGGTCGGCATACGCCGCTTCCTGTGTGGCGTAGAAGACGACCTTCAGTCCGCCGTTCTTCGCGACACGGTCACCCTTGTAGGTGGGGTTGGTCGTGAGCTCAATCTGAACGTTGTGCTGCCACTTGGCGGGATCGGCGAGCATGTAGATGCCGTTACCGACAGGAGCCTTACCAAACGCGACCGGGTCAACAAAGAACGAGTCGGGCAGCGGGTAGAAGGCCGAGTAACCCAGCGAGAGCGGGAAGTCTGCCTGCGGCGCGACCAACGTGATCGTGAAGGTCAGGTCGTCAACGACCTTGAGGCCCGACATCGCGGGGACCGAGTTGTCCCAGCTGAAGCCCTCAATCGGCTCAAAGAAGTAGCTGTTGAGCGACGTGTCGGCGTTGGCGAGGTCAGCTGACCAGTTCCAGGCGTCCACGAAGTTGTGTGCCTGAACGGGAGTGCCGTCGGTGAACGTCTGTCCGTCCTTGAGCTTCACGGTAAAGGTCTGAGAGTCGTCGGTCGTGATCGAGTCGGCGACCTCGTTGTGGGATGCGCCGTCGCCGTCGTAATAAACGAGGCCGGCAAACATGGCGTCGATGATCTTGCCGCCACCGGTCTCGTTGGTCGCCGACGGGATGAGCGGGTTGGCCGGCTCAGATCCGTTCGTGCTGATGATCGCGGTGCTCATTGAGGCGCCAGCGGTCGCGCCAGTAGTTGGGTTCGGGCCGTCGCTCTTAGAAGAGCAGGCGGCCAGAATGAGCGACGCTGTCGCTACGAGAGCCAGTCCCTTGCCAAATGTGCCGAGCTTCATACTCGGGCTCCTTTCTGCACTCGTGGCGCCACACGTCCACCGGGTCCGGCGGTTGCGGGCAGCCACGAAGGGTCACGGGGATTTTCCACGTGATGTAACCATGTTAGGAAACATCATGTAACGAATACGTTACGCCTTTGCATCGATTCGTGTCTGCCTGCAATTTTGTGGCGCGTTTCGCACTCTAAACGTGCGGCGGGCTCGGCCGCGTGCCCTTAGTCCCTGTCCGACGCTCATGACACAGTGGTAACCATGGAAGCAGTCATTGCCATCGCAGGCATCTTTGTTGGTCTGGTCATTGGATTTCTCTTCGGAAAACTGCGCGCGGCGTCGGCAGTGCGGGCGGCCGATGCTCTCGTCGCGCAGGCGCGCGCGGCGGCGGACGTCGAGCGTTTACGCGCGACGGAGTCTGAGCGACGCGTCGCGGAGGCTCAAGAGACGGCCGCGCGCCGCGAGATCGATCTGACCGCGGCCCATGAACGCTATGTGGCCCAGGTGCGCGGCGATCAGGACTCTCTCAAGCAGCAGTTCCAGGCGCTCAGCGCGGAAAACCTCAAGCAGAGCCAGGAGTCGTTCCTCCAGATCGCGGGGGAACGCCTCGCTCGCGAGCGCCAAGCGGCCGATGCCCAACTCGCCAGGCGCGAGGAGTCGGTGAAGCAGCTCGTCGAGCCGATGGCCAAGGCCCTCGACGACGTGAGGCGCCAGACGACGGAGGCGGACAAGAGCCGCGCCGAGGGACAGGCCGCTCTCGGCCAGCAGGTACGCCAGATGCTCGAGGCGTCGGCGAAGCTCGACAAAAAGACGACCGACTTCATCAACACCCTGCGCCGGTCGGATGTGCGCGGCAGCTGGGGCGAGGTGCAACTACGGCGCGTGGTCGAGCTTGCCGGGATGGTCAAGTACGTCGACTTCGAGGAGCAAGAAAACGTCAAGGATGCCGAGGGCAGGAACCTTCGCCCGGACATGACGGTCAAGCTCGCGGGAGGCCGCACGATCGTGGTGGACTCCAAGGTCGCTTTATCGGCCCTCCTCGAGGCGTTTGAGACGGACGACGAAACGGTGCGTGCGGAGCGGCTCCTGGCTCACGCGCGCCATGTCAAGAAGCACGTCGACGACCTTTCGGGCAAGAAGTACTGGGAGCAGTTCGCCTCGGCGCCGGAATTCGTCGTCATGTTCGTGCCCTCCGAAGCCTTCTACCAATCGGCTCTCGAGCAAGACCCCGCACTCCAGGAGTACGCGTTCGAGAAGCGCGTCGTGATCGCAACCCCCACCACGCTTGTCGCCATGCTGCGGACCGTCGCCCACGCGTGGAAGGAGGACACCCTCGCCAAGAACGCTCAACAGGTGCTCGCCACCGGCAAGGAGCTCTACGACCGGCTCATCACGATGGGCGGGCACCTCGCGCGCGTTGGCAAGGCGCTCGACAATGCAGGCAAGGCGTACAACGCCACCGTCGCGTCGATGGAGTCAAGGGTGCTGGTGAGCGCTAGGAAGTTCGGTGAGATGCAGGAGATTACCGCGACGATCGAGGAGTCGGTGCCCGTGCACCTCGACATTCGCCAGATCGCCGCCTCTGAGTTCGAGCCCGGCGCTCATGCGGAGCCATACGAAGAATCCGCCTCGGACCACTAGCGCGCTACGGGCTCATCCGCCTTGAGGCGACCCCGATGGGCGTGGCATCGCTCAACTGCCCCACTCCGTCGCAGCGGTGCCCGCGGAGCGCCTCAATGCGTAGCGTTCCGGTGGGCTCATCGAGATCCCCGTCACCGGCCCAGACCTCCCACCATGTCAGGTGCAAGCGCTTCCAGCGAGGCGCTCCACGCGCTCGCTGGGGCGGCGCGAAACAAGGTTGCTGAGCGGGGCGAGGGACAAGAGTACCTGCCTCTCCATCATAAATGCAAGCGCTTGCGTAACACCATTTGTTCCCTTTGACCGAATCGCTAGGGGGGGCTACGGTTCCCTTAAACCGGGCGGGTCAGCCCGCGGATCGCGACAAGGGAGTCCCGATGCCTCAGCACACACGCACACTTACCGCTCTGCTATCCGGAGTCGCGCTGATGGTGGGCCTCGGCTTCGCTGTCCCGCTCGCCGCGCCCGCCCGCGCCGCAGAAGCGACCGTCGCCCTCGTCGGCAGCCTCCAGAGCGAGCTCGGCTGCCCTGGCGACTGGCAACCGGATTGCGCGGCCACCGAGCTCCTGTCGACCGGCACCGCCGGTCGTTACGCCGCTGAGTTTCTGGTCCCTGCGGGAAGCTGGGAGTACAAGGTCGCGCTGAACGACACCTGGGACGTCACGTGGGGGCGGGCAGGGGGCGGCGACAATGCCCCGCTGACGATCGCAGGGGACACGTTGCTGCGCTTCACCTACGACGACGCCACGCACCTCATCGGCGTCGCGCCCGTGGCCCTCACCGGTGGCTACACCGCAGCCGACGACACCCTCGTCACTCCCCCGGTACGCAAGGCGGGCGACGGGCAGCAGTTCTACTTCGTCATGACGGACCGCTTCGCGAATGGCGACCCGACCAATGACGCTGGCGGACTCACGGGTGACCGCCTCGTCACCGGCCTGGACCCGACCGACAAGGGCTTCTATCACGGCGGCGACCTGGCCGGGCTGCGCAGCAAGCTCGACTACATCGAAGGACTAGGGACGACGGCGATCTGGCTCACGCCGTCCTTCGTCAACAAGCCGGTGCAAGGCACAGGGGCCGACGCCTCCGCCGGGTACCACGGGTACTGGATCACCGATTTCACCCAGATCGACCCTCACCTGGGGACCAACGCCGAACTCGAGGCCCTCATCGCGGACGCCCACGCCCGCGGCATCAACGTCTACTTCGACATCATCACCAACCACACCGCTGACGTCATCGACTACACGGGTGGCGCCTACGACTACGTCGATCAGGCCACACGGCCGTACACCGATGCGGGCGGGGCGGCGTTCGACCCTGCCGACTACGCGGGCACGAGCACCTTCCCTGCTCTGAATGCCGCGACATCGTTCCCGTACGTGCCCGTCGTCAACCCCGCCGAGGCAAACGTCAAGGTCCCCGCGTGGCTCAACGACGTGACGAAGTACCACAACCGCGGGAACTCGACCTACAGCGGCGAGTCGACCACCTACGGCGACTTTTCCGGCCTGGATGACCTGATGACCGAGGACCCCGCCGTCGTCCAGGGCTTCGTGGACGTCTACGACACCTGGGTCGACCTGGGCATCGACGGCTTCCGGATCGACACGGCCAAGCACGTGAACTTCGAGTTCTGGCAGACGTTCACGACGGCCGTCAAGGCGCACGCTGCCAGCATCGGCAACGACGACTTCTTCATGTTCGGCGAGGTGTACGACGCCGACGCGACCAAGACAGCGCCTTACGTGCGCGACTCCGACATGAGCTCGGTCCTCGACTTCTCCTTCCAGTCGGCAGCGACCACCTTCGCCCGCGGTTTTAACCCCGACGTGCTCTCCACCCTGTACGCCTCCGACGACTGGTACACGACCGGTCACTCCAGCGCGACGGCCCTGCCCACCTTCCTCGGCAACCACGACATGGGCCGGGTGGGCCACCTGCTGCGTGACGACGCCGACGGCCTCGCCCGCTCCGAGCTGGCGCACAGCCTGATGTTCCTCTCGCGCGGCCAGCCGGTCGTGTACTACGGCGACGAGCAGGGCTTCGAGGGCGACGGCTCGCTCGGCGGGACGGACAAGGACGCCCGCCAAGACATGTTCGCCACCCAGGTCGACGAATACGCGAACCAGCAACTGCTCAGTGGTGAGCTGGCCGGCTCGCAGGACAGGTTCGACGCGACCGCGCCGCTCTACCAGCACATTGCCGACCTCGCCGCCCTTCGGGCGTCGACCCCCGCACTCGTCGACGGCGCGCAGATCGAGCGTCCGGTCTCCGGCGCCGACTCCGTGTACGCGTTCTCCCGCGTGCTACCTGCCGACAAGATCGAGCACCTCGTCGCGCTGAACAACGCGACCGCCCCCGCGGCGGTCACCGTCACCTCGCTGACCCCTGGAGCGACGTTCACCCCGCTGTACGGCGGCGGCGTCGCGGTCAGCGCCGACTCCGCCGGCGTGGTCTCGCTCACCGTGCCCGCGCTGTCCGCGCTGGTCCTGGTGGCCAACGGGGCGGTCGCCCCCGCGGCCCCGCTCGACCTGTCGCTGGCACTCCCAACCCCGGGTGCGGCACTCACCGGGTCAACCCCGGTCTCCGCCACCACGCCGGACGTCTGGCAAGAGACCTCCTTCGCCTACCGGGCCGTCGGCGGCACCGACTGGATGCCTCTCGGCACTGCGGAGAGCACCAGCCCGCGGGTCTTCGCCGATGTCACGGGCCTGGCAGACGGCACGCTCGTCGAGTACCGCGCGGTGACCACGGACGCCTCGGGCGCCCACGCGGCCGCATCGACCTACGGCTCGGTCGGCTTCGCCGTCGACGGCGCTGTCGCGGTGGAGCCACCGCCTGACGAGCTCGGCAACCTCCTGGTGAGCGCTCCAGGCAGCTACCAGAGCGAGGCCGGTTGCCCCGGCGACTGGGACCCTGCCTGCGCCACCACCACGCTCACGTATCGCGGCAACGGGCTCTACGCAGGGACCTTCCCTGTCAGCGCTGGCGACTTCGAGTACAAGATCGCCGTCGGCGGCACGTGGGACGTCAACTACGGCTTGGGTGGGGCACCCGGTGGAGCGAACGCCACGTTCTCGCTCGCCGCACCCGCCGACGTGACCTTCGTCTTCGACGAGGTGAGCCACGCCTTCACGTCGAGCGCGCAGGGGCCACTGCTCACTCTTCCAGGCAGCTACCAGAGTGAGGTCGGTTGCGCGGGCGACTGGGACCCGTCCTGCCTGGCCACCGTCCTGCTCGACCTGAACGGTGACGGCATCGCCACGTTCACCGCGACGATTCCCGCGGGCTCCTACGAGGTGAAGGTCGCCCACGGGCGGTCATGGAACGAAAACTACGGAGCGGGCGGAGTCCTGGGAGGCGCGAACATCCCGTTCACCGCACCAGGCGGAAAGCCCGTGACGTTCAGCTACGACATCGCGACGCACCTGCTGACCATCGAGGTCACCGACCCGCCGCTCGCGGGTCTCGGGACCTGGCAAGCGCAGTGGATTGACGCGGAGACACTCGCCTGGCCGGCGAGCCTCATCCCTGCCGGTGCTGACCCTTCCGGCCTCACCTGGGCGCTGCACCACGCGCCCGACTCCTCTCTGGGGGTCGTCGACGGAGCCGTCTCGGGCGGGGAGCAGGTCGCGCTGACCTATGATCCCGCCGGGCTCACCGCCGCACAGCTGGCCCGGTTCCCCGCGCTCTCCGGGTACGTGGCTCTGCACCTGGATGCCACCACAGCCGACATTGAGCAGTGGCTCACCGGCGAACTCCTCGTCACCCAGGCGGCCGGCGACGCACTGAGCGCCGCCACGGGGGTGCAGATTCCCGGCGCGCTCGACGACCTGTACGCCGCGGATGCCACCGCTCGCACGATGGGTGCGACCTGGCGCAAGGGGCGACCGACGCTCGCAGTCTGGGCCCCCACGGCACAGAACGTGAACCTGCTGCTCTGGGAGGGCGCCGACACCTCGGTCGCTCCCCAGCGGGTCGCCATGACCAGGAACACGGACGGCACGTGGAACGTCGACGGATCGAAGTCGTGGAAGGACGCCGCCTACCTCTACGAGGTCACTGTCTACGCGCCCAGCACGGACGCCGTCGTCGTCAACCGGGTGACCGACCCTGCCTCCGTCGCCCTCACGATGAACTCGACCCACTCGGTGCTCATCGACCTGGACGACCCACGCCTGGCACCACGGCAGTGGCGCGTCACGAAGCAGCCCGTCGTCGACCCGGTTGACCAGACCATCTACGAGCTGCACGTGCGGGACTTCTCGATCAGCGACCAGACGGTACCGCCCGCCCTGCGCGGCACCTACCTCGCGTTCGCCCGACCTCAGAGCGACGGGCGCACGCACCTGCGTGAGCTCGCCGACGCCGGCCTGACGACCGTGCACCTGCTGCCCACGTTCGACATCGCGTCGATCGAGGAGGATCGCACCGCCCAGGCCACACCCCCGTGCAACCTGGCATCGTTCGCGCCGGACTCGACCGAGCAGCAGGCCTGCATTCAGCAGATCGCCGATGCCGACGGCTACAACTGGGGCTACGACCCCCTGCACTGGACCACGCCGGAGGGTTCGTACGCCGTGCACCCCGATGGCGCCTCTCGCACCATCGAGTTCCGCACCATGGTCGGCGCGCTGCACTCTGACGGGCTGCAGGTCGTTCTCGACCAGGTGTTCAACCACACCGCAGCGAGCGGCCAGGACGACCAGTCGATCCTCGACCGTGTCGTGCCTGGCTACTACCACCGGCTCAACGCCGTCGGCGGGGTTGAGACATCCACGTGCTGCCAGAACGTCGCAACCGAGCACGCGATGGCCCAGCAGATGATGGTCGACTCCGTGGTCACCTGGGCGAAGGAGTACAAGGTCGACGGCTTCCGCTTCGACCTCATGGGCCACCACAGCGTCGAGTCGATGCAGGCCGTGCGGGACGCGCTCGACGCGCTGACCGTGCGCCACGATGGCGTCGACGGGAAGAAGGTCTACCTGTACGGTGAGGGCTGGAACTTCGGCGAGGTGGCGAACAACGCTCTCTTCACGCAGGCGACCCAGGGCCAGCTCGGCGGCACAGGGATCGGTACCTTCAGCGACAGGCTCCGTGACGCCGTCCGCGGCGGCGGGCCGTTCGACGCGGATCCGCGAATCCAAGGCTTTGGCTCCGGCGCCTATACCGACGCCAACGGGGCAGCCGTCAACGGTGACAGTGCGCAGCAACTCGGTACTCTCCAGCACGACGAGGACCTGGTGAAGCTCGGCATGGCGGGCAACCTGCGGGACTTCTCGTTCGAGACCTCCGACGGCTCCGTGCGCACCGGTGCGCAGATCGACTACAACGGCCAGCCAGCGGGCTACGCGAGCTCACCGGAGGAGGTCATCACCTACGTCGACGCACACGACAACGAGACGATCTTCGATGCACTGACCCTCAAGTTGCCGCAAAGCACCTCGATGGCCGATCGCGTGCGGATGAACACCATCTCGCTGTCAACGACGGCGCTGTCCCAGACCCCGTCATTCTGGCACGCGGGGGCCGACATGCTCCGCAGCAAGTCGCTAGACCGCAACTCTTACAACTCCGGCGACTGGTTCAACGTGCTCGACTTCAGCGGTCAGACCAATGGCTTCGCCCGCGGCCTTCCGCAGGCGGCGGACAACGAGGCGAAGTGGCCGTACCAGCAGCCGTTGCTTGCCGACCCCTCGCTCGTCCCGACACCGTCTGACATCGAGCAGGCAAATGCGGCAGCGAAGGATCTTCTGCGGCTCAGGTCATCAACGGACCTGTTCCGGCTAGGCTCCGCCGCGCTCATCGAGCAGAAGGTCTCGTTCCCGAATGGTGGGCCCGACGCCGTCCCAGGAGTCATCGTCATGCGGATCGACGACACCGTCGGCCGCGACGTTGACCGCCGGCTCGACGGCGTCCTCGTGCTCATCAACGCCTCAGACGAGGACGTGTCGATCGCGGTCGATGGTCTGGCGGGGGCGCGGTATGCGCTGTCCGAAGTCCAGGCCGAGGGCAGCGACGACGTCGTCCGGCTTACGACGTGGGACCGTGCGACAGGGACCGTGACTGTGCCGGCGCGCACCGTGGCGGTGCTCGTCGACGACCAGCGCGTAGGGAACCACAGGTAGTGCTGGAGCCACGGGCAGTGCCGGAACCATGGGTAGTGCCGGAACCAGCGGTGGGCAACGCAGAATTGAGCATCCTGCGACCGCGGCCCACATCTGCAAAGATCACGAGTTCACCGCCGCCGGGGCTGCATTTACGGCAGTCCCGGTTGTCCGAATGCCCCGAAAGAAGCGAGGCGGCCTCGTCGTTCGGGCTCATGCCCTAGGTGAAGCGGGCTGTGAGCCGTGGAGTGGGTCGCCGGTCTTAGATGGCTGCGGCCGCAGACCGAAGCGAGACTACGCCGATGCCTCGCGCGCCTTGAGGTCCGCCCTGATTTCACGAGGCAGCGAGAACATCAGGTCCTCTGTCGCGGTGCGCACCTCTTCGACAGTTTCGTAGCCGCGAGCGGCCAGGTAGTCGAGCACGTCGCGCACCAAGATCTCAGGCACGGAAGCACCCGACGTGACACCCACCGAGGTGACGCCGTCGAACCAAGCATCGTCGATCTCGCGCGACCGGTCGATGCGATACGAAGCATCGGCGCCCGACTGGAGGGCCACCTCGACCAGACGCACCGAGTTTGATGAGTTCGCCGATCCCACCACGATCATCAGCTCCACGTTGGGGGCGATCTTCTTGACCGCCACCTGGCGATTCTGAGTCGCGTAGCAAATGTCGTCGCTCGGAGGGTCCTGGAGGTTCGGGAAGCGCTCGCGCAACCGGCGCACCGTCTCCATCGTCTCGTCAACTGACAGCGTGGTCTGCGACAGCCAGACGACATTGTCGGGATCGTCGACCACAAGCCCAGCGACGTCTTCTGGCGAATTCACGATGATGGTGTGCTCTGGGGCCTCGCCCGCAGTTCCCTCGACCTCCTCGTGACCCGTGTGGCCAATCAGCAGGATGGTCTGGTTCTCGCGAGCGAAGCGCACGGCCTCCTTGTGCACCTTGGTGACGAGGGGGCACGTCGCGTCGATGCTGATGAGCTGCCGAGCGTCGGCCGCGTCGCGCACCGCAGGTGAGACGCCGTGGGCGGAAAACACCACGCGGGCGCCCTCGGGCACTTCGTCGGTTTCGGACACGAAGATCGCACCCCGCTCGGTGAGGGTCTCGACCACGTACTTGTTGTGGACGATTTCCTTGCGCACGTAGATGGGTGCGCCGTGCAGCTCCAGAGCCTTCTCGACAGCGATGACTGCTCGATCGACGCCGGCGCAATAGCCGCGGGGCGCAGCGAGAAGCACGCGCTTTGAGGTGGGGGACGACATGAATTCCATCCTACGTGGCAGGCTGAGCGGGTGACCGACCCTGATAACAAGCGAGAACGCGCCACGCTTCCCGACGCCACGCTTTCGGGCACTGAGCTTCCAGGGGCGTCGGCCTCGCTTCCTCGCACCGCCGCGGAGACCACGCCCGAGCGCCCGTGGCCCGTGCGCCACCTGAGCCCCAAGATCGGCGAGTACGTGTCTCGCATGAGCCCCGTGTGGGTCGAGGGCCAGGTGCTCAACGTCAAGAGGTGGAAGCACTTGGTGTTCCTGACGTTGCGGGACACCGATGAGAACATGTCCCTTAAGGCGACCATCCCGTGGGCGCAGGCCGAGGCGATGGGGATCCCTCTGGACGACGGTGCCAGGGTGGTCCTCCACGCGCAGCCGCAGTGGTGGACCAGGAGCGGCGACCTCCAGATGGTCGCGGATGAGGCGCGCGCGGTGGGCCTGGGCGACCTGTTGGCCCGCATCGAGGCTCTCAGGGCCGCGCTTGGCGCGGAGGGTCTGTTCTCCCCGGATCGCAAGGTCGCTCTCCCCGTGATCCCGCGCCTGATCGGGCTCGTTGTTGCGACCCAGGGTGATGCCGAGCACGACGTGGTGACCAACGCCCTTTTGCGATGGCCCGCGGCGCGGTTCGAGATCCGGAGGGTCACGGTCCAGGGCCCACGCGCCGTTTCCGAGGTGGTGAAGGCGATGCGAGAACTCGACGCCATCGACGATGTCGACGTGATCGTCGTCGCGAGGGGTGGCGGTTCGCTCGAGGACCTGCTCGCCTTCAGCGACGAGTCTCTGGTGCGCGCCGCGGCGGCCATCATCACGCCCCTCGTGAGCGCGATCGGCCACGAACTGGATTCTCCCCTGCTCGACCTGGTGGCGGACTATCGCGCGTCGACCCCCACCGATGCCGGAAAGCGCGTCGTCCCAGATGCCGCTCTTGAGCGAGACAGGCTTGGGGGCGCGCGCGCCTTGATGTTCGGCGCGCTCAACTCGCGACTCGGTCGCGAGCGCGAGCGCATCGCCGACTTGCGCTCAAGGCCCGTGCTGGCTCAACCGGTCCGGCTGCTCGCGCCGCATAGGGAAGCGGTGGCGATCGCCATGTCAGCCTTGCGGGCTGCGGTGTCGTCCGCCGTCTTGCGAGCGCGCTCCGAGACCGCGGCATCCGTGGCGGCGCTCAACGCCTTGAGTCCCCAATCCACCCTTGAGCGCGGCTACGCCGTTGTGCGCGCGGACACGGGAAAGATCGTTCGCGGCCACGATGACGTCACCGTTGGCGGGCACGTCTCGATCCGGTTGGCACACGGCAATCTCGATGCGGACGTCACGTCCGTCTCCGCGCCCTCATAAGCGACGCGCGAAGACCTACATCCGAAGCGCACCCAGCAGTCCACCCCTGCCGCCGCTCTTGGCGAGCCTTGCCTTTGCGGGGCCGATCGCGTCCTTGTGTTTGCCGCGCATCACGCGCGCGATGACAGAGTCGGGCACCGCGTCGTTGGCGATCAAGGCGAAGACCACATCGGGCGCCTTGTCGTTGGCGAGTTCCCGGAAGACCTCCTCTGGGATGTCGCTCCTGCGGTTGCGGGCAACACCCGCTCGCACCGAGGCTGCCTCGTCGACGGCCAGCTTCAGGATCATGGTCAGCGGAGTATTCGGATGCGCGGCGGCGCCTGCGCGCACCTTGGCCTCGTCGGACCGTGCCAACTGAGCCAGGTCGTTGTCGGACAGGCTTGGGTCGAGCGAAGCTTGCGCTCCTGGTCGGGAGTCATTCAACATGTTTCACCTCGTTGTGAACATCGGCGCCCACGGTCAAGGGACATATCGGCCGCGTTGTGCCCTATGAGAGGAGTGGCAACCGGTTCTATGACGCGATACCGTGGGAAAGTGATGAAAAAGCCTGATCCGGTCGCCGGACTGTCCTACGAGCAGTCCCGCGATGAACTGATTGCCATCGTGGGCAACCTCGAGGCGGGTGCTGCGACTCTCGACGAGTCGATGGCCCTATGGGAGCGTGGCGAAGCCCTCGCGAAGCGCTGCGAGGAACTGCTCGACGGCGCGCAGCAGACCATTGAAGCGGCCACAGGCGGTACCGATGCCTGAGCACGCGCTCGTCATCGGCGAGGCGCTCGTCGACGTCGTACGCAAGCCCGACGGCTCGCAGACGGCCCACCCAGGGGGATCGCCCGCGAACGTCGCGTTTGGGCTGGCGCGTCTTGGCAGAAGCGTTGAACTGCTCACGAGCCTTGGCGAGGACGCATACGGCACACTCGTACGCTCCCATGTCGAGTCTTCAGGCGCAACAATCGCGCGGACGAGCGCGGCGCCACGCACGTCGGTCGCGACCGCGATTCTCGACCCTCAGGGCGTTGCCACGTACGACTTTGACCTGGAGTGGGCACTCCCTGAAGAGCCGGCAACGAGTCCGGAGCCTGTCGTCGTCCATACTGGCTCGATTGCGGCGGTCCTGGAGCCGGGAGCGAGCACCGTCGAGCGCCTCATTGCGGGCGCCAAGCAGCGAGCGACCGTCACCTACGACCCCAACTGCAGGCCGTCCCTCATGGGCGATCGCGGACAGGCTGAAGCGACCATCGAACGACTGGTCGCGCTTGCGGACGTCGTCAAGGTGTCTGACGAAGACCTTGAGTGGCTGTTTCCCGCGGAAAGCCCCTCAGATGCCGCTCAGCGCTGGCTTGCGCTGGGGCCCGCGCTCGTGGTGGTCACGCTCGGATCCGAAGGCGCGCTCGCCGCATGTGAGGCGGGGTTGGTGTCGGTGTCGCCCGTCAGCGTCGTGGTCGCTGACACGGTGGGAGCCGGGGATTCATTCATGTCTGGACTTATCGACGGGCTGTGGTCGGCGGACTTGCTAGGCGGCGACCGCAGGGATGCGCTGAGGGCGATCGACCTGCAACGGGTCACAGTGATTCTTGATCGTTGTGCGCGCATCGCGGGGATCACTGTCTCCCGATCGGGAGCGAACCCACCCACCAAGGCCGAACTGGGCGAGTCCTGACGCCCGGCACACGCGTCTCAGCGTAGGCCGCGGGCGAAATTACCTCGCGGAACAGCGGCCCACGCGAAACGACGCGTGCGCGGCAAAACAGATCAGGCTGGTGACACGTCGAGAAGTCGCGACTGTGCAGCCTTGCGCACGTTCTTCTTGCCGTGGTCGAGAAGTGCTCGCACGGTAGCCACTGGCGTGGCGGCGTTCTCGACGAGCGCAAGGACGACATCCGTGTCCTTGTCTGCCGCGAGAATCGACAACACCGATGCCGCGATGCCGACAGCGGGGTTCGCCGCGAGCGCCTTCCGCACGTTCGACTTGGAGTCCTGAGCGAGGAGAATCAGCACGCTGAGCGGAGCATCGGGCCGGGCCGCCAGGCTCTCCCTGATCTTGGCATCTCTGGACGTAGCAAGATTGAAGAGTTCACTCCCGGAGGCCTCTTCGCCCTCGCGAAGCGCGGCGGCTAGTTGGTCAGTCGGAATGGCGGTGAGTGCCATCTTTCCCCCTCGATCGCGGCGAAATGCCTCTCGCGGACGCGCCCCTCATTCGAGTGCTGGCTGCGTCGGGGAATGACCTCGCACGCGGCTAAGCCGCTTGAGAATGGGGGTCGCCCTTGACGGTGGTGGCCTAAAGGCCGCCTTCAGTGTAGCCGGTGCAGCGTGGGGCCTATACCCCACGACGAGACTCATCTAAAGTGCTCGCGAAATGGGGTGCGTGCCTCATTTGGTAAATGCTCGCGAAATGCTGGCCATCGTGTGGGTGCTGCGGTGTGCTTGGTAGATGGGTGAAACGTTGTCGATGGGTGCACGTCGAGAGA
>JBBRWX010000053.1:0-17176 GCA_038248935.1 Actinomycetales bacterium
CGTCGCGGCACACGCCCAGCTCGACGAACAGACCCGCGCGGCGCTCACGGAAACGGCGGTGGCCCTCGAGGCGAGCGGAAAGCTCGGCTCGGTCACGGTGCTCCCCGGCGGCCCCACTGCGGCGCGGCGCGTCGTTCTCGTCGGGCTTGGGGATGGCAGCGAAGGCGACCTACGCTTCGCCGCCGGTGCGGCCGCACGTTCGTGCGGGAAGAAGCCAGGCACCGTCGTCGTCGCGCTGCCAGGTGAGAGCGACCGCGCCCTGTCGGCCATCGCCGAAGGGTCCTTGCTGGGTTCGTACGTGTTCACCGACTACAAGTCGGACGCCGAAGGCGAAGAGGAGCAGATCTTCACCGACTGGCTGATCGCGGGGGCATCCGTCGCCACGATTGAGCGCTCCAAGGTCATCGCAGGCGCAGTCGCGGGCACCAGGGATCTCATCAACACTCCCCCGCTCGATCTCTTCCCAGGAGCGTTCGCCGACATCGCCCAGGGCTACGGCAAGCAGCAAGGCTGTGACGTTCAGGTGTGGGATCCGCAGCAGCTCGCCGACCAGGGCTTTGGCGGGATCCTCGCCGTGGGCATGGGTTCGGCGCGTTTGCCCCGCCTGGTGCGCATCGCATGGGCTCCCAAGGAAGCGACGCAGACCGTCGCCCTCGTCGGCAAGGGAATTACGTTCGACTCGGGAGGCATCTCGCTCAAGCCGCCGAAGTCGATGGAGACCATGAAGTCCGACATGTCGGGCGCAGCCGCCGTCATGCACACGGTGGTTGCCGCCGCTCGCGCCAACCTGCCCGTGGCGGTCACCGGTTGGCTGTGCCTGGCCGAGAACATGCCGTCCGGCACGGCTCAGCGCCCCTCCGACGTGATTCGCATGTACGGCGGCAAGACCGTCGAGGTTCTCAACACCGACGCGGAGGGCCGCTTGGTGCTGGCCGACGGACTGGTGCGGGCCATCGAGGAGAACCCCGACGTCGTGCTCGACATCGCGACCCTCACCGGGGCCCAAGGAGTCGCCCTCGGCCCCCGCACGTCTGGTGTCATGGGCACCGAAACGGTGCGCACCGAGGTGGTGGCCGCGGCCGATGCGATCGACGAGGACATGTGGCCGATGCCGCTGCGCTCCTACATCAGGGACATGGTCGTGTCCAAGGTGGGCGACTTCAAGAACGTGGGCGACCCGGGAGGCCAGGCGGGAATGCTCTCGGCTGG
The DNA here is from genome assembly GCA_038248935.1 of Actinomycetales bacterium. Taxonomy (GTDB): domain Bacteria; phylum Actinomycetota; class Actinomycetes; order Actinomycetales; family Demequinaceae; genus Demequina. The sequence goes on from JBBRWX010000053.1 coordinate 1,210, forward strand.
CAAGTTCCTGCAGCAGTTCGTCGGCGACGCCAATTGGGCTCACTTGGACATCGCGCGCCCTGCCTTCAACGAGGGATCGGCGTACGGCTACACGACCCACGGAGGCACTGGCGCCGCGGTGCGCACGCTCTTCGAGTTCCTCGAGCGCAGGGCAAACGCCTAAAAGGCAAACGCCTACGAGCGCACGGCAAACGCGTCATTGCGCACGATGACCGCAGGGCGAACGCTTGGCGTTCGCCTAAATCTGGCGGTGCTTCTCGTTCCATTCGCGCATGCGCGACGGGTATCCCGACAGGTTGACGTCAAAGACGGGAACGCCGAGGTCCTTGCCCACCTTGCGCGCCGCCGGAGCGTCGGGAACCTTGCGACGCGTCCACTCGCCCGTGCCTGCGACCACGACGAGCGTCGTCTGTGTCACGCGCGTCGCGGGCTCAATGAACGCCTCGCAACCCTCCTTGCCGACGAGAAAAGCGCGGAAGTGCTGCATCGTCGCCGACTGCGCCTCGCGCGATGACGTGCCCGTTGGCGCGCTAGGCGACGCGCCTCGACCAAAAATGCGTCCGAAGAAACTCATGTCTCTTAGGGTAACCATGCGCCGTGCGGTTCGCTCCCACCGCGACAAATGGCAAGATGGGAGTTCACTGCTTCCTCACAAGGAGAATCAACTGCCGTGACCGAGTCAACCCCTAGCTCGTTTGATGTCCTCATCCTCGGCGGAGGCTCCGGTGGTTATGCCGCCGCCCTGCGCGCCTCGCAACTTGGTATGACCGTTGGACTCGTCGAAGAGTCCAAGGTCGGAGGCACATGCCTCCACAACGGCTGTATACCTACCAAGGCCCTCCTTCACGCGGCGGAAGTCGCCGACGAGGCTCGCCACGGCTCCTCCATTGGGGTGCTGACGGAGTTCAATGGCATCGATATGCCGGCCGTCAACGCATACAAGCAGGGTGTGGTCGACCGCTTGTATAAGGGCCTCCAGGGCCTCGTGAAGTCCCGCAAGGTCACGATGATCGAGGGCCACGGCACGCTCGTGGGCCCCGACGCCATCGAGGTGCGCGGCGTCAGGTACACCGGCAAGAACATCGTGCTCGGCACGGGTTCTTATGCCCGCAGCCTCCCCGGCCTCGAGATCGGCGGCAGGGTCATCACGTCCGACCAGGCTCTCGAGATGGACTGGGTACCGCAGACGGCAATCGTGCTAGGCGGCGGCGTCATCGGCGTCGAATTCGCTTCCGTGTGGACATCCTTCGGCACCAAGGTCACCGTGGTCGAGGCGCTCCCCCACCTCGCTCCAAACGAGGACGAGGCGCTGAGCAAGGGCCTTGAGCGCGCGTTCCGCAAGCGAGGCATTGACTTCACTCTTGGCGTGCGCTTCTCGGGCGTCACTCAAAACGACGAGGGCGTCACCGTGACGCTCGAAGACGGCACGACGCTTGCCGCCGAGGTCCTGCTCGTGGCCGTTGGCCGCGGGCCGCGCACCTCGGGCCTGGGCTACGAGGAGCAGGGCGTTCGGATTGATAGGGGCTTCGTGCTCACCGACGAGCGCCTCCACACCGGCATTGCGAACATCTACGCGGTGGGCGACATCGTTCCCGGCCTGCAGTTGGCGCACCGCGGCTTCCAGCAAGGCATCTTTGTCGCTGAGCAGATCGCGGGACTCACTCCCGCGCTGATCGTGGAATCGAACATCCCTCGTGTCACGTATTGCGAGCCAGAACTGGCGTCGGTTGGCGTCACCGAGGCCAAGGCAAGGGAGATTTACGGCGACGATGCCGTCGTCGCACTCGAATACAACCTTGGTGGCAATGGCAAGAGCCAAATTCTGGGTACCGCGGGCTTCATCAAGTTGGTACGTGTCAAGGACGGGCCCGTCGTCGGCATACACATGATTGGCTCGCGCATCGGCGAGCAAATCGGTGAGGCGCAACTCATCGTCAGCTGGGAGGCGCACCCCGAAGACGTCGCGCCACTCATCCACGCCCACCCCACCCAGAACGAATCGCTTGGCGAGGCCCACCTGGCCCTCGCGGGCAAGCCGCTTCACGCGCACGAATAGGCCTCGAGGAGACACACAGCATGAGCACCGATGTCACGCTTCCCGCACTGGGCGAGTCCGTCACCGAAGGCACCGTCACCCGGTGGCTCAAGGCCGTTGGCGACACGATCGCAGTCGACGAGCCCTTGCTTGAGGTGTCAACCGACAAGGTAGACACCGAGATTCCCGCGCCCGCTGGCGGCGTTCTGCTTGAAATCCTGGTCGGCGAAGACGAGACCGTCGACGTCGGCACGGTGGTCGCACGCATCGGCGAGGCGTCCGAGGCTGGTGCGGTTGCACCCGCTCCCGTGGCCGACGATGCTGTGGCCGATGCTGTGGCCGATGCTGTGGCCGATGCTGTGGCCGACGATGCTGTGGCCGATGCTGTGGCCGACGATGCTGTGGCCGACGATGCTGTGGCCGATGCTGTGGCCGATGCTGTGGCCGACGATGCTGTGGCCGACGATGCTGTGGCCGATGCTCCCGTGGAGACCGTTCCCTTGGAATCGGTGCCCGAGCCCGAGCCCGTGGTCGTGGCTCCTGCGGCAGCCGAGCCTGTGGCTGCACCCGAGCCTGTAGCCGCCGCGCCCGCTACACAGCCAGTGGCAAGCGTAAGCGACGCCACTGACGTGCTCCTTCCCGCACTGGGCGAGTCAGTCACCGAGGGCACAGTCACCCGGTGGCTCAAGGCCGTTGGCGACACGATCGGCGCAGACGAGCCCCTTCTTGAGGTGTCGACCGACAAGGTCGATACGGAGATTCCCGCGCCCGCAGCTGGCACCCTGCTTGAGATCCTGGTGGCCGAGGACGAGACCGTCGACGTTGGTACCGTCGTCGCGCGGATCGGATCGGGTTCTCCCGCAGCATCAGCTCCTGCGCCCGTCGCGGCACCCACTACTCCTGTTGCCCCCCCGGCACCTGTTGCTCCGCCGGCACCTGTTGCCCCCCCGGCACCTGTTGCTCCGCCGGCACCTGTTGCCCCCCCGGCACCTGTTGCTCCGCCGGCACCTGTTGCCCCCCCGGCACCTGTTGCCCAGGTTGCTCCGCCCGCACCCGCGCAGATCGCACCGTCGGAAACACCCGTCGCGACCTCAGCACCGAGCGTCGGGTCCACGTCCGGCTATGTCACGCCCATCGTGCGCAAGCTCGCTTCGGAAAAGGGCGTCGACCTCACATCCGTCGCCGGAACCGGCGTGGGCGGCAGGATCCGCAAGGAAGACATCCTCGCCGCAACCCCCGTAGCCCCTGCGGCGGCCTCCATCGCCGCAGTGCCCGTCTCCGCTCCGGCCTCGCCGGCAGGCGTGCCATCTCCGCTGCGAGGCACCACGGTCAAGATGAGCCGCATTCGCAAGATCACGGCTGAAAGGATGCTGGAGTCGCTGCACGGCATGGCGCAGCTGACCTCGATCGTCGAAGTCGACTGCTCCCGGATCTGGAGCCTGCGCGCCAAGGCGAAGGAGTCCTTCGAGGCACGAGAGGGCGCCAAGCTTACGTTCCTGCCGTTCTTCACCAAGGCGGTTGCCGATGCTTTGGTCGAGCACGCGTTCCTCAACGCCTCGGTCGACGGCGACTCGATCGTCTACCACCCGACGGTGAACCTGTCGCTCGCGGTCGACACCGAGAAGGGCCTCATGCTTCCCACGCTCAGGGATGCAGATAGCAAGTCGCTCGCCGACCACGCACGCGGCATAGCCGACTTGGCGGCCCGCGCCAGGACCGGGGGCCTTACGGCCGATGAGATCAGCGGAGGCACGTTCTCGGTGACAAACACCGGATCCGGAGGCACGCTCCTCGACACGCCCATCGTGCCCTCTCCCCAAGTGGGCATTCTTGCCACGACGATCATCGAGAAGCGCGTGGTCGTGAGCAAGGGTCCTCAGGGCGAAGACGTCTTGTCGATCAAGCCGATGTGCTACTTGCCCCTCAGCTACGACCACCGCATCGTCGATGGTGCCGACGCCGCCCGCTTCCTGCAGGCCGTCAAAGCTCGCATCGAGGCGGGGTCGTTCGACGCCGAGTTGGGCCTCTAGCGCATGCACGTTGTCGTCTCGGGCGCATCCGGGCTCATCGGCACGGCGCTCGGGGAGTCGTTGCGCGCTGACGGCCATACCGTCGTCGCTCTCGTTCGTCGGGAAGCGCGAGGCGCAAACGAGTCCGCGTGGGATCCCACCACGGGTCGCATCGACGATGCGGCGATCGCGGCCGCCGATGTCGTAGTGAACCTCGCTGGCGCTTCGATTGGCGACAAGCGCCTTACCACCGGCTACCAGAAGGTCGTGCTCTCGTCACGAGTCGAGTCGACCCACACGATCGCGAAAGCAATTGCGCTCGTGAAGCCGACGGCGATCCTTCTGCAAGGGTCGTCGATGGGCTTCTACGGGGACCGAGGCACGGAACCGCTCACTGAACGGCTACCTGCAGGCGACGGTTTTCTGGCCCACATTGCGAGCGAATGGGAAGCCTCTGCCGCAGCCGCTGTGAACGCTGGCGCGCGGGTCGTGTACCTGCGGACGGGGATGGTGCTCGCCCCTCACGGCGGACTCGCCAAGCGCCTGCTCCCTTTCGCGAAGCGCGGTCTCATCGGGGCCCTCGGCAATCCGGCTTCGCTCCAATCCTGGATATCACTGGTCGACGAAGTGCGCGCCATGCGCTTCCTCATCGACAGTGGACACCACGGTCCCGCGAACCTCGTGGGGCCCCAGGCAGTATCGGGCGCCCAGTTTGTGAGCGCCATTTCCGAGGCCCAAGGACACCACGCGGGTATCCCTGTGCCGTCGTGGGTGCTTCAGGTGGTGGTGGGACCTGCGGCCGACGACCTGCTCGCTTCGCAGAACGGCGTGCCTGGGGTTTTGACGCGCCTTGGCTTCGAGTGGACCCACTCGACCATTGCCGAAGCCGCTGATTACGTCGCACAGCGATAACAGCTAGCCGTCGGTCTCGGGGACGGTCTCGGGGACGGCCTCGGGGACGATCGTCGCATCGCTCACGCGCCAACCCGATCCTTCGACCCACGCGAGCGTGAGGTCGACCGTCTGCTCGTAGCCCTCGTATCGTGTTTCTTCCCCTCCCGCCAAGACGACGTGCGGCCCAAGGCGGTAGCGCACCCTGACCACCGCGCTGTCACCCTCGCTCAACGGCCCGTTCGCGCCGCCACCGAGGCCTTCCGAGTCCTCAACCGTCCCTGCGAGACCATCGACTCTCAGAAGACCGTTCTGCAGGGCGGATGCGGTCCACTCCGCGTCGGCCCTTGCAGGAGAACCAACGACAGTCAACTCGACCAATGCCTCGCCGTCGCCACGCGACAGGGCATCGAACCTCGCGACGGTGAGTTGTTCCCCCGCGTCGTCGGGCGCCTGGAGCGGATTTACCCCCGAAGGTGCGACCGGCTCGCCCCGGACCCAGGGCCCTGATTGCGTCACCCACGCCGCGCCGATGCCGACTCCGCCCACGACGACAAGCGCCGCGATCACTACACCGAGGCGCTTGATCAATCTGGTGGCGGTGAGACGCATTCGCCACACACGCGATTCGCCCAATGGAACGGCCGCACCGTGCTCGATCGCTTCGTGCGCGGCCGCTTGCGGGTTCGATGTTGCCGCGCGCCTCAAGGCGCTTGCCACGCCAGTAGCCGGCAGGAGAACGGCTTCGGGAGGCGCGCACGACCCGAGAGCACGCACGATCATGGCTGCGGTGGGACGACCACGAGGGTCGGGATGAGTCATGGGTTCTGTCCAAGCGCCGATTCTGTCGGCATCAGACTCCCTTACCGCCGAAGCCAGCATCCGCCCGAGGGCCGCGATGTCGTCCGCCGCCTTCGCGTCGTCCGCGCCGTCGACCAGTCTGGCGAGTCGCACTCGGCCATGGTCGAGGACGACCGCGTCACCGTCCAGAGCTCCGTGCGCAAGTCCCTCTCCATGCAGCACAGCGAGCGACTCGGCAACCGCGGTTCCAAGCCACACGCACTCCCCCGCCTTCAACGCACCTCTCGCGTCGAGCACAGAGCGAAGGGTGTCGTTCTCACGCCGCGGCTCGGTCACGGCCACCTGATCACCCCGTGCCATCGTGACGCGGCTGGGGACAATCAACGACACGGCGCCGATGCGCACAAGACTTTCGACGCGCGAGCGCACCCGATCGAAGTCGTCGGTTCCGGTTCCCACGACGCGCTCCACGTGGCGCGCGGTTTGCACAGCGGTCATGGGTCCACAGTGCCGCGCACGCAGCGGCCGCGGGCGTTATCCACAGGGTGAATTCGCCCTGGACGCGCCTAGTCCTTGAACGCACCCGCCCACGGCCACCATGAGGCGCGTCCGACATCGGCGATGAGTCCGGGAACCAAGAGCGACCTCACCACGAACGTATCGACGAGCACGCCGAAGCCCACGATGAACGCGATTTGGGCGAGGAAGATCAACGGCAACACTCCGAGCGCGGCGAAGGTTGCGGCCAACACCAGGCCCGCCGAGGTGATGACCCCGCCCGTGACGGCGAGCGACCTGCGCACACCGGCACGCGTGCCGTAGCGCAGGGCCTCTTCTCGAGTGCGAGACATGAGGAAGATCGAGTAGTCCACGCCGAGCGCAACGAGGAAGACGAACGCGAGCAACGGAGTCGTCGGGTCCATTCCGGGGAAGTGGAACACGTGATCAAACACCAGGGACGAGACTCCGAGGGAGGCCGCGAACGACAGGATGTTTGCCCCGACGATCAGGGCAGGGGCGACCAGCGAGCGCAACAAGAATGACAGCACGATGAAGATCACCAAGAGGATGACAGGAATGATCACCTTGATGTCGTGGTCGGTCGTCAACCGAGTGTCGAGCGCCTCCGCGGCCTGACCCCCGACGAGCGCGCCAGGAGCCTCGCTCTTAAGCGTTCCACGAATCGCGGCCACGACCTCTTGAGCGTCGCGGGTTGACGCGGCTTTGGCCGTCACCACGTCGATCTCGACACGCCCATTGACCACGATCGGGCCCTCGGGAACAACCCCTCCCGGAGCGCCCTGAGCAACGGCAGGCGTGAGCAGATATGCCGTGTCGACCCCTGGAACTGCCGAAACGGCCGCGAGTACCGCGTCCGCCTTGTCCTGACTCACGATGATGCGCACGGGGGACGTGGCCCCCGCAGCGAAGTGGTCCTCCAAGACAGTGAATCCGTCGATGGACTCCGTGGGCGTCAGGAAAACGTCCCTGTCTCCAAGGCCGTCCGCCTTGAGACCGAATAGCCCAGTAGCCATGACCGCCAAAAGGGCAACAGATCCGATCCACACGATGCGTGGTCGGGAGTCGACGCCGCGAGACACCTTGCCCCACACGCCTGCGCGACGCTCAACAGCCTCAATGGACTGTGCATCCTCATCGTCGTCACCGAGGTACCGCGGGCGAGCTGGCCAGAAGACTCCGCGCCCGCGCTTGCCTCCGATGAGGAGCAGTGCAGGCAACAGCGTGAGGGCGGCGAGCAGTGCGGAAGCGATGCCGATCGCCCCGGCGGGACCGAGGGACGAGTTGGACTTGAGGTCCGAGAGGAGCAGAACGAGCAGCCCCAGGATGACGGTTCCCGCGGATGCGGCGATCGGCTCGAGCGAGCGACGCCACGCGATCGCTATCGCGTCGTAAGGACTCTTGCTGTGAAGAAGTTCTTCGCGATAGCGCGCGACCAAGAGCAGCGCATAGTCGGTGGTCGCGCCTACCACCAGGATGAACATGATGCCCTGAGACTGGCCATCGAGCGTGATGACGCCGTTCTTGGCGAGCGCGTACACCAAGATGATCGCTCCGGTGAGTGCAATCATGGCCGTCGAGAGGACGATGAACGGCAAGACGGGGCTGCGATAGACCACCAAGAGGATGACCAGAACGCCAACGAGCGCGACCAGCAGCAGGATGCCGTCGATGCCCGCGAATGCGTTGACAAGGTCGGCCACAATTCCCGCAGCACCTGTCAGGTACCCGGGCTTGGCGAGGCCGTCTGACGCCCACGATGACCGAACGGTCTCGGCAAATATCTGAGCAACGGATGAGTCACCCGAGGTGGCGCCAAACAGGTCGGCCTTGACGCTAAACACGACGAGCGCCGCCTGCCCATCTTGCGATGCCACCGCCGTGGGTGTGTTCGTGAGGATGTCTCCTACGGTCCGAGTCGACACGTCGCCGACGAGCCGCTCGGCAAGGACCTTGTCGACCCAATTCTGAATCGCAGGCAGGTCCGCGGTCGCCGTCACATCCTCGATCACAAAGAGCCCTGGCACCGCATCGGAGGGAACGAAGTCGGCGTGAGCCACCGCAGCTTGCGTCGATTGGGCGTTTGCTGGCAGGAATGCCGAGTTCTCGTTTTCTTGGACCGATGACAACACGCCGAAGGTCTGACCCCCGACTCGCCCGATGGCCAACCAGACAACGATCATGACGACGACAAATACCGGGCGCAACCAGGGACGCTTGTTCATGTCCCTATCAAACACGAACCAGACCGTCCCATTCCGCAGTTAGCCTGATCCGATGGAGATTCTCGATCTACTCGGCGAGGGACCGCGCGACTATCGCGAACTGTGGGCGCGGCAGCGCGAAATCCATGCAGAGGTGGTCGCGGGCACGCGCCCCGACACGGTCATCCTGGTGGAGCACGTGAGCGTGTACACGGCGGGCAAGCGAACGGCCGCTTGGGACCGCCCCGTCGACGGCAGCGAGGTGATCGACGTCGATAGGGGCGGTCGCATCACGTGGCACGGACCAGGGCAATTGGTCGCGTATCCCATCGTGAGGCTCCGCGAGCCTGTCGACGTCGTCGCGTATGTCCGCGCGCTCGAGAGCGCCATCATGCAGGTGTGCACTGGCTACGGCATCGAGACGCTGCGCGTCGAGGATCGCTCGGGAGTGTGGCTTCCCGCGACTGGATCCCGGCGCGAGCGCAAGGTGTGTGCGATCGGCGTCAGGGTGGCTAAGGGCGTCACGATGCACGGCCTCGCTCTCAACTGCAATCCAGACTTGGCCAAGTTCAATCGCATCGTGCCTTGCGGCATTTCCGACGCCGACGTGACCTCGCTGTCGTTGGAACTCGGCGGCGAGGTGACGATCGCCGACGCCGCACCTCGCGTCGTCGCTGCGTTCTCCAACGACTTGACCGACATACGATGGACGTCATCGCCGGCAGGGCCCCCCACTCCCGCCGCCGCCGCATTGGCCGCCCCCGAGCCGACACCCCTGTCGGCCGCCGAACAGCAGGAGATCGTGTGACTCTCGTTCCAGAAGGCCGCAAGATGCTTCGCGTCGAGGCGCGCAACTCCGAGACGCCCATCGAGCGAAAGCCCTCGTGGATTCGCACCACGGCAACGATGGGCCCCGAATACAACGAGCTCAAGTCGCTCGTGAAGAGGGGTGGCCTCCACACGGTGTGTGAAGAGGCGGGCTGCCCCAACATCTTTGAGTGCTGGGAGGACAGGGAGGCGACGTTCCTCATCGGCGGCTCTCAGTGCACGAGGCGCTGTGACTTCTGCCAGATCGACACGGGCAAGCCCGCGGACCTCGACCGCGACGAACCACGCCGAGTTGCCGAATCCGTGCGCGACATGGGCCTCAAGTACTCGACCGTGACGGGAGTGGCGCGGGACGACCTCCCCGACGGCGGGGCCTGGTTGTATGCGGAGACCGTGCGCCGGATCCACGCACTCAATCCAGGCACGGGAGTCGAGCTGCTGATTCCGGACTTCAATGCGAAGCCAGATCAGCTGGCCGAGGTCTTCGCGTCGCGACCCGAGGTGCTCGCCCACAATGTCGAGACGGTGCCGCGCATCTTCAAGACGATTCGCCCCGCATTCACCTATGAGCGGTCGCTTTCCGTCATCACATCGGCTCAAGCGGACGGCTTCGTCACCAAGTCGAACCTCATCCTGGGCATGGGCGAGACGTTCGACGAGGTACTTCAGGCCCTGCAGGACCTGCACGATGCCGGTTGCGACCTGCTCACCATTACCCAGTACTTGCGCCCCTCACCCCGCCACCACCCGGTCGACAGGTGGGTCAGGCCCGAAGAGTTCGTCGAGCTCTCGACCGCCGCAGACGAGATCGGCTTCCTCGGCGTGATGTCGGGGCCGCTCGTTCGCTCGTCGTACAGGGCCGGTAGCCTGTGGGCGCAGGCAATGACGCGCAAGGGTCGGGATGTTCCCGACAGCCTCTCGCACCTGGCCAAGCCCATGACCGCGCGCCAAGAGGCGTCTGCGCTGCTCGCCCGTTAACTGCACCGCGCGCTTGCCTGCCAGATGAGGGCACTGCGGCAGGTGACGCCAGGCAGGGCCCTCCCGCGCCGCTAGACTGGCCCCACTATGGCGACTCCACCCCCCGCACCCAAGCAGCGCTGGTACAAGACCCTGTGGCAGGCCTATACGGTCACTGCACGGACCGACAAGAAGCTTCCCTGGATTCTCGGCACTCTACTTGCGGTCCCCCTCGGGGCCGGAATCGTGCTCGCCGTCATTTCCACTGGGCTGGGAGCGAAGATCTACGCCCCGCTCACAGGCCTCATGACCGGTGTCGTCCTCGCGCTCTTCATGCTGACGCGACGGTTCGAAAAGCAGATGTACGCACAGATGGACGGGACCCTCGGCGGGTCGCTCGCCGTCGCGCAATCGATGCGCCGCGGCTGGCAATTCTCCGACGAGCCCGTCGCGGTCGACGCCAAGGCGAAGGCCGTGGTGTTCCAGGGCGTCGGCGACGGCGGCATCGTGCTGCTCGCGGAGGGCGGACGAACCGCCAAGCGCACCGTCGACGCGACGGCGGCGAGGCTTCACAAACTCGCGCCAGGAGTTCCAGTCACCCCCGTGTACGTCGGCAACGGCGAGAACGAGGTGCCGCTCAAGCGCCTCAGCAAGGCCATCAAGGCCACCAAAGCAAAGAACTTCGGACGGGGTCCTCGCAAGGGGCTGTCTGCGGGCGACCAGCAAGCGGTCAGGGCGCGTCTTCGCGCCCTTGGCGGACCGCAGATTCCCATCCCTAAGGGAGTCGACCCCAACCGGGCCAGGGCCGACCGCAAGGGCCTCCGCGGCCGCTGATCAGTTCCTCGAGGCGTGAAGACCGTTGTCGGCCCACGGAATTCCCCCGATGCGGATGCGGCCCTCATCGGTGCGCGCGAAGGTGACGCCGTTCCAGTCGACAATTCTCCTCAAGCCGCGCGTGACGTCGGCGCCAAGTGTGCCGACGACGACGGCCGCGGCGCCCACGGCCAGGGCGGCCTCAAGTCCAGCGGGTGAGTCCTCGAACACGACGCATCGCGCCGGATCGACACCAAGAGCCTTCGCCGCGGCGAAAAAGCCCTCCGGATCGGGTTTGCCGTTGGCAACGTCATCCGCACCGATGAGCACTCCGGGTGTCGGGAAGCCCACGGTCTCGAGACGAATCAGCGCCGCGGCCCTCAATGCCGATGTCACGACGGCCCAACGCTCTCGCGGTAGCGCCCGCACGGCATCGATCGCTCCGGAGACCTCACTCACCTGACCGAAGCGGCCCGACTCCCATGAGGCCAGTCGCGCGAACCATTCCTCGAAACTCTCGTGTGCAGGCAGAAACCGACGCAGCGTTGCGGTGCTTGGGGTTCCGTGCGCAAACGTGCGCACCGCATGGGGGTCGAGACCAAGCGTGACGGCGAACTCGGTCCACATCTGATCGACCACGGAATTTGAGTCCACCAAAGTGCCATCCATGTCAAACAAGACGGCGTCGACGACGAGCGAGGTGTGGGGCACCGCACAAGAGTACCCAACACGACCGCGGGACCATGGGCCCAATCCAGGCTCGGATGCTCACGTGAATCCCGGCTCATGTAACGCGCCCGTAACACTCGGAATACGTACGGGTAATGGCCTGCCACTAGGTTGGTGACAGCCACCATTTGGCCGTGCCTACCTCAAGGAGCAATCCGATGTTCAAGAACGCCGAAGAGGCGCTCGCCTACGTCAAGGAAGAGGGCGTCGAGTATGTCGACATCCGCTTCTGCGACCTTCCGGGCGTCATGCAGCACTTCAACATTCCGGCCCACCAGTTCACGGAGGCCGTGTTTACGGATGGCGCCATGTTCGACGGCTCGTCGATCCGCGGCTTCCAGGCCATCAATGAGTCTGACATGAAGCTGCTGCCCGACGTGGCAACTGCGTACCTCGACCCGTTCCGTCTCGCGAAGACCCTGATCATCAACTTCTCGATCGTGGACCCGTTCACCAACGAGGCCTACTCCCGCGACCCGCGCAACGTCGCCGCCAAGGCCGAGGCGTACCTCAAGACCACGGGCATCGGCGACACAGCCTTCTTCGCTCCCGAGGCCGAGTTCTTCATCTTCGACTCGGTGCGCTTCGCGACCAACCAGCACGAGGGTTACTACCACATCGACTCATCCGAGGCCGCGTGGAACACCGGCGTCGAGTATGAAGAAGATGGCACCCCCAACCGCGGCTACAAGACGCGCATCAAGGGCGGCTACTTCCCAGTGAGTCCCTCCGACCAGTTCGCCGACCTCCGCGATGAGATGTGCACCGTCCTTGGTCAGGTGGGACTCGACCTCGAGCGCGCGCACCACGAGGTGGGCACGGCCGGTCAGCAGGAGATCAACTACCGCTTCAACACGCTGCTTCACGCCGCGGACGACCTCATGAAGTTCAAGTACGTCGTCAAGAACGTCGCGTGGAACGCAGGCAAGACGGTCACGTTCATGCCCAAGCCCCTCTTCGGAGACAACGGCTCCGGCATGCACGTTCACCAGTCGATCTGGGAGGACGGCAAGCCGCTGTTCTTCGACGAGAAGGGCTATGGCGGCCTGTCGGACCTCGCCCGCTGGTACATCGGCGGCATCCTGAAGCACGCTCCTTCGCTGCTTGCGTTCACCAACCCGACGGTCAACTCGTACCACCGCCTCGTGCCCGGCTACGAAGCACCCGTCAACCTGGTGTACTCGGCCCGCAACCGCTCCGCGGCAGTGCGTATCCCGATCACGGGCTCGAACCCCAAGGCCAAGCGCATCGAGTTCCGCGCGCCTGACTCCTCGGGCAACCCGTACCTCGCGTTCGCCGCGCTGCTCATGGCTGGTCTCGATGGCATCAAGAACCGCATCGAGCCCCCCGCCCCTGTGGACAAGGACCTGTACGAGCTTCCCCCCGAGGAGCACGCATCCATCCAGCAGGTTCCCGCGTCGCTTGGTGCGGTTCTCGACTCGCTCGAGGCCGATCACGCGTTCCTCCTCGAGGGTGGCGTGTTCACTCCCGACCTCATTGAGACGTGGATCGACCTCAAGCGCACTCAGGAGATCGACCCGCTGCGTTTCCGTCCGCACCCCCACGAGTTCGAGTTGTACTACGACTGCTAAGTCTGAGGTGGTTCATTGGTTGAGGTGATGTTTCTTCCTTCACCGCCTCAATCCGCAGAGAGTCCGCACGGGCTTCAAAGACGCTGGCAACAGCGGCCCGTGCGGACTCTTCTGCGTCCGGCCACGCGTGCCCGCACGCGCCGAGCATTACCCCCAAGCGAACGCTGGCCTGGATACGTCGGTGGTCGTTGAATGAACGCGAGCGGGCTACGGGCTGTTCACCAAGCCGTGAGCCGCGAGCGAATCATGGAATCCGTGAGAGCCACGTGAAGTGACACTGGATCTAGGGCCGCATCCGAAGTCCGCAGTGCTTCCGCGCGGGGCTAGTAGGCGGCAACGTATCCCCACAATTCGCCATCCGAACCGACTCCGAGGGTGAGCGCCCCACGCGCGCCTCTTTCGGCGACTTCGAAGAGGTCCAGCATCCGTTCGCGTTGCGACTGAGGAAGTTCCGCTGCCCTCTTGCCGCGGACGATGACGGTCACACGCGATTGCCCAGCATCCTCTCCAAGCGTGACCTGCTCGACCGCAAACGTGGCGCGGAACGTATGGCGCTCTCGCTTGCCGAGCAGGGCACGGGCCACTTCGTGGCGAACGCCGTACTTGCCCAGGACACACTCGACCGTCGGCGGCATAAAGTCCGCATTGGCCGTCGCGCCGTGCACATGGAGCCAAGCCGCCAGGGCCGTGTCGGAACACATGTAGGCGATCAGCCCTTTTTTGCCGTTGACTTCCTCGACCATCGCGGCCGCAAACACTCTGCGCCCGATCTTCTCGACCTTTGCAATTTGGTCGCGTATCGGGTGATACCCGAACACTCCAATGCGTGCTCCGTTGAGGCTCACGCCGATGGGCTTACGCCAGCCGATGAGGCGACCCCGCGTCAACTCGACCGCGTGCGATGACCCAACGGTCAGAGGCCGAAACACCTTCGGGAAGTACGACTCGTCGACGCCCATCCGAGTCACGCTGCCGAATATCCACAGCGCCCCTTCGGGCAGCGACTCGGGCCGTGGCACTCGGGAACCGTCTTGCGGCAGGAAAACGATGCCGCCTTCGTCCGCAACTTGGGGGGACTGTTCGATTACCGCTGTCGGCTGGGGCGGCTGCTTTCCGCGAAGTGAGTCGAGAATCCCCATGCGCCGATCATCCCACAGCATTGGGGCGCCGCGCGGACGCTCCGCCGCCACGTGCGCGCCCACCGGGCTCACGGCAATCGAGTGCCGCAGCCCCTCTGTGAGCGCGGACGTGATGTCTCGGGGCGGTCGGTCACTGGGCCCCCCGCGTGTCTGTCACATTCGCCGACGCGATTTCGGTTCGCGCTACTCCGTTGTGTTCTCCCCGCGACCCCCGCACTCGGTGTCCACGCGCGGCAAGCCTTAGGTGTTGCGTCTCTTGAGGTTGGTGTCGGCGTCTCCCTCCACCGCTCACCGTGCACCCAGGTCTGGCCCACGGACACGTGGTCCAGACGCTCGGGTGCGAGCGTGAACGGGTCGTCGTCGAGCACCACGAGGTCGGCAGCGAAGCCCTCCGCGAGGCGCCCGTGTGGTCGTGCCTGCCATTCGAGAAGGCCGATCCCGCCGTGTGCGCCTCGAGCCGCGTTGGGAGATCGAGTCGCTGGTAGAGGCCGACGCGTGGATCGGGTTCCTTTCCGGGATCGGCACGCGCGAGACCGACCGCGATGCCTCCCACGGGTTGGGCGGGCTCACCGGCCAGTTGCTGCCGCGCGCTGGGTGGCGCCCGCGCGCTCCGGTCGTCGTGCCCAGGGCGTCTCTTCTGGGTCTGTCCACAGAGTATCGTGCCTGATCAGTGGATGTCTGCCCCTTCTGGTTGACTGGTTTCATGGTCATCGACGCGGCACAGATTTCCAGGGTGAGTGCCCTCGTGGGTGACCTTGCGCGTCGTGACGTGTCGGGTCTGTCTCATGGTGAATTGTTGGAGGCGCACGACGCTGTGGCGCGGCTTTGGCGTTTGGCTGGCACGTTGCAGGCGCGCTTCGCGGGGGAAATCGCCCGACGCTCGACGCCGGACCTTCCTGGCGGCGGCCTGGCACGGCAACAGGGTTTTGGCAATGCGGGGACCATGATCTCGCACGTGACCGGGAGCTCCGTGGCGGGTGCGATGCGGTCGATCGAGGCGGGGTTGGCGTTGATGCCAACAGTCGAGCCCACCGAGGCGACCGAGGCGACCGGGCCCACCGGGCCGAACCTTGCCGACAGCCCGCCCACCCCGCGCTATCCGGCGGTGGCCGAGGCGTCCCTGGCTGGTGACCTGTCCGTTGATGCCGCGGGTCTCATTGTGGCGGGACTTGAGACCATTGCGGACCGCGTCCCCAGCGACCGATTGCATGACCTGGAACGGCGCCTGGTGGACAAGGCCGTGCACCTGACCGCGCACGAGGTGCGCCGCATGGTCGCAGTTGCTGTGGCACGTGCGGACCTGCCAGGCCATGAGGAACGCGAACGACACCAATACTCTGAACGCTACGTTGCCTGGAAGGAAGACCACACCGGGATGGTGACGTTCAGCGGAAAACTTGACGCCGTGACCGCCGCACCCATCCGCACCGTGATCGAACAAATGGTCACG
>JBBRWX010000054.1:0-17168 GCA_038248935.1 Actinomycetales bacterium
CCACCGATGGGCGTCGCAAGGTCATCATGGTCACTAGTCCTCGCGCCCACCGTCATGTACGCGTATGCACCGCGGGCGTAAGGATCGTCCTGCCATCTCGTCATGTGCGCGTGCGTTGGCCGCTCGACGCGATCGCCATACAACCGTCGCAACTGGGCCAAGACTGATGTGACGACGCGGTCCTCGTCCCAATCCCTCGTCTCGATCGCGGCGGGCCCCGCGGCAAACGTGAGAAGCGTCGGCGTGCCATGCAAAGGCGAGAGGTCATACCACGAATGCCACCAGCGACCCTCCGGCCCCAGTTGCCGAATGGCATACACGTCGTGATCCCAGAACCTTGTGGGAAATCGCAGAATGACCTTCTCGAAGGCGTTCATTGTGAGCCTGCTCAACGCCCCTGCGACGGGCTCTGGAAGCGCAGGCTCGATCGTAAAGGAATCCGAGTGGAGGACGCCCACCGGCACCGTCACCACCGCGGTACGGGCAGCGAAGCCTCCCTTGCTGGTCGACACCTCGACGCCGTCGGCGGACCATCGCACCTGGGAGACCTCGTGCAGCAGACGGATATCGAGCCCCTCGGCCAGCCGCACCGGTAGGGCGTCGTATCCATGGGGAAACACCACTTCATCGCCGTCAATCGAGTCGTCATCGAGACCGTGTGCGGCCAGATCCTCGATCCGGGCCCCGTATTGCTCCTCCGAGCGGTGTTCCAGGTATTCGCGCACCCGTTGCGCGCGATCGTCGGCCCACTGCAAGCGTGACAATGCGGCCTCGGTCACATCCCTGTACGACGCGTTCCTTTCCGACGCCGCGACCACGTCGTCAAGCACCGCATCCACCGCATGGACGTCGTAGGCGAATCGCCGTGTTGCGTCCTCCGATAACCGGGCACCAAGGTGGTCGTAGTACGCGATGGGGCGACCGTCCGGCTGGTACCCACCCACCGAAAACTCGACGGTCCGCATTCCGAAGGACTCCGCTGCGGCCGCGACGGGAGAGCCCGTGACGCCGTGTATCCACGAGGCGCCCAGGTCGGTCACCAACCCTTCGGAGCGGTCGGTCCAGACACGCCCGCCCACGCGGTTCCTGGCCTCAAGCACTACGACCCGGCGTCCCATGCCAGCCAGAAGCCTCGCCGCACTCAGGCCCGCGACTCCTGCGCCGACGACGATAGTGTCGAAACTCTCCATGCCTCATTTTGCACCGACGCCTTGCGCCCTCACGTGTGCCTCGCCCGCTTCGATGCAACCAGGCCGCGCCGTAGTGCCGTCGCAGCCGTCACCTGGAGGGTGCTTGTTCAGGCAACGCGCCGAGTAAAGTTCACCGAGAGCACGGGGAACGCCGCGTGCGCGAAAGGGAGCGCAATGGCCAAGCTGTACTTCCGGTACGGAGCGATGAACTCCTCCAAGTCCGCCTTGCTGCTCACCGCCGCGTACAACTACGAGGAGCGCGATCAGTACCCCGTGCTCCTCAAGCCGGGTATTGACACCAAGGCAGGCCAATCGGTTTCCTCACGCATCGGCATTGAGCGGCCTGTGGATATCCTCCTTGGACATGACGAGTCGTTCTTGGCCGCGCTCGAGGCCCACCGCCCGCTCGATCAGATCGACGCGGTGTTCGTGGACGAGGCGCAGTTCCTTACACCCGCTCAAGTGGACGAGGCGTTCACGGTGGCCGTTACTCGCGGGGTACCCGTGCTTTGCTACGGGCTGAGGGGCGACTTCATGACGCGGTCCTTCCCCGGCTCCCTGCGACTCATGGAGATCGCCCATTCGATCGAGGAACTCAAGACGATTTGCCGGTGTGGTTCCAAGGCGATCTTCAACGCCCGCATCGTCGGAGGCGAGTTCGTGAGCCACGGTGACCAAGTCGCAATTGATGGCGAGTTGGTGAGCTACGAGTCGCTCTGCGGACGGTGCTACCTCGAGAAGGTGGGACCCGTCGGGGGTTCCGACGCGGCTCCACGCGAGGGATGACCGTTCTCACATTTGCCCGACCGTGACACAGTGCCCATGCGCACGGATTCAGATAGTCCACAATGGGGAACGTGTCTGAACCAGTGTTGCTCGTCATCGTCGTTGTGACGGCCCTCGCCTTCGACTTCACCAACGGGTTTCACGACACGGGCAATGCCATGGCCACGTCCATCGCGACGCGCGCGCTCAAGCCCAGGCAGGCGGTCCTGCTCTCCGCGACTCTCAACATGGTGGGCGCCTTCTTGTCCCTCACGGTTGCGGCGACAATCGCCAAGGGCATCGTCGATTCGGGCGTCATCACGCTCCACGTCGTCCTGGGCGGACTCGTGGGCGGAATCGTGTGGAACCTCGTCACCTGGGTCCTAGGGATACCGTCCAGTTCCTCTCACGCACTTGTTGGCGGGGTCGTGGGAGCGGTCCTCGCAGCGTCGGGAACAGACGGCGTTCTGTGGTCTGGCCTCGTGGCCAAGGTGCTCGTTCCCGCGCTCCTCGCGCCCGTCGTCGCGATCGCGGTCAGCTCCCTTGGCACCCGGTTGGTCTTTCGGGTCACCAAGGACGTGCCACAACGGGACAACGACAGGATGTTTCGTTGGGGACAGATCGGCTCTGCGTCTCTCGTGTCGCTCGCGCATGGCACCAATGACGCCCAGAAGTCGATGGGCATCATCCTCCTGGCCCTGATTGCTGGGGGTGCGGTGGGCCAAGACTCATCCGTTCCGTTCTGGGTGATCGTGAGTTGCGCGCTCGCGATGGCGCTCGGCACCTATACGGGTGGCTGGCGTGTCATTCGCACGTTGGGCAAGGGGCTCGTCGAACTCGAGACGCGCCAGGGCCTTGCCGCGGAAGCATCGACCGCCACCGTCATCCTGCTGTCCAGCCACTTCGGCTACTCCCTGTCGACCACTCATGTGGCCACAGGCTCGGTCTTGGGCTCGGGCGTGGGCAAGAAGGGGGCGCGAGTCAGGTGGTCCGTTGCGGGCCGCATGTTCGTCGCTTGGCTCGTGACCGTGCCCGCAGCGGGCTCGGTGGGCGCCGCGTGCTACGGACTCGACCGACTCGCGGGCCCCTACGCCGTCATCGTGTTCTTGATCGTGGCGGCCGGTGCGCTATTTGCCTGGTCCAGACTAAAGCCCGTCAATCACGCGAATGTCAACGATGCGTGGGATGAGGACGATGGCGCGGCATCAACGATAGGCGAGTCCATTGTCGACCACGATCCGAGCCTCCTGTCAGGGGCGCCCAAGGATCGCAACGAACCGATCGCGCAAAGGTAGGTGCGGCCATGACCCAGTTCATTGAGTGGGGCGCGCTCGGCAAGATCGTTGTCGTCAGCCTCGCCGTCGGCGCGGGCCTCCCTGCGCTCTTCGCTGTCGCCGTGCGGTCGCTCGCCGGCCCGGGGTCCAGGGACGATGCCGGGCTGCGGTCGCGACCCCGAGTTGCGCTGGCTCTGGCGTGCTTTGCCGTCGTCGTTGGCGCAATCGCGACCGCCATCGTGATCATCGGCAAGGGCGGGCACTGAGGCTCTCTCGGGGCTCCTTGCCGGTCACCCACATTGCGAGGGGAGCGCGGGCCAAAGTGAAGTGGAATTGCCCACAAAACTCAGCACAACGCGTTCATGATGCTGTGCGGATGGCGCCCTGAGACCTAATCTCTTGTTGTGGGCGACCTCGAGACATTACGGACCGCACAAGCCGCGGTGGCCTTGTGTGTGCTTCTCCTTCTGATTCTTGGCACGTACCGGCCCACGCGTTCTGTTTTCGCCGCGTGGTGGAGCGGCGTCGTCGCCGCGTCCGCGATCGGCACCCTGTCGTACGTCGTGGGTGAAGGCACTGCGGCGGATGCTACCGCGGTGGTCGGAAATGGCTTTTCGGTGTTGGCCGCTTCGTTCGCATGGGGAGCGGCGCGTTCGATTCGGGGACTCTCGGTGCGGTGGTGGTTCTTCGCTGGCCCCGCCCTTTTGACAGCGCTTGCGACATGGTGGGAGCACCCAGAAGGTGATGCGTGGCCCGCGGGCGCGTCTCTACTGGCGGCAATGGCGACGATGCTTGGATTGTCGGCCGCAGAGTTGGCTGCTGAGTATCGCGCCAACGTACGCGGGGTGCAGCTGGACCGCCGCGGAGAGGCAGGCGCGGCGATTGCCACGCTGATGGTCGCTTCGGTGTTGGCCTCGGCGTTCTACGTGGCGCGGCTCGTAACGTTCCTTACGATCGGGCCCGACTCAGAGTTCTACATCCACTGGGTCGGTCCACACACCACCACGTTCTTGATCATGCTCATGCTTGTGGTCGTGTCGTACACAGTGACCGCGCTGAGCCACTACGAGATGGCTCGCAGTTGGCGCGCCAAGGCCACCAAGGACGACCTCACCGGGCTGCTGCACCGCTCGGCCTTCTTGGAACGTGCGCAGAGCGTCAGGCATGAGCGCGCCGGTCACGAGGTGGTACTCGCGGTCATCGTCGCGGACATCGACGACTTCAAGAACGTGAACGATCTCGAAGGCCACGCGTACGGCGACTTGGTGCTCGTCTGCTTCGCGCGGGCCGTCCAGTCAGTTCTTGTCGATTCGGATGTTGCGGCACGGTTCGGTGGGGATGAGTTTGTGGTGTTCCTGGCAGATGCCGATGTGGAACGAGCCATCGCGTTGACCCACGCCATCAACGACGCCTTTGAGTGCTCCGCAGACCTCGACCGACACCTTCCGACCGTAAGCTACGGAGTTGCAGCCGTCCGGAATCAGGTGAGTGTCGAAGATTCGATCCAGCTGGCTGACCGAGCCCTCTATCGGGCCAAGCGGGACGGGCGCGCAAGGGTCGTCGCGCACGAGGACGGAGACCCCTAACTCTCCGTTGCCTTGTCGTGGTAGGGGACCGGCGTCCCGGAGGAACCTCGGTGATTGCGCCTAGCGTCGTTGGAAATGATTCCGTTCTACGACCCTCAGCGCACCTACGAGGACAACTACGCCTCGGGGCCGTTTGGGGCCTTTCGTGGCCCCTCGCCCTTTGTGCGTACCGAGCGGCCGCAGGCGAACTTCTTGGGCTACCAGGTGACGAGGCCCTTCGGGATTCCTGCCGGACCGCTTCTCAACGCGGCGTTCTGCGCGGCGGCATTCAGTCACGGATTCGACGTCAATGTCTACAAGACGGTGCGGACCCGAGCCCATCGCGTTCACGCATTTCCCAATACCTTGGCCGTTCACGTCAACGGCGCCTTGACGATCGAGCGAGCGACTCGGCCGGTCCTGGCGGACTCCGACTTCAGACACGTCGAGAGCATCACCAACTCGTTTGGTGTGCCGTCGCGCGATCCAGATGACTGGCAACCCGACATGGCGAAGGCCGTTCAGTCGGCAGGCCCAGGGCAAGTGCTCGTGGGTTCGTTTCAAGGGACACATCCAGACGGCAGCCACATCGATCGCGTGTCTGCCTACGTGGCGGATCACGTGCGTGCGGCGACGCTCGTCGCGGAGACAGGCGCGCGCGTGCTCGAGCTCAACCTCAGCTGCCCAAATGAGGGAGCGGCGAACCTGTTGTGCTTCGACACGCCGACGGTGGTCAGGATTGTTGACGGAATTCGCAACGCCATTGGTGACCTTCCACTCGTGCTCAAGTTGGCGTACTTCGCCGAGGACCCACCGCTCGCAAAGTTGGTCGCGGCCACGAGTTGTCTGGTGGAGGGATACGCGGCGGTCAACACGATTCCAGCCACCCTGGTTGGGGCCGACGGTCGCCAGGCACTGCCGGGCGAGGGCCGTGACGTAGGCGGGGTGTGTGGCGCGGCGATCGCATGGGCGGGCCTCGAGATGACCCAACGCCTTGCGACCCTACGTGACCGCGGCAACAGCGACTTTGCCATCATCGGCATGGGCGGGGTGCGCACCGAACAGGACTACGCGACCCTGCGCCACGCCGGCGCGGACGCCGTCATGAGCGCGACCGGTGCGATGTTTGATCCCCTTCTTGGAGTGCGGATCCACGGCGTCATTGAGGCACCGCTTCGCTCCTGACGTCCCCGCCACGGACCAAAGGCCTACCACTCGTCTCGTCCCACATTTAGTGTAAGGACATCGCGCTTTGCACTACATCTAGTGTTTTGCGCCCCCAGAAGGTGTGACCTGAGTCCCGGGCGCATCGACACACGCACCCCACTCGAGGAGAGCCATGAGCATCACCGACGTCGACCCCACGGCGCGATCCGCGAAGACATCCGCTCGGGCCACGCTCAGTGTGGTCAAGCGCGACGGCCGCACGCTCCGCTTCGACGACGCCCGCATCCGTGCGGCGGTATACAAGGCCTTCTCTGCCGTCCATGGCGAACTGAGCGAGATGCACATGCGCACCATTCGCCGCCTCGTTGATCAGATCGACTCCGAACTTGCCGCCCGCTTCCCCGAATCCGTCCAGATCTACGAGATCCAGTCGGTAGTGGAGCACGTGCTCCTCGATTCGCGCGAATACGACGTGGCCCGTGCCTACATCGATTACCGCGTCCAGCGCGACTTCGCGCGCAGCAAGTCGACCGACCTCAATCATTCGATCAACCGTCTGCTCGACAAGGACCAGGCGATTGTCAATGAGAACGCCAACAAGGACTCCGACGTCTTCAACACACAGCGCGACCTCACGGCGGGCATGGTGGGCAAAGCGATCGGCCTGCGGCTGCTTCCGGAACACGTCGCGAATGCGCACCAAAAGGGCGACATTCACTACCACGACCTCGACTACCACCCCTATGCGCCCATGACGAATTGCTGCCTCATCGACTTCCAGAACATGCTCGCTGGTGGCTTCCGCATCGGCAACGCCCAGGTAGAGCCGCCCAAGTCGATCCAGACCGCCACCGCGCAGATCTCGCAGATCATCGCAAATGTGTCGTCCAGCCAATACGGAGGGTGCACCGTCAACCGCATCGACGAACTCCTTTCGCCCTACGCGGCGCTCAACTTCGCAAAGCACGTTGCCGATGCCGAGGAATGGGTGACTGACCCCGAGCGACGCGCGCAGTACGCGCAGACGAAGACGCGCAAGGACATCTACGACGCGATGCAGAGTCTCGAATACGAGATCAACACGCTCTTTACGTCGAACGGGCAGACGCCGTTTACGTCCGTCGGCTTTGGGCTGGGCACTGGTTGGTACGAGCGTGAGATCCAACGAGCGATCCTCAACATTCGCATCAGGGGCCTTGGTAGCGAGGGCCGCACCGCGATCTTCCCCAAGTTGCTGTTCACGATCAAGCGTGGCCTCAACCTCGCGGCCGGAGACCCCAACTACGACATCAAGACCCTTGCCGTCGAGTGCGCCACCAAGCGCATGTACCCCGACGTGCTCAACTACGACAAGATCGTCGAGCTCACGGGTTCCTTCAAGGCACCCATGGGTTGCCGCTCGTTTCTCCAGGGTTGGGAAGACGAGCAGGGCAACGACGTGGTCGAGGGCCGGATGAACCTGGGCGTCGTGACCCTCAACCTGCCGCGCATCGCGCTCGAAGCGCGTGGAAGCAAGGAAGTGTTCTGGTCGCTGCTCGAGGAACGCCTCTCGATCGTTCACGATGCCCTCGTGTATCGCGCGGGGCGCTGCACGGAGGCCGTGCCAGGCAACGCGCCCATCCTCTACGTACATGGCGCGTTCGGAAAGCGCCTCTCGCCGCTAGAAAGCGTTGACACCCTGTTCCGCAACAGGAGGGCAACCATCTCGCTCGGCTTCATCGGCCTGTACGAGGTCGCCACCGCCTTCTACGGCGGTGAGTGGGAGTCCAACCCCGAGGCGAAGGAACTCACTGTCGACGTCCTGAAGAACCTGCGGGCCCACGCGCTCGAGTGGACGGAAGAGACCGGCTACTGGGTGAGTGTGTACTCGACGCCCTCGGAGAGCCTCACCGATCGCTTCTGCAGGCTCGACAAGGAACGCTTTGGTGAGGTGGCTGACATCACCGACAAGGACTACTACACCAACAGCTTCCACTACGACGTGCGCAAGAACCCTACGCCGTTCGAGAAGCTCGACTTCGAGGCGGAGTACGCCAAACACACGTCCGGCGGATTCATTCACTATTGCGAGTACCCCGTGCTGCAACAGAACCCCAAGGCTCTCGAAGCCGTGTGGGACTACTCGTACGACCGCGTCGGCTACCTAGGCACCAACACTCCCATCGACCGCTGTTACGAATGCGGGTACGCGGGAGACTTCGACCCCACCGCACGTGGTTTCAAGTGCCCCGGATGCGGCAACGAAGACTCGCGCACGTGCGACGTCGTCAAGCGCACGTGCGGCTACCTGGGCAACCCTCAGCAGCGGCCGATGGTTCACGGTCGCCACACGGAGATCTCGGCGCGCGTGAAGCACATGGCGGATGACATTCGCGTGCCGCTTTCCGCCGCCGAGTAGTGGGGGAGGGGTCGGCCATGGCGCTCACACCCATTCCTCGACTCTGGCTTGCCGAGAAGGTGAGCCACAGTTACGTGGCGGAGTACAAGCCCTTCTCTTTTGTCGACGGCGAGGGCGTGCGGTGCAGCCTCTACGTGAGCGGTTGCCTGTTCAAGTGCGACAACTGCTTCAACGAGGCCGCGTGGAGCTTCAAGCGTGGCGTGCCGTTCTCCACTGAGCTCGAGGACCGCATCATGGCCGACCTCGCTCACGAGTCAGTGGCGGGGCTGTCGCTCTTGGGCGGAGAGCCGTTCCT
Source organism: Actinomycetales bacterium (assembly GCA_038248935.1). Classification (GTDB taxonomy): domain Bacteria; phylum Actinomycetota; class Actinomycetes; order Actinomycetales; family Demequinaceae; genus Demequina. The sequence continues at coordinate 8,655 of JBBRWX010000054.1, forward strand.
CAATACCCAGGTGGCGCTCAGCGTCGTGAGGCGCTTGAGGGCCGAATATGGCGACACTAAGTCTGTCTGGAGTTGGACGGGATACACGTTTGAGGAACTGGTCGTTGACAGCGCCGATAAACAAGAGCTTCTGAGCCATCTCGACGTCCTGATTGACGGCCGCTACGAGCACGAAAATCGCGATCTCTCACTCCCCTTCAGGGGCAGTCGCAACCAGCGAGTTCTCGACGCACGCCTCTCCCTTGCCGAGGCTCGCGCCGTCGGATGGGCAGGGGTCGCGCCGCAACCGGCGCTTGCCTAGCGCCCTTTCACGCCGCCAGCACTCTGCGGGTTGGCCTCACCTACCGGCTCGGCGGGCACGCCCACGAGTGTGCGAATCTCTAGTGGTGGCGCGGCTTGCGCTCCGGCCCATCGCTTCGGCCGTACGAGTCGCCGCGAGGCCCACGATCCGTGTGCGAAGGGCGATCCGAGCGCTCGTAGCGGGGACCGCGCTGGTCGGCCGCGGAGGAGGTGCCACCATCGAGTTGGATGTCGATGAGGACTCCGCTGATGCGGGTGCGCGAGAGCTTTCCCAAGACATCGCCCGGCAGGTTGGCGGGCAAATCGACGAGCGAGAAGTTGGGGTGGATCTTGATGGCCCCAAAGTCGCCGCGGCTCAGGCCGCCCTCGTTGGCGATCGCGCCGACGATCTGACGCGGCTCGACCTTGTGACGCTTGCCAACCGCGATGCGATAGGTAGCGGTTGGGCCCGCCGAGTCGCGGCGGTAGCGCTCAGCCTTGGGCCCGTCTTGGCGCACGCCGTGGAGGGGCTTGTCCTCGCGCACGAACTGAGGCGCGCGTGCCTCTTCTGCCGGGTCGAGCAGCAGGGGAGTGTCGCCTTGGGCGACCACGGCGAGGGCCGCGGCAACGTCCTCTTCTGGCACGTCATGATTGGCGACATAGTGGCCCACGATGTCGCGGAAGGCCTGGATGCGATCACCCTGGGCGAGCGCCATGGTGATGCGGTCGTCGAAGCGCGCGAGGCGAGTTGCGTTCACGTCATCGACGCTCGGCAGGAACATCTGAGTGAGCGGTTGCCTTGTGGCTCTCTCGATGGAGGTGAGCATGCGGCGCTCGCGCGGCGTGACGAAGCTAATCGCGTCGCCTGTACGGCCCGCGCGTCCCGTGCGGCCTACGCGGTGCACGTATGACTCGGTGTCAATCGGGATGTCGAAATTCACGACGTGGCTGATGCGGTCGACGTCTAGTCCACGCGCGGCCACGTCTGTTGCCACGAGGATGTCGAGCTTGCCGTCCTTGAGCTGCTTGATAGTCCGTTCGCGCTGAGCTTGGACAACGTCGCCGCTGATCGCTGCGGCGGCGTAGCCGCGCGCGCGCAACTTCTCGGCCAGTGTTTCCGTCTCATTCCTTGTGCGCGTGAAGACGATCATGCCCTCGAAGTTTTCGACTTCGAGGATTCGCGTGAGCGCGTCGACCTTCTGAGGATAGGAAACCACGAGGTAGCGCTGCGTGAGGTTCTCCGAGGTGGTCGTCTTCTCCTTGACGGTGACCTCCTGGGCGTCGTGGAGGTACTTCGCGGCGAGCCTACGGATCTGCTGGGGCATCGTGGCGGAGAAGAGGGCGACCTGCTTGGTCTCGGGCGTCTTGGCGAGGATGATCTCGACGTCTTCGGCGAAGCCCATCTTGAGCATTTCATCGGCCTCGTCGAGCACCAGGTACTTCAGCTCGGAGAGGTCCAGGGTGCCCTTGTCGAGGTGATCCATGATGCGGCCGGGCGTGCCGACCACGATGTGGACGCCGCGGCGCAGCGCAGATAGCTGCTGTCCGTAGCCCTGGCCACCATAAATGGGGAGCACGTGAACGCCGGCGCTGTGGCCCGCGTACTTCTCGAAGGACTCGCACACCTGCAGCGCCAGCTCGCGTGTGGGCAAGAGCACCAGTGCTTGAGGGTTCTTCTGAGCGCGGTCGAGGTGTTCGAGGATGGGGAGCGCAAACGCGGCGGTCTTGCCCGTCCCAGTTTGTGCGAGCCCGACGACGTCCCGGCCTGCAAGGAGGTGGGGGATCGTGGCGGCCTGGATCGCCGAAGGGGTCTCATAACCCGCGGCGCGCAGCGCCTTGAGGACCGGCTCGCCCAATCCGAGTTCGGCAAACGTGAGGTCGTGGTGGGACTCGACGGCCGAATCAGCGTCGGCGGAATTATCGGAAGGCATACCCTAACGGTAGTGCGTCAGGAAGCTTCCGGGACCCTCAAAGGGCCCGTGATGCGAGGCCGCCCTCGATTGCCGCAATGATCTTGGGGTCGTCAGGTTTGACCGTAGGAAGAAATCGGGAGACCTTTCCGTCAGGCGCTACCACGAACTTTTCGAAGTTCCACTTGATGCGACCCGCCTTGCCGTCGGCGTATGGAAACGCGGTCAGCATCTTGTACAGGGGGTGGCGGTTCCTGCCGTTGACCTGGATCTTCTCGAACATCGGGAAGGTGACTCCCCAGGTAGTGGAGCAATACTCTTGAATGGCCTCGGTCGAGCCCAACTCCTGAAGAAACTGGTTGCTTGGGAAGCCCAAGACCGTGAATCCGCGCTCTCCGTAGGTGCGCTGCAACTCTTCAAGCTGCTCATATTGCGGAGCGAGACCGCAACGCGAGGCCACGTTGACGATGAGTTTGACGTCACCGGAGTAAGCGCCGAGTGTGACCTCTTCGCCCTTGAGAGTGTGGACTTCGATCGAGTTCAGGTCTATTGAGGAGGGAGCCATGCGGGTTGAACACCCTGTCGAACGCTCGTGTTCCCCTCTACCTCCCTGGCCGCGTGGTCTTGCTTTCCCTCCACGTCGTGAGCGCACCCCTGAGCGAGACCCTTCCGCTGTACTCGATGGATCCGTACTTGAAGATCTGCACGGCGACTCGCAACACCAGGGCCGAGAGCGCAAACAGCATCCCAATGTCCACCACAGCGATCCAAAGCGGCAGCGTACCGAACGCGTTGCGCAGCAAGGCGGTCACCGGCGCCGTGTACGGGAAGAAGGTGAATGCTTGGACCACAGGGGCACTCGATGAGGTGACGATGAGCGACACCGCGTAGATGGGGAGGAAGAGCGTGAGGATGACGCCCGTGAAGAACGGGGCGGCGTCCTTCACCGTGGGCATCGCCGCCCCCACCGCTACCAGCGTGGCCGTGAACAAGCTAAAGCTGCCCAACAGGATCAGAGCGCCGACGATCATCGGGCGGGACTGAAACTCGAGCGCCGAGAAGTCAACCTCAGGGATGTCGAGCTTGTCCCTAAAGAACGCGTACCCCACCGCGATCGGAATCACGAAGACGAGCATTTGCACGAAGCCGATGATAAAGAGTGAGATCACCTTGCCCACCAGGAGCGTGGTAGCCCTGATCGTGGTGAGAATCATCTCGGTGACCCGATTCTCCTTCTCCTCGACCGTCGCGGAAAGCATCTGGTTGCCCATCAGAATGACCACGATGTAGAGAAGCAAGAGGTAGATCATCGGCGGGATGACGGACTCGATCCCGCCCGCGACGCTTCCGTCCTGGAAGGTCGTGGTGCGCGTCGTGACGGCCCCCCGCGCGATCGCGCTCAGCTGGGTTGATCCGATCCTTGCGGTCGCGCTCGCCTGCAGGAGCGAAGTCGCCTGGGTGGAGTACTTCGCGTTGGAGAAGAGCCCGCCGTTGACGCCGTACACGTCGATCGCCTGCGCCGTTGGGTCGGCGGGGTAGTCGAAGAATGCCGTCACCGCGCCGGACTTCACGTCGGCTATTCCCTGCTGGGAGGTGGCAACCACGGTGCCGCCCGCTGCCGTCGCAAGAGCCTCGTCGACGAGTCCAGCGGGGTCGACATACTCGAATGCGAACAGCTCGCTTGACTGCGCTTGGGCTGCGTCCTGAGAGGAACTGCTCGACACGATAGAGACACCGAAGATGAGAATCATGATGACGGGCACGAACAACGTCGCCAGCCAGAACTTGCGCTTCGTCAGCGTGCGGCGAACCTCGAATTCGACGACGTGGCGCAATGCGTGTCGTGACATCATCAGTTGCCTTCCATGGCGTCGGCGCCGTAGACCTCGACAAAGATGTCGTCAAGCGATTTCAGCGTCGGCGTGAATCGGCGAACCCCCACCCCTGCCCCGACGAGGAACCGAAGTATGGCCGCCGTGTCGGCGTCGTTGCTGACCTCGACCACCGTGTGCCCAGCGGCAGAGGACATTACGCGGTATGAATCCGACGCCGGCAATGCGCCGTCGTGGTCGATGTCGATGCGGGTACCTCCAAACTCCGACCGGACCTCGTCCACGGTGCCGTATGCCCTCGCCGTGCCCCCCTTGAGAAGGAGGACGCGGTCACAGAGTCGCTCGACCTCTTCCATCTGGTGCGTCACCATCATCACGGTTGCACCGTCGCGCTTCTGGTCCTCGATGATGTCCATCAAGAGCCTGCGGTTCACGGGGTCAAACCCCTTCGTCGGTTCGTCGAGGATGAGTAGCTCCGGCGAGTTCATGATCGTGACGCCCAGCTGGACCTTCTGCTGCTGGCCCTGAGAAAGCTTGTCGATGCGGACCTTCGCCCTGTCTGCGAGGCCCACGCGCTCAAGGTAGTCCTGCGACCAGCGGGAGGCAGTGGCGCGTCCAAGTCCCTTGAGTTCGCCAAAATAGGTCATCACATCGATGACGGACTCCTTTTGGTACAGCCCGCGTTCTTCGGGGAGATATCCCAGGCGGTCCCCGTGATCGGGGCTGAACTCGCGCCCGTCGATATGCAGCAGGCCGCGAGTGGGCTGATAGATGCCGAGCAGTGCGCGGATCGTGGTGGTCTTGCCCGAGCCGTTGCTGCCGAGGAAGCCGAAGGTCTCTCCGCGCCTGATCTCGAACGAGAGGTCCTGAATGACCTCCACCCGGCCAAAGGTCATTCCGAAATGCTCGATGCGTACGAGAGGTTCTTCGGTGGTCGATCCCACGGCACTTTCCATGATTTCCATGGTAGGGGGAGGTTCACGGACTTCTTCACCCGCCTCGTCGCTTGGTTCGGACTCGGGGTCTACCAGCCCGAAGGCATGTAGTCCTTGAGGAAGACCCCAAAGAGATCCTCTCCGGCTTCGCCGCGCACGATCGGGTCGTAGACACGCGCCGCGCCGTCAACCAGGTCCAGCGGGGCGTGGAAGCCCTCCTCTGCGAGGCGCACCTTCGTGGGGTGAGGTCGCTCGTCGGTGATCCAGCCCGTATCGACGCTCGTCATGAGAATGCGGTCGGTCTCGAACATCTCGCGCGCGCTGGTGCGCGTGAGCATGTTGACCGCGGCCTTGGCCATGTTCGTATGGGGGTGGCCGGGTCCCTTGTAGCCGCGACCGAAGACGCCCTCCATCGCAGAGACGTTCACGACGTAGGCGCGACCGCCGCGCTCGGCGCCAACAGACGCGGAGCGTGCGGCCTCCGCGAGTCGATGCCGCAGCTTGCTGATGAGGATGAAGGGCGCGGTCTCATTGCACAGTTGCACCTCGAGCATCTCAAGCGCGTCAACCTCGCCGACACCTTGAACCCAACTGTTGCTGTCGTGAAGATCTGGGAGGAGACCTCCAGCATCGATCGCGGTGCCGTCCGCGAGCCGCGCAAGTGAAGACGAACCCGGCGCGAGCGCCATCGAGGTGATGGTGTGCGCGTTGTGGCGGTCAGCATCGGCAGGGACCAAGTCCGCGTTCGCCGACGCGCCCCCCCTTCCCACCTTGCCCGTGGCCTCGTCAACCGGTGCAATCGCCGACGCCAGGAGAGGGTGCGCCTTCACCGACTCCTCGAGCGCGTGCGGGTGCAGGTCCGCGGCATGCCCAAAACTGACGAGCGTCGGCCCCCGTCCGTCTGCCCACGTGGGTTTCACAGGGACGGATTCGGCATCGGCGAGCGGCGCGTACGCACCTGGGGAGCGCCTCACCGTCTGCGCAGCGTTGTTGATCAGGATGTCCAAGGGGCCCTCGGCGGCGATGGCATCGGCGAGCGAGACGACCTGGGCAGGGTCCCTCAAGTCAATGCCGACAACGGTGAGTCGATGGAGCCAATCTCCCGCGTCGTCCATCGCGGCGAAGCGGCGCACCGCGTCCTTGGGAAATCGCGTCGTGATCGTCGTGTGCGCGCCGTCTCGGAGCAGCCGCAGCGCGATGTGCATGCCGATCTTGGCGCGGCCCCCTGTCAGCAGCGCGCGTCTGCCCGTGAGGTCCGTCCGAGCCTCGCGCTTCGCGTGGCTCTCGGCGGCGCACGCGGGGCAAAGCTGGTGATAGAACGCGTCGACAACGCTGTATTTATGCTTGCAGATGTAGCAGGCACGGGCCTTGAGCAGGATTCCGGCCGTCGCGGCATCCGCCGAGGCGGTCAGAGTGCGCCCGCGCGTCTCGTCATCGATCCTGTCCGATGCCCCGGTGGCGGTCGCGGCCACGACAGCACGATCCGCCTGAGCAATCACGGATCGCTTTTCGCGGCGGCGCTCCTGCTTGACCGCCTTGAACATGTGAGAAGTGGCCTGGCGCACGGCGATGAAATCGGGGTGGTCCTCGCTCAGGTCCCGAAGCCCTGCAAGCACATTCAGCGTCGTCGCGAGGTCTTTGGGATCGACGGCACCAGAAGGATTCGCGAGGGGAGCGTCGTCGTTCGGCACGCGAAGGAGCCTACCGAACCTCTGCGTGAATCACGTCGCATCGCGGGCCTCCGATGAAACCCGCAGGTAAATGTATACGAGTGCGCCGTTCATCCCGAGGATGATCGGAGGTACGCCGATCACAGGGGTCGGCGATGGCAGGAGAGACCCGCATGAACTGGACTTTGAATGGCATACCTATGCACCCGCTCTTTGTACACGCGGCGGTCATGCTCGTGCCCATCACAGCGCTCGTGATGATTCTCGTAGCCGTCTGGCCCGCGGCTCAGCGCAAGGTGGGAATTTCGGTTCCTCTGCTGTCGGTCGTTGCCGCAGTCAGCGTCGCATTCACCATCCAGGCGGGCGAGGCCCTCGAGGAGCACGTCAAGGAGACGGCACTCGTTCAGGCACACACAGAAGCTGCGGACGGAATCGTCCCGTGGATCGTGCTTCTGGTGGCGGCGGCGTGCGTGCAGTGGGCCGTGTTCCGCTTCGTGACGAACCGCAAGAACACCGACAAGGTCCCCGCATTCGGAGCGACCGCTCGCAAGGTAATCGCCGCGGTCGTCGGTTTACTCGTGGTCGCGGGTGCCGTCGGCGCCACGTGGGAGATCTACCTCGTGGGCGACGCGGGCGCAAAGTCAGTGTGGGACGGCAAGGTCAACTGACACACAGCGGCACGCTCAATGGGGCTGCTGTATCGAGGCAGTGGCCCCTTTGGCGTCGACGCTTGCCACACCGCCCAAGGGTCGTAGCGCATCAGCCGCATCCTCCAGGGCGTCTCGGACCGCGCCGATCGCGGCATCGTGACGCGACGACGCCCTTGCGGCGGTGAAGACCGTCCTCTGCGCGATGGGCAACAAGGGAAGCGCCGAACCCTCGAGCCCCGCTTGGCGCCACATCAGACCTGGCAGAAACCCCACGGCAAGGCCGGTCTCGATGTAGCGCACGTGAGCCTGCAGGTCCGCCGTTTCAAAACGGACGTCAGGCTCGAATCCGGCCGTGCGACACGCCTGTTCGGCGAAATGCCTCGTCGCTGTGCCCTCCGGCTCCATCACCCACGGCGCGTCTGAGACCTCGGTCAGGGTGGTCACTGCGGACCACTGGCCGCCAATGCACAATCGAATCTCGTCGCTGATGAGGGGGCTACGGTCAATGCCCTGGTAGTGAGGCGCGGAATGATGCGGGTACTCCTCGGCGACGACGAGGTCGAAGTTCCGCGCCCACGTGTCAGCCAGCGCCGCGCCTGGCTCGGACTGCGTCACGTACACGCGAAGGTTGGGGTGGGCTGCGGCAAGCGCGATCAGGGCGGCGGGGACGAGCGAGAGCGCGGCCGACTGAAAGACCGCAAGCCTTACCGTCCCATCGATCGTGTCGGACCCCTCTCGAAGCTCCGCCTGGGCAATCTCGAGGGTGGCCAAGACGGTCTCAGCCCGTCCCACGAGACGTTCGCCCGCGGCCGTGAGACGCAGCCTGCGCCCCGACCTGACGGTCAGGGGAACACCAGCCTCCCTCTCGAGTACCGAGAGCTGTTGGGAAATCGCCGAAGGGGTGTAGCCCATGGCTTCCGCGGCGGCGGCGATGGTGCCGCGCGCGGCGAACTCCCTGAGCATCCTGAGCCTGGTGAGGTCGAGCATTCCCTAAGTTAAGCAGATGTGACCTAAATGCATCAGAAACCGTTACTGGTGCTGACCATGGTTGAGGACGGACACTGGGCCAAAAGTCCCAGAGGAGTCTTGATGGCAATCCCCACCAGCAGCCCCGAACTCTCCACGGTGCACGGCACCGAAGAGATCACAGATCTGGTGCGCCATTGGCTCGAGGCGTCCAGGAGCTACCCGGTCAAGGGTTCGGCCAAGCTCTTGGCGGGGTTATTGGCCGAGGAGGG
>JBBRWX010000055.1:0-16502 GCA_038248935.1 Actinomycetales bacterium
CATCGTCAAGAACCCGCTGATGCCGCAGGCGCTGCGCGTCGCGCTCCCGATCATCAACACCGTCGCAGGTGCGATCGCATGGATCGCGCTTGCGAGCCTGGTTGGCCCCAAGTCCTGAACGCTGTGTAGGCGTTAAGTGCCCGTTTAACAGGCGGGCCGATAGGCTCGTCACATGACGACACCCGCCCCCTACTCCACCCCTGGCAAGCGGGCGTGGCGGCGTCGGGGCGAGACCGTCCCCCCTGGTTCTTCGGCTACGTGGAGGGCTTCCTCCGCTGTCGCCCAGACCGGATCCGTTGCTGTTCAGGCCCCGACGGCCTTTCAGCGTCCGGAGCTCACCTCGATGGTGCTGTCGCTAGACGGCGCTGCGGGGAGCACGTTCGCAATCTCCAACCTCGACAAGGCTCGCCTCGATCTCACCATCGACGGCGCTCGCGTCAAACGGGAAAGCAATGGAGATTTCAAGGTCCCGATGGTGCAGGGCGGCCCGGAGAAGCTTCAGGTCAGGGCCGCCATCCCCGGCTACCCGACGATCAAGTTCAAGGGCAAGACGCTCTACAAGTCACCTCGACCGCCACTCTTGTACACGATGGCCTACGTTGCGATGATTATCGGGGCAACGCTTCTTGTGGCCTCGTTTGGCGGGGTTGCGCTCGCAGGAGCAACCACGATGGCGGCAGGGTACGCGGGCCCGTCCCTGATGCTGAAGGCGAAGGGCAAGTCGGGCCCGACGATCGGGCTCCTTCTTGCCGGCGTCGCGCTGGCGGCGTTGGGGGTCGCCCGCATTCTGGGTTCCGGCTTGCCGCGCCTCTAGTGCGCCTGCCCGTATGATCGTCGCGTGACCACGGCCCGCTCGTTTAGCTAGGCCCGGCGAGGACCGCCGGGCCTGAACCCGCGCGCCGCAGCCCCTCACCGCGAGGCCCCCGCGCCGCAAGTAAGCCTGTCGCTTGTCAGTAGGCACAGGATTCCCGACCCCGGAAAGTCGGCGCCGCGTCGCCGATAGACTTCTGGCCGAGCCTTCAACCCATTCGAGGGGTTTTTCATGTCTGAACTTTCACCGCTTGATGCCACTGGCATCGACGCGGCCGTCACCGCTGCAGTCGCCGCCTTCGACGCCGCCACCACGCTTGACGAGCTCAAGGAGGCGCGCCTTGCCCACACGGGCGACAAGGCCACGCTGACGCTCGCGAACAGGGGCATCGGCGCGCTTGCCGGCCCCGACAAGGCCACCGCAGGCCAACTGCTGGGCAAGGCGAGGGCCGCCATTGGCCGGGCGCTGGCCGCCCGCACCGACGTGCTCGAGGCCGAACGCGACGCGCGCGTGCTGGTCGAGGAGGCCGTGGACGTGACGTTGCCCGTGCTGCGTGCGCCTCTGGGCGCCAGGCACCCCTTGGAGACGCTCCAGGAGTCGATGTGCGACATCTTTGTTGGCATGGGCTGGGAGGTGGCCGAGGGCCCCGAGGTCGAGGCCGAGTGGTTCAACTTCGACGCCCTCAACTTCGATCAGGATCACCCTGCGCGGGCGATGCAGGACACGTTCTTTGTTCAGGCACGCGACGGGGGAGTCGATGCGAGTTCGGGCATCGTGCTGCGCACCCACACGTCGCCGGTGCAGATTCGCGGCGCGCTCGCGGGCAAGAAGGAGCTGCTTGAGGACGGCCGCGGCATCTTTATCATCTGCCCAGGCAAAACCTTCCGCACCGACGAGCTGGACGCGACGCACACGCCCGTGTTCTCCCAGATCGAGGGCCTTGCCATCGACAAGGGCCTCACGATGGCCAACCTCAAGGGTGTGCTCGACCACTTCGCGCGGTCGCTGTTTGGGCCCGATGCCGTGACGCGCCTGCGCCCGTCGTACTTCCCGTTCACGGAGCCAAGCGCGGAGATGGACCTGCGCTGTTTTGTGTGTGGCGGCGAGGACACGAACTGCCGCACGTGTCGCGGGACCGGCTGGATCGAGTGGGGCGGCTGCGGCATGACCCACCCGAACGTGCTGCGCGCCGTGGGGATTGATCCAGACGTATACACGGCCTTCGCGTTTGGCATGGGGATCGAGCGAACCCTGATGTTCCGCCACGGGGTCAAGGACATGCGTGACATGGTCGAGGGCGATGTGCGCTTCTCGCAGCAGTTTGGGATGGAGGTGTAGTCATGCCCAAGATCCCGCTGAGCTGGCTCGCAGAGAGTGTTGACCTGGTTGACCCCGCACCCGAGGCGGTCGCGGCCTCCCTGGTGAAGGTGGGCCTCGAAGAAGAGGGCATCTCCGGCGGCCGCGTCGAGGGTCCCCTGGTGGTGGGCCGCGTGCTTTCACTCGTGAAGGAGGCCCAGGCAAACGGCAAGATCATCAACTATTGCCGGGTGGACGTGGGCGTGCACAACGACCCCGCTGGACTGAATGGTCTCGCTATTGGTCACGCGCCCGACGACGGTTTGGACTTCCCGCCCAGCCGCGGCATCGTGTGCGGTGCCCACAATTTTGTCGAGGGTGACTACGTGGTGGTGGTGCTACCCGGCGGCGTGCTGCCGGGCCCGTTCTCCATCTCGGGACGAAAGACGTACGGTCACTGGTCCGATGGCATGATCTGCTCCGCTCGCGAGTTGGGCCTTGGCGATGACCACACTGGCATCATCGTGTTGCGTCACGCCGACGGCGTGGACGATTTGCAAACGAGCGGCTTAGTGGGCGCCGACGTCGAGCTGACTCCTGGGGACGACGCGATCGCGCTGCTCGGGCTCGATGAGCAGACCATCGAGGTCACCATCACGCCCGACCGCGGCTATTGCTTCTCGATCAGGGGAGTGGCGCGCGAGTACTCGCACTCGACGGGTGCGGAGTTCCACGACCCGGCCGGGTTGGTGCTCACCGGCACCGCGGGCAAGGGATTCGCTGTGTCGATCGAGGACGCCGCACCCATCCGCGGAAACGTGGGCTGCGACCGCTTCGTGGTGCGCGTCCTGCGCGGATTCAACCCGGAGGCGCCCAGCCCCGCGTGGATGAAGCGCCGCCTGGAGCAGTCGGGCATGCGCTCGATCTCGCTCGCGGTGGACGTCACCAACTACGTGATGCTGGAACTGGGCCACCCCCTGCACGCCTACGACCTCGCGAAGGTGACGGCGCCGCTCGTGGTGCGGAGGGCGTCGGCCGGTGCTGATGGAACAGCGGAAAAACTCGTGACGCTCGACGATGTCACGCGCGACCTCTCGCCGGAGGACATCCTGGTCTGTGACAGCGAAGGCGGCCACGGCGCCCGCCCGGTGGGCATGGGCGGCGTGATGGGTGGGCTGGACACGGAGATCTCCGCGACCACCACCGACGTGCTGCTCGAGGCGGCGCACTGGGATCCCATCACGATCGCGCGCACGGCGCGCCGTCACAAGCTTGGCTCCGAGGCGTCACGCCGCTACGAGCGTGGGGTGGACACGGCGCTCGCGCCGGCGGCCATCGAGCGCGCGCTTGGCCTCATGCAGTCGCACGGCGGGGGAGTGATCGAGGAGGTCTACACGGACGTGAACGACATCCAGCCGCGCGAGGCCATCACGATGGGTGTGGGCTTCCCCGGCACCATCGTGGGCATGGACTTCCCGGCCGACGAGGTCATCGGCTCGCTGCGTGCGGTGGGCTGCGACGTGGTCACGGCGGCATTGCAGGACGGCGGCACGGCCCTGACCGTCACCCCGCCCACGTGGCGGCCGGATCTGGACTCGGCCATCACGCTGGTCGAGGAGGTGGCGCGCCTGCGCGGCTACGAGGCCATGCCGTCGGTGCTGCCGGTGGCGCCCCCTGGGCGCGGGCTCACGCATGGGCAGAAGCTCCGTAGGTCGGTGGCGCGTTCGCTCGCCGATGCCGGCCTCACCGAGGTGCTGACGTACCCGTTCATGGCGGAGTCGCGGCTCGACGAATGCATGTTGGCTCCCGACGACAGGCGCCGCAAACTGGTGCGCCTGGCCAACCCGCTGGCTGCAGAGAAGCCGGTGCTGCGTCCGCGCGTGATGTTCACGCTGTTCGACGCGGTCAAGGTCAACCTGGGGCGCGGCTCGCAGGATGTGGCGGTGTTCGAGGTGGGGCGCGGGTACCTGGACACGGGGACAGGCGTGGCGGGGTTGCCCCCCGTTGATGGGACCGTTTCTGAGGCCGATGTTGCGGCGCTCGATGCCGCGCTGCCGCAGCAATTGCGCATGGTCGCGGGCATGATGACGGGCTCGCGCGCCGTGGCTGGCTGGAATCAGACGGCGGCTGCGTGGGAGTGGTCCGATGCCTTGGCGATGGTGGAGACGGTCGCTTCTGCTTGTGGTGTGGCTTTGACGCGCCGGGGCGATGCTTATGCTCCCTGGCACCCCGGCCGAGCGGCTGTGTTCTCGCTGCCGGACGGCACGCCGGTGGCCCACGCGGGCGAGCTGCACCCCAAGGTCTGCGAGACGCTGGGCCTGCCGGCAAGGTCGGTGTGCTTCCAGATTCTGCTGGATCCGATCATCGCGTTCACTGATGGATTGACCGTTGAGGCGGAGCCGGTGAGCCAGCAGGTGGTGGCCAAGGAGGACTTCGCGTTCGTGGTGGCGGAGTCCGTGGCGGCCAGCGCGCTGGTCGCGTGTGTGCGAACTGCGGGCGGAGAGCTGGTGGACGACGTGCGCGTGTTCGACGTCTACGCGGGCGCCCAGGTGGGCGAGGGCCTCAAGTCGGTGGCAGTGAACGTGCGAATGCGGGCCGCGGACCACACGCTGAGCGCCGAAGAGGTGCTAGGTGTGAGAGAGGCCGTTGTTGCGGCTGCACAGAGCGAATTTGGGGCTGTGCTGCGGTAGCGACCGCCCACTAACCCTCCACTGATAAGGGGCTCTTCGCAAACGAGGGTGTAGTGGGTGTGGGCGGGTCGGTGTTCGGATAGGGGTCGAGGTCCCCTGAAGATGGAAGTTCTTACGCTCACCATCTGGAGGACCTCGACTTGTCTCACGCTACCTTCGTCGCGCCCGATCTGACTACTTTCTGCCGTCTTGACGACCTTGGGCTCGTCGCGGTGGGTCAACATCTCTGGACGGATCGGGCGGTGATTGAGTGTCGGGTCGTGGATGCCGACAACGCGTGTCGATCGTGCGGGGGTCGGGGCCGCTCACTGGGCACCGTGGCCCGCAAACTCGCGCATGAACCGTTTGGGGGCAGACCCACGACGCTGCTGGTGCGGGTGCGCCGCTATCAGTGCGACATGTGTGCACGGGTGTGGCGTGAGGACACGACCGCGGCGGCCCAGCCGCGGGCGAAGATTTCACGTCGTGGCCTGGTCTGGGCGCTACGCGCACTCGTCGTTGACCACCTCAGCGTGTCCCGTATCGCGGCGGGACTGGCCGTGGCGTGGCATACCGCGAACGACGCGGTCTTGACCGAGGGGCACCGGCTCCTGATCAACGACCCGGCCCGTTTCGGTGGTGTGCGCCAGGACGTCGAGGCCTCCGGAAGCGTGCAGGTAGACGGCCTGGGCTCCCACGAGGATGAGCGACGCCTGGTGAACGTCGAGGAGATCGAGCGTGTCGAGAAGCGCGCGGCGCGCCAAGACGTACTCGAGTGCAAAGGCGCTCATGAAGTGCTCTCCACGAGTTCCCGGATCATGTCGGCCCCTACTGCGGCGTGCCGGCCCGGTTGGGACATCAAGTCGAATGCGACTCGCCACGGATCGGCCCGCGGTGGGGCGGACACGGGGTTGTTGCCCTGCTCAAGCCACGCCGCCTCTGCGATGTAGATGTCACCGCCCCGTGCGTCTGGCACCAGGCTGGCGACACGCTCCACTTCGGCGACGTCGGCGACATAGAGCCAAAGATCTGAAGCGGGCAATGCCATGGGGCGGTGCCACGTCGCGTAGATGTCGCTCGCGGCGCGCAATCCGGTCACCGCGTGACGTACGTCGCCGCGTCGCAACGCCAAGAGCGCGCCGTCCCGACCCAAGTTCGAGTAGTACCTCTTCGCGCGGTTGCTCCTAGCAAAGTTGTAGTCCTGCACGAGGCGGTGTGCCAGAGCCTCGCGGTCTTCAACGAGAACGCCAGGCCCGCCTGTGGGCGCCAAGAAGTTCTCGTGGCGCAGCAGTGCGACCACGCGCGCGGCGGTGCCGAGACTGACTCCCGTATCCCTGGCAATGTCGCGCGCGGCGCCGCGGTTGGGATAAGCCAGGAGGTACTCGATGACCCTCGCGGCGCCCTTTCCTTTGAGCGAGGAGAGGCCTCGAGGATCGGAGGCTGAGTCCGGGTTGCGGGAAGCGCCCTCGCGCTCAATGAAGACCAGCGGATTCGCGTGGCGGATGTGCATGTTGCCGGTCGCGTCCCAGTACGACCAGCCCGAATCGATCGTTTGCTGGCGCCGGGTTGGAGTGAGGTAGGGGGCGACGACCACGGGGATTTGAGCACCGGTGAGCGCTGCATCGGCGGCGGGTGGGAGGCGCGTGTCAGGCGTCAGTGCGACTCTAATTGCGAGTTCGAAGTGGTCGTCGCCGGCCTCCCAGCGCATGAGGGCATCGAGATTGGCGCCGGCGCTCTGCCAGGTCGGAAGGTCGAGGCGGTTGAGGGTGCCTTGGGGGACGACTGTGAGCATGGCGGCCTTGAACTGGTCGACAAGGGCGTTCGTTCCGAATAGGGCGCTGTTCCGCATAAAGTGGAACATACCACTAAACGGAACACGCGGCAAGCGGGGTGAAGCCTTCGAGGTATTGGATACGTTCACAACTATGAGCGACCACCCTCAGCCTCCTGGCACCACCTGTCTCTACCAGCCTACTGGGCCGAATGAACTCGCACTTGTCATTGCGTCCGGCTGGACCGCATGGCCGCCGCGCCTTCCCGAACAGCCGATCTTCTACCCGGTCCTCAACGAGCGATAAGCCACCAAGATCGCCCGCGACTGGAACGTCCCGCACTCAGGCGTCGGCTTCGTGACGGAGTTCGATGTGGATACGGAGTTCCTCTCACAATTCGACGTGTAGCAGGCGGGAGGGTGCAAAGTGGTCAAGCTGTGGGCGCCCGTTGAGGAACTCAACGAGTTCAATGCGCACATCGTCGGCGGGATCAGGGAGATCGCTCGATACGACGCAGACTCACCCGCCTAGGCTCGAAGCATGCTCACTGCGATACGGGCCGACATCACCACGCTCGACGTGGACATCATCGTCAATGCCGCGAATAGTTCTCTGCTTGGCGGCGGGGGAGTCGACGGCGCCATCCACCGCGCGGCAGGGCCCGACCTGCTTAACGAGTGCCGCCAGCTCGCCGGGTGTGACACCGGTGACGCGAAGATCACCAAGGGCTATCGGCTGCCAGCGCGCTACATCATCCACGCCGTCGGCCCCGTTTGGCGCGGCGGTGAGAACGGCGAGCCGGAACTGTTGGCGTCGTGCTACCGACGGTCCATGGAGTTGGCGACCGCGCACGGGCTGAGGAGCCTCGCGTTCCCCGGCATCAGCACGGGTGCCTACGGGTACCCCAAAGAGTTGGCCGCGCGGGTGGCGGTGGAGACGGTGCGGGATGCACTCGCTGCGGGGAGCAGCGTCGAGGAGGTGATCTTCGCGTGTTTCTTGGACGAGGATCTTGAGAACTACTTGGAGTTGCTCGCGCGGTGCTAGGCCGTGCTAGCCACCCTCTGGCTCGCAATGCGTCACAGCAGTCAGTTACTGCCAATTCGCGGCCAATATGAGCACCGAACGACTGCTGCGGTGCAGCGGGTGGGGACGTGGGGGAACGATCCGCCGCGCGGGTAGCGGTAACGACAGTGAGGGTGCGATGGTCGTCGAGGGCGTCGGCATCTGCAACAGCGAATGGGGCAAGGCGCTAGGGCGTGTCTGACAAAGATTTGTGCTGGGTTGGGTGAGTCTGTTTGCATGTCGCGATTTCAGTTGCTCTCAGATGCCCAGTGGTCGTTGATTGAGGGGCTTTTGCCGATGCGGACGGGCCGGCAGGGGCGGCCGTTTTCGGACGCGCGGACGATGGTCGAGGGGATCGTCTACCGGTATCGGACCGGGATCGCTTGGCGTGATCTGCCAGCGGTGTTCGGGTCTTGGCAGACGGTGTGGACATGGCATCACCGGATGGCGGTGGATGGGACCTGGGATCGGGTGCTGGATCAGTTGCTGACGGTCGCAGATACGGGTGGGCGCATCGATTGGGCCGTCTCGGTGGACTCGACAATCGCCCGAGCGCATCAGCACGCCACGAACGTTACGCGTCACACGGGGGGCTTCATCGAATGACAAGAATCGCCGCACGCCCGAGCCGCCTGATCATGGAATAGGCCGATCACGGGGTGGTTTGACGACGAAAGTCCATCAGCTCGTTGATGGTCGTGGCCTGCCGCTGGTCACCACCATCACAGCCGGGCAGGCCGGGGACTCGCCAATGTTGCTGCCGTTGCTGGCGGACTTGCGTGTCATTGGCGCGTCCGGCCGGACGCGCACCCGACCGGACGCCGTCCGCGGTGACAAGGCGTACTCGTCCCGCGCGATCCGCGCGCATCTACGCGACCGAGGCATCACCGCGGTGATCCCCGAACCCGCCGACCAGCAAGGGCACCGCAGACGACGCGGCTCACTAGGCGGTAGACCGGTCAGCTACGACCGTGACGACTACCGCAACCGCAACGTCATCGAGCGAGGATTCTGCCGCCTGAAGCAATGGCGCGGCTTAGCCACCCGCTACGACAAACACGCCACCAACTACCGAGCCGCGGTTGTCCTCAACGCCGTCATCGCCTGGACCCAAACATTGTCAGACACGCCCTCGTCGCGAAGCTATGCGGGAAGCGAGATGGAGGATGGCACCGATCACCAGCAGCCCCGCCCCGAAGACCCAGACCTGACCGCTTTGCTGAGTAAGCAGAAGAATGCAGGATGCGACACCGAGCACGGGCACGGCCGTCCAGACCCTGAAATGCTCATGTTCAACCTGGTCGCGACGCAACACCAGCACAGCGACGTTTGTCGAGATGAAGACAAAAAGCAGCAGAAGCACGACGGTCTCGGCCAGAGTCGCCAGATCGCCGATGGTCGTGAGGATCATGGCTACAACGGTTGTTACGACGATCGCAACCCAGGGGGTTTTGCGCTTGGTAAGCACCCGTCCGAGCACACTCGGCAGCAGCCCCTGTTCGGCCATTCCGAAACTCAACCGGCTGGCCATGATCATGGTCAACAAGGCGCCGTTGGCCACTGCGACGAGCGCGATGAGACTGAATACCCATTCCGGTATTCCGGCCCCGCTCGCTGCGACGACTGCAAGAAGTGGTCCGCTCGACTGCGACAGCTCGTCTGCAGCCAGCGCGATTGAACTTGCCAGCGCGACAAGCACATAGACGACGCCTGCCGTGAGAAGTGCTCCGAACAACGCCTTCGGATAGACCTTGGATGGGTTTCGAATTTCCTCGGCGACGTTTGCGGAGGTTTCGAACCCGACGAACGAGTAGTACGCAATGATCGCCCCACCGAGCACCGCCATCGCGGGCATTGAACCTTCCGGAAACTGGGTGACGCGACTCGCGTCGCCCCCGCCGCCTCTGATCATGAAACCTACCGCCGCGATCACAATCACGAGACCACTGACCTCGATCACCGTCATCACCACATTGATCTTCAACGACTCATTGATGCCGAGAGCGTTGATGCAACCGACTGTCGCCAGGAATACGATCGCGGCAGGTATCGGTGGCACTGAAATGAACGTCGCCAGATAGTCCCCCGCAAAAGCCAGCGACAATCCGGCGGCGCTGACGACACCAGCCGCAAGCATGCAGAAGCCGACCAGGAACGACACCACTGGCCATTTGTAGGCGCGTTCAGCGAAGATCGCCGCTCCGCCCGCTTTCGGGTATTTGGTGACAAGCTCTGCATAGGAGCCGGCCGTCAACAACGCCAGCAGTAAGGCGATAAGCAAGGGCGCCCACATCGCACCGCCGACCTCGCGCGCCAGTACGCCCATCAGTGCATAGATTCCCGCCCCCAGCACATCCCCCAATATGAAAACGAACAGCAATGGACCCGTGATCGCCTGCTTCAGCTTTGACTGCGTACGTTCGGCGGCCACGGGTTCGTTGTGCGCGCCGGTCACCCGCGCGGTGACATCGCCGGTCTCGGGCATGTTGGAAGTCGAGTCGTCGATCATCATTCGAAGGTAGAGCACTTGCCCTCATTTCAGCAAGGCTTGACAGAGCAGCGTCTCATCAGTCAACTCACTCAAAAATTAACGAAGCGATTCGCATGCGCTGGCGGAACCCGCCCGGAACTAATTTTCTGCGGCCAGCGATCGTCCGGGCTCCATCAATCGGGCTCTTCGCGGTTCGTGGTGAGAACGGCGAGCCGGCACTGTTGGCGTCGTGCTACCGACGGTCCATGGAGTTGGCGACCGCGCATGGGCTGGGGAGCATCGCGTTCCCCGGCTTCAACACGGGTGTCTACGGGTTCCCCAAGGAGTTGACCGCGGGGGTGGCGGTGGAGATGGTGCGGGGTGCGTTGGCCGCGGGGGGAAGCGTGGAGGACGTGCTGTTCACGTGCTTCTCGGACGAGGATCTTGCGATTTACCTGGAGTTGCTAAGCAATCGACTCCCAATCCGAGCCTGAGCCGATGGCGGTCGGCCGACCTCGAAGCGGCATTCGACCTGAACACCAACCGGGTTGCGCACTAGTGTGATGACGTGTCCGAAATCGCGCAAAGTGCAGTTGCGCCTGACCCCGTTATTGTGCCGATTGCCGACATCCCAGGGTGTGATCCCGGCGCCACGATGCCGGTGGTATTCGCTACCGAAGTTGCCGTGGCTGTGGCGATCTTCGCCTCGAACCGATAGTTGGTCACGAACCACGCGCAATGGGTCAAGGCAATCGTTGGCGTGCGCTTCCACGGCGTGCGCTCTCACTCTTTTGGCGCGCCGAATGATGAGTCGTTTCACGGAGACGCGCTCGCGAGGTTCGGGCTCAAGCCGTACGGGTTCGCGCGTGTGGAGAATTCGCCGTGGATCGAGTCCTTACGCCTCATGAATTCCGTCCATCCGTACCATCACGAAGAGGTGTTCGCGGAGCTCGAGCACTTCGTCCTGCTGTTTCACGACACGACTTTCGAGTGCGTGGCTCGGGGATACGCCGTGGAGACCGCCGATGGTGCAGACATCACCCCATTCTCATTGGTGCGAGCGCTGCTGGGGGAGTGAACGCCACCTCGGTGGCTGCGTCGGACTGACGTCGGTCCTTGTGTGTTGTGTGTACACAAAGTACGTGTGGTACACATGAGCACCATTACCAGTCGCGTCACAAGTCGAGAGCTCCGCGCGGAGTTCTCAGACGTTGTCGGACGCGTCGCATACGGTCATGAACGCGTGGCGCTCACGCGCAACGGAAGGGTGGCCGCTGTGCTCATCAGCAAAGAAGACCTCGACACCTTGGAACGCCTGGAACTGGCCGCGGACGTCAAGGCTTACCGCAAGGCCCGGGCGGGCGACGTTGGCGCGCGGGTGTCACTCGAGGAGCTCGACCGCGAAATCGGTTAGCGGATGTACGGCGTCGAGTTCACCTCGACGGCAGCGCGGCAGATGCGCAAACTCTCGCCCGATGTGCGGCGTAGCGTCCAGGCGCGGATTCGCGAACCGGGTGAAGAGCCTCGCCCCGCAGGCGCCACCAAACTCGCGGGGGAGAAGACCGCGTGGCGCATACGCAAGGGCGACTACCGCGTGATTTACGACGTCTTTGACCACGTGCTAGTGGTCACGGTCGTGGCCGTGGGGCATCGGCGCGAGGTGTAACGAGGCTAGAAGCCTGGCGCGAGGGACCGCTTGGCTGCGCTGACGCCCGTGCGTCGCGGGGTGCTGTTCCGGATAGTGCGACGTTCCGCGCGATGTGGAACGGGCGGCAAAAGTGGAACGTGCAGCTACATGGTGTGTCCTGGCCCGTCATCATGCGTGCCGCCTGTCTGCCCGCAGGGCCGGTTGTCGGGCCGCCTTGATAGCATGACCTATCAGATGGAGGTGGACATGCCGGATTCACTCGTGGAGCAGATGCTCGCGGACGCGCTCGACGCCGATCGCCTGCGCGCCGAGGCGCGGGCCAAACTGGTGGGCGCGATCAGACGCGGCTCCGCAGCCGGCATGAGCCAACGCGAAATCGCCCGCGCCGTGAATCGCAGCCAGCCCGAGGTCGCACGCCTGCTGCGCTTCGCTCCCGTGAGCGAGCGGGGGAGCGTGCTCGCCAAGCATCGGCGCGACGTGATCGACCTCGCGGGCAAACACGGCTTCCGCAACGTGCGCGTGTTCGGATCCGTGGCGAGGGGAGAAGACGGCCCCGAGTCCCACATCGACCTGCTCGCTACCTTCCCGCTCGGGGCTTCGCTTTTCGACATCGGCGTCCTCGAGAGCGAGCTCACCGCATTGTTGGGGGAGCGCGTCGACCTGGTCCCAGACGATGATCTCCGTCCCCACTCGCGCGACCAGATTCTCGCCGAGGCTGTGTCGCTGTGAGAGGTCACCGCGTATCGGAGCTCTGAATTGTTGTCCAAATGTCACTATCGCCATAAACGTATGTGACGCAAAGGACATGACGATACGGAACGCGGCCAAGAGGAGGATGACGATGGCGAACACGACGACGAAGGCGAGCAACGCGCCAGCTGCCGCCATTCGTTCGGTGCCTCCGCGTTCGTTCGTACGCCTTGAAGCGCTCCCCGGTGCCGACCCCGCTCGCCGCAAGGCCGTGTCGCGGGCAGTGTCGGCAGGCGATCTCATCAACGTGCGCCACGGTCTCTACTATCGAGGCGCCAAGACCCGGTATGGGATGACCGGACCGTCCACGGTCGAGGTCGCGCTCGAGGTGCTCGGGCGAAGAGGCATAGGCCCCGCCGGTTTCTCTGCCGCACGGGAATGGTCACTCACAACGCAGGTCCCGCCCGCCCTCCACATCGCAGTGTTGAAACCGGCCAAGGACCTTCCGGGGATCACTCTCAGCGTCCGCAGCAACCTCGACCGCGTCGACCTCAGGTACAAGGAGATTGCGCTGGTTGAACTGCTCCGAGGCCCCGAAATATACGTCGAGGCGGGCTGGCGCAGCCTCGTGGAAGCGGTGGCCGGGGCCGTCGCCGCGCGCGAAGTTCGCATCGGCAAGGTGCTCGCGGTTGCCGCAAGTGAGCGAGACGTGGCCACGCGCGCCAACGCTGCCCGGCTTCGCGCCGATCTTGAGTCGCACTCCGGTGCGAGGCGAGCGGCAGCATGACCGGGCGACTGCGTGGCGAACTCGATACTCAAGGAGGGCTGACACTTCTACGATATTCGCCGCTTGCTTGACGCGCCGCTCGTGACCGATGCGCTGGAAACACTCGGTAGGGATGGCGTGCGGAACCTCGCCGCCGAGATCGACAGGCACAGCCAGAGCGCAGGCTTCGCGTGGAGTCCCAGACCCGAGGGCGGCTACGCCGACAGCCCCGCATTCGACACCGATGCCGAGACGTACGCGCTGGTCATCCGGGGTTACGACGCGGCGCTCGGCCTGGTCTACGCGAAACGGCCCTCGCTGGCGGACGTGTTCGACGCCGTGCAACGGCATCGACAACTGCTGTAGGCGGGCCGCCGGCCGCCACCCCGGTACAGTAGAAGGTCAGACTCTGCCGTAGCGCAGGCCATCCGCGCTCGCCGCGAAACGGGAGAAGAATTGACTGACGTACAGCCGCGCCCAGGTCACCATGTGACGGCGCACGGGGCTGCGACCGATACAGGGTCAGTGGCCACAGAAGCGGCGCGCAGGCGCAGCATCGCCGTCATCTCCCACCCCGACGCAGGCAAGTCGACCATCACCGAGGCGCTCGCGCTCCACGCGCACGCTATCGACAGGGCCGGCGCCACACACGGTAAGAGCGGGCGTTCTGGCACGGTGTCCGACTGGTCCGAGATCGAGCGCGCCCGTGGCATCTCGATCACCTCGGCCGCGCTCCAGTTCGAGTACGACGGCCACATGATCAACCTGCTCGACACCCCCGGCCACGCCGACTTCTCCGAGGACACGTATCGCGTGCTCACCGCCGTGGACGCCGCGATCATGCTGCTCGACGCATCCAAGGGCCTCGAGCCGCAGACCCTCAAGCTGTTCGACGTTTGCCGCAGGCGCGGCGTGCCGGTCATCACATTTGTCAACAAGTGGGACCGCCCGGGCAAGGGTGTGCTGGAGCTGTGCGACGAGCTCGAGCAGCGCATCGGCCTGCGTCCCACGCCACTCAGCTGGCCCATCGGCGAGGCTGGTCGGTTCATTGGGCTGCTTGACAGGGCCGATGGTACGGCGCGCACGTATCGCAAGGCCCCAGGTGGAGCTTTGCTCGCCGAGCAGCACGACTTCACGGCGGCCGATGCCGCGCGCGAGCTGGGGGAGGACTACCAGACCGCCTACGACGAGGCGCACCTGCTAGAGCCGTTCGACCGCGAGTCATTCCTGCAAGGCAAGACCACGCCGATGCTCTTCGGGGCGGCTCTCGCCAACATCGGCGTCCGTCAATTGCTCGACACCGTGGTGGCGCTCGCGCCCGCTCCGCACGCCCATCCCATCGATGACGGCAGCGTGGGTGGTTTCACGCGGATGACCGATGCAGGAGTGAGGGAAGTCGACGAACCCTTCAGCGGCTTTGTGTTCAAGATTCAAGCCGGTATGGACCGGAATCACCGCGACCACCTCGCGTATGTGCGCGTCTGCTCGGGACGTTTTGAGCGCGGCATGGTCGTGACGCACGAGCGCACCGGTCGCCCTTTCGCCACCAAGTACGCGCAGTCTGTCTTTGGCCGCGACAGGGAGACCATCGAAGAGGCCTTCCCAGGCGACGTCGTCGGCCTGGTGAACGCTAGCAACCTGACCGTGGGCGACACCCTCTTTGACGCCGATGGCGCGCACGTGCGCTTTCCCCCGATGCCGGCGTTCGCGCCCGAGCACTTCGCTGTGGCATCGGTGCGCGACCCGGGGCGGTCCAAGCAGTTCAGGAAGGCCATCGAGCAACTCGAGCAAGAGGGCGTGGTGCAGGTACTCGTGTCCGCGTCGCGAGGCGATGGCAGCCCGATCCTCGCCGCCGTGGGCCCGCTCCAGTTTGAGGTCGCTCAGTTCCGCATGGAGCACGAGTTTTCCGCCGTCATGCGCATGGACATCATGGGGCTCTCGGTCGCTCGGATGGTCAAGCCTGAGGATCTGGCCGCAGTGTCCGCGTCGTCGGGTATCGAAATCGTGCGTCGCCGCGATGGCGCGATGCTCGCGTTGTTCCGCGACATCTGGCACGTGCGGGGCTTCGAGCGCTCCCACCCTGGCCTTGAGTTGATATCGCTCGACGCAAGCGAGGACTGACGCCGGGCGGGACCTCTGGCGTGGCGAGGCTCTCGCGATCGATCCTCGTGTGCCGAGTAACGAGCTCCCCACCCGAGCGTCGTCCGGACCGCAGCGGAGGTGGGCTTCCTGTGCGAGTATCGAAAGATGAACACTCCCGGAGCGATCGTCCACGTGGTACTGACGCGGTGGCGCAGCGATGCGCCGAGCCAAGCCCTCGCTGAGATGAGGGAGATCATCCGACGGTTCCCCACTGAGATCCCCGGCGTCGTGTCCGCCGTCGAGGGCGCGAGCGTCAGCACGGAGGGGCTCGAGGCAGGATTCGACTGGGCCCTCGTGGTGACCTTCGACAGCGCGGGTGCTCGCGACGGCTACCTGGATCACCCGACGCACCTGCCGGTCGCGGCAGTGATCGGACAGTGGGCCGAACGCCTGGTTGTCTTCGACCTGAGCGCGTAGCCGGCCAGCGCCGTCCTTCTGAGCAGTAGCCTCGTCGCATGTCGCCCAAGCCTGCCAGCGCCGCCAAACCCAGCGCCGTCATCGTCGATATGGATGGCACGCTCGCGATCATCACCGACCGCAGCCCGTACTCGCACCGGGGCGTGCTCAAGGACACCCCAAACGAGCCGGTGATTGCGGTCGCCCGTGCCCTCGCGTCGGCCGGGCACACGCTTGTCATCGTTTCGGGCCGCTCCGAGCTCGCGCGCGAAGACACCGAGCTGTGGCTCGCGAGGCACCTGCGCGTGCCGTTCGAGGGGCCGTTTATGCGTGTCGCTCACGATGATCGTGCTGACGCGGTGATCAAGCGCGAGATTTATGACAGAGAGATTAGCCCGCGTTTTGACGTGCTTTGCGTGCTGGACGACCGTGACCAAGTGGTGCGCATGTGGCGCGGGCTTGGGCTGGTGTGCCTGCAGGTGGCGCCGGGCGATTTCTAGGCGGTTTTGTCGTCCCCAAGACGGGCATTTTGGGTGAGTCCACGGGTTGTGGAGGTTGCCGATCGGATGTCAGACCCGGGTGTTTAACTGGGGTTATGGAAGTCGAGGCGCAGGCAGTCTACGCGGCACAGGTTGCGCAGGTGAGTGCCCTGGTGGGTGACCTTGCGCGTCGTGACGTGTCTGGTCTGTCGCAGGGTGACTTGTTGGAGGCGCACGATGCTGTGGCGCGGCTCGGTCGGCTGACTGGCACGTTGCAGGCGCGCTTCGCTGGGGAGATCGC
>JBBRWX010000056.1:0-16458 GCA_038248935.1 Actinomycetales bacterium
CAGGCCCGACGGTGGGGGCGTGGCCGTGTCCGCGAAGCCGATGACGAGGTCGGCGGCGCCGGAGCGCAACAACGCGAGGGCGTCGTCGGTCTCCGCCTCGACCAGCCCGATCTCAACGCCGGGGTACGTGCGGGCGAACAGAGCGAGCGGCGCGGGGAGCTCCATCGATGCGAACGAGCCGAAGGCCGCGATCTGGAGGCGGCCCACGCTCAGTTCCGCGTGTTGGTGCAGCGTCCGCTGGGCGTTGTCGAGGCTGACCGCGATCGCGTCCGCGTGCTCCAGCAGTGCCTGGCCGGCGGGCGTGAGTTGGGTGACGCGGCCGGCGCGCACGGTGAGCGGCACGCTGGCGGATCGTTCGAGTGCGCGCAGGTGGTGGGCGACGGTGGGCTCGGCGATGCCGAGGGCGCGGGCGGCGGAGGCCTTGGATCCGTGTCTGGCCACGGCACGCAGGATGAGTAGGCGTTCGACATCGATCACCAGACCATCATTGCATCGAGGTCTAGGTAACAACAACAGTGGATTGTGTAAGTCCGCCGCCGCGGGGATGCTGGTGAGCATGATGAATCTTGCCGTCGCGAACGCGTTCGACCGCGTGCCCGGGTACCTGGACACTGCGGGTGTCGGATTGCCGTCGCGCGCGGCAGCCTCCGCACTCAGGGCCGCAGTGGACGACTGGGCCTCCGGCAGGGTCGATCCCTCCGCGCTCGACCTCCCCGTGGATCGGATGCGCGCGGCGTACGCGCGGATCGTCGGCGCCGAGGCCACCGATGTCACGCTCGCGGGCTCAGTGTCCCAGGTGGTGGGGATGGTGGCCGCTTCGCTTCCAGTGGGCTCGCGGGTGCTCGCGGCCGAGGGTGACTTCGCCTCGGTGCTGTTCCCTTTCATGGCGGACGGCCGACTCAACGTGACGCTCGTGCCGATCGAGGGTCTGCTTGATGCGGTGCGCCCTGGTGTGGACCTGGTGGCCGTCAGCGCGGTGCAGTCGTCGGACGGGCGCGTGGTGGATCTCGATGCGCTCGCCAATGCCGCTCGGCTTGCCGGCGCCAAGACCCTGATCGACGGGAGCCATGCGGCGGGGTGGCTGCCAATCCGGGCGCGCGACTTCGACGTGGTGGTCTCAGCCGCGTACAAGTGGTTGATGGCCCCGCGTGGCATCGCGCTCGCCGCGGTGAACCCGCGTGCCACGTGGCTGCGCCCCGTGAATGCGAGCTGGTATGGCACCGATGATCCGTGGAACTCGTTGTACGGCCCGCCGATGCACCTGAGCGCCACGGCGCGACGATTCGACACCTCGCCGCCGTGGCAGCTGGTCGAGGCGGGTGCGGTAGCGCTCGAGCTGCTCGCGGGGCTCAACCGCCGCGAGGTGCAGGGCTACAGCGTGGGCCTGGCCAACCAATTCCGCGATGCGATGGGAATGCCGCCGAGCGACACCGTCATCGTGTCGCTGACCGGAGTAGACCCACGACTACTCGCCGACGCTCGCGTGCGGGTCTCCGCGCGCAACGGCCGTGCTCGCTTGTCATTCTATCTGTACAACGATGTCAGCGACGTGGAGAGGGCCGCGCAAGCGCTGAGGGTTCGCGCGGCCGCTTAATCGTCTCGTCCTACCGCGCCGTGTCCCTAGCGCTTCTTCGGCTTGGGAGCAGGGAGGGTATCCGCCGTGGCCTGGATGAGCGCCCGGAAGCGTTCGGAATCGGCGATCAGTGCGTCATCGGCCACCCGCGAGTTCTTGGCGCCGGTGTACGCCGGGGCCTCGGGCATCCCGTCCGATGCTGGGGTCGGCTTGATAAAGACCGTGTCGTCGCAAATGAGGCCGACGATCTTGTCGTCGCAATAGAAGCCGTACTCCCCGAACATGGGGCGAGTTCGCACGTCCAACGGCTCAAGCTGTTCCAACACGTATGCGACGGTTTCCTTCGATGTGGCCATGACCCCATCGTGGCACCCGCGTGCGACACGTGCGAGGCCGTAGCCTGGCGAGCGTGGCCGTCAGTCAAACGAAGCGTGCTCGAGCGGCACGCAAGCGGAAACGCCGGGTCGACGCCGCCGACAACGACCTCACGGCCGCCCAGTGGGAAGTGATCCTCGCCGCGTGGGGCGGCTGCGCGTATTGCGGTGCCCAGGCATCGGCCGATGCCTCGCTCCAAAGAGACTGCGTGCTTCCCATCTCCCGCGGGGGTCGGTACACCGCCGAAAACGTGGTGCCCGCGTGCAGGTCATGCAATGCGAGCAAGTGCAATGAAGAGGTGACGCACTGGCTGCGCCGCAAACGCCTCGACGAGAGGGCGTTCCTGGTGAGGCTCTATGACGTCAACGCGGCCACGACGGCGAAGTTGATCGAGCCTGCATAGCTGAAGCGGGCTCCGCTACGCGCCGTGTGTGTCCTCCGCGGCCTTGTGCGGCAGCGGCGGAATGAGTGCCATGCAGACCACCGTGATGCACGCCACGACCACAAGGCCCGTGGTCAATCCCACCGCAGGGCCATGGCTCGCGGATGAAAACCAGATGGTGGTGAAGACAGCGGGGCCGATCGCGGTGGCGAGCATCTGGATGGCGCTCAAGGAGCCGCTTGCGGAGCCCGCCTCATCCGCGTCGACATCGCCAAGCGCGAAGTTGAAGATGGTGCCAAAGCACGTCCCGAACGCCGCTCCGAGGACAACCAGCACAGGTACGAGTGTCCAGGTGCCGACGGTGGCGCCGTGCTCGTGAACCAGAACCCACAGCCACGCGATCGCGCCGAGCGTCAGGCCCAGACCGGCCAGCACCAGGTTGCGGCCCCACCTAAGGATGAGCGGCGCCGTGGCCACCGACGAGACGATGATCCCCACCGTGATGGGCAGGATTCCCTGCATGGCGGTACGGACGGGGCTGAGCCCCACCTCGGTCTGGAGGAACAGCGAGACAACGTACACGATTCCGCTCACCACTCCGAAGTAAGCGAAGCCGATCGCCAGGCCCGACTTGAAGCCGCGGTTGCGAAGCAGCGACGCCTTGAGGAGCGGGTCGGGGGAGGTGCGTTGGCGCATCGCGAACCCGGCGAACATCAGCACGGATCCGGCGAGCATGGCGATCGAGGTACCGTTCCAGTCGTGACCGGAACCGGTGACCAGTCCGTAGATGGCCAGGAACATGGCTCCCGAAAGCAGCCCGGCCCCGACACCGTCGATGCGGACTTTACGGTCGCCGTCGTTGCGGGGAAACACCCGCCAAGCCAGGACGAATGCGGTGGCCCCTAGCACCAGGTTGACCAGGAACATCGGCCTCCAGCTGAGCCCAAAGATGTCGGCATCGATGATGAAGGCGCCCAGCAGCGGCCCGCCCACCATGGCCACGCCTAGCATCGGCCCAAAGACGGCGAAGGCCTTGGCGAGCATTTCTTTGGGGAACGTGGCCGCCATGATCGCCATGCCTTGGGGTATGAGCATCGCCCCGAACGAGCCCTGCAACAGGCGGCCGACGATGATCATGGCCGGGCTGATGGCCACGCCAGCGATGAGGGAGGCGACGGTAAAGCCCGCGATGCCGAACAGGAATGTGCGACGCTGACCGTAGCGATCGCCTAGCCGGCCGCCCACCACCAGCAAGGCGCCCATGGCCAGTGCGTACGCCGAGCCGAGCCACGTGATGAGGCCGCCCCCGCCCCCGAGGTCGGTAGCGATCGTGGGAGCGGCGATGTTGGTCAGGGTCGAATCGACCATGTCGAGCGCGTCGGCGATCACGATCGCGGCGAGCATGATCCACATGGTGGCTGCGGGTGGCGCCAGTTTTTGGGCGCGCGAATCTGCGGTGAGTGACATGAGGTGTCCTTAGGGGGTGCGGGGTTGCGGGGGGAAGTGCAGCTACGCGGCGGTCAGGCCTCGCATGAATGTGGTGACGGTCCACCGAATGTCGTCGTTGTCGGGGGCTCCTGCGATGAGTAAGGCCCGGAGCCGCGGTCTGGGTGGGGCATCGGCGGGTTGCGCGGCCAAGGCATCGGCGTAGCGATCGCCGATGCTCAGCGTGGGGTCGAGACGGAAGCTCGCCTCTTGCTCCGCCACGGTTGCAGTGACGAGTAGTACCAACTTGTCGAACGCGCCCATCGTCTCGGAGGGACCGATGCCCATGGCATCGAGCAACGCGGCGAAGGCTTCAGCGAAGTCGAGGAACCCGGCTCCCACGGGGGGTGTGGTGAGTGCAACCCCCGCCGTTCCTGGGTGCTCCCTGAGTGCGGTCGCGTAGGAATGCATGAGTGCAACGACCGCCTCTGTGTTCCCCGCATCAGTGGGGTCGGCGTCAGTGCGGCCTGTGTCCGTGGTGCGCGCGCCGCCCCTCGAACCGGCTGGAGAGGGCAGAGATATAGCGGTCGACATCTCGTCGAGCGCCAGGCCCTGCAGATCCTCGAGATTCTTGACGTGGGCGTAGAGCGAACTGGGGCCCGTCTCGAGGAGCGCCGCAACCTTGCGCATGGTCAGGCCCTCGGGGCCGCCCGTTTTGAGCGCGTCGACTGCGGCCGCGGCGATCGCCTCCCTGGTGAGGGTCGACTTAGCGCCACGGCTGCGGGGGCGGGCTCCTGCGTTCATGCCATCACACTACACGAACACTGTTCGTTGGTCGAACACCGTTCGTTAACTCTCGATTGCGGCTCGGCCCTGCACCCGCAATACCTCTCCGGGCGCGTGGTTATCGTCGTCGCCACAACAGGGGCCTTGTCGAGCGCACCGCGGAGGCGTATAGATGGAAGGTGACGGGAGAGCTCGCTCCCGGCATAGCGCAGGGAACGCCATGAATGTCCTGGTCGCTTACTCGTCACGACACGGCGCCACCGCCGGCATCGCGGAGCACATCGCGACTCACCTCACCGAGGCGGGAGTCCAAGCGAAGGCGGTTTCCGTCGAGAAGGTGACCGACCTCGAGCCATACGACGCCGTGGTGCTTGGTGCGTCGGCATACATTTTCCACTGGCAAAGGGAGGCGGTCAGGTTTGCCCGCCAATACGCCGAGCGACTCGCGGCGCGACCGCTGTGGCTGTTCAGCAGCGGGCCCCTCGGAACGGACTTGGTCAACAAGAAGGACGTGGACCTCGTGGTCGCGAGCCGCCCCAAGGAGTTCGACGAGCTGGTCG
This sequence comes from Actinomycetales bacterium, assembly GCA_038248935.1. Lineage (GTDB taxonomy): Bacteria > Actinomycetota > Actinomycetes > Actinomycetales > Demequinaceae > Demequina. The sequence continues at coordinate 5,102 of JBBRWX010000056.1, forward strand.
GCCTGCTCCACCCCATCGGCGAACGAGTGTTCTTTGGCAAGTACGACCCGAACGCGCGGCCCATCGGAATGTCGGAGCGGCTGCTCCGCACCATGCCAGTGGGACGCGAGGGGCTTCCCAACGGCGACTTCCGCGACTGGCCTGCGATCGAGGCGTGGGCCCGGGAAATCGCCGCCGAGCTGAAGGGCACGGCAGCGACTCCCTGAAGCGAGTAGCGCCGCCTAAGCGGCGGGTAGCGACCCTGCGGAAACGGAACGGCGTTGCCTGATCGTCATCCATGCGACGACGCCGAGAATGGCTGCGAAGAACACCCACGAGACGCCGTGCGTCGACAGGCCGCGACCGCCGGCGTCCTTCGACGCCGTCAGGAAGTCGCCGAGCGAGGCGCCCAATGGCCGGGTCATGACGTACGCGGCCCAGAACGCGGCCACCTCGCCAAGCGACGTGTAGCGGTAGGCGAGCCACACCACCAGGATGGCCCCGGCGATGATGAGGCCCGTGCGGGTGTAGCCCAGGCCGACGTCCTCGGACAGGTAGTCGCCCGCGGCGGTGCCAAGCGAGAACGTGAAGAGGATCGCGAGCCAGTAGAACGCCTCGCGCTTGGACGTGGTGATCGTGTGGATCGACAGCGTGCCTTCCGCTCGGTACCAGAGGGCGAACGTCGCGGCCAGCGCCACGGAGAACACGGCCGTCGATCCGAGGAGCGGCACGTTGTACACGTCCGTCAGGGCGTCGGTGATGAGCGTGCCAACAATGCTGACAAGCACCACCACCAACCAGTACACGGGCGGGTAGTAGCGGCGCAGGCGCATCTGGAAGACCATCGCGATCGCAAGCGCGACCGCCATGGCGCCGATGGTCCCCCACAGGCCAAGGCCGACGTCGTCGTTGAGAAAGTCGGCGAACGTCTCGCCGACCGTGGTCGACAGCACCTTGACAATCCAGAAGGCCGCGATGACCTCGGGAACCTTGTTGAGCATCGGCCGCAGCGACGAGGATGCGCGCAGGGTGAGGGGGGCTATTGCCATGGGGGGCCTTTCGGAACGGCGCGGGGGCGCTCGCGGTCTGGGGATCAAGCCGAGCACACGGTAAGTCCCTCGAATGGGCGTTGGCGAGCACCGGTTCCACGGCTCTCACGTGGTTCTCATCTTCGAATTCTCACGCTCCTCTCACGGGCTCCTCCGTAGGTTCGGGGCATGACCTCAATCGCCATTTCCACACACGGGCTCACTCATCGATACGGGCCGACGCTTGCTCTGCGCTCCCTCTCGCTCGAGGTGGCCGCGGGCGAAATCTTTGGCCTGCTTGGCCACAACGGCGCTGGCAAGACCACCACGGTGGCTTTGCTCACGACGCTGCTGCGACCCTCGGGTGGCACCGCGTCGGTGGCCGGGCACGACATCGTCGCCGATGCCCGTGGGGTGCGAGCGGCCATCGGCTACCTACCCGAAAACGTCCAGTTCTACGACGAGCTGACGCTCATGGAGAACCTGCGCTTTTTTGCCAAGCTGTCCGGCATCGCGAAGCCCGACGCCCGCATTGGCGAGGTGCTCGCGTTTCTCGACTTCGAGGGCCACCACACGGAACGGCTCGGCACTTTCTCCAAGGGGATGCGTCAGCGCGTGGGAATCGCCCAGGCGATCCTGCACAGGCCGGCCGTGCTGTTCCTCGACGAGCCCACGTCGGGCCTGGACCCCGAGGGAGTGCGGACGCTGCGCGAGACGGTGGTGCGGCTCAACGGCGAATGGGGCACCACGATCTTCATGAACACCCACCTCTTGGCGGAGGTGACGCGCACCTGCACCAGCATCGGGATACTGCGTCAGGGTGAGCTGGTGCACCAGGATTCGCTGTCGGCGACGCTTGGGGCGTACCCCACGGAGCAGGCGCTCGAGGCCGCGTACTTCGAGGCCGCAGCGTGAGCGTCCTGACCGTGGTCGCGCGGCACGAGCTGCTTGCGAGCCGCCGCAACCGCGCGCCGCAGCTCCTCGTCGTGATGTTCGTCGGGATGGTCGCCTTTTCGGCGTTCATCGGGTGGATGACCCAGCACACGGTGAGCGGCATCTACCGCCAGGTGCTCGCGGACGGCCTCACCACCCAACCCAATCCCTTCCTCGATGTGGCGCCGTTGTTCTTTGCGCGCAACACGGTGATCTATGTGGTCATGATCGGCACGCTCATGGCGGCCGCGCTCGGCGTCCAGTCGGCGTTGCGCGACCGCAAAGCCGCGACGGCGGACCTCGTCCTCAGCAGGCCGGCCAGCGTGCGCGGCGTGCTCGCGGGTCGCATGATAGGCATCGGCGGCCTTCTCGCCATCGTCGTGGCCGCGTCCACCGTGATCAGCTGGGCGAGCATCAGCGCCATCACTCGCGCCCCGTTGGGCGCGGGCGACTCGGCCAGGCTTGCCGAATTCGGGCTGCTCACGTGGGTGTTGCTCGTGGGCTTCGCCGCGCTCGGCGTGCTGGGCGGGCTGTACGTCAGGCGAGAGACCACCGCGCTCTTGGCGCCCTTCGTTGCGTGGGCCGTGATCGCCTTCGTGCTCCCGCAGTTGGGCACGGCCGCCAGGCCCGTGTCGCTGCTCAACCCCGTCGCCGCGGTTCCCCAAACATCGGGCGTGTTCCACGCGGTGTCGTACGTCACCGGGCCGCTATCGGTCACGGAGCACTTCAAGACGGCGTCGTCGGCGATCCTCGAGGGTTCCTCCGGTGGTTTCCCCGTGGCCTCGGTCGCGGTCATCGCGTTCTTTGCCGCCGCATTGTGCGCGGCCGTTGTGGCCACCAGTCCGTCCAGGTTGAGAGGGGGCACCAGTGAATAGCATCGGCGTCTTTGCCTCCAAGGAGTTGCTTGACCTGCGTCGCAACAAGGTCGTGTGGGTGCTCACGGCATGCCTCGCGCTCGCCGTGCTCATCTCGGTGGTGGTCGCCTCGCTCGACTTCCGCACTCAGATCGCGGACTACCACTCCTACGTGAGCCAGCTCAAGGCGTCCGGTAGCGCCCTCATCCCCGCGGCCCCGCAACTATTCCCCTTGCAACTGCTACGTGGCGGCTTCGAATACATCGAGATCATCGGAGCGCTCTTCGCGGTGGTGGTGGGCTACGGGACGATTGCCCGCGAACGCTCCCGCGGCACGATGAATCTCATCTTCACCCGTGACACAGGCCGCGCGTCCTTCGCGGGCGGCAAGCTGATCGGCATCGGCGTGTTCTGGGCGGCGATGTTGGGCGCGATTATTGCGGTGGCCGCCGCGTCGGTGGCCGTCGTTGGCACCGCCTCGCTTAACGGCGGCGACGCGTTCAAGCTGCTCATCGCGGGCGCGGTTTCCTGGGTGTACCTGATGTTCTGGAGCGCCCTCGCCGCGGGCCTCACCGCGCTCATGCGCCGGCCGAGCAGCGCGCTCATCCTTGCCCTCGGGCTGTGGCTGCTGGTAGTGCTGATCGTTCCGCAGATCGGCGACACCATGGACCCCGACAACCAGGTCCCAGGTGGCCTGTTCAAGGCGCTCGCGATTCAAAAGCCCGACGAGGTGGCCGTGCTCGCCCACTTCTCCTCCTACGAATCGGCGCGCAACGCCCTCGAGGTCACCTCGGTTTCCAAGCTGTTCGAGCGCATCGCGTTTGCGTTCCTCGGCATCAAGGACAAGTACAACCAGCAGGGCTTTGGCCTTCTCTGGCACGCGATGTACCGCTATTCGTGGTCGATCCTTGCGATGACGGTCGCCTCGACCGGCTTCGCGGTCGCCACCTCCACCCGCAACAACCTCCTGAGGAAGGCATCATGAAGAAGACCTCGACGTACCTCGCCGCCCTGCTCGCTGCAGGCGTGCTCACGCTGGCAGGCTGCTCGGCAGGCACCACCTCGGCATCCGCCCCCTCTCAAGGAAGCGTGGTCGCAACCGGGGCTGCCTCCGCATCGGCGGTGCTCCCGGTAGCGGCCGATCCCATTCACAACTCCGCGACCGCAGGGGGACTTACGGTGTCCAAGGTCATGCTCGAAGACAACACCGACCCCTCAGGGGCGGCGATTGGGGACCGGCTCCAGTTCGTCATCGGCAACGACACCGCCAACCCCTTGACGGGGCTCGAGGTGTTCTACACGATGGCCGACGCGACCACGGGCGCGGCCGAGTCCTACTTTCAGCCGCTCGACGGGCTCACCGTGCCCGCGAAGGGAAACGTCACCGTGTACTTCGACAACTCCGGCACGCCGGGCCACTTCCCCGAAAACAAGTTCAGCGTCTATCGCTCGTCCGTCAATCAGGTGGACTTCACGGTGGAGGTGAGCGTCGCAGGTCTCAAGGTCGCCTCCGCAACGGGTTCCAAGAGCCCAGGCACGGGCGAACAGGCCGACTAAGAGCCGTAGCATCGACCTGTCAGGCTGGGAAGGGCTAGCACGCGGAATTCGAGAGTACGGAATGCCAGACCACGGAATGAGAGTGCCATGCGAATCCTGATCGTCGAGGACGATGTGCGCATCGCCGACGTTGTCAGGCGCACCCTCACCGAGGCCGGCTACGCGGCCGATGCCCGTCACACCGCGTCGGCCGGGCTCGAGGCGTTCGCCGTGGAGTCGTACGACCTGGTGATCCTGGACGTCATGCTGGCCGATGCCGACAGGGGCGGGTTCGAGGTGTGCCGCTCGATACGCTCGGTCAACCCCGACGTTCCCGTGCTGATGCTCACGGCGCTCAACAAGGTCAGCACCAAGGTCGAGGGCCTGGACGCGGGGGCGGACGACTACCTGGTCAAGCCCGTGCACGTCCAGGAACTGCTCGCCAGGGTGCGCGCGCTGCTCCGGCGCGCACCCAGGGCGCACCTGCCGGTGCTCGAGGTGCAAGGCGTGAGCCTCGACCCCGCGACGCGCGCCGTCACCAGGAAGGGTCGCGTGGTCACGCTGACCGCCAAGGAGTTTGCGGTGCTCGAATACCTGATGCGCAACGCGGGCAGGGTGGTGAGCGCAAGCGAACTCATCGACCACGCCTGGGATGGCAACTACGAGGGCTATTCCAACGTGGTCCAGACCTATGTCCGCTACGTGAGGCAAAAGCTCAAGGCTCCGGGCGAGCCCGACCTCATCGAGACGCGGCGCGGCGCGGGCTACATCATCCAGGCGCCCTCATGATTGAGGCCGCGCCGTGATATTCCGTAAGGCGCTGCTGCGCCTCACCGTCGCCTACTCATTCATCCAGCTGTTGCTCTTCGGGTTCACGGAGCTGGCCGTATACGTCTTTGTGGCGCTCACGTTCGACTTTGACGTGGTCGCGATCGATGGGGTTCCCGCGGGCTTCGACGCTGCTGGGCACGCGTTGTCGAAGCTCCGGACGGCGCTCGTGGTTGTTTACCTGGCACTTCTCTTCGTGGTGCCGATCGTGAGCTACGTGATGGCGCGAGTGGCGCTGCGGCCCTTGCGGGTCAGCTACGAGCGCCAACAGCAGTTTGTCGACGCTACCTCGCACGAGTTCCGCACCCCTTTGGGCGTCATCGTGGGCGAGTTGTCCCTTGCGCTCACGCGGCCTCGCAAGGGCGCCGAGTACAGGGCCGCGATCGAGCAGTCGCTCGCGGCGGCCGAGGCGCTCGCGTCGCTCACCAACCAGCTGTTGCTGTTGTCGCGGGACGACCGATCCGAGATGAGCGGGGAGCGCGAGTCAATCGCCGTCGACGACCTGTTTGCCGCCGCCGTGCGCCAGAACGAGGCCGCGGGCGAGCCCGCACCCGTCGTCGTCTTGGTGCCAGCACCTGGAGTCACGGTGAGCGGCTCTCGCGACCTGTTGGTCCACGCCGTGCGCAACGTGGTGGACAACGCGATCAAGTACACCGAGCCCACAGGTCGGGTCGAGGTCACCGCATCACATCGGGGTGCCTCGGTCCACATCGTTGTGTCAGACACCGGCCACGGGATGTCGCTCGACGAGTCTCGCCATGCCTTTGACCGGTTCTGGCGAGCGCCGTCGGCCCGCACGGTGCCCGGAAACGGCATCGGACTGTCACTTGTGCGTCAGATTGTCGAGGCACATGACGGCCGAGTGCACATCGCATCGGTTCCAGGCGAGGGCACTACTGTCACGATGACGCTGCCTTCCTGACGCTGCTTTCCTGACGCTGCCTTCCTGGCGCAGCGTTCCTCACGGCAGGCCGTCGGGCCGGGGGCGGGGACGTGTCCCGCCTGGTTACACCTAGCTGCCCACGGCAGGCACGATGCCCTGGAAGGCCCCGTCGTACGCGACGGTCTCGGCCTGGCGGCACGCGTCGTAGATGCTCTCCTGAACGGCGGTCGCCGCCGCGTGGCCGAGGATGTCGACCTGCAGGTGAATGTCGCTCGTGCCCGTCTGAAACAGGGGGCCGTCGGTGTTGAGCGGACCACGCAACTCGGCCGTCGAGAACACGAAGATCGAGTCGCCGTCGCCCGAGGTGTGCACGGGATTGATGGCGCGCACCTGCCCGTGCGAGGCGAGGTGGGCGACCTTCTCGTAGTGCTCCGTGGAGCCCAGGTCCACGTTGATCCCCACCACCGTGATTGTCGTGTTTTCGAGGTTGCGGGTGACGCGCTCGGTGACGTCCTCGAACGTGTGGAATCCGCCGCGGCCGTCGCGGTTGCCCGCGAGCACCGAGCCGTTTGGAAGCACCACGTTGCCCATCGCGTTCACCACGGACATCGCGGTCACGATGATCCCGCCACCCACGTCGACCCGCGCAGAGCCGACGCCGCCCTTCATCGCGCCCATCCTGGCCCCGCCGTCGAGCCACAGGAACTTGCCCACCGCCGCGCCCGTGCCGGCGCCGACGTTGCCGCCCGCGACCGGGGCATCGGACGCATTGCGGTACGCCTCGGCGCCGTACGAGGTCTCAAACGGGGCGATGTCCATGCCGAGGTCGTAGATGGCCGCGCCGGTGATTGAGGGGTTGACGATGCTCCCCCCAGGGCCGGAGCGGGAGCCGCGGCCATCGGCGCGCAGGCTTTCCGAGATCGTGGACGCGGCCATGAGTCCCGTGCCGCTGCCGCCAGAGACGAAGATGCCGTTGAGCTTGTAGTTGGTCTTGCCGCCGCGAAGGCCGTCGGTGTTGTAGCCGCCTGCGCCGCCGCCGTACGCGAGGAACGCGACGCTCAGGCGCTTGTCGAACATGATCGCCGTGCATCCCGTGAGCTTGTCCAGGTGGGTCGCGTGGCCCACGCGTACGCCCGTGAGCGCGGTGAGGGTGTTGTTCATGGTGCGCTCACACTACGGCCGCATTGCCTAGCACGTCTCTACCGGCCGGCGACGATTGGCTGGTTCTGACTTTCCCGCAGCTGCGATTACAGAAATTGCTGTAATCTGAATTGCAGGAAAACCTGTAACTACGTGAGGAGACAACACGCGATGAAGGGCAACGAACTCGTCTGGCGATCCCTCGCAGACCATGCGCTCCGAGGAGAGCGAACGTGGAGCAGTGTTGGCGACCTCGCATACGACGCGGGAGTGCCCAGTACGACCGCGTACTTAGCCCTGGAGCGCCTCGAGAACAACGGCGCTATCGACCGCTATAGCCGCGGAGGGCTTTCCGTCGTCAGCATCGACAAGGTCCTCACGATGCAGTGCGCGTGGCGAAACCTCGAGCGAGACACCCTCGCCAAAACCACGCGAGACGCGATAGGTCCCTTCTTGGACACGGCGAGCGGGCCCTACGCGCTTGGTGGTCCCGACGCCGCAAACGCCCTTCTTGGAGGACGTACCGTCGCCGACTTTCGCGAGCACATCGTCTACCTACCCGCCTCAGCCGACCTGAGCAAGTTGCCCGATGGCGATGAGGTCCGGGTGCTATCAATGGACAAGCGCGCCATGAAGACGTGGACCGGCTACTCGAGCCTTTCGCAGACCTACTCGGACCTCTTCGCCACCCCTGGCTGGGCGGCTTCGGAGTTCAGGATGGCGCTTCGTGACAGCTTCATTCGGGATCGCGAATGGGACCAAGACGGTGACGCGAGGTGACGATCCTCGGAGTAGATGACGAAGGAAAGCTTCGTGCCCTGCTTGATTCGCTCGGATACGACCTCGAACCCTCCATCCTCATCGGAGGGTGGGCCACGAACGCCCGCGTCGGCGGCGAGATTAGCCACGACATCGACCTCATCATCACCCACCAAAGCCTGAGGCAAAAGCTTCCACTGCGGCTGAGCGGGTACAGCGAAAACCAGTTACACAGCGGCGGCAAGAAGGCGCGAGGCGACGCCGATGGCGTCCACGTTGACGCGTACTTCCCGCACGAGTCCAAACTCGGAACGAGGCTTCTCCTCGATGTAGGCATCCTCACCCAGTACGTCGACCCGGACTTCAAAGTGAAGGGGTGGCTCACCCTCACCCTCGATGCCCACATCGCGACAAAGATAGCGGCCCTCATCGACCGATACGCCACAGAGAAGGGCAAAAAAGACGCCCGGGAACTCGTCGCACTGATCGACAAGGGCGGGGACGCGAAGAGGGTCATCCAAGTACTCGTGGCCTCCTCGGGTGGGGCACAGGAGGACATCGTCGGCCACATCCGAACGATGTTCGATCTGCTACCCAAGTTGGCCGGGCTCAACCAGAAGGAGCGCCGCCGCTACGCGAACCTCGCTCGTGAATGGATCGAGGAATCCGAGCTCCAGACGAGGACCACCGGTACCGGGCATCTGCAGCCGATATTGAAACCATTCCCGAACGCCGGTCGTGATTCAGAAGCGAGGCCAACCGCCCGCATGAAGACGCGACGGCGCTGAAACCGGGGTCACACCATCGTCGCCACGCCCGTTTGCGGCACCCGATGGACGCTGCATCTGGGGGCGCAATGCCGGCAACACGTGTGATGTCTCCTATCCCATGAGTTGTGCGATATCGACGAAGGCAAGAGCTTTTCCAGAGTCACCCTGTTGGGGCACGTCCAGGGAGTCAGTGACATGTGGATCCGCACCTAGAGCAGTAGGTCGATCCGGAAAGGCAGTGACACGACGGCAACACCGAGCGTCATCAGTGTCACCGCCGCCGGGACGGACCTCGTGACGGTGCCGGTACCGAGTCGGGTGACGACGCGGTCGAGAAGGGCATGAGTTCTGCGTCGTGAGACGAGCCCGACGACGAGCAGCGCAAGGCAGGGGATGCAGTAGATGACGTCGTAAAGGCCGATCACGGCGAGCCCCGTCGGTACCGATATCTCGGAGGCCACCATCCGCTCGATGGCAATGAAGTATGGGAACGCATTGGGGAGATCGGCCGCGGTGACGACGATCCCGAACGGCACCGCGGTCGCGGGCCGAAACCATGCCGGCAACATGACGGGTGTGCGAGCTCGCGCGCGCAGACGTCGAATACCCGTCACGAAGAGTGCAATGCCGCCGGCTCCGAACGCTAGGAATCGAAGCGCGATCACGATGCCGTCCACGGCGCCGGCCGCTGCGCCCGCGGTGAGGAAAAGTGCCACACCGACAACGAGAACAGTGAGGACGGCACCGGAGACAGTCGCGATGGCTATGAGTCCCGGGCGACGTGGAGCGAGGAGGAGGATGAGGGCGACTGCGACGATGGTCGCAGGGTTGAACGAGTCAAGGATCGCCAGTCCGATGATGCCTATAAGCAGTTCCGCACTCACCTGGCACGCCCTGGCGGGTCCACGATCGATACGAAAAGTTCGTCTATTTCCTGATCGGTTGGCGCGAACTCAGGCGCGATCATGGCGTTCGCGGCCAAACCATCGCCGACGAGCCGGAGAACCTTCGCTCTGATCGGGTCGCCCAACTCGGTCGCAATCATGGCCTCCCAGCGTGCGGTGGCGGCGTTCGATTCTTGGACAAGCTCCGCCAGTCTCCCGTCGAGGGCATAGTGCGCGGCGACCAGCGCTCTGAACAGGTCGCGTTCGGAAGCGTTGGGCACTGACAAATGCAGCCATGTCTTTGCGGCCCGTCCCTCGGTGGCCGCGAGACTCATGGCCCTGTCGACCTCGGCGAGAGCCTCACGCGCTAGACCCACGACGAGGGCATCTCGTGTCGGGAAATGGTGCGTGAGGCCACCCTTAGACACCCCAGCGGCCTCAGCTACCGCGTTCAGCGAAGGCACGGCCCCGCCATCGATCGTCAATCGACGCGTTTCCTGAAGGACTCGTGTTCGCATGTTCATGCACACAATCGCAGCCGACCGTCCGGTCGGTTTGCTAGGGTGTATTGGGTCCCGGTTCCGATTGATTGTCTCGAAGCCCATGGGTTATGAGGCGTCTCGACGACAAGCCGATCTCTGTCTCCCAGAGGACGGATCTTCACCCTGCGGTGTGAAGGTCGCCGCTTCGTGCCGGCGTTCTCTCTAAGATCTGTGTCGCGAGTCCCGTTTGTCTCTCGCACGTCGGACCGATGTCGATGACCTCCAGCTAGCGTCGCTCAAGTGGGGTTAGGCGGCGCCCGGTGGGGTGGTGCTTCGTATCGCGTGGCGCCCGTAGATCACACCGTTGTTGAACCGTCGATGGTCAAGTAGCTCGAGGTCGAGTCGTACGCCCTGGGGTAGCGCCGGCTTGCCGCCGCCCACGAGCACGGGGTACATGAGTAGCACGCACTCGTCGACCAACCCGTGCCGGAACGCCTGCGCCGCGAGGGCCGCGCCGCCTATGCTCAGGTCTGAGTTGGACGCCTCCTTGAGTTGTCGTACCGCCTCGGGTTCGAACTGCCGCTCGATCCTCGTACGCGCCGTCGACACCCCTTCGAGCGTCGAGGAGTACACGATTTTGTCCGCGTCTCGCCAGATCTCGGCGTACTCGCGGACGACCGCCGGCTCGGTCGTCAACCAGGCATCGTTCTCCCAGACGCGCATCGTCTCGTACATGCGGCGGCCGTAGAGCGATGTGCCGATGTGGCGCTCGTGCGCGTTCCAGAACGCGTGCACTTCTTCATCGGGCTCGGACCAGTCGAAGGAGCCGCTCTCGTCCTCGAGATAGCCGTCAAGTGAGATGTTGGCCGCGTAGATCAGCTTGCCCATGGGTGCCTCCGTTCGGACGGGTGACTACTTTCTACAGCGTCAGGGAGGCACCGGCAAGAGCATTCACAGTGAGACTCGGTTGACGAAGTCCTCAGCCGTCGTGGCCGAGCTTGCGGCACCGGCACCACCGACACCACCGACACCACCGGCACCACCGGCTTCGGCGACTCCTACTCCGGCTCGTTCGCGCCCGGTGTTCGCGACCTTCTCCTCGAGGCGCCTGGCGATGCCGGGACGAGGGAACTGCCGTTCAAAGACGGGCTCATACGGCAGCATCGCGGTGCCCGCCATGATCACACTAGCGTCGCTTGGCCCCAGTACGAGGAGTTCCAGAAGGTCCATCGGGCCGATGCTAGCGCCGTGGCTCCGTTCCGTCGCGGGGAGGCGCGGCAC
>JBBRWX010000057.1:0-15364 GCA_038248935.1 Actinomycetales bacterium
AGAGGATGGTGAAGATGACCATCGACGTCCCCACCTCGAACGTGCTTGCCGCCTTGGAGACTCCATGCTGCGTCAGCAGGAACACCGAATCAACGCCGTCAACGAACGCGGACGGGTTGGGGGCGACGACGAAGGGCTGGCGGCCCATCTCGGTGAAGATCCACCCGAAGGAGGCTCCCAGGAACGGCGCTGGAATCGAGTACAGGGCAAGCTTAGAGAACCACTTCTGGTCCGTGACCTTGCCCTTGCGGGTGAGCCACAGGGCTGCGAGGGCCGTCGCGGCCGCAAACAAAGCGACACCGATCATGAGGCGGAACGTCCAGTAGGTGACGGCCAGGTTGGGCCTGTAGGTCGCCTCGCCGTACTTGGCGGTGTACTCCGTCTGTAGCTGGTCGAGGCCCTTGACCTCTGAATTGAAGTCACCCGTTGCCAGGTACGACGTGAGGCCGGGCACCGCAAGAATGTGCTTCACGGACGCGGGGTCGTCTCCAGCAAGGTTGCCCACGGCAAACAGCGAGAAGGCCGCGTTTGCCTCGGTGTCGATGATGCCTTCGGCGGCGGCCATCTTGATCGGCTGCTGCTTGAACATGAGTTTGGCCTGAAGGTCGCCCGTGATGAGGATGCCGATGCCAGCCACGATCATTACGACTGCGCCGAAGCGCACTGCCGTCCGATACATCGGAATGTCGGCATCGTCCTTGTTGGCGCGCGTCCTCTTGACGAGCCAGAAGGCCGCGATGCCAGTCACGAAGCCGCCCGCCACTAAGAACGCGGTGGTGATGACGTGCGGGAAGGCCAGCAGCGTCGTGTTGTTGCCGAGCACCTCCCAGATGTTCTTCATCTCGGCGCGGCCGGTCTCTGGGTTGTAGGCGGTGCCGACGGGGTGCTGCATCCATGAGTTGGCGGCGATGATGAAGTACGCCGAGATGTTGGAGCCGATCGCGAAGATCCACACCACCGCGAGGTGCACCTTCTTGGAGAGGCGGTCACAACCGAAGATCCAGATGCCGAGGAAGGTCGACTCGAGGAAGAACGCGATGAGCGCCTCCATCGCAAGCGGCGCACCGAAGATGTCGCCCACGTAGCGCGAGTACTCGGACCAGTTCATGCCGAACTGGAACTCCTGCACGATGCCGGTTGCCACACCAAGTGCAAAGTTGATGAGCAGCAACTTCCCGTAGAACTTGGTCAGCCGCAGCCACTTCTCCTTGCCGGTGCGCACCCACGCGGTCTGCATGATCGCCACGAGAATCGAGAGGCCGAGCGTGAGGGGGACAAGAACGAAGTGGTAGACGGTCGTGATGCCGAATTGCCAGCGCGCGAGTTCTAGCGCATCCATGGCGTTTCTCCTTTGGGTCGTGGCCACAAACTACCGTGGGGGGTATCAGGGCCAGGCGGGACTCTGGTCCCGGTTTTCGTGACTTCTAGCCCGGGTCCCGTGTGGGGCGTCCCGGATATGTCCCGGGTGTGTCGGCGGGTCGCGGTCTCGCCGTGGCCCAGGGGGCAAATGCGCGCACAATGACCCTGATGACGCCGGCGCCTCTTTGGGAGGGTCCCGGGCCACGACGCGGGACCTCGCGCCGCGAGTTCGTCCCTTCCCGTTCGTGGAAACGCCACCAAAGTCCGCAGTGAACTCCTCACGTATGTCACAATGGTCCCAGGTCCGCGCTTCACCACACGAAGTGCCCACCACGCGACAGACGCACCGGCCTTGGCAGCCGGCGGTTTTTACCGCCAGGCGCCGCCCCCGGAGTTGCCCGCCGCGACCACTAGACTTCCGTCACTTTGAGTGACGACCGAAGAGAACGCAGGGAACCGCGTGTGGGCGATTCCTCAGCGATGAGGTACCCGCTTTGAGCGAGGACAACGTCACATCTTCCAACGCCGTGATCTTTCAGGCGCCCGCACCAGCACCCGAGAAGCCCGCCCGTGTTTCGCGGCGCGCCTCGGCCCCCGCTGGCCCTCCCGTCGTCGCCCCCGCCGCAAGCAGCGCGCCTGCCGAGCACGCGGAGTCTAAGAACGCGGAGTCTCAGAACGCGGAGTCTCAGAACGCGGAGACCAAGCCCAAGGCGACTCGTTCTCGCTCCCGCAAGCCCGCCGCATCGGCCGATGCTCCCGCAGAGCGCGAACCGAAGCAGTCCCGGTCGGACACATCCGATGGGGACGACAACCAGTCGTCTTCCCCCGATTCCGGTCAGGGCGATGGCGAGGGTGAAGACGCGGCAAGTGCGAGGCGTCGCCGCCGCCGTGGGGGCCGTGGACGAGGCCGTCGCACCGCTCAGGATGACGGTCAGGACGGCAACGAGGACGACTCAAGGGACGACGCCGAAGGCGATGGCGGTGACGACGCACTGTCCGACGATGGTGAAGGCGACGGCGACGGGGGCCCCGCATCGCGCAGGCGCCGCCGCAGCCGCAGCACTAGGACCCCGCGCACGAACGCGAGTTCGAGTTCGAGCGCTTCGGGCGCTTCGAACGACGACAACCTTCAGGGTTCGACGCGCCTCCAGGCGAAGCGCCAGCGTCGCCGCGAAACCCGTGATGGCTCGCGTCGTCGCCCCGTGATTTCCGAGGCGGAGTTCCTCGCCAGGCGCGAGTCCGTCAAGCGCGACATGATCGTGCGCGACAAGGACGGTCGCGTGCAGATCGCCGTTCTCGAGGACGACGTTTTGGTTGAGCACTACGTGTCTCACCAGGCGCAACAGTCGATGGCAGGCAACGTCTACTTGGCTCGCGTGCAGAACGTGCTTTCGGGCATGGAGGCCGCGTTCGTCGATGTGGGCCGCGGCCGCAACGCCGTGCTCTACGCGGGCGAGGTCAACTGGGACGCGGCAGGCCTCGACGGCAGGCCCAAGCGAATCGAGCTCGCACTCAAGCCGGGCGACACGGTCATGGTGCAGGTCACCAAGGACCCGATCGGGCACAAGGGAGCCCGCGTCACTTCGCAAATCTCGCTCGCTGGCCGCTTCTTGGTCTACGTGCCAGGCGGCGGAGTCACGGGAATCAGCCGCAAGTTGCCCGAAAACGAGCGCAACCGCCTCAAGAAGCTTCTGCGCGAGGTCATTCCTGCCGACGCCGGCGTGATCGTCCGCACGGCCGCGGAGGGTGCGTCTGAGGACGAGCTTCGCGCCGACGTCGAGCGCCTCAAGCGCCAGTGGGAGAGCATCGAGGCCGAGGCCGCGGGCGTCAAGGCTCCCGCACTGTTGCGTGGAGAGCCGGACATGGCGATTCGCGTTGTCAGGGACATCTTCAACGAGGACTTCGAGTCGCTGACGATTCAGGGCGACGACACCTGGAACTCGCTCAGCGCCTACGTGGGCCAGGTCGCCCCCGATCTCGCCTCAAGGCTGTACAAATTCCACGGCGACGGGGACGTGTTCTACGACCACCGCATCGACGAGCAGCTGTCGAAGGGCATGGACCGCAAGGTCTGGTTGCCTTCCGGCGGATCGCTCGTGATCGACCGCACCGAGGCCATGACCGTGATCGACGTCAACACCGGCAAGTTCGTCGGTAAGGGCGGCACGCTCGAAGAGACGATGACGCTCAACAACCTCGAGGCGGCAGAGGAGATCGTGCGCCAGCTCAGGTTGCGCGACATCGGCGGCATCATCGTCATCGACTTTGTCGACATGCTTCTCGAGGCGAACCGCGACCGCGTGTTGCGCCGCCTCATCGAGGGCCTCAGCAGGGACCGCACCAAGCACCAGGTGGCCGAGGTCACCTCGCTTGGACTGGTGCAGATGACGCGGAAGCGCGTCGGCCAGGGCCTGGTCGAGGCGTTCTCGACCACGTGCGAGCACTGCAAGGGTCGCGGATTCTTGGTCCAAGGCGAGCCCGTAGGCGAATCGTCCGAGCCCCAGCCGGAGCCCGCCCAGCGTCGTCGCGCCTCGCGTGCGAAGGCCAAGGCCGATGAGCCCAAGGCACCCGCCGCAGAGACTCACGCTCTCGACGACCGCGAGGAGGCGAGAGCGGCCGTCAAGGCCACCCTCGCGTCGATCGCAGCGGCCGCCGAGAAGGCTCACCAGCACGGTGAAGACGAGCATGTCGACGTGATTGAGAGCCTGCACATCGAAGCGGAGGACGCGCCCCTCGCGTCAGATTGACCCCAGGCGCCGAGGACGGTATTGTTGTCCCTCGGCGCGGAAGCGTCTTGCCCTGCCTGCGCCCCCCTCAGGGGAGCGGCTGCGGCGGGAAAAACGAGGCCCACAAGGCCACACGAACGATCTTCAGAGGAATTCATCATGGTGTACGCGATTGTCAAGGCCGGCGGCCGTCAGGAGAAGGTGTCCGTTGGCGACATCGTCGTCGTGGACCGCTTGAAGGCGGTGATCGGCGCCTCCGTCGAGCTGCCCGCGCTCCTGCTCGTTGACGGCGACAAGATCACGTCGGACGCGAAGGACCTGGCCAAGATCAAGGTCACTGCCGAGGTCGTGCGCGAAGAGCGTGGACCCAAGATCATCATCCTCAAGTTCAAGAACAAGACCGGTTACCGCAAGCGCGCCGGTCACCGCCAGGACCTGACCCGTCTCAAGGTCACCGGAATTAAGTAGCCGAGGAGCTAACTCATGGCACACAAAAAGGGCGCGAGCTCCTCGCGCAACGGCAGAGATTCCAACGCCCAGTACCTTGGCGTCAAGCGCTTTGGCGGCCAGACCGTCAACGCGGGCGAGATCCTCATTCGCCAGCGCGGCACGCACCACCACCCCGGCCTGAACGTTGGCCGCGGCAAGGACGACACCCTGTTCGCCCTCGCCGCAGGCGTGGTGGCCTTTGCTCAGCGCCGCGGCCGCAATGTCGTGGACGTGGTCGCCAACTAGGCAGACTTCTTTGGCAGGGGCGTCACCGTTGGTGGCGCCCCTGATCTTTTTTCTCGACTCGTTTGACTGATCGCCCGCTTGCCCGCTAGCCAGGAGGAACCGTGGCCACGTTCGTCGATCGCGTCGTGCTCAACGTCTCAGCAGGCTCGGGTGGCCGTGGGATCGCGTCGGTGCACCGCGAGAAGTTCAAGCCTCTTGGCGGTCCCGACGGCGGCAACGGCGGGCGCGGCGGTTCCGTCATCGTCTACGTGGACGCCCAGATGACCACACTGCTCGACTATCACCACGCACCCCACCGCAGGGCCGACAACGGCAGGCAGGGCGCCGGCGACATGCGCCATGGCGCGAGCGCGGACGACCTGCGGCTCGCCGTGCCCAATGGCACCATCGTGGTCTCCAAGGCGGGCGAGATCCTGGCGGACCTCGTGGGAGATGGCGCCGAATACGTGGTCGCGGCTGGCGGCCGCGGGGGACTTGGCAACGCCGCCCTCGCATCGGTCAAGCGCAAGGCTCCTGGCTTCGCCCTGCTGGGCGAGCCGGGCGAAGAGGCGACTGTCGTTTTGGAGCTCAAGTCGATCGCGGACGTTGCGCTCGTGGGCTACCCGAGTTCTGGCAAGTCCTCTCTGATCGCGGCGATGAGCAAGGTGCGCCCCAAGATCGCCGACTACCCCTTCACCACCCTTGTGCCAAACCTCGGCGTCGTCGCCGCGGGCTCCGGTCGATTCACGATGGCCGACGTGCCTGGGCTCATCCCTGGCGCCTCCGAGGGCAAGGGCCTTGGCCACGACTTCTTGCGCCACATCGAGCGCTGCTCGATCATCGCGCACGTGCTCGACACCGCGACCCTTGAATCGGACCGCGATCCCGTCAAGGACCTCGAGGTCATCTCTCAAGAGCTGCGCGCCTACTCGGGCGACGCCCACATCGCGGGAGTGCCCTTGGCTGAGCGCCCCCAGGTGATCGTGCTCAATAAGGTCGACATTCCCGACGGCCGCGAGCTTGCGCACATGGTGCGTGAGGAGCTCGAGAAGCTGGGCATGCCCATCTTCGAGGTGAGCGCCGTGAGCCACGAGGGCCTCGATGCGTTCGGCTACGCGCTCGCAGGGATGTTGGCGGAGGAGAGGGCGAAGGCGCCCCAACTCGAGCGGGCGCCCATCGTCTTGCGCCCCAAGGCCGTCGATGACGCCGAGTACACCGTCAAGCTCATCCGCGACGGCGCCGAGGAGTTCTTCCAGGTGCGTGGCCCCAAGCCCGAGCGTTGGGTGCGCCAGACCGACTTCGAGAATGACGAGGCCGTCGGCTACCTGGCGGACCGATTGGCGCGGCTCGGCGTCGAAGAGGAACTCTTCAAAGCGGGCGCGATCCCAGGTGCCCAGGTCGTCATCGGCGACCGTGAGACCGGTGTCATCTTCGACTGGGAGCCCACCATGGCCGCCGGTGCGGAGCTGCTCGGCAGGCGCGGAACCGACCTCAGGGTCGAGGAGATGGAGCGCTCCGCTCGCGCCACGCGCGCCGAGAAGCGCTCCGAGCACAAGGAGCGCATGGACGCGAAGTCCGCGGCGCGTGAGGAACTGTGGACCGAGAGGGATGCGGGACACTGGACCGACCCCGCGGAAGGCGACCAGGAGATCGCGGGCGAGTAACAGACACCCGGCGAGTTGCGAGGAGGCGAAGTGAGCGAGCTGCGAGCCGTCATCGCTCGAGCGAGGCGCATCGTGGTCAAGATTGGCTCCTCGTCGCTCACCGGCGCCGACGGTCGCCTCTCTGAGGACGCGGTAGGTCGCCTGGCCGATGCCTTGGCGGCGGAACGCTCGCGTGGACGCCAGATCATCCTGGTGACGTCCGGAGCGATCGCTGCAGGCATCGGTCCCATGGGCCTTCCCGCGCGGCCGCGCGACCTCGAAATGCAGCAGGCCGCCGCGTCTGTGGGCCAAGGCATTCTGATCGCGGCGTACTCGGCGGCGTTCGCGCGCCATGGGCTGACAGTCGGTCAGGTGTTGCTCACGACCGAGGACATGGTGCGTCGCACGCATTACGGCAACGCTCAGCGCGCGCTCAACCGACTGCTTGACCTGGGCATCGTCCCCATCGTCAACGAGAACGACACCGTCGCTACCGATGAGATCCGCTTTGGCGACAACGACCGCTTGGCGGCCCTGGTGGCGACCGTGGCGCACGCAGACGCGCTTGTGCTCCTCACGGACGTCGACGGCCTCTACACGGCCGCGCCCGACACGCCAGGTGCCGAGCTCATCGATGAGGTCGCCACGCCAGAGGACGTCGCGGGCATCGACATCTCGCGTCGCGGCTCCGCGCTGGGCACTGGAGGGATGGTCACCAAGCTCGAGGCGGCGTCGCTCGCGACCGCGTCGGGCGTTGCCGTCGTGCTCGCCTCGGCCGATGACGTCGCGCACGCGGTGGCGGGGCGCCGTGTGGGAACGCTGTTTCACATCACCGGCAAACGCGACACGACGCGCCTCCAGTGGCTCGCTCACGCGGCCAAGGTACGGGGCGGGTTCGTGCTTGACGACGGCGCGGTGCGGGCGGTCAAGGGCCGCAAGGCGTCGCTGCTCGCCGCGGGAGTGGTCGAGGTCCGTGGAGCCTTCGAGGCGGGGGAGCCCGTCGAGTTGCTCAACCGTGCCGGAGTGGCGGTCGCGAGGGGATTTTCTGGCTTTTCCGCGGAGGAAGCGGCCCGCATGAAGGGCCTGTCGACCGACGCCCTACGCGAGAGCCTCGGGGATCACTTCGCTCACGAGCTCATCCACATCGACGACCTCGTGGTGCTGTAGACGTCTCTCGAGCGTGGCAGTAGCCTCGCCTCAGGGGGCAGTGAGGGGGTGACCGGGTGGGTTCTTCGCTTTTGTGGCGCAAGGTGGCGGCGGTGGTGATCGCGGTCGGGCTCACCGCAGGTTGTGGCGCGAGCCCGCAAGTGTGGACCGGACCGAGCGAGACAGTGACTGCGTATCCCGGTGCGAAGCATTGCAACCTGGATTCGGTGCTCTTCCTCGACCTCGATGGGCAGCAATACGTGTTCGATCCCGGATCCACGGTCGAGCGTCAGATGCTGATCGGCGAGCCCGAGAAAAATGCGCAGTTGCCCGCCGATGCCACCGATACCGGCTTGCGACGTGGCAAGGCGGCTCTGTGGCTCGCGGCAGACGGCAACGCGGTGTACCTGGTGTCGGGAGACCTCGCGAAGCCGGGAGACGCCGCGCAACTGTGGCCGCGCGCGGTGGAGCCGATCCGCTGCGACTGACCCGACGGCGTTCGCGCTAGCCGCGCGTCAGGTGGGCCTTCACGTCGGCCAGCTCCTGGTCGTGCACCGAATGCGCGAGCCCCGCGTAGACCTTCTCGGTCAGCGTGGTGTGGGTGCCGAACCACGCCGATGCCACGGCCACGAGCCCGGGAGGGATGACGGCGTCGGCAGTGCCGCGACCCCAGAAGACGGCGGGCCGTTCCTCGGCGAGGCGAGCATCGGCCGGTTGCTCGGTGTCCATCACAAAGCCGCTGAGGATCACGGTGTGTGCGACGCGTTCCGGGCGAGTGCGCAGCAGCTGGCTCGCCATAAACCCGCCTTGGGAAAAGCCCACTGTGATGAGCCTGGTCTCGGGCGCGACGTTGGAGTCGATCCACTGCCACAGAATGGCGGTGGCGTCCGCGATGGGTTCAGGCTCGAAGCGGAGGGCGTCGTCGAGCGGGAACCACGCTGCGGCTCCGTATCCCATCTCGAGGGGCGCCCTGACGGACGCCCACGGGGCGTCGACGCCCAGGTGTGATGCGATTCCGGGCAGGTCGTTCTGGTTGGATCCATAGCCATGCAACAGCAGCACGATGGTGTCGGGAGTGGGGCGAGAGTCCCAATCGGGGCTATGCAGCGCTGTGAGGGTCATTGTTCAAGTATCTCGCAGCTCGGTATCGAGAATCTTGCCCCTGGGGGCCGCGGGGCGCTGGCTCGCAGGTCCGCATGCGGGTGCCACGCCGCCCCGTACCGGCCCAGGACGCCCGGCCTACACTGGAGCGCATGACTGACACCACCGTTGCCGCAGCAGTTGAGGACCCGAGCGTTGAAGCCGCGCGCATTGAAGAGGCAGTGCTCGACGCCTGTAGGCGCGCCAAGGTGGCATCCCATGCGCTCGCGACCGCCACCAGAATTACTAAGGACGCCGCACTCCACGCGATGGCAGATGGCCTGATTGCACAGTCCGCGCGCATCATCGCCGCCAACGCGATCGACGTCGAGCGCGAGCGCGCCGGAGGAATGAGCGCCGGGCTTCTCGACCGCCTCACGCTGACCGACGCGCGCCTGAACGCGATCGCCGATGCCTTGCGCTTCCTTGCGTCACTTCCCGACCCTGTGGGCGAGGTCAAGAGAGGCTCGACGCTTCCGAACGGCATGCGCCTGATCCAGAAGGCCGTGCCGATGGGCGTTGTCGGCATGATCTACGAGGCGCGGCCCAATGTCACTGTCGACGCCGCTGGCCTCGCCCTCAAGTCAGGCAACGCCGCGGTGCTTCGCGGAGGCTCGGCCGCCAGGGAGTGCAATGAGGTGCTCATCGCAGTGCTTCAGGATGCCCTCGAGTCGGTGGGCCTCCCTCGCGACGCGGTGCAGTCGATCGATGCTTACGGGCGCGAGGGTGCCAGGGTGCTGATGCACGCGCGCGGTCTCGTTGACGTGCTCGTTCCCAGGGGCGGGCGTGACCTCATTCAGACAGTCGTGCGCGAATCGACGGTGCCCGCGATCGAAACGGGCGAGGGAAACTGCCACGTCTACCTCGACGCGTCGGCGCCGCTACAACGCTCGATCGACATCGTGCTCAACTCCAAGACGCATCGGGTGGGAGTGTGCAACGCCGCAGAGACGCTATTGGTGCACAAGGATGCCGAGGACAAGCTGCCCGCGGTGATGGAGGCGCTGCACAAGGCGGGAGTCACCCTGCACGTCGACGAGGCGGCGGCAGACCTCGCCCCTGACAACGTGCCCACGGTGCCAGCCACCGAAGAGGACTGGGCCACGGAATACTTGTCTCTTGACCTTGCAATCAAGATTGTCGACGACATCGACGAGGCGATCGCCCACATCCGCCGCTACACGACGGGACACACCGAAGCGATCGTCACGGAGGACATCGGCGCGGCCGATCACTTCGTCAAACACCTGGATTCGGCGGCCATTATGGTGAACGCGTCGACGCGTTTCACCGATGGAGGAGAGTTCGGCTTGGGCGCCGAGATTGGCATCTCCACGCAAAAGCTACACGCGCGTGGACCCATGGGCCTTGGAGAGCTCACCACCACCACATGGGTCGTGTACGGGGATGGGCACACGCGCAACTAGTGGGACGTTATGCCCACGGGGGCACGCGTGAAATACTGAGGGAAGTCAACCGGTAAGGAGACATTGTGATCACCATCCTCGCGGCCACCGCTGAGGGGGCGCACGCCTCGTCGTCGATCCCGCCCGTCGCGGTGGGCTTGCTTGCCTTCGCCGGTTTGATGGCATTGCTCTTCGTCACTTTTGCGTTCCGGAGTGTGGGCACGCGTCACCAGGGTGAGTAGCAACCGCATCGGCGTCCTCGGGGGCACGTTCGATCCTGTCCACCTCGGCCACCTTGTGGTGGCAAGCGAGGTGTGTGCCGTGCTCGCACTCGACCGGGTGATCTTGGTTCCCGCGCACCAACAGCCGTTCAAGGACTCAACGGGCCATGCCTCGCCCGAGCACAGGATCGCCATGTGTCGTCTCGCCGTCGAAGGTGATGACAGGCTCGAGGTGAGCGACGTTGACATCGCCCGCGGAGGGTTGACGTATACGGTCGACACGCTCGCCGACATCGCCACCGCGTATCCCGACGCGGAGTTGTTCTTCATCGCGGGAGCCGACGCCGTTTCCCAATTGTCGCAATGGCGCGAGCCCGAACGGCTCGTGGAACTCGCGCGATTTGTGGGCGTGGGGCGGCAAGGACACCCTGTACCTGCGTTGACTCCGCCACATTTGGTGGTCGAGACACCAGAAGTGGGGGTATCCTCGACCGAAGTCCGGCGTCGCCGTCGGGCCGGGGAGCCAGTGCGCTACCTGGTCCCTGATGCCGTTGCCGCTTACATTGCCCAGCACGCGTTGTACCTCGGAGGACTGGATGGCTGACGCGCCCCTGTCGCGCCGTGCACGCCGCACCTTTGAAGAAGAGGCTGCGGATCGCGCGGCGTCCCAGGACCCCACGCTCGCCCAGGGGCTTGCGTCAGGTGCGAGTGCGGCCGTCGACGCCGAAAACGAGGCACTTAGTAGGAGAGACCGTAGGCGGAGGGAACGCCTCGCTCACCCGCTCGAGGCGTGGACGGCCGAAGAAGAGATGCTTGCCACGGGTCAGATCCCCGCGATGACGCCAGCACGCATCGCCGAGCAGGAGCAGATTTCGCGCGAAAAGGCCGAAAGGGCCGCGCAAGAGGCCACCGCTGCGTCCCTGGAGTTCAGGAGGCGAGCGGAGTCGGACATCAGGCCGTCGCCCGCGGTCGCCGTTGAAGCGCCAGGACTGGTGGCGCCCGACCTTGATGCGCCCGACCTCGCGGCGCCCGTTTCCCACGAGCGGGCGGCCCGGTCCACGTGGGCTCAGGAGCCCCCCACCGCGTTCCCCGTCGACTTTGAGGCCGCGCCCGAGCCGTCGTGGCCCGAGCCGGCCGCTGCGCCCGCTCAGACCTTTCCCGCTCAGACCTTTCCCGCTCAGACCTTTCCCGCTCAGACTGCGCCGGAGCAGACACCATCCGACTTCGCGTGGCCCGAGTCGCGGACGGCGTCTCATGACGCAGACGACGCGGACGAAGCGATCGACGCAGAAGAAGCAACGGACGCAAGCCAGGACGGCGCCTACATAGGCCGGCCGGTCTTCGAGCCGTATCAGCCGCGCATGGCCTTGGACGACGTGCCGCTCGCCGTGGTCCACCCGGTGCATGATGAAGCGCCCGCCGTTGCGGAACCAGAAAGCGCCGATGCTCCCGTCGCGGAGCGCTCAAATATCTTCGACACGCTCTTCCCTCCCGGTTCTCGCCAGGCGACGCCGCGTCAGCAGGACCCCTTCGCCGCAGGCTCGCCGGAGGCATCCGCGCTCGTCGATTCGGAGCAGATTCCGATTCTGCTTCCACCGCAAGAGGTCCCCTCACGGGACGCCAATCCTATTGACGAGATTCGACGCTTGGCGGCGGAAGCCTTGAGCCGCCTTGAGGGAACGTCAAGGGTTGACGAGGCGGCAGCCGCACCGGCCGCGGCCGTGCTGGCTCCGGATCCTTCCGCGGATGCCGAGTCCGACTCGTTGCCTTGGGCGTCTTCGAAGTCGGCCGCACGGGCGCCGAGTGCGCCGGATACACAGCAGGGATCCTCGAGGGGCGAGGCGCCGTCCGAGGTCAACTGGCAGGCGGATGACGGCCGCGGCCAGTCCGCGAATCCAGCTGACGCGGTACCAAGTTTTGATTCCATCGCTGGCCTGTCACATCGGTCGGAGCCCGGGCCCGTTACGCCGACAGGCGGCCTTGCTCCACACCTCGCGGTGTTTGATCGATTGCCGCAGCCGGGCTCCGGTGCCACCTACGTTCGTGGAGTTGAGGAGCGCCCGGCTCCCACCGCTTCGGGTCAGTTCCAGACGCCGGGCCAGCCTGTGTCGCCCGCTTGGGGTCAGTTCCAGATGCCGGGCCAACCTGTGTCGCCCGCTTCGGGTCAGTTCCAGATGCCGGGCCAACCTTCTGGCGCGCAGGGCAGCCAGTCCGCGCCTCAGGGCCTCGCGGGACCTCAGGGGCCGGCTTGGGCCTCTCACCCGCTGAATGCGACGCAAGGCGGGGCTGCCGAAGCCAGTGACTTTACGCCGCTCTCCAACGTGCCGACGCCCGACTTCAGCGGGCTCTACCAGCAGGGATCCCCAGGGGCATTCCCGCCGCTTACCGGTGCGATCAACATTGCAGCTTTGAATAGTGCTGAATTCCACGACGGCGACATGAACGCCCCTGGCCAAATGCCACCTGTTCGCCGACTAGACCTGCCGGAAGTGGGAGGAGCCAAGCACTTCAAGTGGCTCCACCTCGCCGTGATCGGAGCCCTCATGTTCGTTCTTGGAGTTGTCATCTACAACGCGGCGTTCGCTCAATGACGGCTACCGCACGCGCTCTTGACATCACCCAATCCGCGGCCCGCGCGGCGTCAGACAAGAAGGCAGAGGACATCGTCGCGCTTGACGTGAGCGCCCAGACGCCCATTGCAGACGTCTTTTTGATTGCCACCGCGTCTAACGAGCGCCAGGTCACTGCGATTGCTGAGGGCATCGAGAAGTCGCTGTTGGCCACGGGTGTGAAGGCAGTGCGTCGCGAGGGACTGCGTGAGGGCCGCTGGGCGCTCATGGACTTCAACGACGTCATCGTGCACGTGATGCACCAAGAGGACCGTGCGTACTACTCGCTTGAGCGTTTGTGGAAGGACTGCCCGGTCGTCGCACTGCCTGCAGATCTGTGATTCGCGGGCCTGTGATGCGACTTATCCTCGTCCGCCACGGTGAGACCGATTGGAACGTGGCCCACCTGCTTCAAGGTGCCTCCGACATCCCGCTCAACGACGATGGCCGCGCCCAAGCGCGCGCCGCCGCTCCCGAACTGGCATACATCGCCCCCGTCACGCGCATCGTCTCTTCTGACCTTTCGCGGGCCCTAGAGACCGCCCACATCCTGGCCGACGCCATGGGAGCCGAGGTCGTCACCGATGCCAGGTGGCGTGAGCGCTCCTACGGCGTGTGGGAGGGCCTGCCCGAGGACGTGCGGAAAGAGGATCACCCCGAGGACCACCACCGTTGGGTCAATGGGCTTGAGCCGAACGTGGAGGGCTACGAGTACAACGCGTCGGTGCGCGACAGGGCACTCGCCGCAATCGACGACCTCGCCCAAACCGAAGGCACTCACGTGGTGGTGTCTCACGGCTCGACCACTCGAGTGGTCGCGGGCGCGCTACTAGGGCTTGAGCTCGGTTCTCATGGGATCGGCAATCTGGGCAATGCTCAGTGGCTCGAGCTCACGCGTGAAGGTAGCGGGCCTTGGGTGCTGCGTTCACTCAACGCGCGCCCCCTCGATGAGTCGTCGAATGAGTCGTCGTATTCTTCATCGGGGACGGTCGAACCGTGACCACCCTGGTTCTGTTGCGCCACGCGCGCACCGGCTTCAACACCGAGGGCCGCCTCCAGGGGTCGCTCGACGTGCCCCTGAGCGAGGACGGCATCGCGCAGGCCGCCGCGGTTGCCAAGCGCGTCGTGGGGGAGTACGGGATTTCGCTTGCGGTCGCATCGTCGCCGTTGCAGCGCGCCACGGGCACGGCCGTCGCGTTGGCCGCCTTGGCAGGCACGGCGACCCTGGTCGACGCGCGGTTCACCCAGCGTCCCTATGGCGTGTGGGAGGGGCTCACATGGGACGAGGTGCGCGCGTCGTGGCCGTTTGAGTATGCGCGGCGGCACGAGGGCCTCGACCCCGCGATTCCAGGCTGGGGTCAGTCGGAAGATGTGGCCGACAGGGTGGCCGCGGGCCTCAGAGACGCTGCTGCCGATGCCGCGCGCACCGGTGCCCCGACCGTCGTTATCGTGAGTCACGGCAGTGCGATCATGCTGGGACTTGCGCGTCTGCTTGGCCTGCCGCTCACGCCTTCACGTTTGGGATACTTGCCGCACGGAGCCTGGAACGAGGTGCGCTGGGAGGGCGGCGACGACTGGCGACTGAAGAGGTATTGCGCGGGGGTTCGATCGGTCGAGACTGCGTGACGCCAAGGCCTGGCGGTACGGTTCCTCGTGCGGGAGTCGGACTGAGGTGTGCAGGCCGCCACACTGAGTACAGTGGGAGTCACACCCCCGGAGGTATGTGTGACAACGACGTCCCTGGCACGACCGGATATTGACCCCGCGCGCTTGGCCGCGCTCGCGAGCATCGTGACCGGCACGGCGGGCCATCACGAGGTGGCGTCTCCGCTCGACGGCCGCACGCTCGCGACCCTCCCGCGCTCGAACGAGGCGGACGTGAACCGTGCGCTCGCGGCCGCCCGCGCAGCACAGGCCGAGTGGGCCGAGCGGCCCCTACGCGAACGCCGTGCGATCCTGAGGCGCGCCGGCCGCATCTTCCTGGCGCATCGCGACGAGCTCCTGGACATCATCCAGCTCGAGAACGGCAAGAACCGCCTGAGCGCGTTCGAGGAGGTTTCGGACGTGGCGCTCACCGCAGCGTACTACGCGCGCGCCAGCCAACGCCTGCTGCGCCCCCGCCGCAGGCGCGGCGTCATCCCCGTGCTCACGTCGGTGCGCGAGTTCCGGATTCCCAAGGGCGTCGTGGGCGTCATCAGCCCGTGGAACTACCCGCTCATGCTCGCCGTGGCCGATGCGATCCCGGCGCTGATTGCGGGCAACGGCGTGGTGCTCAAGCCGGACTCGGCCACGCCGCTGTCCGCGCTTGCGGCCGTCGAGCTACTCCGGGAGGCGGGTGTGCCCGCGGACCTGTTCGGCGTGGTGGTGGGGGCGGGCAGCACGCTGGGCCCGTGCCTCATC
>JBBRWX010000058.1:0-15071 GCA_038248935.1 Actinomycetales bacterium
ACTTGTGGAACGTCTCGATGCCGGTGACCGTAGTCTTCTGAGGATCACGGATGCCGAGGATCTCGACCTCCGAGTTGATCTTCAGACGGCCGCGCTCGACCTTGCCTGTGACGACGGTTCCACGACCGGTGATCGTGAAGACGTCCTCGATCGGCATCAGGAAGGGCTTGTCGAGGTCGCGAATGGGCTCGGGGACGTTCTCGTCCACGGCGTCCATGAGCTCCTGAACCTTGGCAACCCACTCAGGGTCGCCCTCGAGCGCCTTGAGCGCCGAGACACGGACCACGGGGGCGTTGTCGCCATCGAAGCCCTGAGCCGAAAGCAGTTCGCGAACTTCCATCTCGACGAGGTCAAGGATTTCCTCATCGTCGACCATGTCCACCTTGTTGAGGGCGACCATGAGGTACGGCACGCCGACCTGCTTGGCGAGGAGCACGTGCTCACGCGTCTGCGCCATGGGGCCGTCGGTCGCGGCAACCACGAGGATCGCGCCGTCCATCTGGGCGGCACCCGTGATCATGTTCTTGATGTAGTCCGCGTGGCCGGGGGCGTCGACGTGTGCATAGTGACGCTTCTCGGTCTGGTACTCGATGTGCGCGATGTTGATCGTGATACCGCGCTCGCGCTCTTCGGGAGCCTTGTCGATGTCGGCGAAGTTCGTCAGCGGGTTGATGGCCGGGAACTTGTCATGCAGAACCTTGGAAATGGCGGCGGTCAGCGTCGTCTTGCCATGGTCGACGTGACCAATGGTGCCGACGTTGACGTGGGGCTTGTTGCGCTCAAACTTGGCCTTAGCCATGCTGGCTTCCTCCTGTGATGATGAGACTCGGGTAGTGAATAAGATACGCGCTTTGGCCGGGGCCTTCGCGGGGCTCGTCTTCCCTACTGGTCGTTATTGTTTCTGGTCTTCGACCGGTGGGACTACTCGCCCCGGGTCTTGGCAATGATTTCCTCGGCAACGTTACGAGGCACCTCGGCATAGCTGTGGAAAGTCATCGAGTACACGGCACGACCCTGGGTACGAGACCGCAGGTCGCCCACGTAGCCGAACATCTCCGACAACGGCACCAAAGAGTCAATGACCTTCACGCCGACGGCGTCCGTCATAGAACGGATCTGGCCGCGACGCGAGTTGAGGTCGCCGATCACGTCGCCCATGTAGTCCTCGGGCGTACGAACTTCGACGGCCATGATGGGCTCGAGCAGTGCGGGGTCGGCCTTGCGGGCGGCCTCCTTGAACACCATCGAACCAGCGATCTTGAACGCCATCTCCGAGGAGTCGACGTCGTGGTAAGCGCCATCCACGAGGGTGGCCTTCACGCCCACCATCGGGAAGCCCGCAAGAATACCAAGCTGCATGGCGTCCTGGATGCCCGCATCGACCGACGGGATGTACTCCCTCGGAACGCGGCCACCCGTCACGCCATTGACGAACTCGTACTGAAGCTCTGAGCCCGCTTCCAGCGGCTCAAGGTTGATCTGCACCTTGGCGAACTGGCCGGAGCCACCCGTCTGCTTCTTGTGCGTGTAGTCGTACTTCATGACCGCACGGCGAATCGTCTCACGGTACGCCACCTGGGGCTTGCCCACGTTGGCGTCCACCTTGAACTCGCGCTTCATGCGGTCGACGATGATGTCGAGGTGAAGCTCGCCCATTCCGGAGATGATCGTCTGGCCGGAGTCGATATCGAGGCGGACGCGGAACGTCGGGTCCTCTTCCGCCAACTTCTGAATGGCCAGAGACATCTTCTCCTGGTCACCCTTGGTCTTGGGCTCGACCGCGACGTGAATCACGGGCTCTGGGAACGTCATCGACTCGAGCACAACGGGGTGCTGAGCGTCGCACAGGG
Source organism: Actinomycetales bacterium (assembly GCA_038248935.1). GTDB lineage: Bacteria > Actinomycetota > Actinomycetes > Actinomycetales > Demequinaceae > Demequina. The sequence continues at coordinate 1,851 of JBBRWX010000058.1, forward strand.
TGTCACCCGTGGTGGTGTCCTTGAGGCCAATCACCGCGTAGATGTGACCGGCGGTCACCGAGTCGACCGGGTTCTCCTTGTTGGCGTGCATCTGGAAGATCTTCCCGATGCGCTCCTTCTTGTCCTTGGTGGCGTTCAGCACCGCGGCGCCGGAGTCGATGTGACCCGAGTACACGCGAATGTACGTGAGGCGACCAAAGAACGGGTGCGTCATGATCTTGAACGCGAGCGCCGCGAACGGCTCCTTCGCGTCGGCGTGACGCTCCACGATCGTGTCCTCGTCACCGAGTGCGTGGCCCTGGATTGCGGGCATGTCCGTCGGGTTCGGCAGGTAATCCACGACTGCGTCGAGCATCGGCTGGACTCCGCGGTTCTTGAACGCGGAGCCACACAGCACGGGGTAGAGCTCCGAGCCGAGCACCATCTTGCGGATGCCCTTCTTGATCTCGGGGATCGTCAACTCTTCGCCAGCGAGGAACTTCTCGAGAAGTTCGTCGCTCGCGTCGGCCACTGCCTCGAGCATCTCGGCGCGGTACTCCTGCGCCTTAGCGAGCATGTCGGCTGGGATCTCTTCGATCTCGTACTTGGCGCCGAGGGTCACGTCACCCTTGGAGTCACCTGGCCACACGAGGGCGCGCATCTCGACCAGGTCGATCACGCCTACGAAGTCGCCCTCTGAACCGATGGGGAGTTGGATGACGAGCGGCTTTGCGCCGAGGCGCTTCTTGATGGTCTCGACGGTGAAGTAGAAGTCGGCACCGATCTTGTCCATCTTGTTGACGAAGCAGATGCGGGGCACGTTGTACTTGTCGGCCTGACGCCACACCGTCTCGGACTGGGGCTCGACGCCCTCCTTACCGTCGAACACGGCGACCGCGCCGTCGAGGATGCGCAGGTTGCGCTCGACCTCGACCGTGAAGTCCACGTGGCCTGGCGTGTCGATGATGTTCAGCTGGGTGTTGTCCCAGAAGCACGTCGTCGCAGCGGACGTGATGGTGATGCCGCGCTCTTGCTCTTGCGCCATCCAGTCCATCGTGGCCGCGCCATCGTGTACTTCACCGATCTTGTACGTGATTCCCGTGTAGAACAGGATCCGCTCGGTGGTGGTGGTCTTGCCTGCATCGATGTGAGCCATGATGCCAAAGTTACGAACCTTACTGAGGTCCGTCAGCACGTCCTGTGCCACGAGTGGGTCTCCCTTAAGTCTTTGTGTCTGAGGCGTCGAACGCTGCGGCGACTACCAGCGGTAGTGCGCGAACGCCTTGTTCGACTCGGCCATCTTGTGCATGTCCTCGCGGCGCTTCACAGCGGCACCGAGGCCGTTGGACGCGTCGAGGAGTTCGTTCATGAGGCGCTCGGTCATCGTGTTTTCGCGACGCTTGCGCGAGAAGTCGACGAGCCAGCGCAGCGACAGCGTGGTGGCACGGACGGGGCGCACGTCGACGGGCACCTGGTAGGTGGCTCCACCAACGCGACGCGAACGGACCTCGAGCGCCGGGCGCACGTTGTCCATGGCGCGCTTGAGCACGGCCACGGGATCCTGACCGCTCTTCTCCTTGACGCCTTCGAGCGCGCCATAGACGATCGCCTCGGCGACCGAGCGCTTGCCGTCGAGCAGCACCTTGTTGATGAGTTGGGTGACGACGGGGGCGCCGTACACCGGGTCAATGACGATGGGGCGCTTAGGCGCCGGTCCCTTGCGAGGCATTACTTCTTCTTCTCCATCTTCGCGCCATAACGGCTACGAGCCTGCTTGCGGTTCTTGACGCCCTGGGTGTCGAGCGAGCCGCGCACGATCTTGTACCGCACGCCTGGAAGGTCCTTCACGCGACCGCCACGCACGAGCACGATCGAGTGCTCCTGCAGGTTGTGGCCCTCGCCGGGGATGTATGCCGTGACCTCGATGCCAGACGACAAGCGCACACGAGCCACCTTGCGCAAAGCCGAGTTCGGCTTCTTGGGGGTGGTGGTGTAGACGCGCGTGCACACGCCGCGGCGCTGCGGGCTGCCCTTAAGGGCAGGAGTCTTGGTCTTGGACGCCTTGGGGGTCCTCCCCTTGCGCACCAACTGCTGAATCGTAGGCACTACTTCTCCGTCTGTAGATACTGAACGCTAATCGTGTCGTCGGCCCGACCCCCGCGCCCGGGCGTGTCGCACCTGATGGGTGGTGCCTCCGGAAAGGCACACAAGAGGGCCCGACGACGCGGGCACGAGCATCTACGATACCCGGCGGCACGCCTCCAGTCAAAGTGGAAAGACCCGTGCTAGCAGGCGCCGCCAACATGGCAGCGCAACCACACCATCATACGCGCCTCGCGCGCTGCCTTCTCCGCCACCGATGGACTCGGGATTCAGTGCAACCGATAGTTCAGGTGCACCACAATGGCACTGAGGCCAGAGCCCGCGACGATCGCCGCGCCGGTCCACCATGCAAGAAACGTGATCATTCCGGGGCCCCTTCCGTGGGGATCTCATTGACGACTTCCCCATCGGCCACGCGGCGCCGATCATCAGTTATGTAGGTGTCAATCTCGTCACAACCACGTGCTTCGCTCTCTACTCCCTCGGCCTTGTACCCTTGGCGCAACGAGCGGCGAGGGGGGATCACGGTGACCGAGGGTCCGACGCAAGGCTGGGACGGCATCAAGCCTCCGGACGAAGCCCCCACGGCGTATGAGCAGCGGGCGTATGAGCAGCGGGCGTATGAGCAGCGGGCGTATGAGCAGCGGGCGTATGAGCAGCGGGCGTATGAGCAGCCGGCGTATGAGCAGCCGACATATGTCCGGCCGACATATGTGCCGCTTCCGCTCGTCCCGCCCAGGCGCAGGCGCAGGCGCAGGTCCACACTGGACCGCCGCCTCAGGCTGCTTGTCGGTGCTGGCATCCTGTTCGTGGGCTGGTCGCTCGTGAGTGGGGAGTGACCCGGATGGCTCACCACGTCGCACACGGAGTTCGTCGAGATTCCGGCAGCGTCGCCCGCGGGCGCAGCAAGTGCGATGCCCCTCGATGCGGCAGAGGAGTTTACGGCGACGTACAAGGCACACAGGGATTCGAACGATTCCTACGTCGAATCGGGACAGGAAATTGCTCGCTCGTTCGGCGCTGTTCTTGTGTGGGCAGACTGGGACAAGCCAGATTCCACCTCGGCATGTCGACGCGACCCCAACGACAACATCGAGACAGTGGCCTGGTTCTGTGGCGCAGAGCCGGACCTCATTCGTCTCAATAGAACCTCCACCGCGATGCCCGGGATTCTTTACGAACGCGAGTTCATGGACATCGTGCGACACGAGCTGGCGCATCTCGTGATTCGACAACGCTGTGGGGTCACGACGCCGGGGGAGCAAACGGTGGAACTCGAGGGTGTGACAAATTCCTATGCGGTCCTCTACCTGGGCGCCGACCGCAAGGCGCTCGGCCGGGACACGTCGGAATTTCCCGAATACGAGATGACAACCACGACAGATGAGGTCGCCACCCGGATACGCGCGAGTGTGTGCTGGTAGCCGGCTCGACGACCGATATTCATGCCGAAGTGTGGGGGTCACGCGCGACTCTGCGCGCACTTTTCCTGGGCCTATTGTGAGGTGCAATACGTGCGCTCGCGTTCGCGTGTGCCGGAACGGGGGAAGGACCATGACACGCCCGCATCACGCAAACGTCTGGGCGCGAAGCCAACGACAGCCGGGGCCGCTCCGCGCCGCCGCAGTCGCAGGTGGTATCGCGATCGCAATCCTCACGGCCGGATGCTCCAGTTCACCCGACCCCGTCGGCGCCCCCTCGCCGAGCCAGAGCGGGTCGGCCGCGCCCATCCCCGCAAGAGAGACGCCAAGCCCAAACGCGGGTGCCACGAGTTCGCTTGCGATGGCGTCCTTCGCCGACGTCAACGGCCGTTGGTGCCCCACATCTCCTTCAGATTGGGATGAAACCTGAGTGACAATCGATCTCCCGTCCGTGATGTTCGACGAGTTCCCAGACGACCCCGAATACCTGTACCCCCCAGGCGCCGACTCGGAGACGACCCCCTCGACCTTCACTTTCGCGTTCGCGTCCAACCTGGTCGAGTGTTGGAGCGCGGGCGCGGACGTCTACCCGCCAGTGAGCGGAGCGGAATTCCTCTTCTGCCCGGCAGGCGCCCTCTCTAGCAGAGACCGGATCGACGGCAGCGCCTACGTTGATCAGGATCGCGTCTACATCACTCAAGAGCAAACCGACTACCCCTATCTGTGCGCGGCAGAGTAAGCGGCTCAAAACGACGAAGGCCCCCGTCGCTCGTGATGAGCGGCGGGGGCCTTCGCACAAAACTCTCGCGTGACTAATCGCGCGGGAAGTTGAACTCCTCGAGGCGTACTGCCTCGCCGGTGCCCTCCGAGAACAACTGACCGTCCCACTCCTCGTACCCGAAGGTCGGGAAGAGGTTGGCCTTGGCTTCCTCGGTCGGCGTGACCGTGGCGCCGCGGTAGCGGGCCAGGCCGGTACCGGCCGGGATGAGCTTTCCAAGGATGACGTTCTCCTTGAGGCCAAGCAGCGAGTCGGACTTGCCCGACAGTGCCGCCTCGGTGAGGACGCGAGTGGTCTCCTGGAAGGAGGCCGCTGACAACCACGACTCGGTCGCAAGCGACGCCTTGGTGATTCCCATGAGCTCGGGGCGTGCCGATGCCGGCTTGCCACCCTTCTTCACGGTGTCACGGTTGGCGTTCTCGAAACGACTGCGCTCGGCAAGCTCACCGGGAAGCAGGTTCGTTTCGCCGGAGTCGAGAACCGTCACGCGGCGCAACATCTGCCGCACGATGACCTCGATGTGCTTGTCGTGGATCTCCACACCCTGCGAGCGGTACACCCGCTGGACCTCGTCCACCAGGTGCTTCTGGGTGGCGCGGGGGCCGAGGATGCGCAGCACGTTCTTCGGGTCGACCGCACCCGAGATGAGCTGCTGGCCCACCTCGACGTGCTCTCCGTCCTGGAACACCAAGCGCGAGCGCTTGGTCACCGGGTAGGAGATCGGCTCGTCACCGTTGTCGGGCGTGATGACCAAGCGGCGGGTGGCCTCCGAGTCGTCCACATTCATGCGACCTGCGACCTCGGCGATCGGGGCCTCACCCTTGGGGGTTCGGGCCTCGAACAGTTCTTGCACACGGGGCAGACCCTGCGTGATGTCGTCGGCCGATGCCACACCACCGGTGTGGAAGGTACGCATCGTCAACTGCGTTCCCGGCTCACCGATTGACTGGGCCGCGATGATGCCGACGGCCTCACCAATGTCGACGAGCTCACGAGTGGCGAGCGAACGTCCGTAGCACTGGGCACACGTGCCCACCGTCGATTCGCACGTCAGGACCGAACGGACCTTGACCTCGGTCACTCCACCCGCGATGAACGCGTCAAGAATGACGTCGCCGATGTCGATGCCAGCCTTGGCAATGACCTTGCCGTCCTTGCCCGCCACGTCGGTCGCAAGCGTGCGAGCGAACACCGAGGTGGCCACGCGCTCGTGCTGAACGATGTTACCTGCAGGGTCCGTCTCGATGATGGGCATCGTGAGGCCGCGCTCGGTGCCACAGTCGTCCTCGCGCACGATGACGTCCTGAGACACGTCCACAAGGCGACGCGTGAGGTAACCGGAGTCGGCGGTACGCAGCGCCGTGTCCGCGAGGCCCTTGCGGGCACCGTGGGTGGCGATGAAGTACTCAAGAACCGACAGGCCCTCGCGGTAGTTCGACTTGATGGGACGCGGGATGATCTCACCCTTAGGGTTCGACACCAGTCCACGCATACCGGCGATCTGACGCACCTGCATCCAGTTACCACGAGCACCCGAGCCGACCATGGTCTGCACGGTGTTGTACTTGGGGAAGGACTTGCGCATCTCGACGTCGACCTCGTTGGTCGCACGCGTCCAGATCTCGATGAGCTCCTGGCGACGCTCCGGGTTGGTGATCAGACCGTTGTCGTACTGGTCTTGCACCTTCGCGGCCTGCACCTCGTAGCGGTCGAGGATCTCCTGCTTGTTCGCGGGAGTCACCACGTCGCCGATGGCGATCGTCACGCCCGAACGGGTCGCCCAGTGGAAGCCAGAGGCCTTGAGAGCATCGAGCGATGCGGCGACCTCGACCTTCTCGTAGCGCTCCGCCAACGTGTTGACGATGTCGGCAAGAACCTTCTTGTCGACGTCGCGGTTCACGTACGGGAAGGAGACGGGGAGCAGACCGTTGAAGATGGCCCGACCAAGGGTCGTCTTGAGCGTGACAATGTCGCCGAACTTCCAGCCCTCTGGCGTGACCCAGCCGGCCGGCGGAACCGTCTCGCCGTCAACACGGAGGAGGACCTCGGTGCCGATGGTGATGACGCCAGCGTCGAGGGCCATGATGGCCTCGGCCTCCGAACCGAAGGCAAGGCCCTCGCCCTTGGCGCCTGGCTTCATGAGCGTCAGGTGGTACAGGCCGATGATCATGTCCTGGGTGGGCATGGTCACCGGTCGGCCGTCCGACGGCTTCAGGATGTTATTGCTCGAGAGCATGAGGATGCGGGCCTCGGCCTGCGCCTCTGCGGACAGCGGCAAGTGCACTGCCATCTGGTCACCGTCGAAGTCGGCGTTGAACGCCGCGCACACGAGCGGGTGCAGGTGGATGGCCTTGCCCTCAACGAGCTGAGGCTCGAACGCCTGGATGCCCAGGCGGTGAAGCGTCGGCGCGCGGTTGAGAAGCACGGGGTGCTCGCGGATGACCTCTTCGAGCACGTCCCACACCTCGGGACGCGAACGCTCGACCATGCGCTTTGCAGACTTGATGTTCTGCGCGTGGTTGAGTTCGACAAGGCGCTTCATGACGAAGGGCTTGAAGAGTTCGAGGGCCATCTGCTTGGGCAGACCGCACTGGTGCAGTTTGAGCGTGGGGCCAACGACGATGACCGAACGGCCCGAGTAGTCGACGCGCTTACCGAGCAGGTTCTGACGGAAACGACCCTGCTTGCCCTTGAGCATGTCCGAGATGGACTTGAGGGGACGGTTTCCGGGACCAGTGACGGGGCGGCCACGACGACCGTTGTCGAACAGCGCGTCAACCGCTTCCTGGAGCATGCGCTTTTCGTTGTTCACGATGATCTCGGGGGCACCGAGGTCCAGCAGACGCTTCAGGCGGTTGTTGCGGTTGATGACACGGCGGTAAAGGTCGTTAAGGTCGGAGGTCGCAAAGCGGCCACCGTCCAGCTGGACCATCGGACGCAGGTCTGGCGGAATCACTGGAACGGCGTCGAGCACCATGCCGGTCGGGTGGTTCGTCGTGGTGAGGAACGCGTTGACCACCTTGAGGCGCTTGAGCGCGCGCGTCTTGCGCTGGCCCTTGCCGTTGGTGATGATGTCGCGCAGGTTGTCCTGCTCGGCAGCGAGGTCAAAGTCGTTCAGGCGACGCTGGATCGCCTCCGCGCCCATCGCGCCCTTGAAGTACGAGCCATAGCGACGCGAGAGCTCGCGGTACAACAACTCATCACCTTCGAGGTCCTGAACCTTGAGGCCCACGAAGCGGTCGAATACGGCGCTGAGTCGGTCAATCTCCATGTCAAAGCGCTTGCGGATGTTTGCCATCTCGCGCTCTGCGGAGTCCTTGACCTTGCGCTTGGCGTCGGCCTTTGCGCCCTCGGCTTCGAGCTCGGCGAGGTCCTTCTCCAACTTCTCGGCGCGCTCGTTGATGCCAACGTCGCGCGTGTTGGTGAGGTGCTTCTTCTCCTGCTCGAGCTCGTTGCGGAGCTGAGGCAGGTCCTCGTGACGGCCGTTGACGTCCACTTCGGTCACCATGTAGGCGGCGAAGTAGATGACCTTCTCGAGGTCCTTGGGGGCAAGGTCCAGGAGGTAGCCGAGGCGCGAAGGAACACCCTTGAAGTACCAGATGTGCGTCACGGGAGCAGCGAGTTCGATGTGACCCATGCGTTCACGGCGCACCTTTGAGCGGGTCACCTCGACGCCGCAGCGCTCACAGACGATGCCGCGGTAGCGGACACGCTTGTACTTGCCGCAGCCACATTCCCAGTCACGGGTAGGGCCAAAGATCTTCTCGCAGAACAGGCCGTCCTTCTCAGGCTTGAGCGTGCGGTAGTTGATCGTCTCTGGCTTCTTCACCTCGCCGTGTGACCACGTACGAATGTCCTCGGCAGAGGCAAGACCAATGCGCAGTTCCCTGAACTCGTTTACGTCGAGCACGTGGACCCCTTAAATCTCGTCGACGCTGGAAGCGTCGGGACGGCTGGACAGCGAGATGCCGAGAGACTCGGCGGCCTGGTAGGCGTCGTCTTCGGTCTCACGCATTTCGACCAACTGGCCTTCTGCGTTGAGAACCTCGACGTTGAGACACAGTGACTGCATCTCCTTCATGAGCACCCTGAACGACTCCGGGAGACCTGGCTCCGGAATGTTCTGGCCCTTGACGATTGCCTCGTAGACCTTGACGCGACCCACGATGTCATCGGACTTGATGGTGAGGAGCTCCTGCAGTGCGTAGGCAGCGCCGTACGCCTCGAGGGCCCACACCTCCATCTCGCCGAATCGCTGGCCACCGAACTGCGCCTTACCACCGAGCGGCTGCTGGGTGATCATCGAGTACGGGCCGGTGGAGCGTGCGTGGATCTTGTCGTCCACCAAGTGGTGGAGCTTCAAGATGTACTTGTAGCCAATGGCGATGGGCTCGGGGAACGGCTCGCCCGAGCGGCCGTCGTAGAGCTTCGCCTTTCCGTCGGGGCCGACCAGTCGGTCACCGTCGCGGTTGGGCGTCGTGACTGCACGCAAACCGTTGATGGTGTCCTCGGAGATGCCGTCGAAGACCGGGGTGGCGACGTTGGTGCCGCCGGAGGCCATGCGCGCGCCATCGGGAAGGTGCTTGGTCCACTCACCCTTTTCGTCAGTCGCGTCCCAGCCCTCGTGAGCCACCCAACCGAGGTGGGTCTCGAGTACCTGGCCGACGTTCATACGGCCTGGAACACCCAAGGGGTTGAGGATCACGTCGACAGGGGTTCCATCCTCAAGGAATGGCATGTCCTCGATCGGCAGGATCGTCGAGATGACGCCCTTGTTGCCGTGACGGCCTGCGAGCTTGTCGCCTTCCTGGATCTTGCGGCGCTGAGCGATGTAGACGCGCACCAACTGGTTGACGCCAGCGGGCAGGTCGTCGCCGTCTTCCTCGGTGAAGACACGGACGCCGATGACGGTGCCCATCTCGCCGTGAGGAACCTTGAGCGACGTGTCGCGCACCTCGCGGGCCTTCTCACCAAAGATGGCGCGCAACAGGCGCTCCTCGGGCGTGAGCTCGGTCTCGCCCTTGGGCGTGACCTTGCCGACGAGGATGTCACCTGCGCGAACCTCGGCGCCGATGCGGACGATGCCGCGCTCGTCGAGGTCCGCGAGGACCTCTTCGGACGCGTTCGGGATGTCCCGAGTGATCTCCTCGGGGCCGAGCTTCGTGTCGCGAGCGTCGACCTCGTGCTCCTCGATGTGAATCGAAGAGAGCGTGTCGTCCTGAACGAGGCGCTGCGACAGGATGATCGCGTCCTCGAAGTTGTGACCCTCCCAGCACATGAACGCGACGAGCACGTTCTTGCCAAGAGCGAGGTCACCATTGTCAGTCGCGGGGCCATCGGCGAGAACTCCGCCGACCTCCACGCGGTCGCCCTCGTCCACAAGCACGCGCTGGTTGTAGCTCGTGCCCTGGTTCGAGCGCTCGAACTTGGCGATGCGGTAGGAACCCACAGTGCCGTCGTCGTTTGCCATGGTCACCAGGTCTGAACTGACCTCGGACACGACGCCTGACTTGGTCGCGATGACCACGTCACCAGCGTCGACCGCCGCGCGGCGCTCCATGCCGGTACCGACGAGCGGCGCCTCGGAGCGGACAAGCGGAACCGCCTGGCGCTGCATGTTGGCACCCATGAGGGCACGGTTGGCGTCATCGTGCTCCAGGAACGGGATCAGCGCCGTAGCGACCGACACCATCTGGCGCGGAGAGACGTCGATGTAGTCGACGGCGTCCGGCGCAACGAACTCAACCTCGCCACCCTTGGCACGCACAAGCACGCGCTCGTCGGAGAATCCGCCCTTGGCGCCTGTCAGCCCACCAGCGGCCGAGTTGGCCTGGGCGATGACATAGCGGTCCTCGTCGTCGGCCGTGAGGTAGTCGATCTTGTCGGTGATCTTGCCCTTGACGACCTTGCGATAAGGCGTCTCGACAAAGCCGAGCGGGTTGATGCGACCAAAAGAAGCGAGCGAACCGATCAGGCCGATGTTCGGGCCTTCAGGGGTCTCAATGGGGCACATGCGGCCGTAGTGCGACGCGTGAACGTCACGCACTTCCATGCCTGCGCGATCACGGGACAGACCACCTGGGCCAAGCGCCGACAGGCGACGCTTGTGGGTCAAACCCGCGAGCGGGTTGTTCTGGTCCATGAACTGCGACAGCTGCGAGGTGCCGAAGAACTCGCGGATGGCGGCGACAACGGGGCGTGTGTTGATCAGGGTCTGCGGCGTGATGGCCTCGACATCCTGAGTCGTCATGCGCTCGCGAACCACACGCTCCATGCGGGACAGGCCCGTACGAATCTGGTTCTGGATGAGTTCGCCCACCGCGCGAATCCGGCGGTTGCCGAAGTGGTCGATGTCGTCGGTCTCGACGATCACGTCACCGTGTTCGCCCTTGAGCGACGTGTGACCTGCGTGTGCCGCGGCGATGTACTTCACCGTGGCGACGATGTCGTCGACGCCAAGAACGGAGTCACCAAGCACCTTGGTGAGGCCGAGCTTCTTGTTGAGCTTGAAGCGACCCACCTTGGCGAGGTCGTAGCGCTTCGGGTTGAAGTAGAAGTTGTCGAGCAAGTTCTGCCCGGCCTCGACCGTGGGCGGCTCGCCCGGACGCAGCTTGCGGTACAGGTCGACGAGCGCATCCTCACGGGTGTGGACGGTGTCCTTCTCGAGCGTGTCGAGAACCGACGGGTACGCGGCGAACTCACGGGTGATGTCGTCGTCCGACAGGCCGAGGGCCTTGAGGAACAGCGTCACCGACTGCTTGCGCTTGCGGTCAACGCGCACGCCGACTGCGTCGCGCTTGTCGATCTCAAACTCGAGCCAGGCGCCGCGCGAAGGAATCATCTTCGCGGTGTAGATGTCCTTGTCGGACGTCTTGTCTGCCGTGGACTCGAAGTACACACCAGGTGAACGGACGAGCTGCGACACAACGACGCGCTCCGTGCCGTTGATGATGAACGTGCCACGAGGGGACATCAAGGGGAAGTCGCCCATGAACACCGTCTGCGACTTGATCTCGCCCGTGGTGTTGTTCATGAACTCTGCCGTCACGAACAGCTGAGCGGAGTAGGTGAAGTCCTTCTCCTTGCACTCCTCTGGCGAGTGACGGGGCTCCTCGAAGTACGGGTCTGAGAAGCTGAGCGACATCGTCTGGCCGAAGTCCTCGATAGGAGAAATCTCCTCGAAGATCTCCTGGAGGCCAGCGATCTCGGGAACGTCGTTGCGGCCGGCCAGCTTGGCGGCTTCAACACGCTCCTTCCAGAGAGAGTTGCCCAACAGCCAGTCGAACGACTCGGTCTGAAGCCCGATGAGGTTAGGAACCTCAACTGGCTCAGCAACCTGAGCGAACGAAATACGGCTGGAGAAACGGTTGGCGAATGCGGAATCGGTGCGCGAGGCAGCCAATGGGGGTCCTTCCCATCACGTTGGAACGGTTCCGCGTTGCCTGAGCCACAACTCCGCCGGATCCTGGGGCGTCATCACGAGGTCGTGGACGCGCGCCAGGTAGGTATATGAGGGCAGGGCAATAGACAGCGCAACCTCCAACGCTAGTCACCGTGAGGGCACTTGTCAAGCCACAGCACAATCTCAGCGTAGTCTCACCGACCGACACCCGTCGAGGGGCCGCGCCGGTCCGGGGATAGACCCGCATCGACGTCGCGTTCGCTCAGTGTCGCACGAGCCGGAGATCGCCGCCCGCCGAGAATGCAACGAGGGCCGAGCCACCTTGCGGCGACCCGGCCCTCGTGAGCGTTGAGCTGAGGTGTTACTTGACCTCGACCGTGGCGCCGGCGGCCTCAAGGACCTCCTTGGCCTTAGCGGCCTCTTCCTTCTTCACACCTTCGAGGACAGGCTTGGGAGCCTCGTCCACGAGCGCCTTGGCCTCACCAAGACCGAGGCTCGTGAGCGCACGGACCTCCTTGATGACCTGGATCTTCTTCTCGCCGACGACGGTGAGGATGACGTCGAACGTGTCCTTCTCTTCGACCTCTTCGACGGCAGCGGCGGCGGGGCCTGCTGCGGCGACGGCCATGGGGGCCGCGGCGGTGACGTCGAAGGTCTCCTCGAAGGCCTTCACGAAGTCAGAGAGCTCAATGAGCGTGAGCTCCTTGAATGCTGCGATGAGCTGCTCGGTGGTGAGCTTAGCCATTTTGATGTCCTTTTCTTGAAGTGTTCTCTGCGCGATGCAGTGAGGTGGTGGGTGCGGCGTTACGCCGCGTTTTCCTGCTTTTCGCGCAGGGCGTCAACAGTGCGGACCGCCTGTGAAAGCGGTGCCTGGAAGAGGTAAGCCGCGCCGAAGAGCGATGCCTTGAAGACACTCGCAGCCTTGGCAAGCAGTACCTCGCGGGACTCGAGGCTTGCGATCTTGACAACGTCGTCGGGGGAGAGGACCTTGCCCTCGAGCACGCCTCCCTTAATGACGAGCTTGTCGTTCGACTTCGAAAAGTCACGCAATCCCTTCGCAGCCTCCACCGGGTCACCGGTGACGAATGCGATGGCCGTGGGGCCGACGAAGAGGGAGTCAAGTCCCTCGACACCGGCGTCCTTAGCCGCGAGCGCCGTCAGCGTGTTCTTCGCGACCACAAAGGTCGCGTCGCCGCGGAGTCCGTTGCGCAGTTGCTTCATCTGCGGCACGGACAGGCCGCGGTACTCGGTGACATACACAGCCGAGGCGTTACGGAATGCGTCCGCAAGCGCCTTGACGGTGGACACCTTGTCTGGCGTGGCCATGATTGTCCTTCCTATGGGTAACCGCCGATGCCCTGATCGGGCTTGCCCCCACAACAGAAAAGCCCCGCGCAGGCGGGGCTGGCTAGCGGCTCGGGTCCACCAACACAAAGGGCGGCCGTAGCCGCCCAAGGTTGGCGCGCACGAGGCGCTGTCAACATCACCTACGCTGGTCTCCGTTGTTGCGGAACTTCCGTCAATCCCAGTTACCTGGG
>JBBRWX010000059.1:0-14712 GCA_038248935.1 Actinomycetales bacterium
AACGCACCGAAGTTGACGATCGAGGAGACGACACCGGGGCGCACCTGACCCTTCTGCAGCGTCTGCAGGAAGGTGGAGCGGACCTCGGACTGCGTCTGCTCGAGCCACGCACGGCGCGAGAGGACGACGTTGTTGCGGTTCTTGTCGAGCTCGATGATCTTGGCCTCGATGAGCTGGCCGATGTACGGGCCGAGGTCGCGGACGCGACGCATCTCCACGAGCGAGGCAGGCAAGAAGCCGCGCAGGCCGATGTCGACGATGAGTCCACCCTTGACGACCTCGATGACAGTTCCGGAGACGACGCCGTCTTCTTCCTTGATCTTCTCGATCGAGCCCCAGGCACGCTCGTACTGAGCGCGCTTCTTGGACAGGATGAGGCGGCCTTCCTTGTCCTCCTTGGTGAGGACGAGGGCCTCGACGGTGTCACCGACGTTGACAACGTCGTCGGGATCGGCGTCGTGACGAATGGAAAGCTCGCGGGCAGGAATCACGCCCTCGGTCTTGTAACCGATGTCGAGCAGAACCTCGTCACGGTCGACCTTGACGATGATGCCGGAGACAAGGTCCCCGTCGTCGAAGTTCTTGATTGTCGCGTCGACGGCGGCGAGGAAATCTTCGCTCGAGCCGATGTCGTTGAACGCGATGGCGGTGGACTCGGGGGTGGATACGGACATAGAGGGAGTGACTCCGGAGGTTGATGGATCAATGGAAGGTACGCAGGCAGCAGCACAAGACGCCACAGGCCATCCCAGAGCCTACCCCCGTGTGCGGCAGCCGCACAAACGAACCATCCAGTCGTTAGCGGACCGTTACAGACCCCACGCCGCCTCAAGCAGTTCCTTGGGGACCCACTTGGTCTTGCCCGACATCACGGAGAAGTCCTTGAGCACGATGTCCTCGCCCTGCAGCGCGGTGAACTTGCCCGATTCCCCAGCGACGATCCCGTCGATAGCGGCGATTCCGAACCGCGTGCCGAGCAACCTGTCAGAGGCCGTGGGAATGCCGCCACGCTGCACATAGCCGAGCACCGTCAGGCGCGTGGGGAAGCCGGTCCGCTCCTCAATCGCCTTCGTGATTTCGTGACCGATCGATCCTGCAATCGGGTTGCCCTTTTCGTCGATCGTTGGGTTTCCAGTCCAGCTGGAGCCCTCGACAGGAACCGCACCTTCGGCGACGGCGACGATCGAGAAGTTCTTGTACCTGTGACGGTGCTTGATCTTCTTGACGATCACGTCGATATCGAAAGGCTCCTCGGGGGCCAAAATGATGTCCGCGCCGCCTGCCATGCCCGCAGTGACCGCGATCCAGCCAGAGTGGCGCCCCATGAGCTCAACCACCATGACGCGGTTGTGAGACTCCGCGGTGGAGTGCAAGCGGTCAATTGCCTCGGTCGCAATGGTGACAGCGGTGTCGAAGCCGATCGCGGTGTCCGTACCCACGACGTCGTTGTCGATCGTCTTCGGTATGCCGATCACGGGAATGCCGGTTGCGTCCGAGACCTTGCCAGCGGCCTTGAGCGTGCCATCGCCGCCGATGCAGATCAGGCCGTCGAGCTTCTCGTTGATCATCGTCTCTTGAACGGCCTCCATTCCACCCTCGACCTTGTGGGGATGGCATCGAGCCGTGCCGAGCATCGTTCCTCCGACGACGAGGATTCCGGAGACGTCGTCGCGGGTCAAGGGACGAGCGTCGCCATCAATCACGCCCTGCCACCCGTTGCGAAAGCCCACGATGGAACAACCGTGCTCCGAGGTGCCCCGCTTGACGACCGCTCGAATGGCCGCATTGAGTCCGGGGCAGTCGCCTCCGCCAGTCAGAATTCCGATACGCATGGCCACACCCTAACCGCTATCAGTGCCCCGCAACCCGCCAATTGGTCCCACGTCCAACGTTCACGTCCAGAGGAACCGTGAGTTCACCTGCGCCCGCCATCTCCTCACGCAGGATGGTCTCCACCGCGTCGGCCTCGCCGGGTGCCGCCTCCACCACGAGCTCGTCGTGCACCTGAAGAATCTGCCGCGAGGCCAGCCCTTCTTCGGCGAGACGCCTGTCGACTGCGAGCATCGCGCGCTTGATGAGGTCCGCCGCGCTGCCCTGGATGGGCGCATTGAGCGCCATGCGTTCCGCCATGTCGCGCCGCTGCCTGTTCGATGACTCAAGGTCGGGCAGATACCTCTTGCGACCGAACAGGGTTTCGGTGTAGCCATCTTTCGTCGCTTGCTTCACGACCCCACTCAGGTAGGCCCGAACCGCGCCGAACCGCTCAAAGTAGTCGTCCATGAGCGCCTGGGCCTCGCCCACGGACACGCTCAACTGGCGGGCCAGGCCAAATGACGACAACCCGTAGGCGAGCCCATACGACATCGCCTTCACGTGAGACCGCATCTGTGGAGTCACTCCCTCGGGAGGCACGCCAAACACCCTTGAGCCGACGAACCGGTGCAGGTCCTCGCCGTCCTTGAACGCCGCGATGAGCGCCGCGTCGCCGCTTAGGTGGGCCATGATTCGCATCTCGATCTGGCTGTAGTCGGCCGTTACCAGAGTCTCGTACCCGGCACCCACCACGAAGGCCTCGCGAATCCGGTGGCCCTCTTCGGTCCGAATAGGGATGTTCTGCAGGTTCGGATCCTTTGAGGACAACCTTCCGGTCGACGCGACGGTCTGTGAGAACGTGGTGTGGATACGCCCATCGGTTCCGATCGCGTCGCGGAGCGTCTGGATGATCTGCGAGAGCTTTGTCGCGTCCCTGTGAGCGAGCAGCGCCTCAAGGAACGGGTGCGGTTGCCTCTCGTACAGATCCGCAAGCGAGGCGGCATCCGTCGTGTACCCGGTCTTGATCTTTTTGGTCTTCGGCATGCCAAGTTGCTCAAAGAGAACCTCTTGGAGTTGACGAGGCGATCCAAGATTGACGCGAGTGCCGATAGCTGCGAAGGCCTCTTCAGCCGCCTTCTCGACACGGCTTAACGCTTGAGAAGAAAGAGACTCGAGTTGGTTATCGTCTACCGCGACCCCCGCCTGCTCCATGCGGAACAGGGCATCGATGAGCGGGATCTCCATTTCTTGATAGAGCGACGTCATCGACCGCTGCTTCAGGTCCTCCTCGAGAATCACTGACAGGCGCAAGACCCGATCCGCGTTCCTCGCTGCGTCTTCGAGTGCCGATCCGCCCATGCCAAGATCGAGCTGCCCTCCAAGGGCTGCCGCGCTGCGTTCGCCTAGCAAGCGCTCGGCGACGTCATCGAGGTCGAGTCTGCCCTGGGCAGGCACCGCGAGGTATGCGGCGATCTGTGTGTCGTCTGTGACTCCGCCCACCCGGTACCCCCTGGAGGCGAGGGCGTGCATCGCGTCCTTGGCCCCGTGGAAGACCTTGGTGACGGTTGGGTCGGCTAGCCACGCGGCCAAAGCCCCCTCGTCCCCTTGACCGATCGCTCCGAGGTCAACGCCCCACGCATGGTCGCCTTGGGCAATGCCGAGGGCCCACGCGTCCCCCGCGTCCGAACGCACGTGCAGAGCGACCGAGCCAGTCAGCGCCACCACGTCGGCCATCGCGGCCGGCGCCGACACGCTGAGTTCTGGAGCGGACTGGACATCTTCTCCGCCTGCTGAGTCACCGCCTGCTGAGTCACCGCCTGCTGCGTCACCGCGTGCTGCGTCACCGCCTGCCGCGGTGCCCGGATCCTTAACGAATGCCAGAAGGCGCGATCTCAATCCCCTGAATTGAAGCGCATCGCACACCGCGTGAACGGCCGCGGCATCCGCGCCCTGAAAACGCATCTGGTCCAAAGTGACGTCAATGTCGAGATCCGTCAGGAGGTGATTTAGTTCCCTATTGAGCCTCACCGTGTCGAGATTCGCTCGCAGGCTCTCACCCGCCTTGCCAGGCACGTCATTGGCTGCGGCGAGAATTCCGTCGAGACTTCCGTACGTCGCGATCCACTTGGCCGCGGTCTTTGGCCCGACACCAGGCACCCCCGGAAGATTGTCAGACGTCTCGCCCACGAGAGCGGCCAAATCCGGGTACTGGTGGGGCGCCACCGCATAGCGCTCGAAAACCGTTTCAGGCGTGTACTCGATGAGATCACTGACGCCCTTGCGTGGATACAGGAGCGTGACGTCATCGGTGACGAGCTGAATCGTGTCTCGATCTCCCGAGACGACGAGCACCCTCATGCCGGCCTCGCGTCCCATGCGCGCGTATGTCGCAAGGAGGTCGTCCGCCTCGAAGTTTGGCTTGTCGACAGCGGCCACGCCCAACGCCTTCAGCACCTCACGCATGAGCGGAACTTGAGGTTCAAACTCGGGAGGAGTGGCGTCGCGCGTGCCCTTGTAACTGGGTAACCGCTCCGTCCTGAACGTGCCACCAGGGAGATCAAACGCCACCGCGGCGTGGGTCGGCTTCCGGTCCCCCAGGAGCGTCGCGAGCATCGCGGTAAAACCGTAGACGCCGTTGGTTGGCGCACCATCCGACGTGGCGAAATTCTCGACAGGAAGCGCGAAGAACGCGCGGAACGCCATCGACAATCCATCAACTAGTAGCAACGTTTCCTTGGCTGATTCGCTCACAGGTGCCAACCTATCTCTTATGACAGACACCGAAGCGGGTACCGACCACGCATATGACGGGCTCATTGCCAAGCTTGGGATCACCGTGGAGTCCGTCGCGCCCGACCGCGCCGTGGCATCGATGGCCGTCGAGGGGAATACCCAGCCCTATGGCTTTCTCCACGGTGGTGCGTCCGCCGCGCTCGCGGAGACGGTCGGGTCGCTAGCGGCCATGGCCCACGCGGGTTCCGGAAAGATGGCGGTGGGCGTCGACCTCAACATCACGCACCACCGCGCCGTGAGTTCCGGAACAGTGACAGCTGTGGCCACCGCGGCGCACCTCGGTCGCACGGTTGCAACCTACGACATCGAAATACACGCCGGGGACGAAAAACGGATCGCGACCGCCCGACTGACGTGCTTCATCAGGAATGCGTAGCACACACAGCGGAAACATGAATGGTCTACATTGGGCCGAAACCGACTGGGAAGGACGACTGTGAAAGCAGCGCTCGACACCCGCGCCCTTGTTCGCGCCGGAGTGATCCTCGTCGTCGTGGCGTTGGCGGTGACGCTGTATTCGGCGTTCATCGGCGGCGCGGAAAGTGATTCCGGCCGTGCCATATCCGCGGCCGGAGCGACGACGAGTGACAAGGTGTCCTTACTGCTGATACCCAAAGAGTTCACGATAGGGCTCCCACTGATCGTTGCCGCGATCTTCGCGGTCATGATCGCAGGCGGCTCTGGTTAACTCCAGGACCAGTTCCTGTGGGGTCCGCTGAGCCGCAAACGGGTCGGCACCGTGGAGGTCATCACCCACACCCTCGGCCTCACCGCCCGACGAAGAATCGAGCTACACCTCTTCCCGGGACTTGACCTGATAGACGCCGCCTTGCTGTTGCTCTTCGAGCCGAGCGCAGGCCTGTTCCCCTTGCGCCAAGACGAGACGTTCGTGCTGACACGCGACATCAATCTGCGGGCGTCATAGTCATCATGGTTGAGCAAAGCGCGCCGCGGCCTGCAGATCTGCGGTGGGTGCTCCGTGCTCGACCAAGGCACCTACGAGTACGCCGCGACCGGCCAGCCGCAGCTCAGGGACCCCAAGGTCATCGAGTCGCGCTGGGCACACTCGGCGCCTCACGCGTCCGCTAAGGGCCCGGTCTGTCTTTGGCCGGGGCATTTGTCGCCCCCTGTGTTCTCTCCCCCGGAAGTGGCTTGATTTGTACCGCCCAGGAGGCGCCGTACGCCCCAGTGGCTTCATTTGTGCCGCCGACGGCGTAACGGCCCCGTGCACGGACGTGCAATGGCCTGTCAGGCGCTGGGTACCTCCGCGGCGAAGGCTCACGCCACCTTCAGTCGGAGACGGTACCTATTGAGCCATTTGGGCCCCGATGGAGGCTGAAAGTGGTAGGGATCGAGCCACTGACATCGGTTTGACTCACCTCTTGGCTGAGGACGCGCATGCGGAGGGGCCCGGATTGAGCCGGCGCCCCGCCGCATGGGGTCTCTCTAGACCTCGCGGAGCACTGCCTCGGTCCAGGCGGGGACGTTGTCATCCCCGTAGACATAGACGCCGATGTAGGCGCTCGACGGGTCGTTGTCCGAGTTGAACGAGCCAGAACCCGAAACGGACTTATACATCATGTCTTCGCCAGCGTTAATCAAGTCAGAGCACTCGACCCAACCGCTGCACTCGGTCCCACCGTCGGCGCCGGAAACGGCCGCCAGGTTGGCTTGGATAGTCACGCCGTCAGGCGCGCCGCCCTTGAGTGCCGCGAGAGCGACAAGCATCGTGGCGTCGTACGACTCGGGACCGTACGCGTACGAGTCGAGCCTGCTGCCGTTGGCGTCGTCAAGAAGCTTCTTGAAGTCGTCCGACGTCTCGCCCCCAGGCGTGGTGCCCTTGCCGCCCGCGAGGGTTCCGCGGGGGAAGTCTGCCGAGTAGTCGGCGAGGTTGCCGTCAACCATGTAGACCTTCGAGCCGGAGAAGCCTGCGGCAACCAACTCGGGAATGATCTGCTTGGACTGGTCGAAAGAGATCAGCGCGATAGCCTCTGGGTTCGTGGCAAGGAGCGCCTGAACATTCGAAGAGAAGTTCGATGCTGCGGGGTCGAATTCCTGGCCCGCCTCGCCGTACGTGATAGTGCCTCCACCATCTTCGACCGTCGACTTCAAGACGTCGCGCAACGAGGTCCCATACGGATCGTCGAGCGCCAGGATACCGATGTTCTTGAAGCCATCCGCCAGCATCAGCTGGGCGACGGCGGAACCCTGTGCGGTGTCCGGCGGTGCGGTGCGGAAGTAGAACGTTGAGTAGCCAGAGAGCGCCGTTGACGTGTTGGCGGGCGAGATCATGACGATCTGTGCCTTGGTGATGTCGTCAACCACGAGTTTGGTCACGGCGGAGGAAGCGGCACCCACGACGGCACCCACTTCTGCGCTAATGAGTTCTGAAGCGGACTGCTTCGAAACCTCCTGGTGGTCGGCGTCCGAAGAGTCCGTCTGCACGACCTCAACTGACTTGCCGAATACGCCACCAGCGTCGTTGATCTCCGCGACAGCAAGTTCAACGCCGGCAACCTCGGGCCGGCCGAGGAATGCGAGCGAGCCCGTCACCGGGAGCAGCGTTCCGATCTTGAGAGCGCCTTCTACGCTCGGCGCAGAAGACATCGCGGTGCTGGTATACGTGTTGTCGCTGTCTCCGCTTGACGAACAAGCAGCCAGGGCAATGGATGCGACGGTGCCCAGTGCGACGCCTCGTGCGATGGTGGTCCATCGAGCCATGTTTTTCCCTCCATACAGGTGCGGTGGGGACAATCCCACCAGTGCCACCGCGAGGACGGTCCTCGGCGGCAACTGACTTCGCGGTGGCGGGGCCGGATTTCATCCGTGCGTCACAAGGATCACGATTTTGTGACCTTTTGCAGGGAATTGGGACTCAACTCCCGATGTTTAGCAGGCTAAACACTTTGCGGACTACTTGCCCATCTGTTCGATGACGGCTTCCGCTACTTCTCGCATAGTGAGACGCCTGTCCATGGAAGTCTTCTGAATCCACCTGAAGGCCTCGGGCTCGTTGAGCTGCATCTTCTCCATGAGAATGCCCTTGGCGCGCTCGACCGTCTTGCGGGTCTCCATGCGCTCGGTGATATCGGCGATCTCGTTTTCGAGCGCCCTGATCTCCACGAAGCGCGATGCGGCGATCTCCACAGCAGGCAACAGGTCGGCAGGCGTGAAGGGCTTGACCACATACGCCATGGCGCCTGCGTCGCGCGCGCGCTCCACCAATTCGGTCTGCGAGAACGCTGTCAGCAGCACGACGGGCGCGAGGCGCTCCTTCGCGATGTGCTCGGCCGCAGTGATGCCATCCATCACCGGCATCTTCACGTCCATGACAACGACGTCGGGCTTGAACTCGCGCGCCAGGGCTACCGCTTCTTCGCCGTTCGAGGCCTCGCCAACCACGTCATAGCCGCCCTCGCGAAGGGTCTCGACGATGTCCATGCGGATGAGCGCCTCATCCTCGACGACGATGGCGCGGCGCTTGGCAGGGGTTGTCTCTACGGGTGCAATGGAGTCGTTCACAAGCGATAGCCTAGTGGCCACGCCCCGATAGCCCAACCGGCAGAGGCATACGGCTCAAACCCGTACCAGTGTGGGTTCGAATCCCACTCGGGGCACTCTCCTGACCTGAGGAAGCACCACGACCGTGCCCGCAGAGGGAAGAGTTAGCCTCCACGCGTCGCACCGTCGTCACGCGGTCAGGTGCGGCACCTGGCAATCCCGTGACCGCAGCGGGGCCGATGGACTCTTCTCGGTAAGATCGAGCCATGGCAGCCCCGCGCGTTTCGTCGATGGTCGAGGACTACCTCAGCATCATCTGGAAGGCGCAAGAGTGGCCAGGTGGATCGGTTTCCACGAACGAGATCGCCGCCACGCAAGCGGTGACGGCGTCATCCGTGTCTGCCAACCTGAAGAAACTCGCTCGCGACGGACTCATTGAATACGAGCCCTACGGACACATCGACCTCACCCCCGCAGGCAATGAGATTGCTGTGGCGGTCGTGCGGCGTCACCGAGTCCTGGAGACGTACCTTGTCGAACGCCTCGGGTTTGGCTGGGACGAGGTCCATATGGAGGCCGACGTGCTTGAGCACGCCGTGTCCGATCTCGTCGTGGACCGCATGCACGAGGTGTTGGGCCGTCCTACGCACGACCCGCATGGGCACCCGATCCCCCACTCCGACGGAAGCATTGAACAAAGCCGCGGACGCCACTCGGCCGGCCGTCTCAGCGAGATGGAACCCGCCGCCGCAGGGCAGGTCGCCCGCATCTCGGACCACGAACCCGCGATCCTGCGATATCTCGAGGAGCGGCAGATCGTCTTCGGCTCGCGTGTGCGCCTCGAGGAGAGAAACCCGGCCGCGGGCTCGGTGTCGGTCATGCGTCTTGGCCCCGAGGGCGAGCCTGCCGGGGTCGTCGAAATCGCCGTCGGCGCGGCCAGCGCGGTGTGGGTCGAGTTCGACCCACACCGCGAGTAGTCGACCAGGGCTACTTCGGCGAAGAGCCACCCAGACGGAGCCCCGTGATCGCATCGATGGTGCGGGTCACTGCGAAGAGTCCGGTCGGGAGTCGGAGGCGGCTCCGGGTACCGGGCCCGTGGGCACGAGGCTAAACGCGCCCTCTTCCTCTTGAGCATTGTGCAAGCGGAGCACCGCGTAGAGCCCATAGAGCAGCCGCCTGAGTTCAACAACGTCCTCAGGCTGGACCGTGTCGTTGTCCAGGTCGGTGAGTAACCGGCGCACCCGGCTGACCTGGTGCTCGATTTCGGCGTGGGTACGACTCATCGCCGCGGTCGCGTTGGACGAACCGAGGGCTCGAGCAACGAGCGGCACGAGTTGCGCCTCGTCGGCCCGCTCGTGCGGGAGAAGCTCGCCCTCGAGACGCTTGAGAAGGTGGTGGGCAGGGGTGACATCGCAGTCCTTCGTCGTGAGGGCGTCGGCGACGGCGCGGATCTGCTCAACGACGGCCAGAACCGCGTCGTGCTCGACCTTGAGAGCGCGGGCGACGTCGACATCGGCCGGCGCCATGGCGATGGTGTGCACCTTGCCAGGCAGGACGGCCCGCAAGGCGATGCCGATCGCCAGCACGTCGATGACCTCCTGCGTGACGGCGCCGATCGCCGGAGGGAGCAACCCTGCCGCAGCCGCGACCATTGCGACGAGCGACAGACCCATGCCGACGAGGACCGCTTGCAAGGCGATGCGCTTGGACCGCCGTGCAATGAGAATCGCATCCGCGAGCGCGTCGAGCCTGTCGACGGTCAGCACGACGTCGGCGGCCTCCGATGACGCGGTTGCCCCCCGCGAGGCCAGAGCCACGCCCACCCCAGCCGCGGCCAGTGCAGGAGCGTCGTTCACGCCGTCGCCCACCATGATCGTCGAGGCGAGCGCCGCCTCCCGCTCGATCGCCGCAAGTTTGTCGGCAGGGTCGCAGTCAGCAAGCACCGAGTCGACCCCCACGATCCGCCCCACGGCGTCCGCGATGTCGGCCCTGTCCCCCGTCACCAGGACAACCCTGCTGATCCCCACCTCGCGCAGCGCCCTGACCATTCGCGGCGCATCGGGCCGGATCGGGTCATCGAGCAGGAACGCACCCGCAGGTTCGCCGTCGACTCCCACGAAGACGGTGAGCGAACCGTCCAGGTCCGCGCGCCTGCGCACCTGGCGCACCCACGCGGGCTGCGTGTCCCCAACGATCCATGCGGCCTTGCCCACCCGCACCTCGTGGGAGCCGACGGTGCCCCGCAAACCGTACCCGTGCTCTTCGTGGACATCTTCGGGCATCTGCAGCTGAAGTCTCCGGCGAGCCGCCGCAGTAACAATCGAGCTGGCGAGAACGTGAGGTGAGACCTGGTCGAGCGAGGCCGCCAAGCGCAATATCTCGTCGGCGTCAACGTGATCGCCTGCGGTGACGACGTCGGCGAGAGTCGGCTGCCCTTGGGTCAGCGTGCCTGTCTTGTCGAAGAGCATGACGCGTCCAGCGGCCAATCGTTCAAGAGCGCCACCTCCCTTGACGACCACGCCGATGTGCGCAGCGCGGGACAGACCAGACATGATCGCGATGGGGGCGGCGAGCAGCAAAGGACAGGGCGTCGCCACGACGAGCACGGCCACCGCGCGGACGGGGTCTCCGCTCAGCGCCCATGCGGCACCCGCGAGCGCAAGCGTGAGGGGGACGAACACGATCGCGATTCGGTCGGCGGCGCGCACGAACGGGGCCGAGGAGGCCTGCGCCTGCTCGACAAGCCGCACCACACCCGCGTACGTGGACTCTGCTGCTACGGAGGTGGCGATGAGGTTGATCGGCGAGCCGGCGTTCACCACACCGCTGCGCACCTCGTCCCCGATCGGCCTCTCGACTGGGAATGACTCCCCTGTCAGCGCGGCTTCATCCAGAACCCCGGCCGACAAGAGCCGCCCGTCGACAGGGACCACTTCTCCGGTGCCCACCAGGATTTGGTCACCCTTGGCGACCTCATCCACGGGTACCTCCACGACACCGCCGTCCACCTGACGTCGCGCCGTGCGCGGTGCGCGCTCCACCAGCAGGCTCAGCTCGCGTCGCGCCCGCGCTCCCGCCCGTGCCTCGAGCAGCACGCCAGTGGCGAGCATCACCGTGATCATCGATCCTGCGAACCATTCGCCCACCACCAGGGCGCCAGCGAGTGCGAGCAGCGCGATGATGTCAACGCTCAGTTGACGTCGACGGACCGCCCCCACCGTCCACCCGATCGAGAATGCCAAACCCAGGACCGTCCCTGCTCCCCACATCACCTCGGCCAGCCCCGTCGCTCCTGGCAGCCACGCCGCACCGCCCCCGAGCAGGAGCGCCGTGGATGAGGTGAAGAGCAGGAATTCCACACGATCACGTAACCAAGTCATGGTTCGATCGTCATGGCCGCCTCCACGATGTGTCAACGCGCAACAGAAGTTGTGGCGGGCCACACATTCGATTCCCTGGCGTCGCGTGGGCGTGTCTGGTGACCGACGAGGCCGGCTTCATACGCCATGACTTTGCGGCGAGTATCGCCATGCCGACGCCGACGCGCGGGCTTGGGACGTCCGTCGGATCAGGACGTCCGTCGGATCAGGACAGCCGCTTGGCATCGGGGGCCCGCTGGTATTCCTCGAAGCGGTTCTTGCCGCGTTCCTTCGCCCAGTACATGGCGGCGTCGGCTTGGCGAAGGACCTTGTCGACCGTCACCACCGCGGGGTCCGCGTCGGGGGCAAGGGTCACGTAGGTGATGCCAACGCTTGCGGTCACGACGTAGTCGAGACCCCGGATGTGGATAGGACGGCTTAGCGCGTCGATCATGCGTTCGGCGAACTGGACAGCGAGCCCACGGGTGGGCTCCGTCTCGCGAGTTTGCGCGAACGTCTCGTCGAAGTCATCCCGGTTCCAAGGCTCGATGACGACGACGAACTCGTCGCCACCCACCCGAGCGACCGTATCCTCGGCGCGGAGAACGCCCTGCATCCTGCGCGCCGTCTCCTGCAGCACCGCGTCGCCGGCCGAGTGACCACCCGTGTCGTTGACGCGCTTGAAGCCGTCGAGGTCGCAGAAAAGCACCGCCACCTCGCGCCCGTCGGCCCGCGAGCGCTCGAGTGCGGCGTCGAGGATCTCGATGAGGAACGCCCGGTTCGGCAGCCCTGTGAGCGGGTCGTGCCGTGCCGCGTGGGTGAGGCGTTCCTCGGCTTGCACCAGGTCCGTCACGTCACGAACGACGGCGAGAACCTCGATGACCTTTCGTGACCCGTCCCGGCGAAACGGGGTCGCGCGCAGGCTTAGCCAAAGCCATCGACCGTCGGTGTGGCGAGCTCGAAACCGCTCCTGCAGCGACTGCCCATCCTCGAGGGCGCCTGACGCGACGCTGAGGGCGGCGAGTCGGTCTCTGTCCTCTGGGTGCACGAGGGCCGCGACGGCGTCGGGGCCGAAGTCCTCGAGTTCCGCCGTGGTGAGGCCGAGGATGTGCATGCCTGGTGAGGCGTAGATGATCGCACCGGTCGCGAGGTCAGTGACGATCGTGTCGTCCGGGCTGGCCGTCAAGATCGCGTCGGCGAACGCGTTGGCGCGTTGCGCCGCCCGTTGCGCCAACGCCAGCTCGGTGATGTCCAGATGGGTCCCCCTGACACGGACCGGCCGAGCATCGGGCCCCAACTCAACCTCGATGCGTGACTGGATGACCCGCTCGACGCCGTCGTTCGCGCGTCGGATGCGGAACTGATCGCTGTGGTGGCCCGCGATGAGCGAGTCTGTCTTCCACGTCTTCCAAGCGATCGAGCGGTCTTGCTCGACGATCAAGTGGTGGTAGATCGCAAAGAGGAACTCGTCGCCCGTCAGGGTCCCTGGAGCCACTCCCCAGAGGACGCCGAGCTGATCGGAGAAGTTCCATCTGCCTGTGGCGAAGTCGTGCTCGAAGCCGCCGAGCTGGCCGAGAAGCTGGGCCTCGGCCAAGTTCCGTCGCTCATCGTCGAGAGCACGTAGGGCGGCGCGCTCCACGGTCACATCGCTGAGTGCGGCCACTGCTCCCAACACCTCACCTTGAGGGCCGAGAATTCGGCTTGCCCGCACCACCACCTCGCGCCGAGGACCGGTCGCGGGCCCGACGAGCACGTCGACCGGGGAGACGTCCTCTCCACTGAGGGTCCGCATGAGCGGGTACTCTTCCACGGCGAGCGGAGCACCCGCGGGGGTGAAGACCTCGATGACGGCGGGCAAGTGCTCCGGCTGCATGCCCTTGAGCCCGGTCCGAAGCCCGAAGATCTCGCGTTGTACGCGATTGCTCACGATGAACACGCCATTGGCATCGCAGGACACGATGCCCACGTCTACCATCTCGAGGAGCGCGTCGGTGAAGCTCTCGCGGCGCGCAAGTTCGGCGCGAGCTTCATCGAGCTCGCCGAGGGCACGATCAAGCTCCGGCGAGGGCTGCCGCTCCCGCGATCGCTTGAGCCAGGAGGGTTTGGTCACGGCAGGGCTACCAGTGTCCCTAGGACGTCGTGACGCACGGGCACCTGCTTCCCAGTGTTTCGCCCATCCCGAGTTCGGATAACGCGAATGTAGTCATTGCTCCGATCGACAACCTCGGGCGAGAGTTGAGGGAAACGCGGGTATCGGGCGCGGACCAGGACAGGTACCAAGTGTACAGACGCACGCAGACGGCTTGAATATGTCCACACAACAGCAAAACGGCCACGACGTGTCCGCCGATCGGTTAAATGCCCAGACGTATATCATCATTGTTATCGGTCGGTGATCGGGGGGGTAGCCGCGCACCGGGTGCGCCAACCCGGCGGCATAGGCGCCGCCCGCCTTACCTCGCTTGTTCGAGCTGGAGTACTCGTGAAGCGCATCATCTATTGCAGCCAGGCCACCGACGCATTCACGCCAGACGATCTGATTGCGCTGCTGGTCGCGGCTCGGCACAGGAACGAGCCGCTCGGGCTGACAGGCCTGCTGCTCTACAGCAACCAGAGCTTTCTGCAGGTGCTTGAGGGCGATGACGACGCCGTCGCGGACGTGTACGCGAGCATCACGCGAGATCCACGGCACACCAATATCCGGTTGCTCATGGACGAAGAGATTCCCGCCCGGCTGTTCCCCGATTGGACGATGGGGTTCGAGCACGTCAAAGGCGAGGATCTCGCGGAGAACCTCGAAGGGTTCACGCCAGACCTCGACTACCCGCTCGTGAACCCCAACCTCGTCTCGAACGGCGTCGTCGCGCAGACGCTGCTCAGTCTTTACACACATAACAGCGAGCGATGAAAGCAACGCCGTCGGCGGAGAATATGGGGATGACGAGCAATAGAGCGGCCGATGTCGACCTGTTCTCGGTCGGAGGCGACGGAATCTTCCAGGCGGTCGAAGAGCCGTTCACGCGGCTGCTCGGGCTCTCGCACGGAGAGGTCAACGGCCGGTCACTGCTCGAGTTCGTCCATCCGCAGGACACGCCTGCCATCATTGCGGCCTTGTCCGCGTTTCAGAGAGGGGCTCCTGAGGTCCGGCTCGAGAACCGATTTCTCTCGAACGGTGGCGGCACGGTGCACCTGCAGTGGGTCGCCCGGCCCGTGCCAGGCACCGCGGTGTGGGCGGCGTCCGGCCAGG
>JBBRWX010000060.1:0-14581 GCA_038248935.1 Actinomycetales bacterium
AAGGTGGCTGTCATGTCGGTTGATGCCACCCTTGCTCTCGCTGTGGTCCACCTGCGCGTCACGGACGACACGGACTCCCAGCTCGCGCCGTGACGAAAGACAAGTCGTTGGCGAAAGGACGCGTTCCGCTACCAGGTTTTGGCGGGAATCGTGAGGATCGGATGGGGTAGGGGGCGTCCGTACACGAATCCCTGGGCTTGCCGCCAGCCCTGCTGGAGCAGGACCCGATGCTGACCTTCAGATTCAACTCCTTCCGCGATTCCCACAAGGTGGAGCCCCTCGACGAGTCCGGCCAGGCCCGTTGACAATGCATTGACCGCGTTGTCTTCCTCGCTCAGGTCCGCGACAAATCTGGCGTCGAGCTTGAGTCCGGTGACCGGCAGGTCCCGCAGCAGGGAAATGGACGAGAACCCGGTGCCGAAGTCGTCGACATGGATACCCACTCCGAGCGCGCGTAGCGCCGCCAGGTCCTCTCTGGTTCCCGGCAGGAGGGATATGACCGCCGTCTCCGTGAGCTCCAGAATGAGGCGCCGTGGGTCGACGCGGTGCCTCGCGAGCGTTTCGGTAAACATCTGGAGCCAGCCGGCGCGCGCGAGCTGCACGGGCGAGAAGTTGACGCTGATTGGCCCCGGCAGATCTGGGCGGGCCGCGAGCAGCGCGCATACCTGGTCGAGCACGTATTGTCCGATTCCCACGATCAGGCCCGAGTCCTCGGCGGTGGGTAGGAAGTTGATCGGGGCCAACAGTCCGCGGATGGGGTGCTGCCAACGGACCAGCGCCTCGTACCCTGCGATACTGCGGTCGGCCAGCATCACGATCGGCTGATAGTGGACCACGAATTCGGCGGCGTGCAGGCCTCGCCGGACCTCCTCCTCAATGGTCAGGCGTGAGAGGGCTTGGGCGTGCATCTCGTCGTCGAAGAACTGCCATCGGGATCGGCCAGCTTCCTTGGCTCGGTACAAGGCCGCATCCGCATCGCGCAACAGGCTCGCGCCTGTGGAGTCGGGGAAACTGAGGGCGATGCCTATGGACACGGTGGGGACGATCCGGTGGCCGCTGACCGTCATCTCGGTGGCGACAGCGGACACGATCCGCTCCGCGACAATTTCGACCTCGCGCGAGTTCGAGACCTGCGGGACCACCACGATGAACTCATCCCCACCCGAGCGGCCGACCCTGTCCCTGGGCCGCAGTACGCCCGCGATCCGGGCGGCAACCTTCATCAGGACCTCATCGCCGGCCGCGTGGCCCAACGAGTCATTGACCACCTTGAAGTTGTCGAGGTCGATAAAGAGCACGCCCACCCGGCTACCGTTGCGCGGTGCCGCGCGCAGGTCCACTCCCAGCATGTCCAGGATCCAGGCCCGGTTGCGCAGTCCGGTCAGGGGATCGTGGAACGCCTGAAAGGCGAGTTCCTCCAAGGCCTCATGCTCGGCGGTGGTGTCTGCATACTGGACCAGCAGGTAGTCCGGGCGCCCGGCCGTGCCAGCGATCAGCTCTGCGGCCCTCTTGACCCACAGCATGCGCCCGTCGGCACGTGTGAATCGCACCACCTCGGTCGCTGTGTCGCTATCGCGAACGATGTCCGACGCCCGCCCGGTCACGGACCGTTCCACGTCGTCGGGGTGCCTGACGTCTCGCTCCCTGTGGGCAATCAGCCAAGCCTCATCGCGCCCCAGCAACCGGCACAGGGATTCGTTGACGACCAGGAATGCCCCGTCAAGGTCGGTCATCGCCAGGCCGATCGGGGAGACAATCATCGCGGTGCGGAACAGAGACTCCGACGAGGCCAGCGCCTGTTCCACTTCCTTGCGCTCGGTGATGTCAAGGACGTACCCAAGCAGGCCGACGATGATGCCGTGCTCGTCCCTGACCGCCTCTCCCCGCACATGCACCCACCCGCAGCGGGAGCCGTGACACGCGTACTCGAGCTCCAGGTCGTAGGGCACGCCGGTACTCGAGGCCTCGGCCACCGCGGCGTTGAGCTGTTCCCAACTCCGCGCCTCGAACAACGAAGACTGCGCTGCGAAGTCGGGTGCGGGCTGTGCCGGATCTAGCCCGAACAACGCGAACATCTCGTCAGACCACGTGACCTGATCGGACGCCAGATGGAAAGTCCAACTCCCAAGGCGCGCCATCCGTTGCGTCTCTCGCAGTGATTGCTCGCTGCGCTCGAGCGACTGACGCGCATGCACCTGATCGGTGGTGTCCTCGAGCGTGCCCGTCATCCGCAGGGGGCGACCATCGGCCGACCGTTCGACGACCCGGCCCCGAATGCGCACCCACACCCAGCGGCCGTCACGATGCCACAGACGCACCTGTGTGTCGATGCTTGCGGTGAGTCCGGCAAGGTGATCCTCTGCGGCGCGATCCGCGCCGTAGAAGTCATCTGGATGAGTCAGGTCGACCCATGTCTTCATGGACAACGGTTGCAATTCCGCCAGGGCGTACCCGATGATTCCGGCGCATCGCTCGTCCCACACCCCCGACCCTGCGGACAAGTCCCTGTCCCACATACCCAGGCCCGAGCCCTCCAGCACCAACTCCAGACGCTTCGCTTGCGCCACCAGCGCGTCGCGGGCCTCGACCTCAAACTGGACGTCCCTTAGCACCTCGACGGCACCGACCACCAGGCTTTGATCATCAAGGATCGCGCGCGTCGCGACGGACATCCACCGCCACCCGCCGTCGGCGGTCGAAAAGCGCATCTCCACAGCAGGGCCGGTGGCCGAGCCATTCAAAAGCAAGGCTCCCTCGACGGGCGCCATGGCGAGGCGATCGTCCGGGTGGACCAGGTCGCGATGAGAAAGGTTGATGAAGCCCTCGCGCGACCAGCCGAGGACCTCCGTCACCGATGGCGAGACCCACTCGGTCACCCCATCCAGCCCATGGGTGAATACCACGTTGCCCGCACCCTCCGCGAGCAAGCGATACTTCCGATCGCGCTCCGCGAGCATCGTCGCGGTGACGTCGACCGCAGTCACCAGGACGCCATGCTCGTGGGGGGTTGCCTGCATGGTGAAGGCGCCCCTGACCCCGTTCTCGTCGACCCATGGCACGTCGATGTTGACACGAGCCTGAGTCTCGATCGCCCGCACGTCGGCGTCGAAGATGCCGTTCTCACGCGAGGAGGGGAAGATCTCGAGGAGGCCGTGACCGACAACGTCAGCACTGTCCATGGCATACAGCGTCAGCGCGGCATCATTAATGAACGCGTAGAGCAACTCGACGATCGTGCCGGAGCCATCGCGCACCGGAGTCATGATGAATGCCGGGTGCGGGAACTGAAGCAGGGCGTCGCGAACCTTGGGCAGCGTCACGCCGTCGTCATTGCTCGCCACGTGCGCGCCCTCCGCCCTCAACGTGTGGCTACGCGACGTGATCGAGCGATCACGTCAACTATGACAATACTCGCGCGCGCGATTCTGTGGTTGGAATCAGTGAGAAGCCCCGCTTCAGGGTAGGACCGGGGAGGCGACCATCGTGAGGAGTGGGCGTCAGACCAGGCTTGCACGGTCACAGGTGCTCCAAAAAAAGCAAGTCCAATGCCGGATGCTTATCGCCATTTCACCACCGCGCCATCCACCTCGACAAGGTCTACATCGAGACGTACCGCTCTCAAGAAGAGGTGGGCACCGACCTGCTGGCCGCCACTCGCGACTTCTTTGAGGCCGCAGGCGTCGCCACGGCAGGAGCCGTGACGACCTCGCTGGAGACCACACCCGAGTGGGACTCCCGCTCGATGTGCTTCTCGACCGATCGTGACCGCGTCGGCCTCACGGAGGCGACCGTGTGAGCCGCGTCGGTCTTCGACGAGATCATCTTTGATGACTTGTTCTTCACCAACTGCACGTGCGAAGCGTGTGTCACCGCAAAGGGAGACCGCTCATGGTCGGCTTTTCGGCTTGAGCAGATGCGTGTGGTCGCCGAGGAACTCATCATGGGTCCTGCGGAAGCCGCGAACCCTCGGGTGAAGGTCGGCGTGAAGTACCCCAACTGGTACGAGCACTTCGCGTTCTTCGGCTACAACCTTGACCTAGGCAGCACCGTCTTCGACGGGGCGTATACGGGCACCGAGAGACGCGCGGTGCCAGCTATTCCACCCAACACCTCCCTCCGTACCTTGGGTTTGGCATCGTCCGGTATTTCGAGAACCTCCATCCGGGCCGCAACGGCGGAGGCTGGGTTGACCCGTTCCAGAGGGGGACTCTGGACCGCTACGCAGAGCAGTTGCGCCTCACGGCTCTCGCGAAGGCTCGCGAGATCACCCTCTTCTGTTGGGGGGTTCTTGCCGACTGGTTCACCGAGTTTGACTCCTCGCCTGATCACCACCACCTGGTGGACGTGGCGGGCCGCGAATTCGCCGCGATTGACCCCATGTTGGGCCTCCTCGGCACCCCCACAGGGCTCACGGCGTACCGGCCTGCGCACACCACGGGCGAGGACTACCTGCATCACCACCTGGGAACCATCGGCATTCCCGTGGACATGACGCCGCACTTTCCCGATGTGGGCACGGTGTTGCTGACGGCCGGGGCGGCGGCCGACGCTGGATTCGTGCGCCGCATCGAGGCCCATTTGCGTGCGGGAAACCACGTGGTCATGACTTCCGGACTGCTGCGTGCGCTGGGGGACGACCTCCAGGCTTTGACGTCGGTGTATGTAAGCGCGCGCACCGCGACGGTGGATACCTTTACCACCTTTGCCGACGTCTTCCGCTCGGCCGACCCCATCACCATCCCCGTGCTGACCTACGCGACGAACACCGCGTCCGAGGTGATTTCGGCCCTCCACGGGGAGTCCGGATTCCCGATGCTCACGCGCGCGTTCTACGGCGCGGGCACGCTTCACGTGCTGACGATCCCCGATGACCCGACGGACCTGTACAACTTGCCCAGGGAGATAGGGACCGCCCTCAAATCCGTGCTGCTGGGCGACCAGCTCCCGCATCTCGAGTGCACCCCCAAGGTGGGTCTCTTCCTGTATGACAACGACACGCTGGTGATCAACACCTTCACGGATCACCCCACTCAAGCGACCCTCGTGGTGCATCGTGCCGACGCGGTCGTGACGGACCTTGTCAGCGGCAAGGTCCTTGCGTCGATCGCGGCGGGGGAGCACGTGCGTGTGCCTCTCAACCTGTTTCCGGGGACCTATCGCGCCTTGAGGGTCGACGCCTCCAGATAGGACAGGGCGCGCCGGCTACGCGTCGCCGTCCTCCGACACAGGATCGGCTTGTTGCTTGCCGCGGGCGCTTTCCCGGGTGGCGCGCTCCGCGGAAGCATCGTCGCGGCCTTTGCTGGCCCGTGTTCGATCGCTCGCCTCGACCAGTCGCGCGGCGGTCGCGCGGCTCCGGTCCTGCTTTGCGATGAGTCGGGCGGTACTCGAATCGCCGCCACTCTGGCTTGCGCCGGAGCGTCCGCTCGCACGCTGCCGGTCGTCCTCGACATGCTCGCGCTCGGATGCGGCCGCGTCCCGCATATTGGCGACCCTCTCGCGCTCATCGGCGGTTGCTTCGCGACTGTCCGCAGCGATGTCCCTGGCTGCGGCTTCCGTGTCGCGAGTGGTGGCGGTGGTGTCCCTGGTGTTGGCCTCCGTGTCGCGAGTGGTGGCCTCCGTGTCCCTGGTGTTCGCTTCGGCATCCCTTGCGGTGGCCTCCGTGTCCCTGGTGTTCGCTTCCGTGTCCCTGGCGGTGGCCTCCGTGTCCCTGGTGTTCGCTTCCGTGTCCCTGGCGGTGGCCTCCGTGTCCCTTGCGGTGGCCTCCGTGTCACGAGTCGTGGCGGTGGTGTCCCTGGTGTCGGCCTTCGCGTCGCGACGGTTGGCCTTTGCGTCACGGCGGTCGGCGATGTCGCTGCGCTTCCGGGACAGCGCGCCAGCAGCCGAGCCAGCGGCGGGAAGTACGTCTGCGGGAACGTACCCATCCAGCCAAACGGTGAACGCCTCCATATCGGCGGGCCTGCTCAGCAGATAGCCCTGCGCGAAGTCACACCCCATTTCTCGTAGCAATACGAGCTGCTCGTGGGTCTCCACGCCCTCGGCGATCGACCGAAGGCCCAGTGCGTGCGCCAGGGCGATGATCGAGGCGACGATCGCGGTATCGGCGCCGTTGATGCCCAGGCCCGCCACAAAGCCCTGGTCCACCTTGATGCGATCGATCGGGAGACTCCTGAGGTACTGCAGAGACGAATAACCGGTGCCGAAGTCATCGAGGTCGAGACCCACGTCGAGCGCCTTGATCGCCGCCAACGACGCGGCAACAGTATCGAGATCGTCGAGAAGGACGGACTCCGTCACCTCGATGACGATCGTTGACGGCGCGCAATTGCCCTCGACCATCGCCTCACGCAACGTGGTGATCAGGCCGGGATCGCGCAGTTGTCCGGCCGAGACGTTGATGCTCATTGTGCGCGGCCCACCGGAATGGCTGCCAAGTCGCAAGGCGTTGTTGCATGCCGTGCGCACCACCCAGTTGCCAAGAGAGACAATCAGGCCGGTGCGCTCAGCAACATCAATGAAGGAACCCGGGGCGAGCAGACCAACACCGGGACGTTCCCATCTCACCAACGCCTCGACGCCCGCGATCTCGTTAGTGGCAAAGTCCATGATGGGCTGGTAGTGCAAGCGGAGCTCTTCATGCTCGATCGCGTAACGGAGGTCGCTCGCGAGCCTGAAGACCGACGTTGCGCTGGCCTCCATCGACTCGTCGTAGTACACGGCGCGTGAACCCCCGGCTTCCTTTGCGGACTGCAGAGCGTCCTTCGCGGCCGCCAAAAGGTCGCCGCCCGCGACGAGGGCGGTGGTGGCGAGACCCGCGCTGACCGTCAGGCAGCCTCGATCGTCGCCCACCTGAAACGGCTCTTCAAGCGCCTTCCTCAACCCGGCGGAACAGTGGTCAAGGGCGGCAACGGGATCGGGGTTGTCCACAATCCAGACGAAGGAATCTGCTCGCCAGTGCGCGAACGCGCCAGGGGTATCGAGAGACTTCAACAGCTCGCCAAACCTGGTGAGCACCGCGTCAGCCACATCGGGCCCATAGGTGGCAAGCAGCACGGCAAAAGCGTCGATGTCAAAGACCGCGACGCCACGCTCCATTCCCGTGGCAGGCGGTTCCAAGAGGCGTCGCTGCAGCCAATCACGACCAGGCCAGCCGGCCGGGCCGTCGAACTCCGCGGTCACCGGCTCCGATAGCGCGTGGGCGACAAAAGGCTCCTCGGTCTGCGGGACGGGGGCCAGCCTCTCGGCGGGCGGTCCGGTCGTGTCGCGAAGGATCACCACCGCGCCCGCGAGCGTGTCTCCAGAACGAATTGGCGCGACCGTCACGTCGAGCGGTGGCGCGGATCCGACGTCCCGCCCAGTCGGCGCCGTGACGCGCGGCACCGTGTGCCCTGCGAGTAACTGTAGCCAAGCCCTGTCGAATACTTCGACGTGCGGTGTGCGGAGAAGATCACGCAGGGTCGCGAGCACTGCCGGGGCGCTCGTCGTTTGGAGCATACGCTCGGCCGCGGTGTTCAATTCGCGCACGAGCCCGTTCGCGTCGACGATGACGATGGCGTCGGGGGAGAATTCCAGCAATGCGCCGAATTGGCGATGCCGCTCGTCGCGCCCGAGGGGGTCGACCACATACGCGTCTTGCGACATGCGCCGCCCCCAACCCCGGCATGAGAGGCCTCCGTCGCCTATTTGCCGTTTTGATAACTGTACGCCTAGCGGTGGTCCGCGTGTTGGAAGCCGTCGCGACTGCTTTCGGTCTGAGCGGAGAAGGCGAAGACTGCGTGGTCAGACCCCGTGTGGTGCCGCCGAAGCCTGGAGAAGTTTGCAATCGACGCGCCACCGTGGCAATATAGCGATATGTCGTTCACTATCGGTGGATGTATCGTTACGGGAGGTCACCATGGCTAGTTCTTTCAAGACAAGTGGTCGCGGGGGATTCAACCCCGGTCAGGCGGGCGACGCCATGTGGCAAGCCATGGAGCAGTTGCGCACATCTATCGACAAGAAGGTGGGCACGCGGATGGGCCGAGGGGACGTGCGCGCGGCGATACTCACGCTCCTTGCTGAAGAGCCGATGCATGGTTACCAGATCATCCGCGAGATCGACGAACGGACCGGCGGCAAGTGGAAGCCAAGCGCGGGATCGGTCTACCCCACGCTGCAGTTGCTCGCGGACGAGGGTCTCGTCACCACGGAGATGTCGCACGACCGCAAGGTGTATTCGCTCACCGATGAGGGTCGCAAGGAGGCTGAGGCTGCCGCCGGATCGGCCGCGTGGGAAAACACCGCATCGTTCGACACCACCGTGCTTGGCGCCGTGCCCAAGGCGGGGATCGAGCTTGCGCAGGCTGTCGCTCAGGTGGTCCGCACGGGATCCTCCGCACAGCACCAGAAGGCAGCCGAGCTGCTCGACGAAACCAGACGTAAGATTTACTCGATCCTCGCGCAGGACTGACGGGGGTGCCGTCGGACCGTCGGGGTCAAGGAGATTTGATGCCCGACGCCGTATCAGGCCGCGCCCGCTACAGGCGCATCCTCCGCTTTGCCGCAAGGAACCTCGCGGTGACGTGGTGGTACGAGATTCTGCTTCCCACCATCGGGCTTCGTCGAGTCACCGAGCGCACCAGGCCCGCGCGCATGAGGCGCTTCGCGCGCCGCTTCCGCGTGCTTGCCGTGGACCTCGGCGGGCTCATGATCAAGCTGGGACAGTTCATGTCCTCACGGCTTGATGTGTTGCCACCGGAGATCACGAAGGAGCTCGAGGACCTGCAGGACGAGGTACCTGCGGTGCCTTTCGCCGCGATCCGTGCCCTCGCCGAGCAAGAATTGGGCGTGACACTCGCCCAGGTGTTTGCTTCTATCGACGAGACGCCGATAGCTGCCGCCTCCCTGGGCCAGGTCTACCGCGCACGGCTCTCGCCGCGCGACGCGTCCGAGGCAGGCTTTGAAGGAGCCGTCGTCAAGGTGCAGCGGCCAGGCATCGGCGAGATTGTCGAGGTGGACTTGGCGGCTTTGCGCAAGGTAGGCGGATGGCTGAACCGGGTGCGACTGGTGTATCGGCGGGTGGACATGCCCGCGCTCGTCGAGGAGTTTGCGCAGACAAGCCTTGAGGAGATCGACTACCTCCAGGAGGGAGCGAACTCCGAGCGCTTCGCCGCGAACTTCGCGGATAACGACCGAGTACGGGTCCCCGCGATCGCATGGGAGCGGACGACGCGACGCGTGCTCACTCTCGAGGACGTCACCGCGATCAAGATCACCGACGCCGCGGGGCTGCGTGCCGCCGGAATTGAGCCCGCGGAGGTCGCATCGAAGTTTGCGGAAGTCATGTTCGATCAGTTGTTCCTACATGGCTTCTTCCACGCCGATCCCCACCCAGGCAACCTCTTTGTCACTCCCGCCGCGCCGGGAAGCGACGGCCACCCGTGGACTCTCACCTTCGTCGACTTCGGCATGATGGGAGAGGTCCCCACGAGCCTGCGTGGCACCCTCCGTGGCTTGGTGATCGCCGCGGCAGCTCGCGACGGCAAGGGCATGGTCAAGGCGATGCGAGAGGTAGGTGTGCTGCTTCCGTCGGCCGACACCGTGGAACTCGAAAAGGTCATGACGACGTTGTTCGCCAGGTTCGGCGGGATGGGTTTCGCGGAGCTGCGAGAACTGGACCCAAGGCAGTTCCAGGACTTCGCGGTGGAGTTCGGCGATGTGATGTTGACGCTTCCATTCCAACTCCCTGAGAACTTCCTGCTGATCATCCGCGCGGTCTCTTTGACGTCAGGGGTGTCCAGCGCGCTGTACCCCCCGTACAACCTGTGGGACTCGGTCGAGCCCTATGCGGCGCAACTGCTGCGGGACGAGGGCGGCAACGTGATCGCCGATCTTGGGCGACAGGCGCTCGACAACGTGATGGTGCTGTGGCGAATGCCCACTCGGCTCGACACGGTCCTCACCCAAATCGAGGACGGCTCGCTCGCTGTCACCGCGCCCCGCTTAGAGCGCGAGGTCGCCAGGCTGGACCGCACCGGACGGCGTCTGGTATCCACAGGACTCTTCTCGGCCCTGCTCATCGCTGGTGCCGTGGTGCGGGCCGACGACTCCGGACTAGGCGCGTGGCTGATGATCGCGTCGGCGCTTCCTCTGATGCACGCGATCTTCGGAGGCCGACGCGGCCGCTAGGGTCGATTTGAGATTCTCGTCGTAAGGAGACATTCATGCCCACCTTGGCAATCATCGGAGCGGGACCGGGGCTAGGCGCGGCCGTCGCGCGCAGGTTTGGACGCGGGGGCTTCTCCGTCGCGCTCATCGCGCGTGACCAGTCGAAGCTCGATGCGCTGGCGGCCGAGCTATGCGAGTCGGGGGTGGATGCCCGCGGTTACCCGGCGGACGTGCGCGATGCAGAGGCGCTCGCATCGGCTCTTTCGCAGGCGGCCACAGAACTTGGGCCCATCACCGCGCTGCAGTACAGCCCGTTGCCCGCGCGCACCTATCTGGGGCCGGTGCTGGAACTCACGCCCGAACTGGCGCTCGAGGCGCTGCAGTTCTCGGCATTGGGGTTGATTCACGCCGCACGTGCCGTGCTGCCCTCCATGCGAGAGGCCGGTGACGGCAGCATCATCCTGATCAACGGCGGTACCTCGGTGAAGGCGCGCGCCGGATTTGCCGGAACATCGGTCGCGTTCCCCGCCGAAAGCGCCTACGGCGAAATGCTGCACGACGCTCTCGCTGAGGAGGGCATTCGCGTCGCTCAACTAGTAATCCCCGGCTCCATCCCCAAGCTTCAACTCGACAACGGCATCGACTCCGTCGCCCAGCGTATCTGGGAGATCCACAGCACGCCCGGCGAGTTCAGGACCATGCTGATTCCGCTAGAGGCGGGTCGCGAGTAAGCCGTCGACGCCACTGACGTCACCCGCGAGCCTGTGGCGTGACACGATGACGACATGCGCCGCGATGTCACAGCACACCTGACGATCGACGTCACGGCTCCTAGCTCGTTGGCTCTGTCGATCGGGGTGGCTGCTCGCACGGGAGTTGGTACGGAGACGCTCGACGTGAGACTTGATGGCGCACCGCTTGAGGTGAGCGTGATCGGCGACTCACACGGGACGCGGTTCCATGCGATACGCGCCGAAGTGGGCGTCTTGACCGTCGACTACGCGGCCACGGTCGAGGGCCGCGAGCCGCCCGCACCGTCGACGGTCAGAGACCTGCTCCGCTACCTTCGCCCAAGCCGGTACTGCGAGTCCGATGAGTTGGCGGCGACCGCGAACGCGGAATTTGCGGGCCTCACAGGACACTCATTGCTTGATGGGGTGAGTTCGTGGGTGGGCACGCGGCTCGAGTATGTGCCAGGGTCGAGCCTCCCCACTGACGGTGCCGTGAGGACGCTCCTCGCACGCCAGGGAGTATGCCGTGACTACGCGCATCTTTGTGTCGCTCTCTTGAGAGCGAGCGGCGTTCCCGCTCGGCTCGTCTCCGTCTACGCGCCTGGCTTGAGCCCGATGGACTTCCACGCCGTGTGTGAGGCGCAGATCGACGGCGCGTGGTGGGTTGTCGACGCCACGGCGCTGGCGCCACGTACCTCGCTGGTGCGCATCGCGACAGGCAGGGACGCCGCGGATACCGCCTTCATGACGGTGGTCTCTGGCCACGCCGACCTGCTCGACGTGCAGGTAGGCGCGGTGGTCGATGTGTTGCCAAACGACGACATGATGACGGCCACCCACCTGGGTTGACGCCGTTGCCGAGTTCGCGGGCGCTACGCCTCTGCCAGCACCTCGTCGCGGGACGCAACGAACGCCTCGACGCACCGCCGGATCTGGTCCTCCGAGTGAGCCGCCGACAGTTGCACTCGGATGCGTGCCTTGCCCAGCGGCACCACCGGATACGAGAATGCGACGACGTACACGCCATGCGTGAGCATCCGGTCCGCCACCCGGGCCGCGAGGGACGCGTCGCCGAACATGACGGGCACGATGGGGTGTTGGCCATCAAGCAGCTCAAACCCGGCGTCGGCCATCAGCGAGCGGAACAGGGCCGCGTTGTCCCCGAGACGGCGGCGCAACTCGCCACCGCCCTCCAACAGGTCGAGCGCGGTGAGGGTTCCCGCCACCACCGCGGGCGCGACGGTGTTGGAGAACAGGTAGGGGCGAGCCCTCTGGCGCAGCATCGCCACGATCTCCTTGGGCGCCGCGACATAGCCGCCCGATGCCCCGCCAAGCGCCTTGCCGAATGTGCCTGTGTAGATGTCGATGCGACCGTCAACGCCCAACAGCTCCGGCGTGCCGCGTCCGTGCTCGCCGATGAATCCCACTGCATGCGAGTCGTCGACGAGCACGAGCGCCCCATATTTCTCGGCCAGGTCGCAGATTCCCGGCAGGGGAGCGAAGTACCCGTCCATCGAGAACACGCCGTCCGTGACGATGATGCGCTGACGCGCATCTGACGTCGCCTTCAGTTGCTCTTCCAGGTCGACTAGGTCACGATTGCGATAGCGCATCCTGCGCGCCTTCGACAGCCGAATCCCGTCGATCAGGGACGCGTGGTTGAGCTCATCGGAGATGATCGCGTCCTCGGGCCCGAACAGCGCCTCGAAAACGCCGCCGTTCGCATCGAAGCACGACGAGAACAGGATCGTGTCCTCCGTGCCAAGAAAGGTGGAGACCCTGCGCTCCAGCTCCACGTGCAGTTCCTGAGTGCCGCAGATGAAACGGACGCTCGCCAGCCCGAAACCCCACTCGTCCATGCCTGCCTTGGCGGCCTCGATGATGCGGGGGTCGTTGGCAAGCCCCAAGTAGTTGTTGGCGCAGAAGTTGAGCACCTCGGCGCCGCCTGCCGTCACCACCGATGACTGGGCGCTCGCCAGGGGTCGCTCGCCCTTCATGGTGCCTGCATCGCGAATCTCGTCGAGCGCCGCAGCGAGCTGCGCCCGCATCGTTGTGTACATGAGCGTTCCCTTCGGTGGCGACAAACTTGGAGGGTGTCCTAGCCTGGTGTCCTAGCCTGGTGTGTCGGACCAGTCGAGCACGATTTTGCCTGCCTGCGCGGTGCGTGCGGTCGAGAATCCGCGCTCCCATTCACTGGCAGGCATGCGGTGCGTGATGACGGTGTCGAGGGCGGCCCTGAGCTCGGCGCTGGTCTGCAACATCGCGCTCATCGCGTTCCACGTCTCGAACATCTCCCTGCCGTAGATTCCGGAGATGGTCAGCATGTGGGTGACGACCTTGGCCCAATCCACGTCGATGGGCGCCGAGGGCAGGCCGAGCATGGCGACCCGACCGCCGTGGGTCAGGTTGTCGATCATCTCAGGAAGCGCCGTAGGGTGACCGCTCATCTCGAGGCCCACGTCGAAGCCCTCGCGCATGCCGAGCCGTCGCTGCGCGTCGGCCACTCGCTCGTTGGCAACATTGACGGCGAGGTCCGCCCCTACCTGGCGGGCCAGTTCGAGCCGGGGCTCGGACACGTCGGTGACGACAATGAAGCGGGCACCGACGTGGCGAGCCACCGCCGCCGCCATGAGGCCGATAGGGCCGGCGCCTGTGATAAGCACGTCTTCGCCAACGAGAGGAAACTTCAGCGCGGTGTGGACCGCGTTTCCCAGCGGATCGAAGATCGCGGCGAGGTCGAGGTCGATGCCCTCGTGGTGGACCCACACGTTCGACTCTGGAAGCACCACGTACTCCGCGAACGCGCCATTGCGGTTGACGCCGAGGCCTGACGTCCTGTTGCACATGTGGCGCCTGCCGGCGCGGCAGTTGCGGCACGTTCCGCACACGATGTGACCCTCGCCTGAGACGATCGCACCCACGTGCACGTCGCGCACCGCTGACCCGACGGCGATCACCTCGCCACTGAACTCGTGACCGGGGATGAGCGGGGTAACGATGGTCGAAGCCGCCCACGGATCCCATGACTCGATGTGCAGATCTGTACCGCAGATGCCGGTGCGTAGCACTCGAATCGTGACGTCCGCGTCACCGGCGACCGGGTCGGGCACGTCCGTGAGTTCGAGGCCTGGGCCCGATACTTTCTTCAACAGTGCGCGCACGCGGCCCCTTTTCGCCTTGAACGGCCTCGACATCGGCCCGTTTGACCCATTATCCCGCCAAACCCGAGAATGCCAGGTGCTCACGGCGCGCAACCGGAAGCTCACCTTTGCGTTGCGAAAGATTCTCTTGATTGATCGGCGCCCATCACACGACGCGGCCAGGGAATGAGCATCGGTGTGACGCGCTTGTAGTCCTCAAACTCGGGATGCCGCGACGTCGAGATCCACTCAGTGAACGCCGTGGATCCCAAGAACAACAGGGTCAAGAGCAGCGCGCCCGTGCCGGTCCAGAGCAGGGGAGTTCCCGCGGCGATCACCGCGAAGGCGAACACCGCCCACCACTGGGCAATCTCAAAGAAGTAGTTGGGGTGCCGGGAGTAGCGAAACAGGCCAGTCAACAAGACGCCGCCCTGCGAGTTCGTGCGGTGAAATTCCCAGCGCTGCTGGTCCGCCACCGTTTCGCCAGCGAGAAACACAAGGAACAGGGCCGCCGCGACCATGTCATAGGTTTTGAGGGGCGCGGGGTTATTCGCCATCGTCCACGCT
>JBBRWX010000061.1:0-14576 GCA_038248935.1 Actinomycetales bacterium
AACCTCGTTAACGGCCGGGAGGGCGTGGTGTTTGTGGACAACCTGCACGCCCAGGAGGGGCGCAAGGAGGCGTATTGGTCGGACGACCGCCTGCACCTCAGCAGCCTGGGTCACGAGTGGATCGCAAGCCGCGTCCTCACCGCGATGGGCGTGCCGACGCCCTCCCCAGTCCTGACCGACGCCGAGGTGCCTCGCGGTGGAGTTGCGGTGGAGTTGCGCTACTACCGCGCCCACGTGTTGCCGTGGATTGGGCGCAGGCTCGCCGGCCGCTCATCGGGAGATGGGCGCGAGCCGAAGTTCGCGACGTGGACGCTGATCACGCCCTAGGACGTCTTGCAGCCGTGGAGCGAGGTGTGGGTTAGCCCGGCCGGACGTCGCGCCGCGAGAACCGGTGCAGGCCAGTCCAGATCAGCAACACGGCCACCCCAGTCATGATCACCACGGGCGTCCACGACATCGGCTCGAGTGGCATGTAGGGCACGGCCGAGAACGGCAACGCGTTGAGCAGCCACGTCGGCAGACCAAAGACCTCGCCGAGCATCGTGGCAAACCACATGGCTGTCACCGCGCCCCACGTCACGGGGATCGCCACGGAGGGCGCCCAGCCGAACAACGCCACTGCAAGGCCCACCAGGATCATGACCGCAGGCCAGTACGCCAGCGCGGCGCCCGCCATCGTCACGGCTTGCGAAGAGTCGCCGGAAATTGAACCATAGACCGCGCCAAGTAGTCCTCCGCCGAGAAGAAGCATGACCGCGGATCCCACGGCGGGAATCAGCAGTCGCTCGAGGGCCCACCTTGTCCGCGAGAGCGCGCCCGCGAGCTGGTTTTCGAGGATCCCGTTCGCCTCGTCGGTGCGTAGCGACACCGCCGACTGGGTGGCGAAGACCGCGGCGATGAGCCCGATCATCCCCGCGAGCAGGGAGAGAAACGCCTTCACGCCGATGCCGCGCGTCAGGTTCGCCATGGCGCCCCCGGCATCCGTCAGGAAGGTGTTCATGGCGTCGACAATCGAGCCGAACAGCAACGCCATCAAGACCACGGCGATCGCCCAGCCGATGATCGGGCCGCGCTGGAGACGTAGGCCAAGCCCGAGCGGCGAGGCCAGGCGCCGCGGTGCGTCGGCGGGGCCCGGACGGTCGGCGAGCAGCCCGGAGCCGTGATCGCGCCTGCACTCGATCAGGGCGGCGACTGCCAGCAGCGCCGCAGCGAGCGCGAGCAGCAGAGCGAGGGGCCACCACTTGTTGCCCGCGTAGGGCTGCATCTGCTGGCCCCATCCGATCGGCGATCCCCACGACAGCGCGCCGTTGCCCAGGTCTCCCACCATGCGCAGGACATAGAAGCCGATGATCAAGGTGGACGCGAGGGCGTTGGCTCCTCGCGAGGTCGACGCGACCTGGCCCGCGACGGCGCCCACGCCAAGTCCCACCAGGCCGACGCCGGCGACAGAGGCGCCGAAGATGAGTGAGCCCGCGATTCCGGTTCCCTGGGGGTCCAGGCCGTTCGAGGCGGAGGCGAGCGCGATGCCGGCACCGACCGCGACGCACAGCAGCCCATTGACCGCCCAGGATGCGGTGGCGTACGCGTGCAGGCCGAGCATCCGCGAGCGCAGCAGTTCCGTGCGCCCAGCCTCTTCGTCGGCCCTGCCGCTGCGGGTAATCAGGAACGCGGCCCCGAGCGCAAGGCTCAGCGCGATCGCCATCCAGCCCTTGGTCCACACGGCTCCGCCGAGCGTGTCCGCGGCGTGAGACAACCCAGTCATAGCCTTGA
This sequence comes from Actinomycetales bacterium, assembly GCA_038248935.1. Classification (GTDB taxonomy): domain Bacteria; phylum Actinomycetota; class Actinomycetes; order Actinomycetales; family Demequinaceae; genus Demequina. Next base: position 1,771 of record JBBRWX010000061.1, read on the forward strand.
TAGCAGGAGTGTTGGAGACTGCGGCGAAGTCGTTGAGGGACTGCTGGGTCGGGAAGAGCGTCTTGTAGTAGGAGGCGATGTAGGAGAACATCCCGACGAGCACGACGAACCAGACGAGGAGCCGCACCCTGTTGCGCCGCACGACGAGGCGCGCCATGGTTTCGATGCCGGCCAATGCTTCGGACTGCCGATGGGTGGCACCGGGCGCGGGCGCGGGCGCGGGCGCGACGCAACCTCGGGCGGTGGCGGTCATTTCTGGTCGCCGATGCTCGGGGCGCCAGTCTGGTCGCCAGTCTGGTCGCCAGTCTGGTCGCCAATGCTCGGGGCGCCGGTCTCGTCGCCAGTTTGAATTCCAGCTTGCATGCTGGCTTGAGCGCCGGTTCGAGTGGCGTAATGCCGCAGGAACAGCGCCTCGAGCGACGGGGGATTGGCCACGAGCGACCGCGGGCCCAATGCGGCGATGGCGGCGAGCACGGAGGGCATTGCCGTGTCGTCCACGGAGAAGGTGACGCGCCCGTCGGCGGCCGCGAAGTTGTGTACGCCGGCCATGGAGGCTAGTCCGCCCAGGCCACTATCTGAGCCGCGCTCGATCACGGCGCTCACCTCAGTGCGAGTGAGGTGACGCAACTGCGCGATAGTCCCCGACTCGACGGTCGCACCGTCGCGGATGATCGTCACCCTGTCCGCAAGCCTCTCCACCTCGGCGAAGATGTGGCTCGACAGCAGCACGGATTTTCCGGCGTCCTTGACCTCGCGAATGGACTCCGTGAAGGCGGCTTCCATGAGGGGGTCGAGACCGCTGGTCGGCTCGTCGAGAAGCATCAGTTCGGCGTCCGATGCGAGGGCTGCGACCAGAGCCACCTTCTGCCTGTTGCCCTTCGAATAGGCCCTGGCCTTCTTAGTCGGGTCGAGCTCGAAGCGGTCGAGCATCAGTGCCTTGCGCTTGGGGTCGAGCGGTCCGGAGAGCCTGACCAGAATGTCGATGGCCTCGCCGCCCGTGAGGTTGGGCCACAGCGTGACGTCTCCAGGAACGTAGGCGATGCGCCGATGCAGCGCGACCGCGTCGGCCCAGGGGTCGCCGCCGAGCAGGGTGGCTCGGCCGCCATCGGCTCGCAAGAGGCCTAGCAAGACGCGGATCGTGGTGGTCTTGCCCGAACCATTGGGGCCCAAGAAGCCCGTCACCTGGCCGGTGGGGACCGTGAGGTCGAGCCCGCGCAGTGCGTGCACCGATCCGAAGCTCTTGGTGAGGCCCTGGACCTCGATGGCCATTGCGCCCGCGGTGCCTGTGCTCGACATGGCTTGTCCCTCATGTGACGATCGTTGGGCGCAACCTTGCACCCAACCAACAGCCTATGCGCGCTGGTAACGCGGGGCCTGGGCAGGCGCTCGTCGCGGCGCGTAATCTGGCGACTATGGAACCGTACGTCCGGCCCACGATCCCAGTGCGGGAGTTCCGCGACGACGCAGGCAATGTCATCCCATACGGCGAGCGCTGGGGCATGGGCGGCCCGCCGGACGACACGTACTCGGTGCTGACGCATCCGGAACGCTTCCAGCCGCTTCACGACGTTGCCCGTGCGCTCATCGAGTACCTGGAGCGAACCCACGACGTGACTGCGAGCGAGGATCCCTCGCACCTGGCAGCCTTCCCCGACGGCTACCTCATCGCGAACACCGCAGTACGGCTCACCCCCGGCAAGGCAGCCGCAGCGCCGCTCACGATCGCGTTCACGGCTGACCCTCGCGTCGTGATCCAGGCAGGGGCCGTCGTTGTGGAGCCGTTTCCCGTGTGTGGATGCGACGCATGCGACGATAGTTGGGAGTCTGCGGCCGATCGGCTGGAGGACACTGTCTTTGCCGTCGTCGGGGGAGGGCTCACCGAATCAGTCGCCGGTCTCCGCAGGCGCACCTTCTCGTTTGTACTCAGCCACGAGCACGGCGGGTCGTCGGGCATGATCGGGCCAGGCGGCTTTTCGACGGAGCGACTCAGGACCGCACGCGCCACGCTCCGGGCATTGGGCGGTTCGTGGGCGCCGTGGAGTCCGCGCGCGCCGTCGCTTGAGCCGTGAGGTCCTAGACCAGCGCCATTCCCCACGCGAGGGTGTGGCTTTCACCCGGCTTCAAGGTGACCAGATCGTCCCCGGTGCGGAAGGCATCGGCGATGCAGGACATCGGTTCGATCGCGATGCCCGATCGTTGGGACGACGCGGGGCTCAGGTGGTTCCCGGTGCACACCTGCCATGCCTTCGCGGCGCCGTCCATCCAGATGGCCACCGTAAATCCGTCGCCGCGCGTCAGCCTGGCCCACGAGCGCCCATCGGCGTCCCTGATGGGGTCGACAAATGCGTCATCGAGGTCGGATCCGGCGAGCGTGCGCGGCTCGCGGTAGTCCATCTGATCTGCGACGGGAACCGTGCCTGTGGGCAAGAGGCGGTCATCGACCGTGACGAGGCTGTATGCGCCCAGCTGCAACGTGCAGTCGTCGAGCGCGCCCGTTCCAGGCGAGCCGGTGCCTGGTGAAATCCACGGGTGGAATCCGACGCCGTACGGCAGGGCAGTGGTACCCGTGTTGAGTGCGGTGGTGGTGATTGTCAGGCCCTCATCGGTGAGCGCATACGTCACGCTCACGCGTAGCGAGAAGGGATAGCCGGGGCTCGCGGGCAGGTCCAACACGAGCGTGGCCACATCGGCCGATGCCTCCGCTACCTTCCATTCGTCCCAGCACGCTAGGCCGTGGAGCGCCGTCCCGCGAGCGGGCTCGGTGAGGGGTAACTGCAGTTCGCGGTCCTCAAACGTGTAGCGGCCGTCGGCCAAGCGATTTGGCCAGGGTGCGAGCACCATGCCGTGGAACGCGGGCGCCACCTGGTCCGCGTCAAAGGGGACTACGACATCGTTGCCGCCCACGGTGTACTCCCGCAGAGCAGCGCCGACGGTGGCGAGCGTGGCGCTGTGGGTGCCGTTGGAGAGGTGGACCTGGGTGCCGGAGAGAGGGCTCATGGCTCTACGCTAGCGGCTGCGATTGCCCAGTCAGGCGACTCGCGCGCGGGGAACACCGCGGCGCGGGGCCCGATGCTCGTCACGACCGCGGAGCCCTATTGGGCCACTCGATGCGTACGCCCTCGACCTCGTGGCGCTCCAGGTACCTGGCCATGTATGGGCACAAGGGGATGATCACTTTGCCGCGGGAGACGGCGTCGGCGAGCGCCGCCTCGGCGAGGCGTGACGCGAGCCCCTGGCCCTGGTACGCCTCTTCAAGTTCGGTGTGCGTGAACGCGATGTGCGTCTCGGACTCTTGAAATGCGGCATAACCCGCGATGGCGTTGTTGGTCTCCGCCTCGTCGGTGCCTACGCCGTCCAGGAGGAGCTCGTACCGTTCAGCGTCTTCGTTGCGAACCACCGATGTGTTCGGGGTGTCGGTCATGGTGCTCCCTATGGTCGTGAGGGCTTCGGTCGTCACGGCTTCGATTGTTGCGGCGTCGGCCTCTAGGTCTTCGGCTTCGACGTGCCGCCCGTGGCGAGGCGCATCAAGTCGGACTGTAGATCGATTCCCAGTTCGGTTCCACCCGCGGATCCGTATTCGTGTTGGTAGTTCTGCCACGACTCGTCGCGCACCGCCTTGGCAAAACCGGATTCCATGAGCAGCACCAGTTCAAGCGCCGCCCTATCGATCCTGCCGGTAAGCGCCTTGTCTTGCCAATCCTCCGTGGCCGCGAACAGGCTCGTGGGTACCGTGAGCGTGCGCATATATGCGAACATCGAGCGCATCTCCCCATCCACCATGAGGGCGTGCCTTGCCGTCCCCGCGGTAGCGGCGAGGATCACGGGCTTGCCGATCAGCAGGTCGTTGTCTAGCACCTGGAAGAACGACGTGAAGAGGGCCGATGCTCCGGCCTTGTAGACGGGGGCGGCGGCGATAATTCCGTCGGCGTCGACGAGCGTCGCGATGGCTTGCTTGAAGCCCTCGCCGAAGTGCTGTGAGGCGAGGGCCGCGGGCAGCTCAGGGAGCAGCTCGCGCAGGTCGATCACCGTGGTCGTGATCTCGCGGCCGCGCGCTTGCCCGAGCGCGCGCACACGGGAGGCCGCGCGGTCGGCAAGGAGTTTGGTGGAGGACGGATCGGACACCCCGGCGTTGACGACGACGAGGCTGAGAGGGGCGGTCATGAAAGTTCCTCTTCCGTGGGGGCTGGCAATTCCGTGGAGGCCAGTAACGAAGCGATCTCCGCGAGCGTGGACATTTGGGTGGGGGTGAGGCGTGCGGCCATGGCGTCGGCCACCGAACGCGCGTGCGCCCTGCCGACCTTGCGCTGGACCTCGTGGCCCTCGTCGGTGAGTGACAGGAGTGCCGCCCTGGCATCGGCGGGATCGGCGCACTTGGCGACAAGACCGCGCTCGACGAGGCGTTCGGCCAACCGAGACAGGCCCGGTTGGCTGAGCATCACGTGACGACCGAGTTCACCGAGGCGCTGGGCGTCGGGGTATTTGGATAGCGTGTAGAGCACGTCGTATTCGTGCAGGGACACCTCGCACCACATGGACTCCGACTCGAAGCGTCGCATCAAGGTCGTGTGGGCGCCCAGGAGGGACTCCCACGCCTCGTTGGCCTCCTTGAGAGAGGCCGCCGAGGCGTGGTGCGCGGCAGTAGTAGTACTGATGGGCGCGCTGGTGCTGATGGGCGCAGTGCTCATGGGTGCCACGGTCACAGCGCGGGCATGGTGGCGACCATGTCCGCGGGGGTGTCCTGGTAAGGAGACGTACCCGTGACATTGTCGCCGCGGTTGGCGTTCGGCCTTGGCTGACGCGGTTCTGCATCGCCGTACTTCGCCTTCACGAGGCTTGCGTGAGTGGGGGCGTCGGGAGCCTCGGCGTCGCGCATGGAGGCGAACTCCTTGCGCAGCACGGGCACCACCTCTCCACCAATGATGTCGAGCTGCTTGAGCACCATCGATACGGGCAGTCCCGAGTGATCGCCAAGGAACAGTTGGCGCTGGTAATCGCCCACGTACTCTCTGAAGCCGAGCACCTTATCGATCACTTCCTGGACACTACCCACGGCCATCGGCGTCTGCTCGGCGAACTCCTCCAGCGTCGGCCCGTGGCCGTAGACAGGGGCCTCGTTGAAGTACGGCCTGAACGTGTTCTTCGCTTCTTGGGTCGTCTTGCCCACGAACACGTGGCCGCCCAGGCCCACGATCGCCTGCTTGGCGGTGCCGTGCCCGTAGTGCTCGAAGCGCTGGCGATAGAACTGCACCATGCGCTGCGTGTGCTCCTTGGGCCAGAAAATGTGATTCGAAAAGAAGCCATTGCCGTAATAGGCGGCCTGCTCGGCGATCTCCGGGGTCCGAATCGAGCCGTGCCACACGAACGGCGGCACGTCATCGAGAGGGCGTGGCGTAGACGTAAATCCTTGCAGGGGGGTGCGGAAGCTGCCCTCCCAGTCGACCACGTCCTCTCGCCACAGGCGGTGGAGCAGGTTGTAGTTCTCGAGCGCGAGCGGCAGCCCTTGCCTGATGTCCTGGCCGAACCACGGATACACGGGGCCGGTGTTGCCGCGCCCGAGCATCAGGTCCATGCGCCCGCCAACCAGGTGCTGCAGCGTCGAGTATTCCTCGGCAAGGCGCACGGGGTCATTGGTGGTGATGAGCGTGGTGGACGTGGTCAAGATGATCGACTCGGTCTGCGCGCCGATGTTCGCGAGCAGCGTCGTGGGCGAGGACGAGAAGAACGGCGGGTTGTGGTGCTCTCCCGTGGCGTAGACGTCGAGGCCTACTTCCTCGGCGTGCTTCGCGATGCGCACGACGTTCGTGAGGCGCTCCGCCTCGGAAGGCGTGTACCCGGTGACGGGGTCGCGGGTGATGTCGCCGACTGACATGATGCCGAACTGCATGATGCTCTCCTTCGTCTGCATACGAAATATATGCGTATGCATCTAATAACGCGGAGGGGTCTCAGGTATTCCTTGCGGGTCTAGTTCATTGCAGGCTTGGGCCATCGCGGGCCGTGGGCATCGAGGGTCTGGGTCATCGCGGGCCGTGGGCATCGTCGCGCCGCGCGGATCGTTATCGCTAGGGACGAGCCAAGGGAGGCCACCGTGAAACTGACCAAACACGCTCACTCATGCATCGAGCTGGAACACGAGGGCATGCACATCGTGATCGATCCGGGGAGCTTCACGCCCAACGTGGCCGACATCCTCTCCCGCTCGGACGCGGCGCTGGTCACGCACGCCCATGGGGACCACATTCTGCAGGACGCGGTGGTCGCGGCGATGAGTGCGTGCGGCCACATGGTGCTCTACGGTCCCGAGGCGGTGGTGGCGCCCTTGTGCGATCAATTCGGAAAACGCGTGCTGGCAGTGAAGGCAGGCGACGAGTTCGAGGTCCAGGGAGTGGCGGTCTCGGTGCACGGAGGGCTTCACGCCGAGGTGCTTCCGATCATTCCGCGCGTGCCAAACGTGGGCTATTTGCTCGGGGGCGAGGTGTTCCACCCTGGCGACAGCCTTGAGATGCCTGACGTCGCGGTGGACACGCTGTTGGTTCCTGTGAGCGCGCCGTGGTTGAAAATATCCGAAGTAGCCCGATTCGTCGACGCCGTGCGTCCACGGCGTGCCGTGGCCATTCACGAGGCGATCCTGTCGACCATCGGCCTCGATTTGGCCGCGCGGGTACTGGGCAACGGCACCAGCCCTTGCGTGCCTGTCGAATTCCTAGAACCGGGAACGGCGCTCTAAGAGCGTGCGCCGAGCGCCCACTCAGACCGGGCGCCCACTCAGACCCAGCGACCTTCAGGCGGGAGTGATGATCGCGGGAGGGGCGCCGTGGTGATGCCCCTTGCCCGCGAGGGAACCTGCCAGCAACACGACAGCGAGGCCGGCAACAGGCACCACGAGCAGCCCGACGCGCAGGCTACTCGCGTCCGCGATCGCGCCCACCACAGGCGGTCCCACGAGGAATGAGAGGCGAAGCGCCCAACTGACAAGCGTGATGCCCGTGCCCGGCTTGAGGCCAGGAATCTCATCCGAAGCGGCGAAGGCTGCGGGAATCGTGGTCGCCACCCCAAGTCCGGCCGCCGCGAAGCCGAGCAGTGTGCCTGGAACCGTTGGCCACGCGAGCGCGACGCCCATGCCCACCATCGTGAGGGCTCCGCCTGCGCGAGCCACGGCGCGGTTGCCCCAGCGGTCTACGAGCTTGTCGCCCAGGATGCGGCCCACAAAGTGCAGCGCCATGAGGCTGACAAGGGCGTATCCGGCGAGCTTCTCTTCGACGCCCAGGTCGTCCTTCATGTAGATCGACGACCACGTGATCGCGGCGTCCTCGGCCACAGCCCCTGCGATCGCAATGAGGCCAAGCATGACCAAAACGAGCGCTGCGGCGCGGGGGATGCTGAAGCGATGGCTCGGTGCGTCTTGCGCGGGCGCGACCTCCTCGCGATCGATCCCGCTCGAAGGGCCCAGCATGAGCGCCCTGGCCGCGACCGCCATGCCGAGGAACAGCACGGCAGACAGCCCAAGGTGCGTGCTGATGCTGAGGTGCAACGCGATCGCGGCGCCGCCAAGCAACCCGCCCAGGGCGGCTCCGAGCGACCACATGGCGTGCAGCCCGTTGATGATCGACCGGCCCATGCGCCTCTGGACGCCCATGCCTTGAGCGTTTTGGGCGACGTCCGTGTTGGCGTCCAGCGCGCCATTCACAAACAACAGCACCGCGAACAGCGCCACCACGGGCGAGGCGCCTGCACCCCAAATGATGAGCGCCTGGATGGCGAGCGTCATGGTCGCGAGCCGGGCGGAACCGAATCGCCTCAGCATGCGCGCGGACAAGAGCCCTAGGGTGATTCCCCCGAGCGAGCCGAAGGCCCACGCCACGCCAAAGCCCGTGTAGCTGAGATCGAGGTTGGATTTGATCTCTGGCAGGCGCGGCACGATGTTGGCCAGCATCGCTCCATTGGCGAGGAACAGCAGGCTGACGCCGATGCGGGCCCTGCGCAGTTGGGGCGTCTCGATCACACGCTCGGCTCCGGTCACGAGTTGGTCGCTTCTAAGCTGCCCGCTTGTGAGCCGCTCGCGTCGAATGTGGTTGTCATGACGCGGCCACCTCGAACGGCCCCACGAGCAGGTCGGCCAGTCGCGACGACGGCCCCACGAGCAACTCGAAGGCGCCGGGTTCGACGGTGCGCTCGCCCCCGGACGTCACGATCGAGCACGCGGCGGTCGGCACCTCAAGGTCGATAGTGGCCGACTCGCCTGGCGCAACGGTGACGTGTGCAAAGGACTTCAGCTCACGATCGGCCCAGGTAGCGGACGTGTTCACGTCTCGAATATAGACCTGGACGGTCTCGACCGCGTCGCGGTTTCCCGTGTTGGCCACGGTGACCCGTGCGCGGACCGTCTCGCTCGCGGTCAGGGAAGGTGTGAGGATCTCGAGGTCGCGGTACTCGACGGTCGAGTATCCCAGGCCGTCTCCGAACACCCATGCGGGCTCCTGGGTGAGGTCCGCGTAGCGGTGCCCGTGTTGAGCGTCGATCTGGTTGTAATACGTGGGCTGCTGACCCACGTGGCGAGGCCACGAGATCGGCAGCCGGCCGCTCGGCTCGATCTGACCAAACAGGAGTTCTGCAATGGCTTGGCCGCCCAGAAGTCCGGGGTTAGCCGCCCACAGGACGGCCGCGGCGCGATCGGCCGACGGTGGCAATACGTGGGGCTTCGAAGCGAGCACTACGAGGACGACGGGGGTGCCGGTCTCGACGAGCGCGTCGAGCAGTTCCACTTGTCCTCCCAGTAGTTCGAGCGTCGCCGTGGATCGGCCCTCACCGACGAGTTCGATGCGGTCGCCCACAACCGCGACGACAACGTCGGCCCCTCGAGCGGCCTCGACTGCTTCGGCGATCATGGCGGGATCGGGAGCGACGGGCATCGCGATGTCCGGCCGTGGCTGTCCGTCTGCGAAGAACTCGCCCACCGGGTCGGGGCCCGTGGTGACGATCTCGGAACCCTTCGCATATACGACCTCGCATCCCTCCGGGGCGAGCGCTCGCAGGCCGTCGAGCACCGTGGTGATCTCGTCGCGTGGGTGACCGGTCTTGAGCCAATGTGCCTGGCCCGAGTTGCCCGCCCAATCGCCCAGCTGGGTGTCGGGGTCGTCGGCGTTGGCTCCCACCACCGCGATCTTTCGTGCCGATGTGCGAAGGGGAAGCAGCCCGTCGTTGCGCAACAGCACCAGCGAGCGGCGTGCCGCCTCGAGGTTGAGGGCCGTGGCGGCGGGCTGCGCGATCACGGCGCGTTGGCGCTCCAGGTCCGGGAGGCGGGGGTTCTCGAACAGCCCCAGGTCGAACTTGAGAGTGAGGATGCGTCCCACGGCTTGATCGATGACGCGTTCGTCCAGGAGTCCCTGGGCGACGGCCTGCTGGGCGCCATCAAAGAACAACGGCGTGGCCATGATCATGTCGTTTCCTGCATTGACTGCGGCGGCAGCGGCGTGGGCGTAGTCGGGGAACAGGCGCTGTTCGCGCACCAGGTTGCCCACGTTGTCCCAGTCGGTGATGAGCATGCCCGTGTAGCCCCACTCCTCGCGAAGCATGTCGCCGAGGAGCCACTTATTGATTGTGATAGGTACGCCGTCGATGGCCTGATAGCCCAGCATGAAGGTGGCGCAGCCCTCGCGTGCGGCCTTCTCGAACGGCGGCAGGAACCACGATTTCAACTTGCGGCGGGAGATGTCGGCCTCGGATGCGTCGCGGCCGCCCTGGGTCTCGGAGTATCCGGCAAAGTGCTTGGCGGTGGCGAGGATCGCGGTCGGGTCCTTCAGTCCGTCGCCCTGATAACCGCGCACCATGGCGGCCGCCAGTTCGCCGATGAGGTACGGATCCTCGCCGAAGGTCTCGCTCACTCGGCCCCAGCGCAGGTCGCGCGTGATGCACAGGACGGGGGAGAAGGTCCAGTGGATTCCGGTGGGCGCCACCTCGATTGCGGTAGCGCGCCCGACGCGTTCCAACAGGTCGGGGTCGAAGCTTGCTGCCATGCCCAGCTGGGTGGGGAAGATGGTGGCGCCCTCGAAGAACGAGTGCCCGTGAATGCAGTCCTCTCCGATCAGCATCGGGATGCGCAGCCTCGTCTGTTCGACGAGTATCCCCGCCGCGACGAGGTTCTGGGGCGACATGTGCAGCATCGACCCGACGTGGAAGTCGCGAATGGGCGACTCGACTCCGTGATTGCCTGGGAGCTGCATCATCTGCCCCACCTTTTCGGCAAGAGTCATGCGGCCCACGAGGTCGGCGACGCGAGTCGCGGTTGAGGCGGAGGGGTCGAGGTACAACGGGGTATTCACTGGAGTCCTTTCAAGGGCGGCGCTCACGGCGCACCCACTTTTCTACCATGTGGTAGAAAAGATGGCAAGGAGGTCATGGTGACGATCGACGGAAGAGCGCTGCGCGGCGACGCCACGAGGGAACTCGTACTCGATGCCGCACTTGCGATGTTCGCCGAGCGCGGCTATCGGGCGACCTCCGTGCGCGACATCGCAGCGCGATGCGGGATGACGCACCCGGGACTGTTGTACCACTTTCCTTCGAAGGCCGCGCTGCTCATGGCTGCGCTTCAGCGGCGCGATGATGTGGACTGCCTGGACACCGAGAACGAAGAACTCGGCTTCGCTCAACTCGATGCGCGCGCAGTACTGAAGCACTTGGTCAATGGCGCCAAGAACAACGCGAGCAAGCGAGGCCTCGTCGAACTGTTCGCAAACCTGTCGGTCGAGGCATCGGCGTCCGACCACCCGGCCCACGACTACTTTGTCGAGCGCTACAGCGCCCTTAAGAAGACCGTCACGAGGGCATTCACTGACCTTGACCGCGACCAGGCGATGCGGCCAGGAGTCGTCCCCTCCATCGCCGCCGCTCAGGTGATCGCGGCGATGGACGGTTTGCAGATTCAATGGTTGCTGGATCCTGGTGGAGTCGACATGGCGGTCGCGCTTGAGGCGCTTCTTAACGCGTTGCTCGTCGATCCGTTGTAAAAGCGGTGCGTGCGGTTGCCCGTCCTGACCTCCACGCACCAATAACCGTGTGACACGCCTGGCAAACGTAGTGAGGTCCCCCTTACGGGGACCGAGGTCCCGGGACCCGGGATAGGGACCGTCCTAGCGTTACTCGTGAGCGCGAAACAGTGCTCTGGTCCCCACGACCACCCGAATGGAGAAAATCATGGCAACCACGACAGGCGACACCGGCGTCGCAGTCAAGAGTGGGTCCCGCCTCGGCTGGAGCTTCCTCAGTCTCACCCGCATCGCAATTGGGTTCGTGTTCCTCTGGGCATTCCTCGACAAGCTCATCGGACTCGGGTTCGCGACGTGTCGCACAGTCGCCGACGACGGCTCGTTCAGCATTGCCGCCATGTGCGACAAGTCCTGGCTCAACGGAGGGCACGTCACCGAGGGCTACCTCGTGTACGGCGGTAACCCCAACAGCCCGTTCCACGACTTCTTCGTGAACCTCGGCGCTGACCGCTGGACGGACTGGGCATTCATGCTCGGACTTCTCGCTGTCGGGGTCGCCCTCATGTTGGGCATCGGCACCAAGCTTGGAGCTTGGGCGGGCACTGCCCTGTTGGTGTTCATGTACATGACTCAGATGTGGCCCGCGAACAACCCGTTCCTCGACGAGCACCTCGTCTACTCGCTCGCGCTGATTGGCATCGTGTATGTAGAGCTGAGCCGCCAGGACATCGGCTTTGGCAAGTTGTGGCGCAAGTTGCCCGTCGTCCAGAAGAACTCCTGGCTCGTCTAGTCGAGCCCTTCACGGGGGGTCGGTCCGCTAAGGCGGCCGGCCCCTCGTTTCTTGGTCTGGAACCGCATGTCCGGTGCGTGCGCTTGCGGCTACGCCGACGTTCCGGCTCTGGTGTGGACCTTCGCCCTGCGATCCTCGAGCAACTCGTGCGTGACAACCCCAGCCATGTGGGGGATCAGATCCCGCGAACGCTTGGCGATCCACGGCATGCCCTGGCGTGTGAGCCACCAACCGCGCACCAAGAGCGAGGGACGTGCACCCGGCGCGTTGATGTCCTTGACCTGGAGATACCTTGGGGCAAGTTCCCGCAGCGCCGCCTCGGCGAGCGCCCGATGCCCCGCAGGAGACGGGTGAATCCTGTCGATGTGCCACGCGGCCTCACCCAGGCGCGCGAACACCTGTGCGCCGTTGATCCAATGGACGTCCGTGCCCGCGACCGCTATGCCCAGCGCGCCATTCGCCTGGCCGACGCGGCGTGACATCACGGTCGACACCCGCCTACCCAACAGGTCGAACGCGGCGATCTTGTCCAGACTCATCATCACGATCTCGCGGCCGGGTCGCCGCAGCCGTTCGATCGCGTCGGCGACGTGTTGCGTGATCTCTGGCGGGCTGAAGTCGCCGCGCAAGACGTCGTTGCCGCCCACGGTCAGAAGGACGACGTCGGGGCGGTGCATGAGGCCGGTCGGCAACTGGCTGAGTCCAAGGCTGCGCGCGCGAGTGCCGTTCTCTGCCAGATTGATGTAGCGCGACGCGCCGATTGCGTGAGCAACGTGCGCCGCCCAACCCGCTCCGATTCCTGGCACCGTCTCATCGCCGACGCCGAGAGTGATGGAGTCTCCCATGGCCACCACTCGGGGGCCGCGCGCAGTGCGTTCCGAACGTGCAGTGCGTTCCGATCGAGCCGAGTGTTCCGATCGAGCGGTCATGACGGTCTCCTTGGCTGAGGGGCGACTGCGGTTGAGGGGCGACTGCGGTTGAGGGGCGACTGCGGTTGAGGGGCGACTGCGGTTGAGGGGCGACTGCGGTTG
>JBBRWX010000062.1:0-14335 GCA_038248935.1 Actinomycetales bacterium
GATCCCGTAGATCTCTGTCTTGGCTCCGACATCGATGCCCCGGGTGGGTTCGTCGAGGATGAGGAGGTCCGGGTCGGTAAACATCCACTTCGCGAGAACGACCTTTTGCTGGTTCCCACCGGAGAGAGTGTCTACGCCTTCGTGAACGGTCGCGGTCTTGATGCGGAGCGTCCGTCGGTAATGCTCGGAGGCGCGATACTCGGCGATCTTGTCGACGACCCCGAATCGCGCGATCTTGCTCAGTTTCGCGGACACAACAGACCGTTTGACATCATCGAGGAGATTGAGCCCCAGGGCCTTTCGGTCCTCACTCACGTATGCAAGACCGTGTGCAATCGCGTCACCAACATTGGCGATGCGGATCTCCTTGCCGTCCTTGAAGACCTGCCCCGAGAGGTAGTTGCCATAGGTGCGGCCGAAAAGGCTCATCGCGAGCTCTGTGCGGCCGGAGCCCATGAGACCGGCAAAACCAACGACCTCGCCGCGGCGCACTGTGAAACTCAAGTTCTTGCACACCATGCGGTCCGCAGCCTGCGGGTGCTCAACGTTCCAGTTCTTCACCTCGAACATGACATCACCGATGTTCACGTTGCGCTCAGGGAAGCGGTGGCCGAGTGCGCGCCCTACCATGCCGCGGATGATGCGATCCTCGTCCACTCCGTCGTCAACGATATCCAGAGTCTCGACTGTCTGGCCATCGCGAAGAATCGTGATCTTGTCGGCGACGACCTCGAGTTCGTTGAGCTTGTGGGAGATGATGATCGAGGTGACGCCGTCGTCCTTGAGTCCGCGGAGCAAGTCAAGGAGCTGCTCAGAGTCCGTCTCGTTGAGAGCGGCCGTTGGCTCGTCGAGGATGAGGAGCTTGACAGACTTGCTGAGCGCCTTGGCGATCTCAACGAGTTGCTGCTTGCCAACGCCGATGTCCTTGACGAGCGTATCGGGATCGTCTCTGAGCCCCACGCTGGCGAGAAGCTCGATCGCCCGTCTTTTCGCAGCGATCCAGTCGATGACGCCGTGACGCACGATCTCGTTCCCCATGAAGATGTTTTCAGTGATCGACAGAAGTGGGATGAGCGCGAGTTCTTGGTGGATGATCGCGATCCCGGCGGACTCGCTTGAGCGGATATTTCCGAAGCGAACCTCTTTGCCTTCGTAGATGATCTCGCCCTCGTAACTCCCATAGGGGTACACCCCGGAGAGAACCTTCATGAGGGTGGACTTTCCCGCACCGTTCTCGCCACAGATGGCGTGAATCTCTCCCGCACGAACCGTCAAGGACACGTTGTCAAGGGCTCGGACGCCAGGAAACTCCTTGGTGATTGACCGCATCTCCAATATTGGCGGCCGATCAGCCAGCGTCGATTTCATGGAGGTGACCTCTCGCGTCGTTGCAGGAAGTTGTACGTATTTTTCGGTACTTCTGTCTATACCACTCGCCAACTGTATGTGCCGAGCCGATACCCGTCGACTCATGGTCGCAATGGTGATCTAATCGTTACAAAATGGGACCACGGTCCCGGGACCTAGGTCGGGGTTTAGAGCAGACGCGGATTGCCCGCGGTCGATCGCTGCGTGGGTGTAGCAATTGACTCTCGATTGAATGGGCCGCGCGAGCCCACTCTCAAGGAGCCCGCGACTTGGCAGCCGACGTGGTCCAAGTCCGTCCAGTTCGATCATGATCGACCATGAACCACAGTCAAGCGAGTCGATGTCAACCACTGGCCAACCGTTGCTGGGCAGGTGCCCCGCCTGGAAGTCCTCTCGAGCCGTTCGATCTCTGAATAGTTGTGGATTGCGTGCTCAAGGACACCAACGCGTTGCGTCGGTGGGTGACACCGCGCCGATTGTGCGCGTCAAGGCGACTGCCCCGGCGCCGTGGCACCATCCGCTGAGGTGCGCAAACCTCCGAACCCTCCTGGCGGGTGCTTCGGCTTCGTGCCCGTTCGCCAGAACCTCACCGACGTGAGGGCGGTCGCCGATCGCATCGAAGTACTGAGGCACGGGAGGCTGAACGGGTCATTCACCGCGCCTCACGATGCATATGAGGGAATCATCGCGGCGATCACCGGAGCGACGACGATCAGGCGCTGACGCGGCGACGCCCGCGCCGCTACCCTGTGGGCATGACCGACGCACTGTCCCCAGATGCACTGTCCCCAGCAGCCCAGCCCCCAGCAACCCAGGCCCGCGCCGTTCCCTCGCTTCGCCCGGACACCCTCGCGGTGCGCGCGGGGCTGCACCGGACGCAGTTCGATGAGATGTCGGAGGCCCTGTTCCTCACACAGGGCTACGTGTACCCGAACGCCGCCAACGCCGAGGCGGCGTTCGCGGGAGAGATCGACAGGTACCAATACAGCCGATACGGCAATCCGACGGTCACCACCTTCGAGGAGCGCCTGGCGGCAATTGAGGGTGCGGAGGCGTGTTTCGCCACCGCCACGGGGATGGCCGCGGTGTTCGTGTCCCTCGCGTCGATCCTCAAGCAGGGCTCGCGGCTGGTCGCTGCGCGCGCCTTGTTCGGCTCGTCGATATCCGTTTTTGACGACTACTTCTCCAACTGGGGCATCGTGGTCGACTACGTCGACGCTCACGACAACGCCGACTGGGAGCGAGTGCTTGCGACCCCCGCCGATGCGATCTACGTGGAGTCCCCCACCAACCCGATGCAAGACGTCGTCGACATCCCCTTTGTCTCCGCGCTCGCCAAGAAGGCAGGTGCCCTCTTCATCGTCGACAATGTCTTCGCGACTCCCTTGGGCCAGAGGCCTCTCGAATTGGGCGCCGACGCGGTGGTGTACTCGGCTACCAAGCACATCGACGGCCAGGGCCGCGTGCTCGGCGGGGCGATTCTGGGCAACGCCGACTACGTGAACGGCCCGGTGCGCACGATGGTGCGCACGATGGGCGCCACCATGAGCCCTTTCACCGCGTGGGTGCTCGCCAAGTCCCTCGAGACCCTGTCGCTGCGGGTCAAGGCGATGTCCGCATCGGCCGCCGATCTGGCTGCCTGGTTTGAAGCGCAGCCCAAGGTCGCGAAGGCCCGCTATCCGATGCTCCCCAGCCACCCCCAGTACGAGTTGGCCAAGGCGCAGATGACGCTGGGCGGATCGCTCATCACTATCGACATCTTGCTGCCGGAAGGCACCGATCCCCATGGGGACGAGGCAAAGGCCGCCGCGTTCCGGTTTATGGATGCGCTGCGGGTGGTGGACATCTCCAACAACCTTGGCGACGCCAAGTCGATCGTGACGCACCCTGCGACCACGACCCACCGCAAGCTGGGCCCAGAGGGCAGGGCCGCGGTGGGAATGTCCTCCGCGACGGTGCGCATCAGCATCGGCCTTGAAGACGTTGAGGACCTCCGCGAGGACTTCGCGCGCGCGCTCGACGCGGTGTAGCCCGGGTGCGATCCGGGTGTAGCCCGGGTGCGATCGGGGTGTGGCCCGGGTGTGGTCGCAGCCGCCACCACGGCGGAAACGCGGTAGTCAAGCGGCTATCCCTAGCGCTCACGGCCACCGGGCGCTACATTTTCGCCAAGGCGCGTCAACCCCACTGTCCCCGTGGCGCGTCGTAAGGGCGTGAGCGTGTCTACGGCTACCCGTCTGGATCTCGAGGCCTTTGTGGCCACCGAGTACCCCCGTGTTGTCTGCGCTGTGCGCCTCATCACCGGCGACTACGACGTTGCCGCCGATGCAGTCCAGGACGCGATCGTCGGCCTCCTGGCCACACCACCGAAAACCGAGCCGCACAACTACGCGGCCTACATCACAGTGGTGGCCTCCAATAAGGCCAGGGACACTCTCAGACGTCGCAGTGCAGAAAAACGTGCCTACGACAAGCTCCCTCCAGCACGCGAAGAGGCGGCCGACGCATTGTCAGGCCTCGACCTCGACGTCGCCGCTGCGTTACGCGACCTGCCACAGCGGCAGCGGGAGATCTGCGTCATGCACTACCTCATGGACCACTCCGTCGAGCACATCGCTGACGGCTTGGAGATCTCGACCGGAACGGTCAAGACCCAGTTACACAGGGCGCGTCACGCGCTCGCCGCTCGACTCGGAATGGAGGCCGGGGATGAGTGAGCTCGATGTGATCTTGCACGAATCGCTCGGTCGACTCGCCGAGCCAGGCGACCCCACTGGAGTCGCCGAGGCCATCCGCGCGCGCGTCGAGGGCGTCGGCTCCTCTGGGGATGGCTCTATTGGAGACGGCGGTTCCGACGCGGGTGGTGCCCGTTTCTGGTCTGGGCCGGGCGGCACGTTCTGGTCGGGGCCGGGAGTGCTCGGCATCCTCATCGGGCTGTCCGTCGATGGGGGCGTGTTGGGCCTCCCGGACGCGCCCCCGAATCCGCCCGCTGGCGCTGGCGCGATTAGCTAACGCTCACCCGGGCGCGATCGGCGGGCACTGGCGCCTCTCGCTTGGGTGAATACCCGCGCAGCCTGAGCGAGTTGCCCACCACGAACAGGCTGGACCCGCCCATCGCGGCGGCCGCGATCATGGGGTTGAGCAGCCCCGCGGCGGCCAGTGGAATCGCGACGACGTTGTAGGAGAAGGCCCAGAAGAGGTTGCCCCTGATCGTCCCTAGCGTCTTGCGGGCAAGCCCGATCGCGTCGTCAACGGCGCGCACGTCGCCGCTCACGATCGTGAGGTCGGAGGCCTCGCGCGCAACGTCGGCGCCCGTACCGATCGCGATGCCGATGTCGGCCGCGGCAAGCGCGGGGGCATCGTTCACGCCGTCGCCCACCATCGCCACTCGCCCTCCCTCGGCGCGCAGCCGCTCGATCACGGCGGCTTTATCGGAGGGAAGCACCTCGGCGATCACGGAGCCGATGCCGAGCTCGGTCGCCACGGCGGAGGCGGCACGCTTGTTGTCGCCGCTCAGGAGTGTGACGGAGAGCCCGCGGGCCTTGAGCGCCTCGATCGCCTCGCGCGCACCTGGCTTCACGGAGTCGTGCACCGCGATTGCGGCCTCGGCTACCAGGGTCGGTGCGACGGGCGCCGCGGTGGGAGTGTCACCTGCCGCGTCGAGGAGGCCTCCGCCGATAGAAACCGACCGGCCGACAAAGACGACCGTGTGGCCCGTCTGCTCGTGCGAGAGGGCCCACGACGAGAGAGACTCGGGCACCTCGTCGAACAGCCGATGCGAACCGACGGTGACCTCGACGGTGGCGCCGTCGGCGCCAGCGCCCTGAACGGTCGCGGCCGCACCCCTGCCGGGGAACGTGCGGAATCCCTTGATGAGCGCCGAGCGAGGGTAGGCGAGGGCAATAGCCTTGGCGACAGGGTGCTCCGACCGAGTCTCGACGGACGAGGCCGCGTCAAAGAGGGCATCGGCCGCGTCCGCGGAAAGGCCTGGCGCCGTCTGATCCGCGACGGACATGGTTCCCGTGGTGAGCGTGCCGGTCTTGTCGAGAACGACGTGAGTGAGCTTGCGAGTGTCCTCAAGTACGCGGGGCCCACGAATAAGCACCCCGAGTTGTGCTCCGCGACCCACGCCCACCATGACGGCCAGAGGCGTGGCAAGGCCAAGGGCGCAAGGGCAACTGATGATGAGCACCGCGACGGCGGCCGCGACGGCGCGCGTGGCGTCCCCCGTTGCGATGAGCCAGCCGATGAGGGTCAGCATGGACAGAGCCAGCACCACTGGCACGAAGACGGACGCGATGCGATCGGCCAGACGCTGCACGTCGGCCTTGCCTGACTGCGCCTCATCAACCATGCGCGCGATCTGCGCAAGCATCGTCTCGGAGCCCACTCGGGTCGCCTCGATCGTGAGCGCGCCGTCGGCGGCCGTGGTGCCTCCCACGACGTCGGACCCCACGGTCACGGCAAACGGAGCGCTTTCGCCCGTAACAAGCGAAGCGTCGACGGCGGCCTCGCCCTCGACCACCACGCCGTCGGTCGCGATGATCTCGCCAGGTCGCACCACAAAGCGCATGCCGACCTCGAGGGCGTCGCGCTGAATGACGGTCCCGTCTTCAAGGGTCGCTGTGGCGCTTTGGCGTGCGCTCAGTGCGCGGATCGCATCGCCAGCGTGGGCGCTTGAACGCACCTCGAACCACTTGCCAAGCAGGATCAGCGTCACGATGACGGCGCCGGTCTCGAAGTACACGTGCCCCGTGCCTCGCACGAGCGCGACGGCGGACCACGTCCACGCCGCGAGAGAACCCACGGTCACGAGGGTGTCCATCGTGGTGGCGCCGTGGCGCGCCGACATCACGGCGGAGCGATGGAACGGCCAGCCGCTGTAGAAGACGACCGGCGTCGCGAGCGCGGCGGCCACCCAGGCCCAACCCGTGAACTGCAGTGCGGGAATCATTGACAGCAGCAGCAGGGGAAGGGACAGGGCGGCGCCGACGATGACGCGGCGACGATAATCGGCGATGCGGGCGGCATCGGCAGTGATGTGTGCGGCGTGTTCATCGCTCAGGGTCATGGCCTCGTGAGCGGGGTCGCCCTCGCGCGGGGTGAGCACGGAATATCCGAGCCCCTCGATGGCGGCTCGCATCATGTCTTCGAGCTCTTCGGGCTCCAAGGTGCCGTCGACGTTGACCGTGGCGCGGCGCGTCGCGATGTTCACCACGGCGCCTTCGACGCCTGGGAGAACCGCGAGCCCGCGCTGGATGGTCGATGCGCAACCGGCGCACGTCATTCCACCCACGGCCAGGTTGATTGTCTGCGGGGCTTCTTTGATAGTGGTCATGCGATGGGACTCCCTGGTGGCGGCGGGTGGTCAACGTGCCCGCGCGGCGTTGGCTACTTAGACGACGCGGTATCCGGCATCAAATACGGCCGAGTCGATGGCGAACTCGAGCGCGCCGAGTTCCACTGAACCGTCGGGGTGGACGGTGACCTTGCCCGATGCGACGTCAACGTCGGCGCCGGTGATGCCGTCGGTCTTTGCGAGAGCGTCGCGGACTTTGCCCGCGCATCCTTCGCACGTCATGCCTTCGACGGTGACGAAGATAGTGGGGAGTTCTGTTGCGGCCATCACGGTGCCTCTCTCTGCGCGTTTCTTGTCGGCGCGTTCGCCTCTGAAATGGAACGCGAGCCTCACCATAAACCTTCCCGTGGACAGAAAGGTCAAGCCAGCGGCAGCAGGCGCCTGTGTGCGGGGTGGGGAGCGGTGCGGGGAGCGGGTTGCGGTGCGGGGTGGCGCGCGTGGCCGACCGCCCCGTTGCTTGCGGCAATCACCTGGCATCTCGCCGGGTCCGTGCACGACGCGGGATCGAGGGCATTGGCTCGTTCGGCCGTCGCCTGTAGCTCGGCACGCGTCGCCAACAGGCGCTCGATCTGCGCGTCTACCTCGGCAAGATGGCGTGCCAAAAAACTTCGCGTGTGGCCACATGTCGATTCGCCAGCGGCCTTCATTCCCACGATCTCACTCACCTCGGCGAGCGTCAGGCCCGCCGCCTGGGAGTCCCTGATGAACCTCAGTTGATCGACGGCATCCGCGTCGTAGTCGCGGTACCCATTGGAACGACGATCGGGCTCGCTCATGAGGCCGATGCTCTCGTAGTACCTGATCGTCTTGGACGTGAGGCCAGCCTGATCCGCGAGTTCTCCAATGCGCATGCTTCCATCGTACTGGAATGTTCGGGAAGTGCGTATGCGTGCGCGGTCCCTGCGCATTCGAAGTCCACTGCTGCGCGACGTGGCACCGTGCCGCCCGCCTACGCTCAAGCCATGCGCACCTCCCCACGCCGCATCGGCCTCCTCGGCGGTATCACCTGGCACAGCACCCTCGAGTACGAGCGTCTGCTCCACGAGGGCGTTGCGGCGGCACTCCCAGGGCAATCGGCGGACCTCGTGATTCGCCACTACAACTTTGGCGAGATCGCCGAGGCACAGGCAGCGGGCGACTGGGATGGACTCGCGGAACTCTTTGCCGACGATGCGCGCCGGTTGGTCGCCAGCGGCGCCGAGGCGATCCTGATTTGCGCCAACACGATGCACCTGGTGGCGCCCCAGGTCCAGGCAGCCGTCGACGTACCCGTGATCCACATCGTCGACGAGACGGCCAAGGCCATCCGCGCCGCCGGCCTGGACACCGTCGCGCTGCTTGGCACTGGCTTCACGATGCGCATGCCGTTCTATCGCGAGCGCATGACGGAGTATGGCGTCACGACCATCGCGCCCGACGAGCCCGATCTGACGGCGATTCATTTGCTTGTCTATGACGACCTCGCGAATGGCATAGTCACCGACGCGGGCCGCGCGCTCGCAAAGCGCGTCACGGCGGGCATTCTCAACCGCGGCGCCCAAGGAGTGATTGCCGGCTGCACCGAGATCCCGATGGTGATGACCGCAGACGACGTCGACGTTCCCTATTTCGATGCGCTCGCCTTGCACGCTCGCGCCGCAGTGGAGTTTTCGCTCGCAGATTAGGGCGGTTTTCGCGCGCATCAGGACCAATGCGATTTAAGGGACGTTTCGCCCATTACGTGGCACGATGCTCGACGAATCGTCCCCGTGGAGTTACTGTGAATCTCACATCACACGAGCATTGGGGGTCTCGGAGTGACACTGCCTCCACGGGTTGTCCCCCCGTTTCAGACCGCGGTTCCCAGTTGGTGCGTGCGCGATCAGTTCGCCGCGAGCCATCTGGTGGCTCACGACGCTCTGCGTCGCGGACCTCGTGAGCGCGCGCAGATGCTGCGCGCCATGGGGCTCACCAAGATCATCTGGGACTGGCGAGATGAACACGTCGACACCTTCGACGCGGAACTCGATGCGCTGCGGCAGAACCATATCGAGCTGTCGGGCATCTGGACCCCTTCGCCCATGCCCGCCTTTGAAGAGCCCGACTACGCGTCACGATTTGGCGTGGTCGCTTCGCGCATCAAGACACTCATCACGGAGGCGGCGCGGCGCGGCCACACTCCCGACTTGTGGACCCAAATCGCGTTTGGCGGCCCCGGCACGCCCACTCCACTCTCGGAGCAGGTTCACCGCGCCGAGGTCATGCGTGCGGCGGACCACCTCACCGGATTGGTGAGGTTGGCCAGGGGCCACGGCATGTGCGTGGTCCTCACGAACCACGGAGGCTGGGCCGGAGAGCCCCTCACGCTCGTCGACGTCGTCTCGGAACTCGCGCGCCGCGGTCTTGGCAATGTGGGCATTGGCTTCCGCCTGCAACACGCGCACCACTTGATCGCGGACCTCGACCTCCACCTTGCCACCATGAGCGAGCACTTGGTGGCCGTCATGCTTAGCGGCGCCGATGCAGGGGCCGAGCTCACCGGAAGGGTCATCCTGCCATTCGGCGCGGGCAGCCGCGATCGGTGGGTCACGCACGCTCTTCTCGAGTCGGGCTGGCAAGGGCAGTTGGTGGTTCACGCCGTGGGCCACGACGACTCCGAGGCGCGACTCTTGGACAGCCTCGAAGGCTGGGAATGGGCGGTCGACCGCTTCTTGAGGCACCCGCGACAACGGCCGGTTCCTCGCATTCTCGAGCCCACGTGGCCTCCGGGCGCTTCATGGGCCGCCAGGTCGGCCGCGGCCACGACTCGCAATCCGACGCCATGGCACGAAAGCATCGCCAGCCAGATGGCGACCGCCGGCCCGCTGCCAAGCAACCGCACCCCCACTCCCTACGGCCAGATCGCGCCCGCACGCCAGGAACACGTGTCCGTCGATGCCGCAGCATTCTTCAGCGCGGCGTGGTCCGCGGCGCGAAGCCAGACGCTAGAGGCCCGCGCCGTCGTCGCCCACGCGCCCGTCGCACAGCCGATCGCGCCCCCCGTCGCAACACCCATCGCACAGGCCCCACTTCCGTACAAGCCCCTCGCGTACGCACCCACCCCACGCCTCGTCCCAACCGCACCACCCATCGCAACACCCATCGCAACGCCCATCGCACAGGCCCCACTTCCGTACAAGCCCCTCGCGTACGCACCCACCCCGCCCGTCGTCCCAACCGCACCACCCGTCGCACGGGCACCCATCGCACAGGCCCCGCTTCCGTACAAGCCACTCGCGTACGCACCCACCCCACCCGTCGTCCCAACCGCACCACCTATCGCACCACCCGTCGCGCCACCGGTTGCACGCCCCGAGGCGGCCCCCGCGGTTCCCGCCGCCCCCCTGTCGTCGCTCCGCTCACCGCTCACGAGCACCGCATCAGGCGTGCCACTCGAGCGGGAGACGCTTGGCACCCGTTCCGGCTGGACCTCCAGGTCTGCGCAACCCCTTGACGGGCTCAGCCGCCGCGAGCGCAGGGTGCTCCACGATCAACACGAATCCGCCACGCGCCAGGCCTCAAAGGTCGCCCGCGATCAGCAACGAGCCGCCTCCAGAGAACCCGAGCGCATCGGTCACAGCGACGTGCGCGCCATTGCCCCCGACCCGTACTCGGGCGCCCTTCACGCGCTTCTGCTCCACCTTGAGGAGGTGGGCTTCACCGGCGCGCCGCGCTCGTTCGGCTGGGACGACAAGGGCAGGCACCTCGTCGAGTACGTTCCCGGAACGCGTGCGGATTCCCTTGACGCCCCCGAGCGCGCGCTCGAGCCACGCCGCATCGGCGAGTTCTTGCGCGACATGCACGACGCTCTCGACAGCTTCGTGCCACCCGACTACTCGCGCTGGTTCGACGGCATCCCCTCCCCTGGAAGGGAACTCATCGTTCACCAAGACATCGCCCCGTCGAACATCGTGCTGCGTGCAGACGGGTCCCTTGTCGCGATCGACTGGGACGCGGCCGGCCCCGGTACCAGGCTGTGGGACCTCGCGCATGCTTGCCACGCATTCGCCCCGCTGTACCGCGCAGGCGCCGACGTGTCCAACTCGAGCGAGCGACTGCGTCTGCTCGTCGACGGCTACGGGCTCGACGACGCGCAGCGGGCCGAACTGGTGCCGTTGCTCGCGATGCGCTCACAGCGGATGTACGAGTACCTCGACCAGATGCGGGTCACGGGAAGGTCGCCGTGGGTTGAGTTGTGGCAGAGGGGCGTCGGCGCCGTGTGGAAGTCCGATGCGCAGTGGATTCGCGACAATGCAGCCACCTGGCGCTGGGCCCTGTTGGGGTAGGGGCGCGCCTACCAACCGGCAGCATCGAGCGCCGCTCGTGCGACCTCGAGCCTGCTCGCACCTTCGCTCGACACGACCCCGTCGTCCAGGTCGAGATCCTCGAGCACGTCACCCAACTCGACGGTGCGGGCCAGGCCCAACTCGCGCCAATAACCCTCCGGTTCCCGCGCCGTAATGCGGGCAACTCGCGCGTCTTGAGACGCGGTCACTCGCACGATCGACACGTGGGCGCGTCCGCCTGGGCCCGCGAAAGCGTCCGCGTACCGTTCGCGATCCCTCGCATCCTCGACCACGCGTGCGATCACCATGCACCCGTACCCTTGCGTCCGATAGACCGGCGCCACCGCCGCGAGGTTCGCGAAGAGGAGCCCCTGGCCGAAGGCGTCATCCTCAGGCATCGGCGCTGCCTGGCACAGGTAGTCGGCGTCGATAAAGGCCGATCGGGCGCCCTCCTCAGCGAGGACATCGTGTACCGCCGCGGCCGTGGTGGTCTTGCCTGCACCGATTGTGCCGTTGATCACGAGCACGCGCGTGGGCAAGTGCTTGGCCAGGCAGACCGAGTTGGGCTTGCCTCCATAGGGGCCAAAGCCCTTGGCGTCGCCGTACCCGATGCCCCTGTAAACCGCGATCGCCTCGGGTTGCAAGAGGCCTGTCTGGAGAACAAGTTCCGTCGCTCCCGCACGCCACGCCGCGCGTTCGAGCGCCCCCATGAGGACGCGTGCATGCCGATGTCCCCTGTGCTCGGGCGCGACGTAGAGCCTCTTGATCTCGGCGGCGCCAGGGTTGTTGGGGTGATAGGGCGACCATCTCGCCAGCACGGTGCCGAGCGGCTCGCCGTCAGGGTCCAGCGCGAGCAACGATGCGATGAGGCCCTGGGGAGCCATGTCGGGATGAATGTCGGGTTCGCCGTACGCGCGGCTCACCTCTTCTTGCTGGGCATCCCACAGCGCGTGGGCACGCTCGTCCTCGAAGGGAACGGCGACCACGGTGATCATGATCTGAGCGTATCCGTGCGCGGAGGGAATAGCAGGACTGATCCTGAGGTTTTGCTTGCGGAAGGTGACGTGTCAACCGGTCTCGACATCCCGGCTACCTCTCCTCGTATTCCCGATGCGCCTTCCGGATGCGCACTCCCGATGAAAGGATGGGGCTCGTGAAGAACGTTGGCTTTTTGTCGTTCGGCTGGTGGTCCCGCTCCCCAGGGTCCAAGGTGCGCAGCGCGTCCGAGCTCATGCACGACACGATCGCGCTCGCCGAGGCCGCCGAGGATGCGGGCATGGACGGCGCGTGGATCCGCATCCATCACTTCGAACAGAACACGTCGTCGCCGTTCCCTTTGCTTGCCGCGATGGGGTCTCGCACGTCGCGCGTAGAACTGGGCACCGGCGTGATCAACATGCGCTACGAGAACCCGCTCTACATGGCGGAGGCTGCCGCGACGGCCGACCTCATCGCGGGCGGCCGACTCCAGCTAGGGCTCTCGCGCGGCTCACCCGAGCCAGCTGCCGACGGCCCCGGAGCCTTCGGCTATCCCCTCCCCGCGGGCAAACTGCCGGTGGAGGACGCGGCCGAGCGCATCGCCCAGTTCCGGCACGCGATTTCGGGAGCGGGCATCGCGCTTCCCGGCCCCAATTCCCCCGCCGCGCGAGGAGAGTTGCTGCCCGTTTCCCCCCAGTCCCCCGGGCTGAGCGAGCGCATTTGGTACGGCGCGGGGAACACCGAGTCCGCCAAGCGCGTGGGCGAGTTGGGTATGCACCTCATGTCCTCGACGCTGGTTCTCGAGGCGACCGGGGAGTCGCTCGGCACTGTCCAGGCCAGGCAAATCGAGGCGTTCCGTGAATCGTGGCGCGAGGCTGGCCACGCGGGCGAGCCGCGCACATCGGTGTCGCGGTCGATCATGCCCATCATCAACGACGCGACCCGCATGTATTTTGGCCCGCTGCTGGAGCGCGACAGGATCGGCGGCAACAAGGACCAGGTGGGAGAGATCGACAACTCCGTCGGAACGTTCGGAAAGTCCTACGTGGGCGACGTCGACAAGATCGTGAGCGAACTGCGCGAGGACGAGGCCGTCATGACCTCCGACACGGTGCTTGTCACGATCCCCAACCAACTTGGCGCCGACTTCAACAGGGCGACGTTCGATGCCTTCGTGGAGATCCGCAACCAGCTTTCGGGTGGCCACACCGCCTAGGTGTTCTGGCTCATGACGTTGGTGACGGCGCGCGCCACCATCAGGCGCCGTCCGAACCAATTCCAGCTTTGGCACGCCGACAGCGGGGCTCCGACATCGACGCCCCCAGCGTGTCGCACGGCAGTCTGGTTCGCAGCGTCGGCGGGGAAGCGTCTTGGGCCGATGCCCGACCGGAGCCCCGGCGCCAGGACGGCGGCGGGCGAGCGCAGCAACAGGGCCTTGGGTCTCCCCCTGGCCTTGGGTCTCCCCCTGGCCTTGGGTCTCCCCCTGGCCTTGGTCGCGACCGGGCTCGACTCCGTGAGCGACGGGGCTTCGATCACTTTCACTTCTCGCCCACAACGACAAAACGCTAGCCGGGAGGCAGAATCCTCCCGGCTAGCGCTCGTGAGTGAAGACCTACTTGACGAGCTCCTTGGCCTCTTCGACCGAGAGCTCCTGGGCGGCGAATTCCTTGTCGTCGTCGAACGACTTGAGTCGCGCAACCTGGAAAATGATGATTGCGTAAACGGCCTTCGCCACGATGTCAGCGATCGAGTAGCCCACTTGCTTGTAGACCCACGCGTCCGAGCCCGAGATGTCGAGCAGTGGAAGCAGGTAGGCAATGGGGTAGACGCCCCAGCTGAGCAGCAGCAGGAAGCGCAGTCGGGAAAGCATGCCTCGTACCGATGCGGGCTGATTCTTCAGGGACTTGCTGAGCTGAACAAAGAGCACGTACAGGATGTAGGCGAAGGGGATCGTCGACAGCAGTCCGAAGACGCCGCGCACACCGTTGTCCCCGCTGATTTCGCCGGGGTAACCCAGGATGATCATCAGCGCCGCCGCGGGCATCAGCCTGACGAGCAGGCTCTTCTGTACCTTACGAGCGAGGGCGAGAACCGCCACCAGCTCCAGAAGGAGTAGCGGCACCGTGAGCAACCAGTCCACGTAGCGGTAGCCCTCATTGAAACCTTCGCCCATCGCCTGGGTGTAGTCGCCCGTGCCTCCCGTGGACTCGGTGACGAACGCACCCTTGAACGAGTCGAAGATGCGGAAGTAGTGATACGCGGCGATACCGCAGACGACGATCGCCACTCCAATCGCTTGTCGGTATCGCGGCAGGATCCTCGGAAGTGC
>JBBRWX010000063.1:0-14329 GCA_038248935.1 Actinomycetales bacterium
CGTGCTAGTCTTTTCCGGCGCGCGCGAGTGGCGGAACGGCAGACGCGCTGGCTTCAGGTGCCAGTGTCCGAAAGGGCGTGGGGGTTCAAATCCCCCCTCGCGCACCAAAGAAGGCCCCCGAGAAATCGGGGGCCTTCGTTGTTTCGGCGGCCTCGCGCTTGACTTAGATTCTCGATTGCGAGAACGCCTCCAGTGGAACTCTCATTCGAACCTTGAGCGGGTCGATAGACACCCTGAGGGGAACTCGAACATCCGATTTCTCTGGGGAGAACCATCGTGCAGTCGCCTACTCAAGCCACGAAGCGCCCGCGTTTGCGCGCAACACTGATGATGCAAATCATGGCCGCGGTCGGTGGAGCGCTGCTTGTGCTCGCCGTCGTCGGCACCACTGCAATTGTCCAGCTGGCCAAGTTGGACGCCGCGAGCCGCGATGCTGCTGGCGATCAAGAAGTGGTCAGCCACGCGGTGATGAGCCTTTCGAACGCGCTCTGGGCCGCGCGCATGAGCGCAGGGACTGTCGCGTCCTACCCCGAAGAAGACAGAGCCACCCACATGCGAGATCTTGAAGCCAAATACCTGGCGTTTGAGACTCAGCTCGTGACATTTGGCGATGACTATCAGGCCACCTTTGGCCATGAGGCCTCGGGGTTGGCAAAAGTGGCGACTGCGTGGGCCGATTACAAGGAATTGCTGCTTTCCAAGATGATGCCCCTCGCGGTGAAGGGCGACCTTGCCTCGTACACGCAGGTCCGCGAGGACGGCGCCGCCCAGGCGGGAGAGGGCTTGGTGCAGGCGGTAGGCGCCTTAACAGAAGACGCGAACGCCGAACTCATCCAACAACAAGACGCGAATACCGCGCACGTCGGTGCCACCCGGACTCTCGTGATCATCTTGGTGGGCGCGGGCTTTGTGATCGCGGGACTGTTGGGATGGTTCGTTGCCCGCCGCGTCAAGAAGTCGGCGGGAGCGGTGAGCCGGTCCCTGGAGGCAATGGCTCAAGGCGACCTGAGGGTCGACGCCGCGGTCCACTCAAGTGACGAACTCGGCGACATGGCCGCGTCTCTCGCGAAGGCCCAGGCCTCGTTGCGAGAGACGATGGCGGACGTAGTTGCGTCGGCCCAGACGGTGGCCGCCGCGGCCGAGGAGCTGTCGGCAGCGAACGCGCAGGTCGCCGCTAGCTCTCACGAGACGTCCGCCCAAGCGGGCGCGGTCTCGAACGCGGCCGAAGAGGTCAGCGTGAGCGTCCAGACCGTCGCTTCGGGGGCCGAGCAGATGAGCGCCAGCATCAAGGAAATCGCGCACAACGCACATGAGGCGGCTCGGGTGGCCTCTCAGGCGACCGAGGTCGCGGCCGCCACAAACGCGCAAATCGCCAGGCTCGGTGAGTCGTCGATGGAGATTGGCAATGTCGTGAAGGTCATCACGTCGATCGCAGAGCAGACCAACCTCTTGGCCCTGAATGCCACGATTGAAGCCGCGCGTGCTGGCGAGGCGGGTAAGGGGTTCGCCGTCGTGGCGAGCGAGGTCAAGGACCTCGCTCAAGAGACGGCACGCGCCACGGAGGACGTCGCGAGACGCATCGACTCGATCCAGCAGGACACCGCCGGCGCCGTCGCAGCCATCGCGCAGATCGCCTCGGTGGTCAAGGAGATCAACGACTTCCAGATGACCATCGCCTCGGCCGTTGAAGAACAGACGGCAACCACGAACGAGATGGGCAGGAGCGCGGCGGAGGCGGCTACAGGGACGAGCGACATTGCGATGAATATCTCGGCCGTTGCTAGTTCTGCTCAAGACGCGTCGCAGGTGCTCGAACAGATCGGCATGTCGGTGTCGGAGCTCGCGGAGCTCTCCGCAAACCTGCGCTCCCGAGTGGAGATGTTCCAGTACTAGAAGTGGCGAGGGGCGCCCCTAGCGGGGCGTCTCCCCGTCGACGTAGACCCACGCGCCCTCCTCGCGCGCGAAGCGGCTGCGCTCCCTGAGTTCGGCTACGCCCCCCGTCGGCTCGTGAAAGTGCGCCACGAATTCGACGACGCCTTCCGCGTCGCTTGCGCTCCCTGCCTCGACCGAGAGCACCTCGAGCCCAAGCCAGACGGTGTCATCCAGGTCGAGTGACGGCGGCCGGTGCGAGGCCTCCCAGGTGCGCAGCAGGTAGGCCTCATCCCTGCGCACGTACGCGGTGTAGCGCGACCTCATGAGCGCCTCGGCGGTCGGCGCGGGCGATTCCCCGCGCAGCAGCGGGCGGCAGCATTCTCGGTAGGCGGCGCCCGAACCGCACGGGCACGGAAGGCCGCTCACGCTGCGACCGCTCACGCTGCCGCTCACGCTGCGACCGCTCACGCTGCTGCTCCGACGTCCCTCACCCACTGATCGCCCTCAAGGCGGAACCCTGTCCGACGCAGGTATTCGCTATCGGTCGCGGCGTGCGGCGTGAGGGTGAGGCGCCGGAACCCAGCAGCTGGCAATGCACCCGAGTCGCGGTAGACAAATTGTCCAGGCGTGAAGTCGCGGAAACGGGGCTTGACCCAGTCGAGTTCGACCTCTCCAACCCCGTCTCCCTTGTCGCGCACCGCCACCATACCCACGGCCTCATCGCCTCGCACCAAGAGCAGAGTGGAAAGCTCAGGGTCGGGGTCGACGCATTGCGCCGCAAACCCGGGCTGATGAGCGGCGATGTCCTCGGCATGCACCGCCATCAAGTGCTTGAGGAATGGATCGTCGGGGGGCACAGGCAGTACCTGGTACACGGCGGGATCCTTGGCCTCGCGGTACAGCCGCGTGAGCCAATACGCGCTGATCAGCGTGATGGCCGCGTTCATGGCCACGAAGGGCCAGATGCCAAATACCGCGTTGTACCCCGTGGCGATGAGCGAACCCGCGAGGTTCATCCAGCGAAAACGCAGCATCCGCGACTGCATGACGGACAGGACGATGAGGGCGGAGCCTATCCACCCGATGGCTTCTAAAATGGTGTGCATGCACTAAGGGTAGGCGGCGGGCCTACCCTCAAGGCATGGCCCTCTTCTCCGCACGCGTCGATGCGTGGACCTGGGCGGTGCGTCTGTACAAGACCAGGACCCAGGCGACCGCGGCATGCCGCGCGGGTCACGTGCGGGTCAACGGGGACCGCGCCAAGCCCGCGATGCTCGTGCGCCCGGGAGATCGCGTCGTGGTGCGAGGCGGCGGCACCGAGCGCACGGTCGAGGTGACGGTGGCCTTGGCCAAGCGCGTGGGGGCCGAGGTGGCGGCAAAGGCGTACATCGACCACACCCCCGTGGTGCCCCCCGCGGAGTTCGTGGCGCCTCCCTCGATTCGCGATCCAGGCACGGGGCGGCCCACCAAGAAGCAGAGACGCCAACTGGATCGCTTGCGCGGCAGGCCCTGACCATCGCGGTCGCGGTCGCGGCCGCGGCCACCTCCGGACGCGCACTGGTTTAGGCTCGCTCCATGTCGAACCCCGCTGCGGACGTCGTGGTCGTGACCTACTTTCCAGGTGACACGATCACGTCGTTCTTGCAATCGGTCGTTGGTGCGGACGCGGTGGCGAGCGTCACCGTCGTCGACAACGCGTCTGGCGACGACGAGGCCGAGCGGGCCGCGGCCGACGCCGAGGTCACGTTCGTCCCCGCCGGTCGCAACGGTGGCTACGGCGCGGGAGCAAACCTGGGCGCCACCTACGGCAGTGCGGATTGGATCCTCATCTCCAATGCCGACATCGTGGTCAGCCCTGGTGCGATCGCGGCCATGGTTGCGGTGGGAGAGTCAGACCCGAGCATTGGCGCGGTGGGACCTCGCGTATGCGAGATCGACGGCAGCACGTACCCCTCGGCGCGGCCGTTGCCGACGTTCGTGCTTGGCGCGGGTCACGCCCTCCTTGGCAAGGTGTGGGCGGGCAACCCGTGGAGCAGGCGGTATCGGCTCGACCTACACCCTCTTGGTGGCGAGTTGGACGCTGGATGGTTGTCCGGCTCGTGCCTCTTGGTGCGACGCGCGGCGTGGGACGCCGTCGGCGGCTTTGACGAGGGCTACTTCATGTTCTTCGAGGACGTCGAGCTTGGGCGCAGCCTCGACAAGGCCGGCTACCGCAGCGTGTGGAGTCCGCGCGCCTCCGTGACCCACTTGGGAGGCCACAGCTACCGCTCCGACCCGGCGCCGATGCTCGAGGCGCATCACGCATCGGCCAAGCGCTACGTCGGCAGGGTGTATCCGCGGTGGTGGCAGGCGCCCGTTCGCGCGGCCGTCGCCGCAGGCTTGGAGATGCGGCAGAGGGCTGAAGTGGCCGCCGCACGCAAGAGACCGCCAACTCAGGCAGACTAGACACCATGCGTGGAATCATTCTGGCCGGTGGATCCGGCACCCGACTGCACCCCATCACCATTGGCGTGAGCAAGCAGCTCGTGCCCGTGTACGACAAGCCGATGATCTACTACCCCTTGTCGACGTTGATCCTGGCGGGAATCAGCGACGTGCTGGTCATCACCACCCCGCACGACGCGGAGCAGTTTGAGCGGCTCCTGGGTGACGGCTCCCAGTTCGGGATCTCGATCACGTACGCGAAGCAGGCTGTCCCCAATGGCCTCGCTCAGGCCTTTGTCATCGGCGCCGATCACGTCGGATCCGAGAAGGCCGCGCTGGTGCTTGGCGACAACATCTTCTACGGTGCGGGTCTCGGCTCGCAGTTGCAGGGCTTCGCCGATGTCGATGGCGCGGCCGTGTTCGCGTACCGCGTGGCGGACCCGACCTCGTACGGCGTGGTCGAATTCGACGCATCGGGCAAGGCGATCTCTCTCGAAGAGAAGCCCGCCAAGCCCAAGTCGAACTACGCCGTTCCCGGCCTGTACTTCTACGACAACGACGTGGTCGAGATCGCGCGCGACCTCAAGCCGTCGGCGCGCGGGGAGTACGAGATCACCGACGTCAACCGCGTCTACCTCGACGCGGGCAAGCTGCAGGTGGGCGTGCTCCCTCGCGGCACCGCGTGGCTCGACACGGGAACGTTCGACTCGCTGATCGAGGCCTCGCAGTTTGTGCAGACCGTGTCGCACCGGCAGGGCCAGAGCATCGGCTCGCCCGAAGAGGTGGCGTGGCGTCGCGGATTCTTGAGCGACGACGGCCTGCGCGAGCGGGCGGAGAAGCTCACAAAGTCCGGCTACGGCCAGTACCTGCTGAAGATTCTCGACGAAGGCAAGTAGCACGTCTGCCTCGGGCCGCCCAGGCCCCTGGAGTTTTTAGTCGAGCACGCCCTCAAGCACCTCGTCGGCTGCGGCGCGCCATCGCTCGCGCCACTCGCCAAGGCCCTCGATGCCGAGCGCCCCGCTGGCGTCATGCCCGAGCACTGACCAACCGGGGCGGGGAGCCTTGGCCGCGTACGCGCTCGAGTCGGTGGGGGAGACGATGTCGCCAAGGCCCGCCGATGCGACGATCTCGCGAGCAAAGTCGAACCACGAGCACTGCCCAGACGAGGTCGCGTGATACGTGCCGGCCGGAGCGTCGGCCTCGAGCAAGCGCAGCACGAAGGTGGCCACGTCGCGCGTCCACGTGGGCTGGCCGATCTGGTCGTCCACGACACTGAGCGCGCCGCGCGCCTTGCCCGCCTTGGCGATCGTCTTGGGGAAGCACGGCCCGCCGCGGCCATACAAGTACGCGGTGCGCAGGATGACAGCATCGGCTCCCGACTCGCGCACCGCGGTCTCTCCAGCGGCCTTGGTGCGACCGTAGGCCCCCGCGGGATCCATGGGCGCGTCCTCCCTGTAGGGCTCCGTGGCGTCGCCCGCGAACACGTAGTCCGTGCTGATGTGGACCAGGCGTGCGCCCGATGCCGCGCACGCCGCGGCCAGGTGAGCGGGGCCGGTCGCGTTGATCGCGAGCGCGAGGTCCTCGTTCTCCTCGGCGGCATCGACGGCGGTATAGGCGGCGCAGTTGATGACCAGGTCTGCCTCCGCAACGGCGGCGGCGACCGCGGCGGCATCCAGGATGTCGAGCTCGTCGCGGTCGGTCAGCGTGAGGTGGGTCGCACCTGCGGAGCGGAGGGCGTCGATGACGTCGGTCGCGAGCATGCCATTGGCGCCGGTGATAAGGATGCGGGCTTCGATGAGGTTCACGTCAACCAGGCTATCTGGACTACTAGGCTGATCAAGGCAAAGGAGGCCCGATGGATTACAGGGAACTGTCGATCAAAGGCGCGTGGGAGATCACCCCGCGTCTCTTGGGTGACGACCGAGGGCTGTTCCTCGAGGTGTTTAAGGACGGCGTCTTTGCCGAGGCGGTGGGCCACGAGCTCGGCCTCGGTCAGGTGAACTGTTCGGTGTCCGCCGCAGGTGTGGTGCGCGGAATCCACTTCGCCGATGTCCCGCCAAGCCAGGCCAAGTATGTGACGTGCGTCAAGGGTGCCGTGCTCGACGTGGTGGTGGATATTCGCGTCGGCTCGCCCACCTTTGGCCGGTGGGACACGGTTGTACTCGACGACACCGCCCGGCGATCGATCTACCTGAGCGAGGGCCTCGGTCACGCGTTCATGTCGCTTGAGGACGGCTCGACAGTGATGTACCTGTGCTCCACGCCCTACGCGCCCGGCCGCGAGCACGGCATCCACCCGCTTGACCCGACCGTAGGGATCGCCTGGCCAACGGTGGCCCGCGACGGTACGGCGATCGCTCTCCTGCTCAGCGCCAAGGACGAGGCCGCTCCTACCCTGCTCGAGGCTCGCGACGCGGGCCTGCTCCCTACGGCCGATGCCGTCGCTGCGTTTGTCTCAGAACTAGGAAGAAGGCAGTCATGAGGATTCTTGTCACCGGCGGCGCCGGGTTTATTGGATCCAACTTTGTGCGGCTGACGCTCCACGAGCGTTTCGACGCCGAGATCACCGTGCTTGACGCGCTCACGTACGCGGGCAATGAGGCCTCGCTTCCCGACCACCCGCGCATGACGCTGGTCAAGGGCGACGTCGCCGATCCCGAGCTGGTGAGCGACCTGGTCAAGGAACACGACCTCGTGGTGCACTTTGCCGCCGAGAGTCACAACGACAACTCGCTCGACAACCCGTGGCCCTTCATCCAGACCAACATCATCGGCACGTATCAGCTGCTCGAGGCGGTGCGCCGTCACGGCAAGAAGCTGCATCACATCTCGACGGACGAGGTCTACGGGGACCTCGAACTCGATGACCCTGCCAAGTTCACGGCCGAGACCCCGTACAACCCGTCGTCGCCGTATTCGTCGTCGAAGGCCGCATCGGACCTGCTGGTGCGCGCATGGGTGCGGAGCTTCAAGATCGAGGCGACCATCTCGAACTGCTCCAACAACTACGGCCCCGCACAGCACGTGGAGAAGTTCATCCCCCGTCAGATCACCAACGTGCTCGACGGCATCCGCCCCAAGCTGTACGGCAAGGGCGAGAACGTCCGCGACTGGATCCACGTCGACGACCACAACCGTGCCGTGTGGACCATCATCGACAAGGGTGTTGCTGGCGAGACCTACCTCATTGGCGCCGATGGCGAGATGGACAACAAGTCCGTCATCGAGATGATCCTGGAACAGATGGGCCAGCCGGCCGATGCCTACGATCACGTCAACGACCGTCCCGGCCACGACATGCGCTACGCGATCGACGCGTCCAAGCTTCGCGACGAGCTGGGCTGGGAGCCGATCTACAAGGACTTCACCTCCGGGCTCGCTGCGACCATCGACTGGTATCGCAAGAACGAACCATGGTGGCGCGCCCAGAAGCTCGAGACCGAGATGAAGTACGAGCGCCTGGGGCGCTAACGAGAAGCCGCGGTGCCGAGAACTTCCGCGTAGGAGGCCGCTACGGCGGCCACGTCAAACGACTGCGCTCGGACAGCGGCGTTCGCGCCAAGCGAGGCCCTCAGTGAGGCATCGCCGATGATCGTGGCGAGGGCCTCACGTAGCGCGGCCACGTCGCCGCTCGGAACGATGAGTCCGGAGACGTCGGGCTCGACGGCCTCGTCAAGGCCAGGAAGGTCTGACACGATCACCGCGCATCCGGACGCCATGGCCTCGAGCAGTGCGACCGGGAGGCCGTCTTGGTCGCCGCTCGCCGCTCGCACCGAGGGGAAGACGGCGACGTCGGCATCGGCATCGGCCCTGGCGAGGTCGTCCCGGGAGAGCTGGCCGACGAAGGCGACGGGCAGGTCCGCGGCGGCGGACTCAAGAGAGCGCCCTTCGGGCCCGTCGCCCACAATCGTGAGGCGCCACAGCGCGGGGTCGATCGTTGCCAAGGCCTCCAGCAAAAGGTGGAAGCCCTTCTTCTCGACGAGCCTGCCCACGGCCAGGAGGCGCACGGGTGCGTCGGCCGCCGTGGCTCGAGAAGCCCGCCCCGTGGCGGCATCGGCGAACTGCGCAACCTGCGCTCCCATGGGCATCACGTGGGTGGTGTCCGGGTTGGCGCCCAACGCGATGGCGCGCTCGCGCATGTCCGCATTCATGACGGTGACGGCGCGGGCGTGGCGCAGCACGCTGCGCTTGATCGCCCGCGACACGGGGTCGCCGAGCGCATAGAGGTCGCCGCCCAGGGTCGTGACTACCAGGGGCACGCGGGGTGCGGACCACCTGGCAACGACGCCCTGCGGAATGATCCAATGCGCGTGAATGACCGCGGGGCGCTCGCGTCGCACCGCTCGCCGCACCGCAAAGAACTGCGCGGCCATGAAGAAGGGAACCTGAAGTAGCCGCGACTTCTTGGACCGCACGTTCTCCAAGATCGCGCCCGATGCGAGATCCTCCCAACGGCTGGGAAAGAAGCGGTACCGCGTCACCCGGATGCCGTCGGCGGACTCCGACGCTGCGCCGCCTGGCACGGCGGGGACCAAGACGAGCGGGGCGAATTGATCGCTTAACCCGACCGCGAGATCGCGCACAAAGGAGGGCGTGCCGTCGCCCGTTCGCGCCGGGTACGTCGAGGCAAGAATGAGAAGCGAGGGTCGCGAGGAGTGCGGGGTCATAGGCTTATCCACCGTGAGTAATATGAGGAGGCCCAAGTGTACGAGGTAGCCGTGGTTGGTTCCTCCGGATTTCTTGGCGCCGCAGTGATGAACGCACTCGATGTCGTGGGGAGCGCCGCCGCCGGATTCACCCTGGATAAGCCCTTGTTTGCCGACGGCGTCCTCGACGAGTCTGCCAGTTCCGTTCGCACGGTGGTGTGGTGTGCCTCACGCATCAATCCGCGCTTGGCATCGGAACGGCCCGAACTTGTCGAGAGAGACAAGGCCGACCTCGCCGAGGCGCTGACGCACTTCGCGTCGTGGGAGAGGCCTCCTCGCGTGATCGCGTTCTCGTCGGGTGGCACCATCTACGGTCCGCCAGCTCTGCCTCCCTACTCGGAGACGATGGAGCCCGCACCCGTCAACGAATACGGCTCGGCCAAGTTAGACCTCGAGCACCAGCTCGCCGATAGCGGCCTCGAGTCGGTGTCCTTGCGGGTGTCAAACGCTTACGGCCCCGGCCAGCGGCCCGCTCCGGGTCAGGGTGTCCTCGCCCACTGGATGGAGGCGGTCCTCAGCGGCGGCGAGGTGCATCTCTACGGTGACCCCTCGTCTACCAGGGACTACGTGTACGTCGACGACATCGCGAGCGCCGTCGTGGCCGCCCATGTCGCGGACGCCCCGCCTGCCGTCGTCAACATCGGCACCGAGCACCCGACAACTCTCGGCCGTCTGTTGGAATCCCTCGAGTTTGCGGTCGCACCCGCGAGGTTCGACACTGTTCGCCACCCGCCGCGCGCCACCGACACGGATCACTCGACCCTCGATGCGCGTCTAGCGCGCGAGGCCCTTGGCTGGCAACCCACGGTGAGCCTCGATGAGGGAGTCGCCAGGATGTGGCAGTGGCGGGTTTCGCTGTGAAGGGTTGGCAGTGAATCGCGCGCGCCTGGGGCCGCTGCTTCGGTGGGGGCTTTTCGCGGTCGCCGCGGGCCTGATCGCCTGGGCCGTTGCGCGGCAGTGGGCCGGGGTTTCTGACAGCCTCGCCACCGTGGGTTGGGCCCGGGTGGCGCTAGCCACGGGCCTCGCCCTTGTCGCCCTAGCCTTCAACACGCTCTCGTGGCGCACCGTGATGCGGTCGGTAGGACTCGAGGCTCCGCTGCGCGAGGCCTCGGGCGTGTTTCTCGTCTCTCAAGCGGGAAAATACGTGCCTGGCGCCGTATGGCCGGTCGTCGCCCAGGCCGAATTCGCGCGCGCCCATGGTGTCACGCGCGCGCGGGCGACGGTCGGATCGCTCGTGGCGATGGCCGTGGGGGTTGTGATGGCGGGTGTGGTCGGCGCCGTGGCGCTCGCCCTGTTTTCGTCGGGCTCGATCCTCGCGTACTGGTGGGTCCTCGTGCTTGCCCTCGCGCTCGCGGTCACCCTCATCCCCGCCGTGCTCACCAGGCTGCTTGCGCTCGCCCTGAAGGTGCTGCGGCGCCAAGGCGAGGTGCCGCGCATCGGCGGCAAGGCGCTCGCGGCATCCGCCGGTTGGTCGGCGCTCAATTGGGCGGCGCTTGGCGCGCAGGCGTGGGTCTTGCTGACGGCATTGGGCGGCTCCGACGCGACCTATGGACTCGCCACTGGCGCGTTCTCGCTCGCGTGGCTCGTCGGTTTCTTGGCGGTGTTTGCGCCCGCGGGAGCGGTGGTTCGCGAAGGCGCGCTTGTCGTCCTGCTCGGCTCCGTGGTGACGGGCCCCCAGGCCCTCGCTTTCGCTCTTCTCAGCCGCTTTGCGATGACTCTCGCCGACGCTATTGGCCTTGCTCTTGGCGCAGTCGCGCGGCGGTCGCGGCGGGAAGCGCGGGACCGTACTGCTGCTCCTTGATGCGGAACAACTGATCCTCGCCGAGGATGCGGTTGGTCTTCGAGAGGTCGGAGAGGACGCCCAGGGCGATCGACAGGGCGGCGCCAATCAGCAGCAGGGTGCCCAGCATGAGCGACTGGTAGTGATTGCCCTTGTCACCATCGGCGAGCAGGATCGCGTAGCGCACGAAGGGGATCACGCCGATGACACCAAGGAATATGCCGAGCGCGGCGAAGACCGACCACGGCTTAAACATGATGTATGAGCGCAGGATCGCCTGGCCCGACCTGGCCATGTGTTCGAAAACGCTATTGAAGAGTCGCGACTCGCGAGTCTTCGCGTTCGTGTCGATCTCGACCGATGCGATCGCGAGCGACTTGTTGCCCGCCTGAATGATCGTTTCCATACAGTAACTGAACTGCGTCACCACGTTGAGTCGGTAGAGCGCATAGCGCGAGTAGGCGCGAAATCCGGATGCGGCATCGGGAAGCTCGGTACCCGCGGCCTGATTGACTACCCAGGATCCGAAGCGTTGCATGACCTTCTTGAATACCGAGAAGTGCTCGATCGTGTGCGTCTGGCGATCGCCGATGACGATGTCGGCACGCCCGGCAAGAATCGGGGCAACGAGGTCGCCGATGCGCGCCTGCGGGTACTGGTTGTCGCCATCGGTGTTGACCACGATGTCGGCGCCGTGCGACATCGCGTAGTCGACGCCGTCGCGAAATGACCGCGCAAGGCCCATGCGCGACGTGTGCGAGATGACGTGGTGAACCCCGTGCGCGAGGGCCACGTCCACCGTTTGGTCCGTCGATCCGTCGTCGATCACGAGGATCTCGATCTCGTCGATTCCCTCGATGTGGGTGGGAATCGTCTCAAGAACGGAGGCGAGAGTCTCCTCCTCGTTGAGGCATGGAATCTGGATGATGAGCTTCACGGCAACCTTTCGACTGCCACTAGGGTAGCGGCGACCGACTCATCGCGCGGTGCCGCCTACATCAGTGAGACGACGAGCCTGCGCACGATGGCCGCAATGACACTCACGGCGGCACCCCCGATGACCGCGGCGACGGCCGTTCCCGCCACGGTGGAGTCCTGGAGATAAGCGGCGAGGGACCCGGCCCACAGTGCGCTACCCGCCAGCCCGCCGAGTGCTCCGGCTGGAATGCTTAGCCACCATTTCCCCTGGAATGACGCGTGCGCGGTGGCGGCCCCAAAGCCCGTCATCGCGCCCACGATCATCGCCAGATAGAACTCCATGATCTGGAACGCTAGTCGCAGGGCGATGCCCGTGTCGAGAGTTTTCGTCGCAGATGACGAGAGGGTGACTTTCTGTTGAGCGTCGCGTGACGGCGCGCCGCCCCGGTGGCGGTCTCGTTGCGATAGATATAGCGTCGAGCTATACCGCGAAATACACAAAAGCGGCAAAATGCCCACCCCTCTACGAAAGAGAGCGATCGTGCATCCGTTCAAAACTGCCCGCAACGGGGCGCTCGCGGTGGCCACTCTGGCCGCCGTGTTTGCCTCGTTCGCGGTGCCGGCAAACGCCGCCCTGCCCCCGGACCCCTCGTCCACCACCGTGCAAGTGCTCGGCATCAATGACTTCCACGGGCGCCTTCTCCCCGATGCGTTTTCGGGAAACGCGGGTGCCGCAGTGCTCGGGGGCGCGGTCGACGCGCTCAAGGCGGAATACCCGAATACTGTCTTCGCCGCCGCAGGCGACCTGATCGGCGCCTCGACCTTCGAAAGCTTCGTGGCTAAGGACAAGCCGACGATCGATGCGCTCAACGCGATGGGCCTCGAGGTGTCGGCCGTGGGCAACCACGAGTTTGACCAGGGCTACGCGGACCTCACAGGTCGCGTGATGGCCCCTTACGACCCCGTCACCAACCCCTACGGGGGCGCGGCCTGGCAGTATCTCGGCGCCAACGTGCGTGACGCGGGCACCGGAGACCCGGCGCTTCCGGAAACCTGGACCGAGTCCTTTGGCGACGTCAAGGTGGGCTTCATCGGTGTGGTCACCAATGAGACGCCGACGCTCGTCTCGCCTGCGGGAGTCACTGGGCTCACGTTTGAGAAGGAGTACGTCGCGGCGAATCGCTCGGCGACGGCGCTCAAGGCAGATGGGGCAAACCTCATCGTTCTGCTGGTGCACGAGGGCGCCCCGAGCGCCGCTTACGCAGATGCCGTAGATCCTTCGAACGACTTTGGCGACATGCTCGCCAACCTGTCTCCCGACATCGACGCGGTGATCTCCGGCCACACTCACTTGGCATACAACCACCACGTGCCCGTTCCTGAGTGGGCCGCGGAGGGACGGGCAGTCACCGATCGACCGGTAGTTTCGGCCGGCCAGTACGGCATGAACCTCGACAGGTTGCTCTTCACTTTTGACGCCGCAGGCACCGTGACGGGGCTCGACACCAGCACGGTGAGCCTGTACAACGCCTTCCCACCCAACGCCGCAGTCCAGGGCATCGTGAGCGCCGCGGTGGCCGAATCGAGCGTGCTCGGGGCCGCCGTTCTGGGCCAGGTTGAGGGGCCCCTCTACAGGGCCCGCACCGCGACGGGGTCACCTGGCTCCGCGCGCGGCGCGGAATCGACGCTTGGCAACGTGGTGGCGAATATTCAGCTCTGGTCCACCCAGGAACTGGGCGCTCAGATCGCCCTCATGAACCCGGGGGGCCTGCGCGCCGATCTTCTTGGGGCCGCTGGTGGCGACCGGTCGCTCTATCCGAGCGACGTCACCTACGCCCAAGCCGCGATGGTCCAGCCTTTCGCAAACACGTTGGTCACGATGGACCTGACGGGCACGCAGTTGCGGGCCGTGCTCGAGGAGCAGTGGCAGCCCGCGGGCTCGTCGCGTCCCTTCCTTCGCCTGGGGACTTCCACGGGATTCGCCTACACGTATGACCCCATGGCCGCCGCGGGAAGCCGCATCCTCGAGATGCGCCTGAACGGTGCGCCAATCACTGATGGCCAGATCCTCAAGGTAGTGGTGAACTCGTTCCTCGCGTCGGGAGGTGACAACTTCACCACCCTCGCCTCGGGAGCACACAAGGCAGACTCCGGTCGTATCGATCTCAACGCCCAGGTTGACTACCTCGCCGCGAACGGCACGCTTCCCGTCGACGGCAGCCAGCATGCCGTGGGCATCACGGGGCTTGACGGTCGCACGTTCACCGTGGGAGACACCGTCACGTTCGGCGTGAGCTCACTGATGATGACCGGGCCGAACGACGCTGTCGACAGCAAGGTCACCGTCTATCTCGACGGCAAGAAGATGGGCCGCTACGCAGTGACCAACGCCTTGCCGACGGACAATTTCGACGAGCAGGGCACCGCCCAGGTGTC
Organism: Actinomycetales bacterium; assembly: GCA_038248935.1. GTDB lineage: Bacteria > Actinomycetota > Actinomycetes > Actinomycetales > Demequinaceae > Demequina. The sequence goes on from JBBRWX010000063.1 coordinate 14,137, forward strand.
CTTCAAGATCCCATCGTCCTCCAGGGGCGCATCAACGCTCATCATCAAGGGTGACAACACGGGCACTGTGGTGACGCTTGGTGTCACCGTCAATGACAAGCAGAGGCCTGATCATCGGAACGACCACGCCGATGGTTACGGTCACTTTTCGGATGCCACGGGACGCTATCAATTCAACGGTGTTGCCATCCGC